>JBIITJ010000017.1:0-40575 GCA_044340535.1 Rhodoglobus sp.
TCTTTGACCATCTGGTACGGCGCGAGCACGTAGGAGCGCATCTGGTCACCCCAACTGGCGGTGATCACCCCAGCAAGTTCTTTCTTGGCGGCGGCCTCCTGCTCGCGCTGCATGATCAACAGCCGCGACTGCAGCACGCGCATGGCGGCGGCGCGGTTCTGGATCTGGCTCTTCTCGTTCTGCATCGACACCACGAGCCCGGTCGGGAGGTGGGTCAGGCGCACGGCGGAGTCGGTGGTGTTGACCGACTGGCCACCGGGGCCGCTCGACCGGAACACGTCGACCCGGATGTCGCTCTCCGGCACCTCGATGGCCCCGGCCTCCTCGATGAGCGGGATCACCTCGACCGCCGCGAAACTGGTCTGCCGTTTGCCCGCCGAGTTGAACGGGCTCATCCGCACCAAGCGATGCGTTCCCGCCTCCACGCTGAGCGTGCCGAACGCGTAGGGCGCGTCGATCTCGAAGGTCGTGGACTTGATGCCCGCCTCCTCCGCGTAGCTCGTGTCCATCACGGTCGTGGGGTACTTGTGCTGTTCTGCCCAGCGCAAATACATGCGCTGCAGCATCTCCGCGAAATCCGCGGCGTCGACGCCACCCGCGCCCGCTCGGATCGTGATGACGGCCGGGTGGGCATCCCATTCACCATTCAGCAGGGTCTGCACTTCGAGTTCGCCCAGCAGCTTCTGGATGCTCGTGAGCTCGGTTCGGGCGTCGGCGGCGGCCGAGGCATCCTGCTCCTCGTTGGCCAGCTCAACCATGATCTCGAGGTCGTCGAGCCGACTCGCGATGCTCGTGATCTTCGCGAGCTCGGCCTGGCGGTGGCTCAGCGCGCTCGTGACCTTCTGGGCTTTATCGGTGTCATCCCAGAGGTCGGGGGCACCGGCCTGCTCGCTGAGTTCGGCGATCTCCGCCTCGAGACGCTCAACGCCCACAACCGAGCGGATGTCCGCGAAGGTCGAGCGAAGGGCGGCGATGTCTTCCGAAAAATCGAGCTCGTCCATGTCGGTCCAAGACTACCGTGCGGTCGCTAAGGCACTCGAAGGCCCGTCGAAACCACAACGAGCGCGCGGGAGTAGCATCGAAGAGATGTCGACCGAACCGCCCTTCCGCTGGCGGTCGATCGCACTCCCGGCACTGCTGCCCACGCTGCTGTTCTCGATTGGCGAGGGTGCAATCATCCCCGTCATCCCCATCGCCGCGGACAACCTCGGCGCGAGTCTTGCCATCGCCGGCCTCGTGGCGGCGGTGCTGACCCTCGGCGAGCTGTTCGGCAACATCCCCAGCGGCTGGTTGATCGCGCGCATCGGCGAGCGCCCCGCGATGGTTGGGGCCGCCGCCCTCTCCATCGTGGGCCTGGTGATCTGCGTGATCGCCCCTAACCCGGTCGCCCTCGCCTTCGGGGTGCTGCTCGTCGGCCTCGCGACGGCAATCTTCGCGCTGGCCCGCCACGCTTTCATGACGAGCTTCGTGCCCATCGCCTACCGGGCGCGGGCGCTGTCGACCCTGGGCGGCATCTTCCGGCTCGGTTTCTTCGTCGGCCCGTTCCTCACCGCCGGCGCCATCCACCTGACCGGCTCCGCGAGTTCGGCGTTCTGGATCCACATCGTGATGTGCCTCGCGGCAGCGGTCATCCTCATCACGCTCCCCGACCCCACCACAAGTTTCGGCACGGTGCGCACCGTGCGGCTCGGCGGGCGGGTGATGCGCGAGGGCGAGGCGCTGGTCGAGCAGGAGTCCGCCGGTCTGTTCCGCACTATCTACAACAGTCGCGCGGTGCTGTCGCGGCTAGGAGTCGGGGCGGCGCTCATCGGTGCGTTGCGGGCGAGCCGGCAGGTGATCCTGCCGCTGTGGGCGGTCAGCATCGGGGTGAGCGACGCCAACACCGCCGTGATCATCGGCATCGCGGGTGCCGTCGACTTCGCGTTGTTCTACACGAGCGGCCAGATCATGGACCGCTTCGGGCGCCTGTGGAGCGCCCTGCCCTCGATGATCGGGCTCGGTGCCGGGCACCTGGTGCTGGCGCTCACCCATGACCTCGACAGCAATGTCAGCTGGTTCATCGGCGTGGCGATGTTCCTGTCGCTGGCCAACGGCGTCGGCAGCGGAATCCTGATGACCCTCGGCGCCGACCTCGCCGACCCCAAGAACCCCGCTCCCTTCCTCGGGGCCTGGCGCTTCACCGGCAACCTCGGCGGGGCGGGGGCACCGCTGTTGATAGCGGGGCTCACCGCCGTCGCCTCGCTGTCCGTCGCCGCCGGGGTGCTCGGCGTACTCGGGATGCTCGGGGCCGGGGTCATCGCGCGGTACCTGCCGCGGTACTCCCCCCACCTGCGTTAGCCGGGCGCCTGCGCTAACGTGGCGGCATGATCCCCGCGGGCAACCTTCTCGCCTTTCTCGCCGTCGCCGTGCCGTTCGCCCTGCTGCCCGGCCCGAGCGTGCTGTTCGTGATTGGCCGTTCACTGTCGCTCGGCCGCCGCGGCGGGTTGCTGAGCGTGCTGGGCAATGCGCTGGGAGCGCTCGTCACGGTGCTCGCGGTGTCGTTCGGCGTGGGCATCCTGATCGCACAGTCGATCGTCGTTTTCACGATCGTGAAGGTGGCCGGCGCGGCCTACCTGATCTACCTCGGCGTGCAGGCGATCCGCCATCGCCACGATCGCGCCGCCAGCCAGGTCGGCCCGGCCGCGCGAATTCCCGCCTGGCGGGTGCTGCTGCAGGCTTTCATCGTGGGCGTCAGCAACCCCAAGTCGATCGTGTTTTTCATCGCAGTACTCCCCCAGTTCGTCGATCACGCCACCGGCAGCATCCCGCTGCAGATGAGCCTGCTCGGGGCGATCTTCGTGGTAGTCGCCCTGCTGACCGACAGCGTGTGGTCACTGGTTGCCGGTGCGGCACGGGAGTGGTTCGGCAAGTCGCCGCGACGCCTGGCTGGCCTCGGAACCACCGGGGGCGTGATGATGATCGGGCTCGGCACCGTCTCGCTGTTCGTGGGCAACGGCAAGGAGTAGCGCTCAGCTGAAGACCGAGCGCGCGACCGCCGTCACTTCGATGCGGAAGCCTTCGGGCACCAGGAGACTCACGACCGGCGGGCGCCAGTATGCCGAGAGTGCGACGGTGGCGCTGCGCCCATCAACGGTTTCCGCCCGCTCCACGGCGAGCGCCGTGAACCCGTCGTGCGGCGCGCTTGCGAGGTACCCCTCGACGGCCGCGGCCACCTCGGGGCTGCGTAGTTCGGGGCGGAAGCCTGCCGCCGTTGATCGCACATCCGCGAGGGAGAACGACTCCGCGCCGACGAGGGCCGCGCCGTCGGCCAGGGTGAACAGGCGCTTGCGCTCGAGGTAGAGCGAGGTTGCCGCCACGACGAGCAGCACGAGGACGAGTGAGAGGAACCCGTAGAAGATCGTCAGCGGGAGGGTTGAGCCCTCGTCGTCGCGGGGCGCGAGCCGGGTCATCCCGCACCCCAAAACCGGGAGACCTGCTGGGTCGCTGTTGATTCCAGCGGAACCGCGAGCGGGAAGTCACCCACAATCACCGGCGGCACCAGGGGCAGCGGAACCACCAGGTCGATCGTGACAGTGACGAAGGCACGCCGGGTCAGGCAGGGGCTGGCGGCGCAACTGATGGCGACCTCCACGGCATCATCGGTGACACCGTGGTCGGCGAGCGCGAATCGCACCGCCCGGTCAGCCGCTTCGCGCGCCTCCCGCTCCGTGTCTGCCTGCACGAATACGCGGGCCGCCTGGCGGGCGGCGCCCTCGGCCGCGAGCGCTCCTGCCTGGATCGACGCGACCGCCAGGACCAGGTAGACGAGGGGCAGGAGCAGGATCATCCCGATCGTCACGAACTCGAGCGACGCGGAGCCTTCATCGTCAGCCCAGCGGTGGTCAGTCCAGCGTTTCGACGGGGGCATGGCCCGACACCTCCAGCCCCTCTTCGATGCCGACAAGCCCGATCAGCGGCAGCGGTGCACGCACGGTGACGATAACCGCCGGGTGGCCCAGGTAGCTGCCGGTGCTCGCGGTGACATCCCGCGCGTAGCTCGGACCCAGGGCTGTCGTGATCAGATCGGTCGCTCGGGCCACCCCGTCGGGCAGTGAGTTGTCGGCGAGCGCCCCGAACCGTGCGCCTTCGGCCGCCGCGTCAACGACGGTGTTGCGGATGAACAGCGCCAGGCCCAACTGGATCACCCCGAGCGTCAGCACGGTCAGCAGGGCCGCGACCATCACGAACTCGGCGGGAGCCGAGCCGTCGTCCCGACGCAGGTAGTTGAGCACTAGAACCCGGTGACGCGCTCGATCGCCTGCTCGAAAACGCTCGAGAGCGCGGGGCCCGCGAGGCCCCAGATGATGATGACCAGCCCTGCCGTCATGAGGGTGATGAGCACCCAACCGGGCACGTCGCCGCGGTCATCGCGGTGGATTGCACGAAGTCGTCTCATGTCCACCATGGTGACCCCCGACGGGATGCACGGTCAGGGGTTATCCACAGGCGCTCAGGCGAAGCCGAAGACCACGGGCGCGATCACCACGACGGCAAGCGTCCAGCCCGCGAAGACGGGCAGGTAGCCTGTCTGCCACCGTTCGAGGTGCGAGGCGGGTACCCGACCGGCGAGCGCACGGACTGCCAGCACCGCGGCCCCGAGCAGGTTGACCACCAGCAGTATGTTCAGGCCGAGCGCGACCGCCCGGTTAGGGGTGAGCCCCAGCTCGCCAACACGCGCGAGCATTGAACTGAGCACGAGGATGTCGAGCAGCAGGGCGGCGAGCACGGCCGCCAGGCGAATGACGTCCATGACCCGCGAGGACCTGCTCTCGACGCGTGCCGAGAGGCCGTAGAGCACGAGTCCCAGCACGACCAGCAACAGCACGTCGAAGACCGTCATGAGGTCGCGGTCGAACTCCCGGCCGACGCCGAGCGCGACGTAGCCGATCGAGGCCACGACGAGCATGACGGCGAACAGCGGCGTGAAGATCGCGGTCAACACGGGAGCGATGTTCTCGATGACGCTCTTCTTGGCTTCGACGAGCCAGGCTGCGACGACGACCGCCGCCGCCCCGCCCGACGGAAGCAGCCACAGCGGAAGCTGCTCGTTCAGTTGCGGCGCAATCGGGTCCACGATCAGGCTGGTCAGCCCGTACAGCACGCCGCCGCCGAGGACGATGAGCACGAGATAGATGGCCCACTCGCCGCTGAAACGGATGAAGTCCATGCGTCGCGCAGGCGAGCGCCAGTCAGGACCGACATAGGCGAGCCCGACGAGGAACCACAGCACCACGGGCAGGTGGATGCCGACGAGGATGCCCGTGGCAGCGTCATCCGTAAAGGGGAACACCGTCACGACCACCGCCAGCGCCACCACTAAGCCCGCAAGCACCAACGCTGGCCGCAACGGAACGCGCCGCAGGTACACGAGATACCCGATGAGCACCGGCAACACGAACAGCCCCAGATCACGAAGGAACCACGAGGCACTGCCCGTGTCGGCCGACAACTCCGCACCGAAGCGGCCGAGCTGGATCAGGATCGCCGCCGTGAGGGCGAAGGCAACGAGAGGGATAACGCCGCGGCGTCGATCCCCCGTTTCCTCCGGTGCGAGGACCAACTGCTTCCAGAGGCGGTCGCTGTGCTCGCGGGCGAACTCGGCGGTGAGGGCATCCACTTGTCCGAGCCGTTTGACCGCGATCAGGAACGCTTCCTCCTCATCGAGGCCGGCAGCGACCAGTTCGGCGGCCTGCTCGCGCAGGTGGCTCTCGAGTTCGTCGAGGTCGTCGGCCTCGACGGCGGCCCCGCGGCCGACCACGGACCGCCAGTGGGCGATCCGGGAGTCCAGGGTGTGCAACTCGGATGTCTCCATGCCGGGTGTTTCCATGTCAGGCCTCCTTCAGTTTCCACACGCCGCCGAGCGTGCGGGTTGCGGCGGCCCACTGCCGACGCTGTTCTTCCAGTGCTGCGGTGCCCGCGGCGGTGATGGCGTAGTACTTGCGTCGGCGCCCCTCGTCGGAGAGTCCCCAACTGGCGCCGACGTAGCCGAGACGCTCGAGGCGGTGCAGCAGCGGGTAGAGCATGCCGTCGGTCCATTCCAGGTCGCCCGATGACAGCTCGCGCACGCGTTTCAGGATGGCGTAGCCGTAGCTCTCACCCTCCACGAGGATGGCAAGCACCAGCGGCGTTGCCATGGCGGCGACGAGATCCTTATCGATGTTCACGCCACCACTATACCTAGCTGCGCTATGTACTAGGTAGTGTTAGGTATTAGAACCCCATCTGCAGCACGAGGATGCCCGGGAAGATCGCAAAGGCGACCGTGACCGGGAGAATGAGGAACACGAGCGGGACCAACATCGCGACTTCCTTCTTGCCCGCCAGCTCGAGGAGGTCGCGTTTGGCGTCGTCACGGGCATCCTGCGCCTGCGCTCGCAGCACTTCGGCGATCGGGGTGCCGCGCTCCAGCGCGCCGACGACCTGGTCGACAAGGCGGGTGAACGCGGCTAGCTCGAGGTCGCGGGCGAGCGCGGTGAGGGTGTCGGAGAACGGTAGGCCGGTGTTGACGGCGCCCACCACGGTCGCGAGCTCAGCGGCAAGCTCGCCGGAGCTGACCCGGGAGATGCGCCGCATGGCATCGAGGATGCCCTCCCCCGCCGACAGGCTCAGTGTCAGGAACTCGAGCACCACCGGCAGCTCGCTCGCGAGCCTCGCAAGGCGACGGCGCGCCGCCCGCTGCAGCACGTAGTCCCGCGCGACCACGCCCACCGCCGCGAACAGCACGACCACGACCACCTGCACGACGACCGGCAGCGGGTTTGTCCGGCCGATCGCGACCGCAGCCGCAACACCGACGACTCCGGCCACGAGCCCCCACAGCAACTGCTCCGACCTGAAGCGTTCGACCGACATCGCCGACCCCGCCTGCCGCAGTCGCCGGGCGACCAGGTCGGGGCCGCCGAGCACGCTGCCGAGGAGCGCGCGAGCCCGGGATGATACGGGCTCGAGCATTACCGCGACCACGGGCAGCGGCCCGGGAGCCGCGGGACTCATGCTCTCGCGGGCGGCGGGCGAGACATCCGCCAGGTAAGGCGCCACCCGACGCGCGAGTCTCGGACGACTCATGCGCGGGGCGACGCTCACGGCCGACCACAGCCCGAAGCCCAGGGTGATGCCCAGAACTACGGCCCAGGAGATGTTCGGGCTCATGCGAACCACCGCTGTTCTTCGGGGAGGCGTCCGAGCCCCACCATCAGGCGATACGCCACGACCGAGACCGCCAGCCCTCCGACGATCAGCACTCCCCCGGCCGGTGAGTTGTACGCCGCGGCGGCTTCGGGCCGGGTGGCGAGCATGAGCAGTACGATCCAGGGCGCCGCGACACCCAGCCGCGCCGCGTTCATCACCCACGACTGGCGGGCCTCGACCTCCGAGCGGATCGCTGCCTCCTGGCGCAGGTAAGCGCTGAGGTTGCGCAGCACCGTTGTCAGCTCGCTGCCGCCTACCTCCCGCGACATGCGCAGGGTTTCGAGGATGCGGTCGGCCACCGGATCGGCCAGCCTCGCCTTGAGCGCATCGAGGCTGGTCGCAAAGTTCCCGTTGACCCGATAGTCGGCCGCGAACTGGGCGAACGGGGCCCGGGTCACCTGTGGGCCGGAGTTGGCGAGCGTCATCACGCTGTCCGGCAGGGCCAGGCCCGCCCGCACCGCCGACACCAGCTGGTCCACGACGTCGGGCCAGACCACCCGGGTCGCACGGCGGTTGACCCGCGCCCGCCAGCTGACGACGAGCGCCGGAGTGAGCGCCGCAACCGCTCCTGCCGCAACGGCAATCACCACCACCGGAACGAGCGCGAACACAACGGCGGCGACCGCGACCCCCAGCAGCGACGACACCGCGAGCACCGTGGCGGGGCTGACCCGCTCCAGCCCCGCCTGCACGAGTCGCTCGCGAAGGCGACCTCCGGGCAGCGTTCGCCGGGACATCCCGAGCTGGCGTCGCGGCCAGAGGAACACCGAGGCCACCAGCAGCAGGCCCGCGCCGAGCATCGCGCCCAGGATCGCGCTCATCGGCCGAGCACCGTTGCCGGGTCGAGGCCCGCGGCCACAAACTTGCCGGTGCGGCTCGGGTAGCTGCCGGTCGGCTCGAGGCCGCCACGGCCCGTGACGAAGATGGGGCTCGCCTCGATCACGCCCGCCGTGACCTGGCCGCTGGGTGCAACGATTTCGACGACCCGGCGCCTGCCCGTGCGGTCCAGCTCGCAGTGCACGACCACATCGATGCAGCCCGCGACCGTCGGCACCACAAACGAGGAGTCGATGTTGCGTCCGGCAAGCAGCGGCAGGGTTGACAGCTTGATGAGGGCATCCCGTGCACTGTTGGCGTGGATGCTCGACATGCCGGGCAGCCCACTGTTGAGCGCGATGAGCAGGTCGAGTGACTCGGCTTCGCGCACCTCCCCCACCACGAGCCGGTCGGGGCGCATGCGCAGCGCCTCTTTGATGAGGCGGCGAAGGCTAATCTCGCCGGTGCCCTCGAGGCTCGGCTGGCGGCACTGCATGGCGATCGTGTCGCGGGTGCCGACCGCGAGCTCGAAGGTCTCCTCGACCGTGATCACCCGCTCGGTGGGCCGGGTTGCCGCCAGCAGCGCGTTGAGCATCGTGGTCTTGCCGGACTGGGTGGCACCGCTGACCAGGATGTTCTGCCCCGACAACACGCACATCCGCAGGAACTCGGCCGCCTGCTGCGGCATGCTCCCGAGGGCGACGAGCCGCTGCAGGTCACGGATGCGCTGGCTGAACTTGCGCACATTGACCGCCCAGTGGCGCCGCGTGATGTCGGGGATGACGACGTGCAGCCGCGAGCCGTCCGGCAGGGAGGCGTCCACGAACGGCGAACTCAAGTCGACCCGGCGACCGGAAGACTGCAGCATGCGCTCGACCAGGTCGCGTACGTCGGTGTCGGTGAGCTGGATGCCCGTGAGCTCCGCCACCCCGTCGCGGGCGACAAAGACCGCATCCGGTGCGTTGATCCAGATTTCCTCAACCTCGGCATCGTCGAAGTAGGGCTGCAGTGGCCCAAAGCCGGTGAGCGTCGCCACGATCTGCTTGGCCGCGAGCGTCTCGTCGGGCAGCAGTGGCACGGAGCCGCCGAGCGCCCGCTCGCTGTACCGGCGCACCTCGTCACGCACGTAGCGCGCGGCGAGGTCACCGTCGGTGCCGAGGTCGACGCCGTCGCGTCGCACCCGTTCCCGCACCTGGTCCGCGATCTGGGCGAGGGCGTTGGACATGTCGCCATTCTGCGCAGGCCTCACGCACCCCGTGCGAGGTTGTCCACAGGTCCGGTGTTAACCGATCTCAAGGAGATCTCCGGCGCGAGACCCCCAGATCCCCCCGAGACCGGCTCCGCGCACCTGAAACTCCTTGAGATCGGTTAACACGGGGGTGCGACCACGAAGGGCGCCGACCCTGAGGTCGACGCCCTTCGTGTGACGGGTCTAGCTGTGGACGGCCGCCACGGTGCGGCGGTCGCCGAGCAGCTGGGGCCAGAGGCGACGGAGGTCGCGCACGACGAAGCCGCGGGCGATGAACCGGTCTTTGCCGTCAAAGCGCGGCGAGTACATCGAGCGGCCGTGCATGGCGCGCAGGTTGTCGAGCATCAGCAGGTCGCCCGCCTGCAGGTTGTGTGCGTCGCGGTTGGCGATGTACACCTCGACAACCTTGTTGAGCAGCTGCTGCGCTTCGGCGGTGATGCCGTGCATGAGGTCCTGGTCGATGAGCACGTACGGGTCGTCCTCGGGCCCCGTGATGATCGGGTACGGGCCGCGCACCGCCTCAGGATTCGGGATGTACGGCCGGAAGGAGTCGTCGATCATCGTCGCCCACAGCGGCTGTCGCAGCTTGGCGATCTCGTCGGGGGTGAAGTGGCTGATGATCTTGCGACCGCTGAACGCGTAGGTGAAGGCATCGGGATCCCCGCGCAGCGCGCCGAGAATCACGTAGTCCGGCTTGTAGTCGCTGAAGCACTGCTCGGTGTGCGCCTCAAGCTCTACCTTGGAGCCCTGGGACTGCTGCGTGGTCGCGAGCTTCGGGTTCGGCACCATGTCCTGGATGAGGTGCCCGTTGCCCTCGGCCTCGTAGGCGACCATGGTGCCGAGCAGCTGAGCGAGCACCGCCATCTGCTTGGCGAACACCGTCTTGGCACCGATGCCGCCCGAGTTGTCGAGGGGGGTGTCCACGAGGTCGTCGTCGACGATCAGGCCACGGACCACGAGGATGCCCGTGTCGGAGCCAACATCGGAGAAGTTGAGAATCGCCGCACGAATCTCTGCCGGAACCTCGAAGGATGCGGCGAGTGCCTGGCGGTTGAACGCGTCAGGCTCGGTGTTGGCATCGGCGGTGATGGCCAGGGCCGCCGCACGAATCGTCTCGGCCTGCTCGCCGGTCAAGGCAAGAAGGGTGGGCTGGAGCTCGTGAACGGTGATGTCGCTCTCCTTGTTCGTTGTGGCGGGTGCGTGAGAACCCTCTAGTAAATTACACCCCTTTACTCCGAACGTAAGGGTACCCTCAGTTCCACCTAGGGACTTTGGTCCCGTGCACCCAGCTCGCCGGTAGAATCGTCCAGCCAGCGGGAGTGGTGAAATTGGCAGACACGCAGGATTTAGGTTCCTGTGCTTTCGAGCGTGCGGGTTCAAGTCCCGCCTTCCGCACTGGATTGCAGGGTCACTGTACTAATTGATTGATACACGCTACTGTGTCAATCACTTGATACAGGAGGCTGCAATGATCATCCCGCTCGTGGTTCTCGCTGGCGCCGTCGCGCTCGCGTGGCTAGCCATCGCGAAAGGTCGATCCACCGAGGCATTCAGGCGCATCACCGTGCCGGGTGAGCTCGTCGACAGCGCTCGGCACGCTCGCCGGGGGTTTGTCCGAAGGATCGCGCTTGCCGCACTCGCCGCCGGCGCCCTGGGGGGAGTGGCCGTCGCCCTGAGCGATGCGGCACCGGCCAGCTACGGCCTGGTGCCGCTGCTCGCGCCGGGCATCGCGAGCCTCGCCTGCCTTGCAGTGATCGCCGCGCTCCCCCGCGTCCTAGTTCCCGAAGCAAACGCGAAACGAAGCGCTGAGCTCACGGCCCGCCGGGCCTGGACTTTTGCGCCGGCGTGGTCCTGGGCACTCCCGGCCGCAACCGGCGCCCTCCTGCTCGCCGCTATCGTCGTACTCGGCCTCACCTCGTGGCCGCAGGAGGATGGGCTGTACCGTGCGGTCCACGTCGAGAGCGGCGACTACGCCAGCACGGCCGGCCCCTACCCGGGCTGGTTCTACGGCCTGCCGGTCGCGGCGCTGGCCATTGCGGTGGCGGTCGCCGCTTACGTCGCGCTGGCGCGAGTCGCGGCATCCGCCCGCCCGACCGAGCCCGCCCTGCGCGAGGTCGACAGGGTCATGCGGATCGTCACCAGCCGCGTCATCATGAAACTCACCGCGGGCACGTTTGCTGCCTACCTCGGCGTGCTGCTATTCGCGGGAGGGACCAGCCTCATGTCGGCCGCGGGCCAGTGGCACGACGGCGCCTACTCCGAGATCGAACCGTTTACGACGCTCGGCATGGGCGAGTTGTTCACCGGCCTCGCGGTGCTCGTGGGCGGCCTTGCCCTCGTCGTGCTCGCGGTTATCGACGCGGTCAAGCCGCCGTTCACGGTGCACGTGGCAGAACCAGCCGTGGCGGCGGCCCCGTGATCACGATCGACGAGAGCGACCCGACTCCGCCCTACGAGCAGATCCGCCAGCAGCTCGCCGACCAGATCCTCTCCGGCAACCTGGCGCCCGGAGAGCGGGTGGCGTCAGTGCGGCAGCTGGCGGGCGACCTGAAGCTTGCCGCTGGCACGGTGGCGCGAGCGTACTCCGAACTCGAGGCCAACGGCCTCATCGAGTCGAGCCGATCGGGTACACGAGTCCGCCAGGTCGAACCGCTCCCCCCGGCAGCGCGGGAGGCGGCGAGGCACTACATTGCGGCGCTGGAGGGGCTGGGGCTGGATGACGCGATCCGGGCGATCCGCGTCGAGTGGCCGGGGTCACGCGGCTGAACCCCGACTCGCAGCCTCCCAGCGGGTGTGACCTAGTACCCTGTGACACACGCCCTGACTGCCGCCGATTGGCCGACTGGCAACCGACGACTGGAGAATCCCCTTGGTACCTGCCGCCCTGATCCCCTGGTTGGATCCCGCGAACCTCATCGACGGCTTCGGCGCGTTCGCCCTGCTGGGCATCACGTTCATCGTGTTCGCGGAAACGGGACTGCTGGTCGGGTTCCTGTTGCCGGGCGACACGCTCCTCGTCATCACCGGACTGCTCACGTTCGCCGGCACCATGACGGAGGACGGCACCGGCATCAACATCCCGATCTACTGGGTGTGCCTCGCGATCGCCTTCGCGGCGTTCCTGGGCGGCGAAGTGGGGTACCTGATCGGCCACAAGGTGGGCCCGCGCATCTTCGAACGCAAAGAGAGCGGCCTGTTCAGCGTCGAGAACGTCAAGCGGACCAACGGCTTCTTCGAGCGTTTCGGCGGACTCGCGGTGATCGTGGCCCGGTTCGTGCCGATCGTGCGCACCTTCGCGCCCGTCGCCGCGGGCGTCGGCCACATGAACTACAAGAAGTACTCGCTGTACAACGCGATCGGTGCTCTCATCTGGGGCGCCGGGCTCACCTTCGCGGGCTTCGTGCTCGGCTACATCCCGCCGGTGGCTGCCTTCGTCACCGAGTACATCGACGTGATCCTGCTGGGGGCTGTGGCGATCGCGGTCATCCCGACCGTCTTCCACTACATCCAGTCCTCAATGAAAGCCCGCAAGCGCAACGCCCAGGCACTGAGCGACGCTGAAGCCGAGAAGCTCGTGCTCGACGAGAAGAAGTTCGACCAGAACCTGGGCGACTAACTCTTCTGGCGTGCCCTGATCGCGTCTATGCCCTGCTGGGCGCCTCGCCGCACGTCCAGCTCGGGGTCCTTCAGTAGCGGCGTGATGACCTGGATGTCGTCGCCGAGCGCTCCCAGCGCCCGTGCGGCGGCAGCACGGACGCGCGCCACGTCATCCGTCAGCAGCTCGCCGAGCACCGGCACCACGTCGAGCCCCCGGGCGGCCGCGACTCGCGTCGCCATCTCGCGCACCCGCCAGGCCTGGTTCTGCAGCCCGGCGGTCACCGCGATGACGGCGGTGTCGTTCCACACGTAGAGCAGCGCGCGCATGCCCCACAGTTCTGGCCAGTAGAGCACCGGGGCACCGTCGAGGATGCCCTGCGCGTGCTCGCCGCCAACCGTGAGGAGAAACTCCTCCCCCGCGTTCTGGCCGGCGATGAGCGCGAGTGCACGCGTCACGACGCCGGCTTCACCGAGGTCGGCGACGGCAGCGGCGATCCGCTGTTCGATGGGCAGGGCTGGGTCGATGTCTGGCACCATGCAACCCTACGGCGTGGCCACCCAGATCGAAGCGAGGGCGTCGGCGGCGAGCGAGCCTGGCACGACACGGGCACCCACGACAACGCCTTCGGCCTCAAGGTGCCGCAGCAGCACGGGGTCGCGGTCGCTGATGCGCACCACCACGCCACCGCGGGGTGCGTCGGCCAGCAGCACCGCATCCGGGCGCAGTACCGTGCCGTCGGCGGCCGGAATCGGGTCACCGTGCGGGTCTGCGGCGGGATGCCCCAGCTGCTCGTCCAACGCATCCAGCAGCCGGTCGCTCACGGCGTGCTCGAGGATTTCCGCCTCGTCGTGCACCTCGTCCCACCCGTACCCCATGTGGTGCACGAGCCAGGTTTCGACGAGCCGGTGGCGCCGGAGCATCCGCAGGGCGAGCGCCGTGCCATCCCGGGTCAGTTCGATCGCCCCGTAGGGCTCGTGCACGGCGAGGCCCTGGGCGACGAGCTTCTTGACCATCTCGGTGACGGATGACGCGGCGAGCCCCAACCGCGCCGCGAGCGCCCCCGTCGTGATGGGCACCGGCTGCCACTCGGTGTGGGCGTAGATGACCTTGACGTAGTCCTCAACCGCGGTAGGTGTGACGGCCATCTCAGCCGCCCGTCACCACGAGCACGATGAGCAGCACATTGAGCACGCTGATGAGTGCCGCCGAACCCCAGCCCGCCACGCGGAGCCAGGGCGCGTTCACGAACCGCCCCATGAGGGCGCGGGAGCTGGCAAACCAGACCAGCGGCACGAGCGCGAACGGGATGCCGAAGCTCAGCACCACCTGGCTGAGAACCAACGCCCTCGTGGGGTCGAACCCGATGGCGAGCACCACGAGGGCCGGGATCATCGTGATCACCCGCCGCAGCACCAGCGGCACCCGCACCTTCAGCAGGCCACCCATGATCGCCGAGCCCGCGTAGGTGCCGACGCTCGTCGAAGCCAGGCCGCTCGCGAGCAGGCCCACCGCGAAGATCACACCGATCGTCGGGCCCAGGGTGTCGACGACCGCGGCGTGCGCACCCTCGATGGTGTCCGTGCCGTCGAGGCCCCGCAGCGCGGAGGCGGCAAGCAGCAGCATCGAGATGTTTACGGCACCAGCGACGAACAGTGCCCCGCCGACATCCCAGCGGGTCGCGCGCAGCAGCGCGCTGATGCGGCTCTCGTCGTGCGATGAGCCGTGGCGGTCGCGGGCAAGGGCGGAGTGCAGGTAGATCGCGTGCGGCATGACCGTGGCCCCGAGCATGCTCGTGGCGAGCAGGACAGAGTCGGTGCCCTCGAACCGCGGCACGATGCCCGCGACGGCCTCGGCCGGGTCGAGGCCGCTGAAGAACAGGCCAGCCATGAATCCCACGACGATGACGCCGAGCAGGGTGACGATGACCGCCTCGAACGGTCGTTGGCCGCCGCGGGATTGGATGGCGAGCAGCAGCATCGAGGCGATGCCGATGATCACACCGCCGGCCAACAGCGGCACACCGAACAGCAGGTGCAGGGCGATGGCTCCGCCCAGCACCTCGGCGACATCGGTGGCGGCGGCAACCAGCTCAGCCTGGACCCAGTAGACGCGCCGGGGGCCGGTGCGCAGCCGGTCACCGAGCAGTTCGGGCAGGCTCTGGCCCGTGACGATCCCGAGCTTCGCCGACTGGTACTGCACGAGCACGGCGATGGCGTTGGCGACGATGAGCACCCAGAGCAGCAGGTAGCCGTAGCGCGCGCCGGCCGTGAGGTTGGCGGCGACATTGCCGGGGTCGACGTAGGCGATGGCCGCCACGAAGGCCGGCCCAAGCGCCAGCAGGGTTGCCCGCGTGCGACCGGGAGCATGGGGAACCAAAAGTTTCGGCACACCGAAACTTTAGCGGCTGGTTGGCGCGAGCGACGATATCGGGCAGCCTGTCCCCATGAGCGTTATCAAGAATTCCACCGTGGCCATCATCGGGGCGGGGGCGGTCGGCTCATCGCTGGCCTATGCCTCCCTCATCCGCCAATCGGCTCGCGAGGTCATCCTGTACGACATCGACAGCGCCCGCGTCGAGGCGGAAGTGCTCGACCTCGCGCACGGTACCCAGTTCACGGGCGCTTCCGTCGTGACCGGTGGCGACGATCTTGACGTCATCACCGGGGCAGACATGGTCGTGATCACCGCGGGCGCCAAGCAGCACCCGGGCCAGTCCCGGCTCGACCTCGCAGCGATCAACGTCGGCATCCTGAAAGACCTGATGCCGAAGCTTGTCGAACGCGCACCCGACGCCGTGTTCATGCTCGTGACCAACCCCTGCGATGTGCTCGCGGTCGCCGCGCAGAAGATCAGCGGGCTGCCGGCATCCCGGGTCTTCGCCTCGGGCACCGTGCTCGACTCCTCCCGGCTGCGTTGGCTGCTCGCCCGGCGCGCGGGAGTCTCACCGAGCAGCGTCCACGCCATGATCGTCGGCGAGCACGGTGACTCGGAGTTTCCGCTGTGGTCGCAGGCGAGCATCGGCCCGGTACCGATCCTGGAATGGCAGCCGGCGACGGGTGACCCGCTGACCGCGCACGAACTCGACACCATCGCCACCGATGTCAAGGGTGCCGCTTACAAGGTGATCGCAGGCAAGGGCGCCACCAACTACGCGATCGGTCTCTCGGGTGCCCGCATTGTCGAGGCCGTGCTGCGGGATGAAGGCGCGATCCTCCCCGTCAGCACCGTGCTCGACGGCTACCACGGCATCGACGGGGTGGCCCTGTCGGTGCCGAGCGTCGTCGACGGCCAGGGAGTGTCACGCGTGATCGACGTGCCGTTCTCGGCCGACGAGGAGCAAATGCTGCACAGTTCGGCGCGGGCCCTTCGCGACTCGCTGCGCGAGCTCGGCTTCTAGAGCAGTTCGCGCCGCACGATCGGCATGAGCGCCTGGAACGCGAGCGCCCGGTGGCTGATCGCGTTTTTCTCGTCGGGCCGCAGTTCTGCCGAGCTCACCGAGAGCCCGGCTGGCTTGAAGATCGGGTCGTAGCCGAAGCCGTTGGGCCCGGCCGGCTCGTACAGGATCGAGCCGTGCCAGATGCCGAGCTCCACCCATTCACTCGCGACCGCTTCGTCCTGGGGGCCATCCGGCCCCACCGAGCCGACGGGCGGCGGCACAACGAGCGCCGCGGCACACGCGAAATGCGCGGCGCGGTTGGGATTGTCGCCGAGATTCGCGAGCAGAAGCTCGAGGTTGTCGGTATCAACTCGACTGCCGGCATAACGAGCAGAATGGATGCCCGGGGCTCCGCCCAGCGCGTCGACGACGATGCCCGAGTCATCCGCAATCGCGGGAAGCCCCGTGAACGCCGACGCGGCGCGCGCCTTGATCAGGGCGTTCTCTTCGAAGGTCTCGCCATCTTCAACTGGCTCTGGGCCCTCGTAGCCGACAAGCTCGATGCCGTCGAGGGACTCCCCGAGGATCTTCCGTAGTTCCTCGACCTTGTGCGCGTTGTGGGTGGCGAGTACGAGCTTCATCGGGCGAGCGCCTCCACTTGCAGTTTCGTCAGGTCCACGCCGCCGGCGAGCGCCAGATCGAGCAGCGAGTCGAGCTCGCGGCGATCGAACGGCGCACCCTCGGCGGTGCCCTGCACCTCGACGAAAAGCCCGCGACCGGTGACCACGACGTTCATGTCGGTCTCGGCCCTGACATCCTCGACGTAGGCCAGGTCGAGCATCGGCTCGCCGTCGATGATGCCCACCGACACGGCAGCGACACTGTCGATGATCGCCTTCGCGTTCTTGCCGATGAAACCCTTGGCGCGGCCCCACTCGACCGCGTCGGCGAGGGCGACGTAGGCCCCCGTGATCGCGGCGGTGCGGGTTCCACCGTCGGCCTGGAGCACATCGCAGTCGATGACGATCGTGTTCTCACCGAGTGCCTTCGTGTCGATCACTGCGCGCAACGAACGTCCGATCAGGCGGGAGATCTCGTGAGTGCGCCCGCCGATCTTGCCTTTTACCGACTCGCGGTCGTTGCGGTCGTTGGTGGAGCGCGGCAGCATGGCGTACTCCGCCGTCACCCAGCCCTTGCCCTTGCCGGTCAGCCAGCGCGGCACGCCGTTCGTGAATGAGGCGGTGCACAGCACCTTGGTGCGCCCGAACGAGATGAGCGCGCTGCCCTCCGCCTGGTCGCTCCACCCGCGCTCGATCGTGATCTCGCGCAGTTGGTTGGCCTCGCGGCCGTCATGACGGGTCATCGTGCTTCTCTCTGGATAGGGACGGCCCCGGTCTCGA
This sequence comes from Rhodoglobus sp., assembly GCA_044340535.1. Lineage (GTDB taxonomy): Bacteria > Actinomycetota > Actinomycetes > Actinomycetales > Microbacteriaceae > Rhodoglobus. The sequence goes on from JBIITJ010000017.1 coordinate 17,667, forward strand.
ACGTCTCGACGCGGAGCACCTCGGGGATGAATCGTGCCGCGAGTTTCTTGAAGGCTGCGGTGTCCGCGGTCGCCTCAAACTCGTGGCTGGGGGGTGCGCTCTCGTGCCGTTCGAGGTCGTGGGCGACGAGCATCCGGTACACGTCGTACGCGGTCTCCTCCGCGCTCGAGACGAGCGTTACCGCGTCGCCCATCACGTACTGGATCGCGGCCGACATCAGGGGGTAGTGGGTGCAGCCGAGCACGAGGGTGTCGACGCCTGCTGCCTTGAGTGGCGCGAGGTACTCCTCGGCAACGGCGAACAGTTCGGCGCCGCTCGTCACTCCAGCCTCCACGAACTCGACGAACCGCGGGCAGGCCTGCGTGAACAACTCGATGTGGGATGCCGCGGCGAACGCATCCTCGTAGGCCTTCGACTTGATCGTGCCGACGGTGCCGATCACGCCCACCCGGTTGTTGCGGGTGTGTCGCACGGCCGCGCGGACCGCGGGCTGGATCACCTCGACCACGGGAATGCCGTAGCCGTCGGTGAACCGCTCACGGGCATCCCGCAGCATGGCCGCCGACGCGGTGTTGCAGGCGATCACGAGCGCCTTGACGCCTTGGGCGACGAGGTCGTCCATGACTGCGAGCGCATAGCCGCGCACCTCGGCGATCGGCTTCGGGCCGTAGGGCGAGTGCAACGTGTCGCCCACGTACAGGATCGACTCGCGCGGCAACTGGTCGATGATCGCCCGGGCCACGGTGAGGCCACCGACCCCGCTGTCGAAGACTCCGATCGGCGCGCTGTTCACTCCGAAAGCGTACCCGCTAGCCTCGATCCATGACTTCAGCGCTGCCCAGCACCGCCCTCCTGACCGACCGCTACGAGCTGACCATGGTCGACGCGGCGATCGGCAGCGGCACCCACGAGCGCGAGTGCGTCTTCGAGGTCTTTGCGCGCCGGCTGGCCGACACCCGGCGCTACGGGGTGGTCGCGGGGACCGGGCGGCTGCTCGAGCTGGTCGAGCAGTTCCGGTTCGGGGATGCCGAACTCTCCTACCTCAGCGAGAACGCCGTCGTGCGTCCCGCCACCCTCGACTGGCTCGCGAACTACCGGTTCAGTGGCTCGATCACCGGCTACCGCGAAGGGGAGCTCTACTTCCCCGGCTCCCCCATCCTGGTTGTCGACGGCACCTTCGCCGAGGCTGTGCTGCTCGAAACCCTCGTGCTGAGCGTGCTCAACTACGACTCCGCGGTTGCCTCCGCCGCCGCCCGCATGGTGTCGGCGGCCTCAGGACGGCCGCTCGCCGAGATGGGCTCGCGCCGCACCGGTGAGCGCTCCGCTGTCGCCGCCGCCCGGGCCGCATACATCGCCGGGTTCGGGGCCACCTCCAACCTCGAGGCCGGTCGCAGCTGGGGCATCCCTACCATGGGCACGGCCGCGCACTCCTTCACGCTCCTGCACGACAGCGAAGAGGAGGCCTTCCGCGCCCAGGTCACCGCGCTCGGTCCGTCCACGACCCTGCTCGTCGACACCTACGACATCGAAACCGGTGTCGCCCTCGCCGTCGAGGTTGCCGGGCCCTCGCTCGGGGCCGTACGCATCGACTCGGGCGACCTGCCCGTGCAAGTCGCCGCGGTGCGCGCCCAGCTCGACTCACTCGGCGCCACGAACACCCGGATCACCGTCACCAACGACCTCGACGAATACACCATCGCGGCCCTGCGCGCCGCCCCGGTCGACTCGTTCGGCGTCGGCACCTCCGTCGTCACCGGCTCAGGCCAGCCCGCCTCCGGCATGGTCTACAAGCTCGTCGCCCACCGGGATGCCCGCGGCGACTGGGTGAGCGTTGCCAAGCGGTCCGCCGCGAAGGCCACCGTGGGGGGTCGCAAGCACCCGGTGCGGTCCTTGCGCGCGGGGACCGCAACCACGGAGACCATTTACGTGGGGGATGCCCCGGCGGGGGCATCCGGCGACCGCAGCCTGCTCGTGCCGCTCATGACCGGCGGGGTCGCCGACGGCCGCTATACCGGCGTCGCGGGCACGCAGCTCGCCCGCGAGCACCACGTCGCGGCGAAGGCCGAACTGCCGGAGGACGCGTTCCGCCTCAGTCGCGGCGAGCCCGCGATCCCCACCGTCTACGCCTGAGGCACCGTTTACGCCTGAGCCACCGTCTACGCCTGAAGCCGCGAGTGCGCGCAGTTCCGGGTTCTGCCGGCCCGCGCAGCGCCGATCCGTGCGCAGTCGGGGTGACCGCTACTTGAGTTTCTCGTAAATCTCTTTGCAGGTCGGGCACACCGGGAACTTCTCGGGATCGCGCGACGGAGTCCAGAGCTTGCCGCACAGCGCCCGCACGGGCTTGCCGGTGAGGGCGGATTCCATGATCGCGTTCTTGGGTGCGTAGTGCGAGAACCGCTCGTGGTCACCCTCCTCGACCTGCTCGCGGTTGAGCAGCTCTTCAAGCTCGCGGTCGAGAGTGTCGGTTCCACCGCCCGTGTGGTCAGTATCAGCCATCAGGCGATTCTACGCGGGGGGCTCTAGTTCTGCAGGGTGAATGCGAGCAGCTCGGGAGCCCGCCGGTTGACGATGTGTCCGCCCCAGTACACGCCGCCCAACAGCACGGGCAGGCCCAGCGCGAGCCCGCCACCGAGCGCGATGTACTGCAGGTCGGGCAGCTCCGGCATCAACACCAGCAGTGCCGCGACCGGCGCCGACAGCACGATCGACACCAGCAATGACAGCGATTGGATGCCCGAACTCGAGTTATCCATCGCCTGCGGCTGCGCGAAGGGGCTGTCACCCGGTCGCACCGCCGGGTACGGGAAGGCTGCGGAGACGAAGCTGGAAACACCGAGCGACACGAACAGCACGCACAGGCTCAACCCGAGAAGACCGGGCAGGGTCTCCACGGCACCCGTCACTGTCACCGTGACCGCCGATCCCACCAGCGCTAACGGAACACCGACGAACAGCGGCGGGATGATGCGCCCCCAACGGTCATCCGAGCCCCGGGTACTGGCGGAAACGTGCGCCCAGAACGCGGTGCTGTCGTGTGCGACATCGTTGTGGACGTTCCACCCGAGGAACAGGCACATCACTGGGACGGGGATCCAGGCGACGAACTCACCGGGCACCCCCGCGACCAGCAGCGCAACGACCATGAACACGGGCACGACCGGGATGATCGCGAGCGCCACCCGGTACCGGGCGTCCCGCCCCCAGTAGCTCAAACTGCGGGCGGCGATGGCCCCGAGCGGACTGTCGGGCAAGGCCTCGAACCAGCCCAGCCGCGACGACATCCGCACGACACGCTCGCGCGGTCGACGCACCAGCAGGGCGCCGACCAGGACACGCCATGCCAGGGCGAGCAGCAGGAGGCCGCCGAATGAGAGAGCCAGTTTCGCCAGCGCCGTCTCGGGGTGGCCGAGGGCCGCGTCCCCGGGTGCGCTCCACGCCGCGCCCAGCGGGGTCCACGCGAGGGCGGCGCCCAGTCGGCGGATCATCGGCAGGCCATAGCCCTGCCAGTCGGCTACGGCAAGAAACGCCACGAGCGGCGCCGCGACGGCAAGCACCGAGAGCAGCAGGATGCCCGTGGTCTCCCGCCACCGGTGTGAGGTGAACAACGAGGACGCAAGGGCGGTGGCCACGCGGGCGGCGAGCACGCAGGTCGGCACGATGAGAATCGCGGCGACCACGGCGACGAAGGTTGCGCCGTGGTGCGCCCACACCGTTACCTGCACGATCGCAAGAGTTGCCACAAGGAGTGCAGGGAGGCTCGCGGCCGCCGCAATCGCCAGGTCGAGCGCGAGCCGCCCTGGTCGCATGCCGAACAGGGCGAATCGACGAGGGTCGAGCGGGTCGTCTATCCCGAACACGAAAGGCAACAGCACAGCGCCCCCGATGACGAGCGACCCCACGACCGTCAGCACAGAGCGGGCGATCCCCGGGGTCGTTGACCCCAACCCGGCCAGGGCGGCGGTGAGCATTATGCCGAGGGCGAGCAGGTAGGCGAGGGCGAGGATCATCCCGAACAGCCGCGCCGGACGGCGCCGAAAAGAGTTGGCGAGGAGTGTGAGCCTCAGTCGGAGAAGCTGTGCAACCACTCGAGGCCTTCCGCTTCGGTGCGGCTTCCCGCCAACTCGACGAACCGCTCTTCGAGGGTACGGCCATCGCGGACCTCGTCCATCGTGCCGTCGGCGAGGATCCGCCCGCGCACCACGACGGCCACGTTGTCACAGATGCGCTGCACGAGATCCATGCTGTGGCTGGACAGCACGACGGTGCCGCCTGCGGCGGCGTACTTCTTGAGAATCGCCGTGACGGTGGCGGCGGAGACCGGATCGACCGACTCGAACGGCTCGTCGAGCACCAGCAGGCGTGGGGAGTGGATCATGGCTGCGGCGAGCGCGATCTTCTTCGTCATGCCCGCGGAGTAGTCGCTGACGAGCCTGCCGAGGGCCTCGTCGAGGCCAAAGGCGGCGGCAAGGTCGTGCGTCCGGGAGCGCGCCGTCTCCCCGTCGAGACCGCGAAGCACCCCGGCGTAGTAGAGCAGTTGGGCACCCGTGAGCCGGTCGAAGAGACGCAGGCGGTCGGGCAGCACCCCCATGCTCCGTTTGGCCGTGACAGTGTCAGTCCAGACATCCGCTCCGTGCACGGTTATCGTGCCGGAGTCGGGCCGCAGCAAGCCTGTAATCATCGACAACGTGGTGGTTTTGCCCGCCCCGTTGGGGCCGACAATGCCGTAGAACGCGCCCGCCTGGACGGTCAGGTCGATCCCGTCAACCGCAGTCTTGTCGTCGAAGCGCTTGGTGAGTCGGGATACGGCCAGGACAACACCGGACTCCTGCACACGGGGGGCGAACAACTCCTCAGAGACGGCGAGCGTCGCCGCGGGTACGGATGCCTCGGCACCCGCCACCTCGGGCTCGGCTGCCGCGAGTTCCTCAACCACGAGCACCTCGGGCGCGACCCCCGTCGCCCCAGCCTCGTCAACAGGCTCATCAGCCGCAGGCTCATCCGCAGCCACCTCGACTTCCGGCAACAGCACTACCTCGTCGACGATGGGCGCAACCACCGCCTCCTCGTCAACGGGCACGGCTTCCACCGGCGGTGTATCGACCTGCGGAGCCTCCACCACCGGGTTCTCGACGGGCTTCTTCGCGGCCGGCGGCTTGGGTTTCGCGGCGGGTTTGCGGGCTGCGGGTTTGCGCACGGGTGGCGGTTTGCGGGCGGTGCCGGAGGGCCGAGCATTCGCCCGAGGGGTCGGCTTCTTGGCCGGGCCGGATTCTGGGGCGTTTTCCACCGTCCCAACCTACCAATGTGCGAGACTTGGCTTTGAGCTTGCATCACAAAAGTACAACAACCGTGTTCTTCGCGGGCCGCTCCGAGTGCCCTGCCGCTACTCTGGCAGAGGTCACAACGGTGTGTCCCACACAAGAATCCCGGGTGAACTTTTGGCAAACTTTTGCTGGCATCCGAGGAGCACACACACCTAGGAGTCCATCGTGACCACGCAGATCGTTATCCTCGCCGCCGGGATGGGCAGCCGCCTCGGCCGCTCACTCCCGAAGCCGTTGACCGAACTCGCCGACGGGCGCACGATCATGGGCCAGCAGTTCGACAACATCCGCCAGGCTTTCGGCAAAGCTGCCCAGGTCACGGTCGTCGTCGGTTACAAGCTCGAGCACATCATTGAGGCCTTCCCCGAGGCATCCTTCGTCTACAACGAGCAGTACGACCAGACGAACACGTCAAAGAGCCTCATGCGAGCCCTGCAGGCGTCGGCGCCGGGCGGCGTGCTGTGGATGAACGGCGATGTCGTCTTCGACCCGGCTGCCCTTGAGCGTGCCGCACGCCTTGTCGCCCGCGACCAGTCGTTCGTTTCGGTCAACACCGCAAAGGTCTCTGACGAAGAGGTCAAGTACACGACCAACGCAGAGGGCTACATCAAAGAGCTCTCCAAGACGGTTGTTGGCGGTCTCGGCGAAGCGGTCGGCATCAACTACATCTCGCGCGACGACAAGGCCGTGCTGCTGCGCCAGCTTCGCCGCGTGGGCGACCAGGACTACTTCGAGCGCGGCATCGAGCTGGCGATCGAACAGGATGGCCTGCTCATCGAGCCCGTCGACATCTCCGACCTGTATGCGGTTGAGGTGGACTTCGCCGAAGACCTGGAACGCGCGAACCTCTTCGTATAGCGTGCTGCGGGCCGGGTGCCCCCGATCCGCATACTATTGAGCGCGTGTCCACGACCGAGGTGCTGCGCCCCCCGCGCTCAGCGCTCTCCCGGTACCGGCAGTCCCTCTGGCTGCTGACCGTCCGCGACCTCAGGGTGCGGTACTCGACCTCCGCGCTCGGTTATCTCTGGTCGATCCTCGACCCGCTGGTGATGGCGGGCATCTACTGGTTCGTATTCACGCAGGTGTTTGGGCGCGACGGCCAGATTGGCGAGCAGCCGTACATCGTCTTCCTGCTGTGCGCCCTGCTGCCCTGGATGTGGTTCAACGGGTCTGTCTCCGACGCGACCCGCGCCTACCTGCGCGAGGCCAAACTCATTCGGTCGACGAAGATTCCCCGCACGATCTGGGTGGCGCGGATCGTGCTCTCCAAGGGGATCGAGTTCATCGCGAGCATCCCGGTGCTTGCCGCGTTCGCCATCTTCTCCGGAACGGTGCTGCACTGGGAGGCCGTGTATTTCCTGCTGGCGATCGTGATGCAGGCGGTGCTCACGCTCGGGGTGGGCCTGATCGTCGCCCCGCTCGTGGTGTTCTTCCGCGACCTGGAGCGCGCGACAAAACTCGCGCTCCGCTTCCTGTTTTACGCGAGCCCCATCATCTACGGCATCACCGACCTCACCCCGCTCGGCCTGCACCTGCTCGCCGCCTTCAACCCGCTGTCCGGCATCTTCTCGCTGTACCGGGCGGCATTTTTCCCCGCCCAACTGGAGTGGTTCGCGGTGGGTGTCGGAGCCGGGATGAGCCTGCTCATCCTCGCCGTGGGCATCCTGGTCTTCAAGCGCACCGAACGCGCCGTGCTGAAGGAGATCTGATGGCCGTGGATGAAACGGCGCCCCCGGTCATCCGGGTGCAGGACGCGGGCATCCGGTTTCGCCGCAACCGCCGTGCGCGCCGCAACTTCAAAGACCTGTTCGCCGGGCGCAACCGCCGGGCGAGGGCTGGGGAGTTCTGGGCGCTGCGCCACGTTAGCTTTGACGTGCAGCCGGGCGAAGCGATCGGCGTGGTGGGGCGCAACGGCCAGGGCAAGTCGACCCTGCTCAAGCTTGTCGCCGAAGTCATACTGGCCGACGAGGGCAGCGTTGAGGTGGGCGCCGGGGTCGCGCCGCTCATCGAGATCACGGGCGGCTTCGTCGACGACCTCACCGTGCGCGACAACGTCTACCTGACGGCGGGCCTGCACGGGATGTCACGAGCCGAGATCACCTCCCGCTTCGACGAGATCATTGACTTCGCCGAGATCCGCGAGTTCATCGACACCCCGTACAAACACCTCTCGAGCGGGATGAAGGTGCGCATCGCGTTCTCCGTCATCTCCCGCCTCGAAGAGCCCGTGATCCTCGTCGACGAGGTGCTCGCGGTGGGCGACAAGGGCTTCAGGGAGAAGTGCTACAAGCGCATCGAAGAGCTGCTGGCCGGCGGACGCACCCTGTTCTTCGTATCGCACAGCGAGAAGGACCTTCGTCGCTTCTGCACGCGCGGCCTTTACCTCGACAAGGGCACCCTCGTGCTCGACGGCCCGATTGCCGACGTGCTCGACCGCTACAACACTGACTACGGAATCTGAACCCCCAGAACCGACGCACGGTCGTCCGCTACGGTTGGCCCATGGCCCGGGCTAAAGAGATCACCGTATCGAGCCCGTTCGTGGTCAGGGGAATCGACCGCGTGCTGACCGTGCAGCGGCCCGTGGTGCTCGCCCACATCAGGTCAATCCGACGCGGCCGACCGAACGCCTCCCCCGAGGAGATCATCCGCACCCTCGAACGGCGATACCTCGCCGCGGTGACCACGGGCGGTGCGCTCGTGGGTGCCACGGCGGCGGTGCCCGCGATCGGTACCGGCACCTCGCTCGCCCTCTCGGGCGTCGAGACGGCCGGCTTCCTCGAGGCGAGTGCGCTGTTCGCCCAGTCGATCACCGAGGTGCACGGCATCGTCGTCGACGATCCCGATCGCGCTCGAGCGCTCGTCATGACCATGGTGCTGGGCAGCGCCGGGGCAGACCTCGTCACCCAGCTCGCCGGGCAGGTGTCCGGTAAGGGGGTGCCCCGGTCGGCGTTCTGGGGCGAGATGGTCACCAAGAGCCTGCCCCGTTCCGTCATGGGCCCCATCGCCGATCGCATCAAGAAGACCTTCCTCAAACGCTTCGCCGCCGCGCAGGGCACCAACGTTGTGGGCCGCCTGATGCCGTTCGGCATCGGGGCGGTTATCGGTGGCAGCGGCAACCACATCCTGGGACGGCAGATTGTCCGCACGGCCCGGGCGGGCTTCGGGCCAGCACCGGCGACCTTCCCGAGCTGGCTCGAACCTGTGGTGAAAGTGCCGAAAGAACCGAAGGCACCCAGAACTCCCAGAAAGCCCCGCGCGATGCGTGCGGACGGGCGTAAGGCCCTGGGAACCGGGAACCAGCAGCCTACGGAGTGAGCTCGACGTCCTCGTCGTCATCGAACGGGTCGCCTTCGCTGCGCGGGACATCCCGCGCATGAATCTTGGCGTGCTTCTCCCACTGCGCCATCAGGGTGCTGATTGCCGCGCGGAAGCGCCTCGTCGCCTCGCCCGGGGTGGTGTCACCAAAGTGGCGCTGCACCCAGAACCGCAGTGTCTCCTGGGCCTGTTCATCCACCTGGACCCGCTCGACGGCCGCCAGGACACCGGCAGCGTCCTCCGCACGGAGCCACTCGCACGCACCGAGATAGCCGCCGTCGTCGATCTCGGCTGCCGGGGATACCGGCCGGGTCACGAGGAGGGGCTTGCCTGTGGCGAGACGGTCGTAGACCATCGCGGAGATGTCGGTGATCGCGACATCCGCCGCCGACAATTGCCACCCCAGCTGGCGGGAGTCATCGAAGATGTGCTGGGCCGACGGGTCTGCCGCGTTGGCGCGCGCGATCGCCGAAATAATCGCCTGGTTCGCCGCCCGGTACTCGGGGTCGGTGACACCGCTGCGGGGGTGCGGCCGGTACACCAGGCGGTGTTGCCCCGACGCCAGGAGTGCGGTCGTGAGGGCAACACCGTGCGAGGCGATCGACCCATAGGCGGCGGACGCGCGATCACCCTCCCAGGTGGGTGCGTAGAGCACGACCGTGCGGCCATCCGGTGTGTATGGGAGATCGCCGGTGAGATGGTCGGCCTGCGGGCGTCCAATCGGGATGACACGTTTCTTCATGTCGAAGTCCCATAGCTTGTGCCGGAGCCGCTCGATCGCCGCGTCGCCGGCAACGAGGCTGTAGTCGTAGGCCTTGAACTGGTTCGTGGTCATGTACATCTTGTCGCTCTCACCGTGGTTGATGAAAACGTGCCACATGCGGCCGTACCGGAACATCTGGAAGTTGCGGGTGTTCTGGTTGACGTAGAGGACGATCCTGATGTCCTGGCTATGGACGAACTGCTCGAGGTCGGCAACGCTGCGCAGGTAATAGGCGGGAATGGGCGATTCGTCCCACAGGGTGAGCACGGCCTTCGAGGAGCGCGAGATGATCGCGACGGGCCAGGTGCTGGAGAGCTCGACGAGAGGCGCGTACCACTGCCGCACCTGGTAGAGGTTCACACTCGAGTCGGCGAAGTAGACCGCGATCTTGACCGTCCCTGCCGCGGGAATCGGGTGGTCGCCGACCTGCCGGGCAACGGCTGCCCGGGTGCGGCGCGACGACAGGATGTTGCGCAGCAGCTTCCTCGCGGTCTGGATGTCTCTCATTATCGGCATATCTGGTCCTCCCGGCACCATTAGACCAGCGGGGGGCGGCCAGCCCGCGTCATCCGCCACACCGTTACCCACTTGATGCGGCGACGACCGCCGGGGTTGCGCCGCCAACCCTCGGCCCATCCCCCCAACCACGCGGCGAGCGCCCGCGGTCGGCGAAACCACCGCACGACCTGGATGCCCGTCCACATGCCCACATACACCGGCACCAGCACCCACGGCAGGTTGCGCTTGGCCAGCCATACCCGGTTGCGGGCGTTGAGCCGGTAGTAATAGGAGTGGCGCGTCGGTTCGATAGCGGGATGATTCGCGACGAGGTCACCCGCGTAGTGCACGCGGTGGCCCGTGTCCCAGACCCGCCACGCCAGCTCGATGCCCTCGTGGGCGTAGAAGAACGGCTCGGCCCAGCCGCCGGTCGCCTCAAAGACCGCCCTGGGCAGCAGGGTTGCCCCCTCCCACACTGAGAACACGTTGCCCGAGGTCGTGGGGTCGCCTTTGCGGATGCGCGGGATCCACCGACGCGGGTTCTCCACCCCGCTCGGATCGACCACGCGCGGCTGCAGCAGGCCGATCCCGGGGTCTGCCTCAATCTTTGCGATCGCGTCGCGAAGGAACGTCGGAGACGGGATGCTGGCATCATCGTCGAGGAAGAACAGGTACTCCCCGCCCACGTGGGCGACCCCGCGATTACGGCCCGCCGGGATCCCCAGGTTCTCTGCAAGGTGCAGCGTCTTCACGCCAGCGGGTAAGCCCGTGGGTTCCCAGTCGTTGCCAACCACGATGATGTCGAGGGTGACACCGGTTTGCGCCGCCAGGCTCGCGAGGCCGCGAGCCAGGTCATCCGGTCGCCTGCCCTGGCTGAGGGAGACGACACCGACGCTCGGCGCAGCTATGAGCGCACTCGCTTCGACGCCATGATGGCCACGAAATGGCCCACCAATGCGAGAACCGCGAGAGGCAGCAGCACCAGCAGCACGGTGCGCTCGGCAACCAGCGCAGGCAGGAATAGGCTCGCGATCGCCGTCAGGAAGGCGATGATCGTGAGTTCGACGGAGTGGTAGAGCCGGTGGAACGGCACGAACCGGGCGAAGCGGCGCAAGCGTGCCACCAGCCGGTGGCTCGGCTCCGCCTCACCCTTGCGGTCGTTGAGTTTGCTCAGACCGGCATTGGCCCGGGCCACGTGCACCATGTCATTGAGGGCCTTGTTGAGCACGATGACGAGCGCCAGGGCGAAGCCGACGGTCGTCCAGAGGTAATCCTCCGGGGCGTGGAACGGCCAACCAGCGGCGCGCAGCCCGAGCGCGATCGGGATGAGCGCCTCCGTCGAGTAGTGCCCGACCTTGTCGAGGAACACCCCTGCCGGCGAGCTGGTATTGCGCCAGCGGGCGACCTCACCGTCGCAGCAGTCGACGAGCATCTGCAGTTGGCCGAGCACCAGGGCGAGGGCCGCTCCCCCGAAACCCGGGATGAGCAGGGCGGCGGCCGTCGACCATCCCACGAGGATCATGAGGCCCGTCACACCGTTGGCCGAGACGCTCGTCTTCAGCAGCAGCCAGGTCAGGTAGGGCGAGAGGTTGCGCAGGTACAGCGACGCCGTCCAGTGTTCGGCGTTCGCGCGCTCACGCACCGAAGGCGGCTGTGTGACGTCACGGAGCTGGGCGATGGAGGCGGGCTGCGCCGGGTGGCTGTCGATGGTCACTGCCTCATCTTCCCGTTTGCGCTGTGATGTTGCGGGTCAGCTTCACGAAGCCGAGCACGAAACCGATCCCCCACCCGAAATGGATGCACGGCAACACTACGAGATACCAGAGGCCCGTGCGGATTCCCTCCCGCGCGGCGATGACGGATGCCCCCACCACGAGCAGCGCGTAGAGGCCGGGCACCACGAACGCGACGGTCAGCCAGCCGACGCCCGACAGCAGCCCGATCATCCCGAGCAGCAGGCCCAGGAACGTGCCCAGCACAGCCAGCGGCGGGATGAAGTAGCGAAGACCGTTGGCCGCACCGAACCGGCGGGCGAGTTCACCGCGCCAGATCCCGGTGGCCACGAACTGGCGCACCAGTTTGCGCAGGCTCGATCGCGGCCGGTACACCACGGTCAGCTCGGGGGTGAACCACACGGTGCCGCCGCTCAGGCGCAGCCGCCGGTTGAGCTCCCAGTCCTGGCCGCGCTTGATGTCTTCGTCGAACAGGCCAACCTCGACAAGACGGTGACGCTGGAACACGCCAAGGTATGCGGTGTCTGCGGGGCCGGCCGCACCGCCGACGTGGTGCTGTGTGCCGCCAAGCCCTTCCGGAGAGCCGTAGGCGTGGGCTACGGCCTTCTCGAACGGGGTGGTGCCCTCGGCTTTCATAATCCCGCCGACGTTATCGGCGCCGGTTTCCAGGAGGGTCGCCACAGCAATACGCGTGTAGTGCGACGGGAGCACCGAGTGCGCGTCGACCCGCACCACGATCGGGTAACCGGATGCCCGGATGGCGGCGTTCAACCCGCCCGGGGTGGAACCCAGCTCGTTCGGGATGCTGCGGATGCGAGGATCGTGCCGCGCCATGTCCGCGATGACATCGTTCGTGCCATCCACGCTCGGGCCGAGAGCCAGCACAACCTCGAAAGGACCCTCGTAGTCCTGGGAGATCAGGCTGCGGACAGCTGCGCCGATATGTTCAACCTCGTTGAGCACGGGCATGACGTACGACACACCGGGGAAGGTGTGGGCTTGCGTCGCCATGGGTTCCAATGCGTCGAGCTGGTAGGTCGGTCGAGCCTACCGCGAAGCGGCGCGGAGCGTCCTGCTCCGCGCCGCTTCGAACCGGACCTTACTTCAGCTCTCCGAGGGTCACCTCGACCTGCGCCGCCCGGCCATCACGCACGTAGGTGATGGTTGCTTCGGCACCCGCGGCGAGCGCGCGCACCTGCGCGGTGAGGTCGGTCTTGCCGGTGATGGGCAGCCCGTTGATCTGGGTCACGATGTCACCGACCTGGAGCCCGGCAGCGGCTGCTGCACCGCCCTGGGTCAGTTCCACGATGCTCGCGCCGACCACGCCCGCATCGGCCTGGCTGTCATCGTCGGCCACGTCGGCGACCGACGCACCGAGCAGGCCGTGGGTGGCAGTGCCGGTCTCGATGATCTCGTTGGCGATGCGCTTGGCGAAGTTCGACGGGATCGCGAAGCCAACGCCGATGCTGCCGGAGGTGCTGGAGTCGCCCGCCGTCGCGATGGCGACGTTGATGCCGATGAGCTCGCCCTCGGAGTTCAGCAGCGCCCCTCCGGAGTTACCGGGGTTGATCGCGGCATCCGTCTGGATCACGGCAAGCGAGATGGTGCTCGACGAACTGGGCGTCGCGCTCTGGCCTTCGGTGTCGCGCCAGAAGTCAAACGGGGCGTCGCTGTCACCCTGGTCGGGCGCTTCGCTTTCGGTGTCGTCGGGTGCCGCCGAGGACGCGATCGTGATGGAACGGTTGAGCGCACTCACGATGCCATTGGTGACGGTGCCAGCGAGGCCGAGAGGCGCACCGATGGCGATCGCAGTGTCGCCCACGTTCAGGTCGGAAGAGTCTGCGAAATCGATCGGGGTGAGGTCGGAGTCTGGGTCGACCTTGATGACGGCGAGGTCGGAGATGGGGTCGGTCCCGACGACCGTTGCGGTGAGCAGTCGACCGTCGTTGGTGGTGACCTTCACCGTGGGGGCGGCGGTTGCGCCGTCGAGGGTCACGACGTGGGTGTTGGTGAGGATGTAGCCCTCCTTGCTCAGCACCACCCCTGAGCCAGTGCCCGCACCGGTGTCGGATTCGACGCTGATGGTGACCACCGAGGGTGACGCGGCAGCTGCGACCGCAGTGATCTGGGTGACATCGTCAACGTTGTTCACGGTGATCGTTGCGGGGCTGCTGTTACCGACGACGGCAGTGCCCGCGGTGGTGGAGGTGGCCCAGAGGGTCACGCCGGCGCCGGACACGCCTCCGATGAGTGCGCCGACCGCAAGGGCCGCGACGACGCCGACGGTGGCGCTGCGTTTGCTCGGGCGGAAAGAGTCCCCGGTATGGGCAGCCTGAGTGTCGGCAGCCTGGGTGGGAGTGGTCTGGGTGTGAGCGGTTTGGGTATGAGCCGCCTGCTCGGGTGCGCCTGCTTCTGCGGTGAGTCGAGCCTCGTCGGTCGGCGTCTGCTCAGGTGACTCGATGCTGTCGGGTGAACCCGCGTCGGGGTTCTGGGTGGCGTCTGTCATGGGGTGCTCCTTCCAAGCGATGCAAGCATTCACCCCGAACCTGAACGTTTTATTTAGGCGCGCTGTGAGCCGACCGCAGGTCGGCCATGGGCTGGCTTAGCAGCCAGGCCCGGTCGGATTGAGCGTGCATTCGCGCTCGACGAGCACGGTTTTGGCGTCGCCCGACGTGATCACCAGACGGTTTGACGGGAGGGTGATGGTGCCCGGCACGCGGGTCCATGCTCCGCCCGCGAACCGGTACTCGGGCGCAAAGTCGATGTCGAGGTCGATGTAGTAGGTCCCGGCGCTCGTGTAGATGTGGCTGGTGGCGGTGGGAGAAAACTCGGGCAGACCCTGGGCCTGCCAGGTTGCGCCCGGCGTGGCACGGGTCGCGGATGTGCCGTCGCCGTAGTTCCAGTGCCAACGCACCGGCGTGAACCGCACGGCGGCTGGCTGGCCGAGCAAAGTGCCCTCAACGACCTGGATGCCCCCGGTTGAGTAGATGTTGGCGTCAAGCCCCACCACCACCCAGCCGTCAGGTTCCATGCGGTTTACGCCGGGCGCGGGGCGGAAGCTCGCGATATCGGCGAGGGTGACGGGGTCTGCGGGGTCCTCGGCCGGGGGGATCTTCTCCGGTCCCTCAACGAAGCACCGGTCACCGAGAATCGCGTCGCACTCGGCGTCAGGGTCCTCCGGCGAGTTGCCAGGGGCACCGACAACCGCGCCACCGCCGCCTGCCGCGCCACCGTTGCCGCCTGGGGTGGTCTGGTTGCCCTCCAGGTTGACTGCGCCGTCGCCGATTCCGGCGGAGACGTTGCAGGTTCCATCACGCAGTTCGGACGGCGAGCAAGACGCGGCCGTTGCTGGCCAGCTCGGGAAGATAGCGACGACGAACGCTATCACTAGGGCTAGGAGGACTCCCCGGTAAACGCGCCCCGATAGCTGCCAACTAGCAGAAGTCCGAGCCATCCCAGACTTCCTCCTCACTAACGACTAGGTGCGATAGCTCCTCGCCCAAGATCAACGCCACAATCATCGGAAATCGACTGGCTCGACCAGGAGGTGTGATGTCGGTCCCAGCGGAATCGAAAACTCGGGTCTCGGAAATGTCCAAGCATGCGTAGAGCTGGACATCTCCAGAGTGCAAGTCAGCGTCAGCCAACGTCTCCGAACTAATCGAGGACGACCCCACAATTCTGCGCCCGTCCTCCTGATAGAGCACCACTGACTCGAGCGCCTCCTCTAGGGCGGCGCCGGTCGCGATGTCGGAAAGGGCATCGGTGTTATATGTGGCGAGAGCATTGTCCACGGCGGCTTGATAAGCGGCATACGCTTCCTCCGCCGCTGCGAGCGCCTCCTCTTCTGAGGCGAAGACGGGGGTGGTGCTGGGCTCAGGAGCAGGCGTGACCGTGGGCTCGACGGGCACGCATCCTGCCAGCAGCATCGCGCTGAGGAGGAGGCCCGCGATCGGAGGCAGTGTCCGCATTCACAAAACGTTAGCCACTGCCGCCGCGATCGGGGCGCGTTTTCCACACAGTTGCCCGCAAGCAGAGGCACTAGAACATATATTCGAATGTAGTGTCGGTGGTGGGTGGTTGTCTTGGAGCATGAAGTTCGAGGCAGCGACCGAGGTGACGGATAGCGCGATTGGCGCTACCGGCATGTCGCTGCACGCGTCGATGGCTGACACGCTCGGTGGGTTGATCGACGGCATCGCGCAGTTGGATCGGATGGAAGCCTCCATCGCCGCCCATAAGGCGGAACTCGTTGATCAGGCCAGGCAGTGGTCCGAGCTGATCGAGTCAGCTGCGGATGACTCGACTCGGGACTTCGATCGGGGTTGGAACGCTGCGGTTCGTGCCCGGCGCACGGTGGTGACGGAGTTGGCGTGTGCGTTGCGGATCCCGGAGCGCACGGCGGAGTCACTCGTGGTTGACAGCCAGATGTTGCTTGCCGACCTTCCTCATACGTTTGAGGCGCTCAGTTCGGGGGCGATCACCTGGAGGCACACGCGGTCGTTGGTTGATCACGCCCGCACAATCCCCACCGGGGCGGTTGCCGCCTTTGAGGAAACACTGGTGCCGTTCGCGGCGAAGTTGACGGTGGCGCAGTTCGACCGGAAAGCCCGTGTGCACCGCGAGCGCCTGCACCCCGAAACCATCGAGGTTCGCCAGCAGGTCGCGGTCGAGGATCGCGCCGTGGACTTGCAGCCCGGGCGGGACGGGATGGCGTGGTTGACCGCGTACCTGCCGGCCGCGCAAGCCCATGGTGCTTATAACCGGCTCACCGACATTGTCCGCGTACAGCAACGCCCTGAGGAAACACGCACCCTCACCCAGTTGCGGGCGGACGTGTTCGCCGAGCTGCTCCTGAACGGCACCCTGGACTGCACGGGCGACACCGCAGATGACATCGGCGGGAAGACTCGCCCCGACACCGGGATCCGCGCCCGGGTGCTGGTCACCGTCCCCGCGCTAACGCTGTTGGGCCGCAGTGACGAACCGGCGGTGCTGGAAGGGTATGGGCCGATCGACCTCGAGACCGCACTCGACCTGGCAGGTGCTGCCCCGAGCTTCACCCGCATTCTCACCCACCCCGAAACCGGTGCCGTGCTCTCCGTCGGCCGCGACCGGTACAGCGTCCCCGCCGACCTCCGCACGTGGTTGCGGGTGCGGGACGGAACCTGCCGGTTCCCCGGCTGCAGTAGGGGCGCGCGGATCTGCGAGATAGACCACACCCAAGACTGGCAACACGACGGGCACACTGAACACGACAACCTCGCCCACCTGTGTCCCGCCCACCACCGCTTGAAACACATGACCGGCTGGCGGGTTCGACAACTCGACGACGGCGTCATCGAATGGACCTCACCCACCGGCAAGACCTACACCACCGAACCCGAAACACAGATGCAGGCGGCACCGAACGCCTGACGCAGCACTGTCGGCACGGCTATGGGGGTGAACGGGGAAGACAGTCGACAACCGCAACGAGCCGCCGCAGCTGAAGCGGCACGGCCGAGGGACACCGGGGCAAACCACGGCGAGCAGAGCTCGACCACCACCGTGACCGGGGAGCGCTTCCCGCACCATTAAGCTCGAACGGTGACGGTGTCAGGTTCCTGGGAGCGCGCCGCCCGCGGCGCCATGTTGCTCGGCGCGGACGGCGAGCAACGCCCGACGATCTTCAGCGAGATGTCCGCACTCGCAATGGCGACCGGAGCAATCAACCTCGGCCAAGGCTTCCCTGATGAGGACGGCCCGATCGAAGTACTGGATGCTGCACGCCAGGCCATCACCGATGGCATCAACCAGTACCCGCCGGGCCTCGGCGCCCCAGTGCTGCGCGAGGCGATCGCCGCCCACCAGGAGCGCTTCTACGGGGTGCGGGTCGACCCCGTGACCCAGGTGTTGGTGACGGCGGGGGCTACTGAGGCGCTTGCCGCGACCATCCTGGCCCTCACCGACGAGGGTGACGAGGTTGTCACTCTGGAACCCTTCTACGACGCATACGGCGCGCTCATCGGACTCAGCCGCGCCACCCATGTGACGGTGCCGTTGCGGGCACCCGACTTCCTGCCCGACCACGAAGACCTGCGCGCGGCGATCACCGACCGCACCCGGCTAATCCTGGTCAACTCCCCGCACAACCCCACCGGCACGGTGCTACCCCGCGAGACCCTCGAGCTGATCGTCGAACTCGCTCACCAGCACGACGCGCTCATCGTCACCGACGAGGTGTACGAGCACCTGACGTTTGGGGTGGAGCACATCCCGGTGTCGAGCATGCCGGGCGCTTTCGAACGCACGATCACGATCTCGAGCGGTGGCAAGACCTTCAGCGCCACCGGCTGGAAGATCGGCTGGATCGTCGCCCCCGCCACACTGCTCGCACCTATCATCGCGATCAAGCAGTTCCTCACCTACGTGAACGGTGCACCGTTCCAGCCCGCGATCGCCGTGGGGCTCGGCCTGCCCGACGAGTACTTCAGCACGGTCGCCGCGACACTGGCCGCGAAGCGGGACATCCTCGGCGCAGGCCTGAGGGCCGCCGGTTTCGAGGTCAGCCAACCGCAGGCCGGGTACTTCCTGGTGGCGGATGCCGCTCCGCTGGGCGTCACGGATGCCGCGGACTTCTGCCGCGCGCTGCCGGGTCTCGCGGGCGTCGTCGGTGTGCCGCTGTCAGCGTTCGTGCACCCCGACCGTCGCGACGGTTTCTCCACGCTCGTGCGCTTCGCGTTCTGCAAGAAGGTCGACCTGCTCGAGCGTGCAGCCGCCCAGCTCGCGGAGCTGCGCCGGTCCTAAACGGTCGCGGATGCCAGCGGCAGGGTCATGCTGAAGCAGGTGCCCTGGCCCTCGACGCTCTCCACACCCATCCGCCCGTGATGGGCAGACACGATCGCCTTCGTGATCGTCAGGCCCAGCCCGACACCGGGCACAGCATTGCGCGTCGCGGTCGTCGCCCGGAAGAACCGAGAGAAGAGCTGGTCGAGTTCTGAAGCGGCGATTCCCATGCCCGTGTCCCGCACGGTGACGACGGCGTTCTGTCCCACGGTCTCGAGGGCGAGAGTGACGGTGCCTCCGCGCGGGGTGAACTTGATGGCGTTCGAGATGAGGTTATCGACGGCCTGCCCGAGACGCAGGGCGTCGCCGTGGATCTGGGTCGGGGCATCCGGAGCATGCTGCACCAGGGTGATCCCCGCGGCGTCAGCGACCGGCCGGGCCGACAGGATGGCGGCACCGAGGATCGAATCGAGAGAGGTGTCGCGGGCATCCAGCGGGAACTTGCCCGACTCAACCTGGGCCGTAAACAGCAGGTCACCCACAAGACGAAGCAACCGGTGCGCGTTGCGCTCGGCAACGGCGAGATACTTCATGTGCTCGGGCGCGAGCGGGTGGTCATCGTCGTCACGCATGAGCTCGAGGTAACCGAGAATCGAGCTCAGCGGAGTCCGCAGTTCGTGCGAAATCAGGCCAACGAACTCGTCCTTCAAGCGGGCAACCTCACGCGCCTGGGTGACGTCGGAGGCGACGAACAGGTAACCCTGGGTGTTGCCATCCTCATCAACCCGCTTCGTGACCGACAGCTGCACGGGCACGTGACTGCCGTCGCTGCGTACATACGTCCACTCGCGGCTTTCCGCTTTACCGAGGCGCGCATTCTCGACGAGAGCCGAGAAGCCGGGGTTGAGCACGGTCTCCCCCGGCGGGTAGTTGAGTTCCCGTGCGCGTTCCTCCAACTCATCGGGGAGATGGAAGTCGAATATGTGGAGCTTGTCCTCGGCCTCGTCTGCCGTCGGGCCGAGAATCTTGGTCGCCCCGGGGTTCCAGGCGTCAATGAGCCCGGTGGCGTCGGTTCCGATCACCGACTGCTCGGTGACTGCCGCCCAGACACCGCGGAACAGGCGGTCATACGCCCGGTACTTGGCTTCGCTCTCCTGCAACTGCGCCGCGTACTCCACGGTGCGCTGCAGCATCCGTTCCTTCTCTTCGGCCATTTCCTTGATCGCGTTCAGCTGTTTGCGGCTTTGGCGGGCCAGCTCATTGATGATGGCGGCCGCAACTCCGAAGACGATCGGGGTGAATACGCCGCGCAGCCACTCGCTGGATGATTGGGGAAGCGTGAGGGTGACGATGAAAGGGAACATCAGGGCGAGAGAGGTGCCGATGACGGCAAAGACGATGTAGCGGCGCCCCGGTGCCGCGGCAAGCCAGATGATGGGCAGGATGATCAGCGCCGAGAACAGCGAGCCACTACCGCCCGTGCCTGCGCGAAAAGCACCGAGACCCATCAGGTCGATCATCGGGATCAGCATCGCGAACCGCTCGAGGCCGGTGAAGCGAGTGAATACCAGCGAGAGGATTGTCGCGATGCCAACGAGCACAACGCCGAGCAGCGCGAGCTGCGGTTCCGGGAAACCAAGCCCCGGGACGGTGAGGGCGAGAAGCACGGCAAGCACAACAGCGATCGAGGTCGCCGATTGCTTCACCGCGGGGGAAGGCCTGTCGAGGTCAGCCGCAATGCGGTCGATAATGTGGACGACGGACTGCCTCACCGCGCTTCCTTTCCCACTGCCAACCAGGCGACAAGGTCACGAGGACTGAACGGTTTAGTGAGGAAGTAGTCCGCCCCCGACCCGAGACCGACGACCCTCGTGTTCTCGTCGACGGACGCCGAGAGCAGCAGGATGCGCAGGTCGTGGAGGGAGTCATCCGCGCGCACCTCGCGGCAGACCTCCAGCCCGGTCATTTCCGGCATCGAGATATCGAGGATCGCAAGGTCAGGCCGATGTGTGCGAATGGCGTCAAGAGCGAGGGCGCCATCGGCAACACTCGCCACGACGTGCAGGCCCGCGCGCCCGACAGCAATCCCCACCAGTGAGCGGATGTCGGCGTCATCGTCGGCGACCACGACCGTGTGGGTCATTGTCCCCACCTCGATACGGTGCTGCGCAAGACCTGCCTGACCTGCTCACCGGTGAACGGCTTCGGCAGGAAAGCGTCGGCAGCCGGGAAATCAGTGGCGTCGAGAACGGAGGTGATCGCGATCGCGCATTCCGGCCGTTCAGCCTTGAGCCTTGTTGTCAGTTCCCACCCGTCCATGCCGGGCAGTTGCAGGTCGATCACGGCGAGGTCGTGGGTCTCCCCCGTGTACGCGGTGATCGCCTGCTCCCCGGTCGCGACCGTCGTGACGTGGCATCCTGCGCGCTCGAAGTAGCGTCGAAGCAGCCCCGCCTGGTCTTCGCTGTCTTCGACGACCAGCACGCGCACAGCGTCTATTTCTGACATCAGTCCCCCACTTTCGGCACCCGTCGCCTAGACGGCGGCGGAATCCCGGATGATCTCGAGCGCCTCGTTGTACGTTCCCGAGCCGTACCGGGACCAGGCGCGAGCGGTGGCCAACGCGAAGTCCGACTGGAGGTAGAAGGGGCGCTCGGCATCCCGGGCGAAAGCGTCAAGCATGGCGAGCTTCGCCTCGATGTGGCCGTCGATGGAAACGAAACGGTTCGGACGGAAGTCAGGTGTCGAGCTGGTGCCCTGGTAGCAGGCGACCGTGCGCACCCTCGCCGCCGCGATCAGGGCGGCGTCATGGACGGCGCGGTGCTCCTGGTTGTCGTCATGCTCACTGTGCACGTAGACGACCGTCGCACCGACATCGTCGATGACCTTGCCGATAACCTGCACGACCGACAGACCGGCGGGGTGGTTGCCGCGCAGCGCGTCCTCCAACAACAGCGACGCCCCAATGACACCGGCGGAGGAGGAGCTCTCAATCCAGGCGTTCTGGATGCCCCCCTCGCGGTTACCACTGGAGAGCGTGAGGATCGTCACCCGGTCGCCCGCAGCACGATGCGCGGCGAGGATCCCGCCAACCCCGGTCTCGACGTCGTCGGGATGCGCACCGATCGCAAGAACACTCTCCACCCGCAGGGCGGCGGCAGCTTCGCGGGCGGCGGCACCGAGCCGCAGCACGTGGCCGAGCAGCTCAGCCGCACCAACGGGCTTGGTGAGAAACTCGTCGGCCTGCGCACGCAGCGCGGTGATCGCGTAGTCGACCGAGGCGTGGGCGGTCATCATGATGACGGGGATGGTGGGGCGACGTTCGCGCACCTGGGCGACGAGGTCGAGCCCAGACATCCCTGGCAGTTCGATATCGGTGACCAGCACGTCGGGCTGGAACTGGTCAATGATGCCCGCCACCTGGCGCGCGTCGGCGACGGCAAGGACGACGCAGTCGCCTTTACGCTCGAGCACGGTCTTCGTGTACAGCGCAACATCGGGATCGTCTTCGACGACGATCACCCTGAACGGTTCAGACATCCGGTCCCCCCTGATGAACTGAGGTAACTCTACGGAGGTACGGCGTGGGGTACATCCCCCCAAGCTGGTGCCCCTAGAGGGGGTGTACCCCGAAACGACGCAGGGCGAGAGCGGGGTTGGTGCGCCGCACCGACCCGATCCGAGCGGGGTCGACCTCGGCGACGGCAATGCCGCTGGCCTCGCCGAGCGCCGCAAGCTCCACGCCCATCGGGTCGACGATCATGCTGGTGCCAACACCGACCGGGGGCGTGTGGTCGGCGGCGGCGATGTAGATGGTGTTCTCGATCGCGCGGGCGGTCACGAGGGTGCGCCAGTGATGTTCCTTGAGCGGGCCGCGCACCCACTCGGCGGGCACGAGCACGAAGTCGGCCCCCGCGTCGACCAGGTGGCGGGTCACCTCGGGGAAGCGGATGTCGTAGCAGGTCTGCAGGCCCACGGTGAAGCCCTCCCACGGGAAGGTCTGCGGGGCCACGAGTTCTCCCGCGCGCACCCAGTCAGACTCGCGCTGGCCGAACGCGTCGTAGAGGTGCAGCTTGCGGTAGACGGCAACGAGCTCACCGGTGGGCGAGAGTGCCACGAGCGTGTTGCTGAAGCGCGCGGCATCCGCCGTCTCCAGCATCCCCGCGACGATATGGATGCCCACGCTCGCGGCCATCGCGCCGAGCGCACCGACGAACTCGCCCTCAAGCCCCTGTGCCGCCGCGACGAACGCCGGCCCCATCTCGGGCTGGAAGAAGGAGGAGTACTCCGGGAACACCACGAGAGTCGCACCCCGGGCAGCCGCGGCACGCGCGTAGCCCTCGATGGCTGCGAGGTTCTCGGCGGGCTCGTCCCCCGGCGCGAACTGCGCGACGGCGACGAGGCTCACGCCGAGCGCCACCAGTCGTCGAACATCGTTACCGGCTCGGCGCGCTTGTGCCGGGTGGTGATGTACCGCGTTTCGATGGCGACCGCGATCGCCTCCGGCACTT
>JBIITJ010000082.1:0-8794 GCA_044340535.1 Rhodoglobus sp.
TCGGCGACAAGTAGCTATGCGGCAGCGAGCATCCAGTTGCCCGCGGAGTCTTCAAGGATGAGCGGCGTGCGGTCCCCGTTGACGAGCGAGCGCATGCGGTCGAGCATGCGCTGCGCAACCTCACGGGGTACCCGCATGCCGCGCACCGTGACGGCACGGAGCAACTCGCCGAGGGTTTGGGATGACTCCGGGGCTTCCAGGAGCGCGCGCAGCATCTCGAACTCCATTGGGGTGAGGGCGAGGCGTTCATCACCTCGCCACACTTCGGAGGTCGATTCGTCGAGCACCAGGTCCGCGTAGCGGCGGCTCGTGGGGGCCAGGCCCAGCCTCCGCACGAGGGGGCGCAAATGGTCGATGACCTCTTCGAGGCCGAACGGCTTGGTGAGGTAGTCGTCGCCACCGGCGGCGTAGGCCGCGATGCGGTCGTCGGTGGATGCCCGGCCCGTGAGGAACACGACGGGAGTGCCGTTGCCTTCGGCGCGCAGCGACGCGACCACTTCGGTGCCGACCGTGTCGGGCAGCATCATGTCGAGCAGCACGATATCGGGCTGGAACTCGGTCACGGCGGTGAGGGCTGAGGCGCCGTCAGGGGCGACGCTCACCTCCCACCCTTCCAGCCGGAAGGCGATCCCCAGCACGTTGGTGAGCGGCTCTTCTTCGTCGACGATGAGGATGCGGACGGGGCGTGTGGTCATGACAGCAACTCTTCCGATCCTGGCTTGGAAACGCATGGGACCTGCGGATGAATTTGCCTACTCCCGCTGGTGTAGTCAGGCAGTGGCCGCCGGGGGCAGCGGCACGGCGTCGCGCCGGGCGGCCGCACGAACCGCGCCCATGCTCGCGACCACCACGAGGCCGATGGCGACCAGGTCCCACAGGCTGAGTGCCTGGTGCAGGATCAGGAAACCGGCTGTTGCGGCGAGCGCCGGCGACAACGACATCAGCACGGAGAAGGTGGCAGCAGGCAGTCGCCGCAGCGCCAGCAGCTCAAGGGCGTAGGGAATCGCCGACGACAGCAGGGCGACGGCAAGCCCGATTGCGAGGATGTGCGCGTGGAGCAACGCAGGTCCCGCTGTGACCGCACCGAACGGCACCGTCACGAGCGCCCCGATCGTCATCGCGATCGCGAGGCCGTCGAGGCGCGAGAACCGCTGGCCCGTGCGGGCGGAGAGCAGGATGTATGCCACCCACGCCACTCCAGCGGCGACGGCGAACCCGACTCCCACCGCATCCAGCTGCCCCCAGCCGCCATTGCCGAGGATCGCGACGCCGGCGAAGGCGAGCACCGCCCACAGCCAGGCGGATGCCCGTCTGCTGGCCACCACGGAGAGCACGAGCGGCCCCAGCACCTCGATGGTCACGGTGATCCCGAGCGGGATGCGCGCGATGGCCTCGTAGAATAGCGCGTTCATGGCGGCGAGGACCAGGCCGAACGCGGTCACCGTGACCCAGTCGCTGCGGCGACGACCGCGCAACGACGGCCGGAACACCACCATGAGCACGATCGCCGAGAAGGCGAGCCGCAGGCTTACCATGCCGAGCGCCCCGACCTGGGGGAAGAGGGTCACCGCGATGGCCGCGCCGATGTCCTGGCAGATGAGCCCGACCAACACGAGTCCGGCCGCGCCGAACGTGGTTGTCCCTGTTCGGCTGCTCACCACCACAGCCTAGGCTCTGCTCCTGGCTACGGTTTCTCGCTGTTGTCGGTCGCGACGATGGGTTCGCCGGTGGGTTCCTCGGTGAGGATCAGGCCCTGGTTGCTCCCTGCGGCGATGACCATTGATTCGAGCCACTGCCGGTTGAGGCGGTGGGGCGCGGATGACTCGTACTTGAAGTACATGGGCACTTCGGGTGATATCCACGCGGCGCTTCGACCGTCACCGACCGCCTGCGTGTCGAACCAGCTGAAGAAGAACGGCTCTTTGCGGCGCACCTTGAGCGCGATGACGGAATGCACGTGGGCCAGCACCCTGTCGTCAAATTCCACCCGGATCGGGCCGGGCCCGTAATTGAAAGTTCCCATCGATCGCTGTTACGGAAGGTCGTCCAGGTAGGAGAGGTCGCCCGGGTCGCCCGGGAGGGCCCTGGGCGGCGAGGTAACCTGCCGCATCCGCTCGCGCACGCGCGCGACGGGGTCGGCATTGTCCGGAGGTTCCAGAAGGGAGGACGACGACTCGATGGTCATCATGGTGGCAGGCCCGATGAGCAGGGTGATGTTCTGTGGCTGGCCGCTGCGGTCGTAGGCCGCGACATCGACAGAATCCGCTGACTCCTCTTTGGCGAGCAGCACCGCGTACTCGACGAGAACCTCAGCCGCCTCGTCGCCAACCAGCCAGGTGTTGCCGTCATAGATGATTCGCTTCACTCTTCGACCGTATCGAGAGCACGGACGGTCCCCCACCCCGTTGACAAAGGGTCGGGGTGGATGCGAGTCGCCGCTTAACGTTGGACGGCGACCCGAGGGCCGCCGTGACCAAAACGTTACATGAGTCTGGGTCGATTGCACCCGCGAACGTTGGGGATTCACCGTGAGTTCACCCAGTGGCCCGGCACGAGCAGCACCCGCAGGCTGAACCACCCGCCCTCATCACTGATCGACAGCGAGCCCCCGTATTTTTCGGCCGCGGCTTCGATGTTCCGCAGGCCGTAGCCGTGGCTGTCTCCCGCCTTGCGGGTCACGATCTCCCCACCCCGACGGGCTACGACGCCATCGAAGGTGTTCTCGACACGGAGCATGACGAAGTCCTCCTGCGCAAACAGCGAGAACTTGACCATCCGCTGGTCGGGCGAGGCCAGCCGACTGGCCGCCTCGAAGGCGTTATCGAGGGCGTTGCCCACGATGGTCGTCACATCGAGCGGGCTCATGAAGTCGAGCAGCTGCCCGTCGGCCACCGACGTGACCTGGATGCCCTTCTCCCGGGCGTACATGAGCTTCGCCGTCAGTACCGCGTCGAGAACCGAGTTCCCCGACCGCACCTGTGACCCGTAATCACGAATCGACACTTCAAGATCGTCGAGAATGCGCATTTTCAGCTGGGGGTCCTGCTCCGCGCGAATTGCGTCGAGGTGATGCTTCATGTCGTGGTACTTGCGGTTGACCTCGTCGATCGCCCTGCGGGAAATCTCGTACTGTTCGTGCTGGCTGGTCAGCAGGTTCGCCATGGCGTCGGCCGCCCGGCTGGCCTCGAGCGTGCGCCGCACCTCATGTTGCACGTAGAGCGCGATGTACCCGAGCAGGTCGACGAGGCTGCGGATGTAGAAGATTTCCGGTCCCAGCCGACCACTGAACGCGGTGTTGGCATTCACGAAGCTCAGGTTGGAGATCGCGAACGTCGCCGCGGCAATGGCCACCGCGCTGACCAGGTCGCCCCAACCCACGACAAGATGAGCACCGCGCGGCAGGTGGCGGCGTTCGGCCAGCCAGGCCAGCGACAACAGTACGAGGTACACGACCGCGAAAAGCACCGCCTGCGGCACCGCGCCCGCCTCGCTCCAATAGAAACGGTCGAGCTGCCAGTGCAGGGATGCCACGAGCTCGGCGAGCACGAAGGCACGGGCGGTGAGATACCCGGCGGTCACCGCTGAGACCCGCAGCGATGCGAATAGCAGGACGTACATCGCGGCCGCCGCAGCCAGCATCCCCGGAATCCACAGCGATAACGGGAGTGTCCCCGCCCACAGCTGGACGCCGACCAGGACCCCCAGGCCGCCCAACACGAGCGCACCGGTGACCAGCCAGTTCCACCGCCGACGCACGATCAGCAGGAAGACCAGGCATGCACCCCATTCGGCGATACCGGTGAACAAGCGGGGAATGTCAGCAGCGGCAACCGCGACGGGTTCCCCGATCACGCCGTGATCCCGCGGGCGCCGATGTAGCTCGCGAGGGCCGCGAGAAACTCCTTCTTGCGCGGCCTGCTGACCTGCAGCCGCACTCCCCCACGGATTCGGCAGTCATTGCCTTCGACCCCGGTAACGTGGCGGAGGTTCACCAGGTAGCCACTGTTGCAGCGGAAGAAGTCATCGCCTGCCAGCTCCCCCTCCATCGACTTAAGCGTTCCGGCGACCGTGTAATCGCGCTCGAGGCTCCTGATCACGAGCTTTCGCCTCACCGTCTCGATGTAGAGCACCTCGGCGAGATCGATGCGGTGCAGGTCACCTTCCGAATCAGTGAACAGCAGGGTCCGGCGCTCGCGGCGTCGCAGGCGGACGAGACAGCGCGACAGTTCCTGTTCGAACGCCGCGTAGCTGACGGGCTTCAGCAGGTAGCTGAGGGCGTCGACTTCGTACCCGCTGATCGCGTACTGCGGCGCGCTGGTCACGAACACGATCACCACGTCGCTGTCGCGCTCCCGGATTCGCCGGGCGGCGGTCATCCCGTCAACCCGCGGCATCTGGATGTCAAGCAGCAGGATGTCCCAGTCGGGCCGGTAATCCTCGAGCACATCAGCGCCGTCATGGAAGGCGCCGACATGGAACCGCTCGCCATGGTCACGCTGGTACCGGTCGAGGTGCCCCAGGATGCGGTCGATACTGGCGGGGTCGTCTTCGACGACTCCGATCCGGATCATCGCGCTCCCTCCCGGCCTAGCTGAACCCGATTACTCTCCGTGCCACATGGTAAGCCAACGAGGTCACCCGCCTGCCCGTCGTGCCCTTAAGGTTGCTGCTGGCCCCGATGAAGCTGCGTCGCATCTTGCGGTAGACCACCGGGTTGGTGATCGCGAGCTCACGCCAGAACGCATCCCGTTTGGCGAGGTGGGTGCTCCGACCACCTCGCGCGAGGGTCGCCGAGGTGACGGCACAGAGCGCTTCAACGTAGTGCACGAGCGCCGCATACAGCCGGGGCGGAACCGCCCCCGAAGCAACATCCGCGGGTGAGGGTAACGAGCTCAGCGCAATCCGGTTCACGAGCAGCTGCTGGTCGATGTTGCGCACCATCACGTCGGCGTTCACCGACTGGTCGACGCGTCCAATGAAGTAGTGGTACAGGCCGACGGGGAGGTAATACATGCGGCGAACGTGGGCGAGCGGGATCAGCACGTACAAGTTGTCGACGTAGTAGGTGTGGCGCGGAAGCGAAAGGCCACTGCGCCGGACCACCTCGGTGCGGTAGATGAGGGCGTGCATGAGCAGGAATTGGCGGGTGCCGAACTTCTGGGTGTCGTCCCATCCGAACACCCGATCGGCCGGGAACACGGTGTCGAAACGCGAGACCCGGTTGGCCTTGCCCACCCGGTCATGGATGAAGTCGGTGACGAGGGCATCGACGCCGCCTGCCGGTTCGAGACGCCCAAGAGTGTTGAGCGCGTAGTCCAGGCTCGGGATGCTCAACCAGTCGTCGGCGTCGAGCACCTTGAGGTAGAGGCCTCGGGCGTGCTCGATCCCGGTCTCGATCGCACCGCCGTGCCCACCGTTGGCCTGGTGGACCACCCTGACGACGTCGGGCCGGAGGGCGGCATAGCTGTCGGCGATGGTGCCCGTCGCATCCGTCGACCCGTCGTTGACGACGATTACCTCGATTCCCCGGACTTCGAGGAGCGGCTCGATAGCGCGATGCAGGTAGTCCTGCGCGTTGTACGAGGGCACAACGATCGTGAGCAGGGGTGCTGGAGGATGAGCTGTCATGGGTGTTCAGCTGCCGACGGTTGGCACCGGCTCGGTCTTCTTCTGGCGGAAGATCACCTTGAAGATCGGGTAGAAGACCCAGAACGAGATGGCGGAGTTGATGATGACCGTAACGATATCGGCCGCGACGGCACCGGTCGATCCCCACCCCCACGTGTTCATGAACAGGTCGTAGATCCACGCCTTGTAGAAGCCCTGCGCAGCGGCGGCAACGAAAGTGATCACGACGTACGCGGCCGTGTACCACCCCGCCGCAACCCAGGCCGAGGTGTTCGACTTGAACGTGACGTTGCGCTGCAGGAAGAAGTTGATCACCTGCGCGATGAGTAGCGTGATCTGCACCGACAGGAAGTAGGCGAGACCGCCGCCGCCCTCCGGCAACTCGCCAGCCGCGTAGTCGAACATGTAGTACTGGCTGCCGTCGACGTTCGATCCGATGGGGAACGCCTGGAAGTCGACACCCACAAAGCCGGTGAAGCTCGCGAACGCCCACCGGAACAGTGGCATGAGCGCAAGCTGAAGCAGGGTGACGCCGTTGGAGAAGATGAAGAACATCGCGAACTTGGTGAGCTCGGGGTGCTTCTCGGAGAAGGCCGACCACCAGGTTGTGATAGCGGTGAACATGGTTTCAGGCACTCCTGTGTTGTGTAGTGGTGGTGGTCTGGCGGTCGGCGGCCTCGCGAAACTCCCGGCCCGTGCGCTTCTCGGCGCTCCGGCCCCGAACGTAGGCCGCGATGGCCCGGCCGAATCCTCGGAAGGTGCGTCCGTTGACGAGGGCGAGGAGGGCATCCGTCACCTCCCGGGTGGCGAGGCCGCCGCTCATCTTCGAGATGACCCGGAACGGCGCGTTGAAGATGAACAGGATGTTCAGGTCGGGGTGGCCCGCCTCTTCGGCCTTCTTGCGGCGCCCGTCGATCACGCGGAAGGCCAGTCGCGCGAGGCCACTGCGGGCAACCTTGAGTCGATCAATGGGATCGTTGAAGCCGAGCGGGCCGGTGCCCCATTCCCCTTCGGGAAGAGGCCTGCCGAGGAGCGCCGCGAAGTCGGCGTCGGTGACCTGGGTGACCTGGCCGGAACGATAGGCCTCGGGCACGATGCCCGCGATCCAATCGCCCGCGGAGCCGGCAACGGTTATGACGGTGGCCAGGGGGCGATCGGCGATGTTTCGGCCGACGGAAACCTCGTACTCGCCCGCCTCAACCTGCCAGGCATCGAGGTCGGCGTCGAAGTAGCGGAAGGCGCGCTCGCCGAGTGGGATCGTCACCTCGCGAGATTCACCGGCGGCGAGCCGAACCTTCGCAAATCCCTTGAGTTCGTGGCGGGGCCGGTAAATGCGGCCCTCCCCCACGCGCCCGACATAGAGCTGCAGCACGTCGGCACCAGCCCGGTCACCCGTGTTGGTGACAGTCACGGTGACCTCACCGTCGCCGACCTTCAGGTCGGACCACTCGAAGCTCGTGTAGCTGAGCCCGAACCCGAAGGGGAAGGCCACAGCGACCCCGGCGGTGTCGTAGTAGCGGTATCCCGCGTACAACCCTTCGCGGTACTCGGCGGTGCGCAGTGCGCTGGGGAACCGACCCGCAGTGGGAGTGTCATCGAGCGCGACGGGGAAGGTTTCGGCAAGCCGCCCCCCGGGGTCGACGGCACCGGTGAGCACGTCGAGGATCGCCTCCGCGCCAGCCTGCCCTCCGAGGTAGGCGTGCAGGAGGGCCGCAGCGTCGGCAAGCCACGGCGTCTCGATGGCTCCCCCGGCACTCAGCACGACGACGGTACGGGGGTTTGCCTGCGCGACGGCGGCGAGCAGGGCAACCTGGTCGGCGGGGAGGGCGAGGGATGACCGGTCGAGGCCTTCCGACTCGGCGATCTCGGGCAGACCGAGCGCGAGCACGGCAACCTCCGCGGAGCTGGCAGCGACGACGGCCTCGGCGACCAGTGCTGCGTCGGCGACGCCGTCGCGGCGATAACCCTTCGCTGTGCCCGCCAGCACGAGTTCGGTCGCTCCGATCGACCCCACGAGGGTCGACAGTTGGGTGGCATTCACGGTCGACGAACCGGCGCCCTGGTACCTCGGCGTCGTGGCGAAGTCGCCGATAAGGGCGACGCGTGTTCCGGGGGCAAGCGGCAGGATCCCGTCCTCGTTGCGCAGCAGGACAGCAGATTCTGCGGCGGCGCGGCGGGCGAGAGCGTGGTGGGCGTCGAAGTCGGCGGTTGCCGCGACGGCGCGCCCCGCTACGCGGCGCACGAGTTCGATCACCTCCGAGACACGAGCGTGGAGGTCATCCACCGATACCGCGCCGCTCTCGACCGCGGCGACAATCGCCCGCGCCGAATCAAAGCCGGGCGAGGGCATTTCGAGTGTTCCGCCGGCGCTGACGGCCGCGGCCGCATCGTTGCCGCCCCCCCAGTCGGAGATCACGGCACCATCGAAACCCCACTCTTCGCGGAGCACCTCGAGCAGCAGGTGGCGATTCTCGTGGGCGTACTCACCGTTGATGAGGTTGTACGACGACATGAACGCCCAGGGCTGCCCCTCGCGGGCGACAATTTCAAAGGCGGTCAGGTACAGCTCGCGGAGCGTGCGCTCGTCGACGACCGAGTCACTGACCATGCGGCGCAGCTCCTGGCTGTTGACCGCGAAATGCTTGGGGGTGGCGGCGACGCCCTCCGACTGGATGCCGCGCACATAGCCGGCCGCGAGGCGGCCCGAGAGTTCGGGGTCTTCGGAGAAGTACTCGAAGTTGCGGCCGCCGAGAGGGCTGCGCTTGATGTTCAGTCCGGGGCCGAGAAGCACGTGGACGCCCTGCGCCGAGGCCTCACGCCCCAGCGCCGCCCCGATCTCCTCGGCGAGCTCGACATCCCAGCTGCCCGCCACGGTCGCGGCGGTGGGGAAACAGGTCGCCGGCTCCGAGGCATTCAAGCCGAGGTGGTCGGCCGAGCCGACCTGCTTGCGCACGCCGTGCGGACCATCGGCAAGCCAGATGGACGGGATGCCCAGCTGCGGGATGTCGCGGGTCTGCCAGGTGTTCTTGCCGCTGAGTAGCGCCGCCTTCTGCAGGAGGGTCAGGGTGCGCAGCAGCTCGGTCGTGTCTTTCACAGTGAAGTCTTTTCTCTGTCGCCGGGCGCGGGGCCCAACCACCCCGGCCGGCGCGGGTGAGGTGCGGGGCCA
>JBIITJ010000018.1:0-40363 GCA_044340535.1 Rhodoglobus sp.
GCCACTTCTCCAGTTCGTAGGTCCCGGAATCCCAGATCGTCACCTCGCCCGCGCCGTATTGGCCCTCAGGGATGGTGCCCTCGAAGGTGCCGTACTCAAGCGGGTGGTCTTCGGTTTGCACCGCCAGGTGGTTCTTGGCGATATCGGTGGGTACGCCCTTGGGCAGCGCCCAGCTGACGAGCACGCCGTCGTGCTCAAGCCGGAAGTCCCAGTGCAGGCGGCTCGCGTGGTGCTCCTGGATCACGAACGTTTGGCCGGTGGTCGGTGGCGCCACGTCGGCGGGCACGGGCTCCGGCGTGAGGGCCCCGTCGCGCATGCTCCGGTATTTGGCGAGCCGGTCATCCGCTCCGTCGGCGTGCCGGAAGCCCGCCATGCGCTCGGGGGTCGGTTCGAGGGAGGCCAGGTGGCCCGCTGTCAGGCCCGCCAGCGGGTCGCCGTCCTTCGCGACCCGCTTGATGACCTCCGTGAAGTCGAGCTGGCGCAGCTTCGGGCTCTCGAGCTCCTTCCAGGTGCGGGGAGCCGCGACTGTGGGGTGCGCTCGCCCGCGCAGTGAGTAGGGCGTGATGGTCGTCTTGTTGCCGTTGTTCTGGCTCCAGTCCACGAGCACCTTGCCGTCGCGCAGCGCCTTCTTCATATCGCTGACGACGAGGTCGGGATGATCCGCCTCGAGTGCCCTCGCGAGCTCGTGGGCGAGCTCCGAGACCTGGTCGCTGGTCTGCTTGCCGTCGAGGGCGGCGTATAAATGGATGCCCTTGCTCCCGCTCGTGACCGGCATCGGCTGCAACCCCATGTCCTCGAGGATCACGCGGGCCCAGCGGGCCACCTCCGCGCACTCGATGAGGGTTGCGCCCGGGCCCGGGTCGAGGTCGAGCACCAGGCGGTCGGGGTTCTTGCGCGCGCCGGTTCGGCCGAACTGCCACTGGGGCACGTGGATCTCGAGCGCCGCGATCTGGCCCAGCCAGGTCAGGGTGGCGAGGTCGTTGACCAGGGGGTAAACGTTGACGTGGTCGGAATGCTGCAGCTCACGACGACGCACCCACTGGGGGGTCGAGCGTTCGTCGAGGTTCTTTTGGAAGAACATCTCCCCGGGCTCGGCCTCGGTGCCCACCCCGTGCACCCAGCGTTTGCGGGTCGCCGGGCGGTTGGCAGCGTGCGGGATCAGCACGTCGGCGACGCGGGCGTAGTAGTCGAGCACCTCGGCCTTGGTGGTCCCGGTCTCGGGATAGAGCACCTTGTCGAGGTTGGTGAGCTTGAGCCGGTGGCCGTCGATGGTGACCGTGGCGTTCGCGTCGCTCCCGGTGCTTGCTGCCATGAATCCATCCTGACGAGCAAGGGCTGGTAAGGCCAGCCCTTGCGGTACACAATGTGTACTGGGTACACATTGAGGAAGGGGCCGCTCGTGCGATCAATCTGGAAGGGTGCGATCACGTTCGGGCTCGTCAACGTCCCCGTCAAGGTCTACAGTGCCACCGAAGACCACGATGTTTCGCTGCACCAGGTGCACGCCGCCGACGGTGGGCGCATTCGCTACAAGCGGGTGTGCGAGATTGACGGCAACGTCGTCGACTACGCCGATATCGCCAAGGCATTCGACGACGGCGAGCGCACCGTGGTGCTGACGGATGACGACATCGCCTCGCTCCCCGCCGAACGCAGCCGCGAGATCGACGTCGTCGAGTTCGTGCCGAGCGAGCAGGTCGACCCGATCATGTTCGAGAAGAGCTACTACCTCGAGCCCGACTCGAAGTCGGTGAAGGCCTACGCGCTGCTGCGGCGCACCCTCGAGGAGACCGACCGCACCGCGATCGTGCAGTTCGCGCTGCGGCAGAAGACGCGCCTCGGAGCCCTGCGGGTGCGCGGTGATGTGCTCATGCTGCAAGCCCTGCTGTGGGATGACGAGGTCCGCGAGGCGCGCTTTCCCTCGCTCGACGAGAAGGTGACGATCTCGGCCAAGGAACTGGAGATGTCTGAGGCGCTCGTGAAGAGCTTCGAGGCAGACTTCGAGCCGAGCAAGTTCACCGACGACTACCAGGACCAGTTGAAGGAACTGATCGAGGCCAAGCTCGACAAGGGTGACGCCCTCGACACCGCTGAGACCTTCGGCGAGCAGGCCGACGAGGCCGAGGGTGGGGGAGAAGTGCTCGACCTCATGGAAGCCCTGCGGCGCAGCGTCGAGAAGAACCGGGCGGCTAAGGCGCCAGCCAAGAGCGCACCGAAGAAGACCAAGGCTCCCGCCAAGAAGAAGGCCTCCGCCTAGTCATCCCGCCCGGTCGTCGCGACTGCGCATCGCACGCCCGTCGGCGATGTCGGCGGCGAGTTGGCGCGCCAGCATGAGGTTGCGAGTGGTGTCGCGCATCGGCAGCTGGATGGTCTCCTCCGCCGCAATCCCGGCGGTGAGCTGCCGGAGGCGGACTACCTCTGCGTCGACTTCGGCTCCCAGTACCAGCACGAGGTTGACGAGGTACAGCCACAGCAGCAGCGCGATGCCGCCCCCGAGCCATCCGTAGATCTTGTCGTATGGTGCGATCGTCGAGACGTAGAGGGCGAATGCGCCGGTGGCGAGTCCGCCGAAGACGATGGCGAAGCCGGCGCCGAAGCTCACCCAGCGCATGCGCTGCCGCAGCAGGTTGGGGGTCGCGTAGTACAGCACGGCCGTCACGAGGGTCGCCAGCCCCAGGAGCACGGGCCAGCGCCCGATCGACCAGAGGGCTATCCACGGTTCGCCGACGCCGAGCGTCTCCCCGATGGCGCTCGTCAGGCGAGGGGTGGTGATCAGGAGCACCACGATGACCCCGAGGATCACCATGAGGAAGAGGGCGAGCAGGATCATGGTGCCGCGGAACTTCCAGATCTGCCGCCCCTCGTGCACCTCGTACACGCCATTGACGGCGCGCCCGAACGCTGTCGCGTAGCTGGAGAGCGACCACACCGCGAGCGCGAACCCAATCCCGAGCGCAATGCCGGGATTGGTGACGGTGAACAGTTCGGTGAGGGGGTCGCGGATCGCATCGACGGTTGAGGCCTGCGCCACTTCATCCACGACATCGAGGATGACGCCCGCGGCTTCGTGCTTGCCGATGCCGATGGCGAGGGTCGAGACGACCATCAGTGCGGCCGGGAAGATCGTGAGGGCCGCGAAGAAGGTCAGGGCGGCCGCGCTATCGATGCCGCGGTGCCGCATGAAGCCGTGCCAGGCGCGCCGGGCGGCGTAGGACCAGCCCGAGCGCGGGATGCCCCTGGCGGTGGGCTGATCGTCGGGCACCGGGCTGGGGTTCTCGACGCTCATCTTCCGATCGTAGGGCGGGCGCGCCACAGGTGCAGTCCGGCGTAGCTGCGCCAGGGCGCCCAGCGCTCGCCGTGGGCGGTGAGGGCACGGGTGCCGGTCGGCATCCCGAGGGCGGCGGCGCTCTGCAGGATCACGAGGTCGGTCGAGAGCAGCACATCGGGGTTGCCGAGAACACGCATCGCGAGGTAGCCCGCCGTCCACGGCCCGATGCCGCGCAGGGCGGTGAGGGTGGCGACGAACTCGTCAGCGGGCATCCCGATATCCAGCCGCAGGTCGCCGTTCGCGACGGCTTCGGCCACCCCCATGATCGTCTCGACCCGGCTGGCGGGGCCGCGCAGCACCTCCCGCCCCCGCTCCGCGAACTGCGCCGCCGTCGGGAACAGGCCATCGCTGCCCAGTTCTGTCGTGAGGGTGCCGAGCACGGTGCGCGCGGCGGCGACAGAGATCTGCTGGCCGACGAGGGTGCGGAACAGTGCCTCCTCGATGTCGGCGACGCCGGGAATGCGGATGCCCGGGGTCGCGGCCACGAGTGGGGCCAGTATGCCGTCGCGACCCAGGGCCGCGTCGATCGCGACCGAGTCGGCATCGAGGTCGAACATGCGGCGTACCCGGGCGACGAGTGGGCCCACGTCGGCGATCGCGCCCAAGCGAGCCGTGCAGGAGACCCCGTCGCCGTCGAGCCGCACCGAGATTGTCGCCGGGCCGCCCGGCAGTCGCAGCCTGCGCTCGAAGCTGCTGTCGT
The DNA here is from genome assembly GCA_044340535.1 of Rhodoglobus sp. Lineage (GTDB taxonomy): Bacteria > Actinomycetota > Actinomycetes > Actinomycetales > Microbacteriaceae > Rhodoglobus. The sequence continues at coordinate 4,029 of JBIITJ010000018.1, forward strand.
CACCGGCCTCGAGACCCGCGACGGCGTGGTCGGCGAAGAAGCGCATGAGGCCGGATCCATCGAATGGTGCGCGTGCGGGCAGCCTGAGGGTGAGCGTGGACGGGGTGACGGGTGACACGGTGAGGGTCGATGGCGAAGAGCTAGCACGGGCGCGCGTGCCGGGCGTGCGCCGCGCGAGCGCGCGGAGTTTGCCGGGGGTGGTCTCGTACACGGCCTGGATGGTGTCGTTGAACTGGCGCACGCTCGAGAAGCCCGAGGCAAAGGCCACATCGGCGATGGGGAGTTCGGTCGAGGCGAGCAGGGTGCGGGCGGTTTGTGAGCGATGCGCCCTGGCGAGGGCAAGCGGGCCTGCGCCCAGTTCCGCGGTGAGCACGCGCGTGAGGTGCCGGGTCGTGTAGCCGAGGCGGGCGGCCAGGCCGGGAACGCCCTCGCGCTCGACCACGCCGTCAGCAATCAGCCGCATGGCGCGCGAGGCCAGCTCGTCGCCGAGGTTCCAGTCGGGCGAGCCCGGCACGGCGTCGGGTTGGCAGCGTCGGCAGGCGCGCAATCCTGCCTCATGGGCGGCGGCGGCCGTGCGGTAGAAGCGCACATTCTTCTCGAGCGGGGTCATCGCCGGGCAGCTCGGGCGGCAATAGATCCCGGTCGAGTGCACCCCCGCGATGAACTGGCCATCGAAGCGGGAGTCCCGGGAGGAGAGCGCACGGTACCGCTCGGCGAAGAGGGGGTCTGCGGCGCTCACATCCCCAGCGTCGCACGCCGGGACAGGAACCACTAGCGGAATTCGGACCTGGCTACGCTCGGGCTTATCTCATGAAAGCACTCCGGTCAAGGACTGGCCGGGGCAGGGGTCGAAGGATTGACTTATGCGCGTGACCGCAGAGTTGACTCCCTCCACCCCCACCACGCTGGGCGCGCCCCAGCGCACCCGGATCCGCACGCGCCTCGTAGCCGAGCTGCAGGAGGCCACGGCAATGCAGGAACTGCTGCTCCATGACATCGCCGACGGGATCGAGTCGCGCCGGGGTTCTACCAACGACGAGGTCGACGACCCCGAGGGTGCCAACACCGCCTTCGAGAGTGCCCAGTCAGCGGCGCTCCTGCACCAATCCCGGGTCCGTGCCCGTGAGATCTCCGAGGCCCTCGCCCGGCTTGACGCCGGCACGTACGGCGACTGCAGCCGCTGCGCGCGCCCGATCGCGGTGGGCCGCCTCGAGGCGCGCCCCTCCGCCGCCCACTGCATCTCCTGCGCCGCCTAGGCCGGAGATTCCTGAGCGACTCATGGGCTCCCTCATCTACGGAATGGGTTCGATCGAGATTCCCCTCGAAGACCGCGTACTCGCGCACCTGCAGGTCGTGTTCAGCGCGAAGCTGCGGCGGGGAGAGTCATTCTTCTTTAGCTGGGTGGATGACCCGAGCTCCGGCGACGGGCGTTGCTCGGCATGGATTCATCCGGCCGTCCCGGTGTATTTCCGGTACAGCGGCAGTCGGCCACCGAGCCTGAACAAGGCATGGCTGGAAGACATGGCGATCGCCGCGGGAAGCAACCAGGGCCTCGTGCTGCAGGAGGAGCCCGCTTCCGCCAAGGCCACCGACAAGTAAGAGGCTCGCTCGCCACGCCGTGGCACAATGAAGCGTGAGCACCACGATGACGACCGCCCACGGCGGTGAGGCGGCCGGCGACGGCAACCCCGTGCTGCTGGCGTTGCGTGCCGAACTGGGCGACGCCGTGTCGACCGTGTCGACGGACCTTTCGGCGGCCCAGGCCGACAAGTCCGGTCACGTCTCGACTGAGCCGCCCCTCGCCGTCGTTACGGCACGCTCGACCGAAGACGTGCAGGCGGTCATGCGGATCGCCAGCGCCACGGGCACCCCCGTCGTCACGCGGGGAGCGGGCACGGGGCTCGCCGGTGGGGCCATCGCCGGGGCGGGGGAAATCGTGCTCTCCACGCTCGCAATGAACCGGGTGCTTGAGGTATCGGCCGACGACGAGCTTGCCGTGGTCCAGCCGGGGATCATCAACGCCGACCTCAACGAACAGCTGCGCCGGTACGGGCTGTGGTTTGCTCCAGACCCGGCCAGTCGCGCAATCTCGACCGTGGGTGGCAATATCGCCACCAACGCTGGCGGACTGCTGTGCGCCAAGTACGGAGTGACGCGCGAAGCGGTGCTCGCGCTCAAGGTTGTGCTGTCAGACGGCCGGCTGCTCGAGCTGGGACACCGCACCGTCAAGGGCGTAACCGGGCTCGACCTCACCGCCCTCATGATTGGCTCGGAAGGCACCCTCGGGGTGATTGTCGAAGCCACCGTGAAACTCCGACCGCTCGTCACGGGTGACGTCGCGGTGATCAGTGCCAGTTTCGCGACAGTCGATGACGCGGCACGCGCGGCCGCCGTGATCACCTCCTCAGGCCTGCACCCGGCGATCATGGAGCTCATCGGCGAGAGCGCGATGACCGCGATTGCGAGTCACCTGGGCATCGGGCATCCCGGAGGCTCCCAGCTGGTCATCCGCGCCGACGGCCCCGCCGCCACTGTCGAGGCGGACGCCATGCTGGCCATCATCCGCTCCCTCGGCGGCACCGCAGAACTCACGATCGACCTGGAGGAGGGCGAGCGGCTGTTCGCGGTGCGGCGCTCATTCCACCCGGCCATGAGCGCGCTCGGTACCGTGCTCATCGAGGACGTCTGCGTTCCGCGCAGCCAGCTGCCCGCCATGTTTGCCGCCATCGGCGACATCGAGGCACGGCACGACATCGTCATCCCGACGGTTGCGCATGCGGGCGACGGCAACCTGCACCCCAACTTCGTGTTCGAGGGCGACGAGGTCCCCGAGCACATCTGGGCCGCGGCCGACGAGCTGTTCCTCGCCGCCCTGCGGTTCGGAGGCACCCTGACCGGGGAGCACGGCATCGGCCTGCTGAAGCGACGGTGGTTGCGGGATGAACTGGGCGACGACCAGCTCGGCCTGCAGCGGCAAATCAAGGCCGTGTTCGACCCCCAGGGCTTGCTCAACCCTGGCAAGGTCTTCTGACTCACCTCCCTGGCGGAATAAGTCACGCAGACCGTTCGTTCTCTATGACGTGAGTACCGCACTGAACACCAGGCCCGACCGGGGGCAAGTCCGTGTCACCGTCGGTTCGATTGGGCTGAGCGCGCTCGGGACCCAGGTCTCCGGCACCGTGGAGGCCGTGGCGAAAGACAGTATCGGGTTCATCCGCGGCGACCGGGTGGCGTTTGCGATGCCCGCCCCGCCCAAGGAAGGGCGCATCATTGTCGAGGAGCGGGACCTGATGGGCGTCCCCGCCGACGTGGGACTGGATGCCGCGGCCGCCCTCTTCCCGTGTGCCAGCCTCGCCCGGACGGTCGTCAGGCAGGTGCACGCCGTCGGCGCGGGAGCCTCGGTGTACCTCCGTGGCGAGTCCGCCCTGAGCCCGTTCCTGCGGTCGTGGATCCGGTACCTGGGTGCCGTCGAAACTGATGACGCGGCATCCGCCGACATCGTGATCATCGGTTCAGACATCCGCACCGCCCGCGCCTGGGGCGTGGGGCACGGCGTTGCACAGCAGGCTGCCGCCGACGTCTTCGCGGCGATCCGCGCGGGCGCGTTCGACGACATCGCGCTCAGCACGCCGGAGCAAGCCCGCCAGGGCTCCCGCACGCCCGTGCTGCTGCACCCGACAGAAGTCGATCTCGCCGCCTGAGCGCTAGCCTGTTGGCATGACGTTCCTGCCGACGCAGAGCTACCGCGCGCTGGGCCCTGACGGCCCCGCGGTGGTCGCGCTTCGAGAATCGCTGGCTCCTTTCGTAGGGGAGCGGATCGTGGGCTTGCTCGCCTACACGGTCTCGCACGGGCCATGCGCCGAGTTCTACCGGGCGCGACTGGCCGCTGACGACGTCACCGATCCGCAACTGACCGAGGCGGAACAGCTGCTTCTCGACTGGGCGAAGGTCATCGCACTCGATCCCGCGAGCGTGCCGCCGAGCCTGTCCAGTCGTCTCGAGGCGACCTTCAGCCCGGAAACGCGGGCCCTGCTGGTCGCCTACATCGCCCAGGTTGTTGCCGCCACCGTCGCCGCCGACATTGCGGGCGCCCCGGTGGAAGCGCTGTGACGGATGCGGGCGTGCTGATGGATGTCGCGAGCCTGTCGCCAGCCGTAGTGTGGCTCGCCGCCCTGTGGCTCGTGGCCCTCTCGCTGCAGCTCGCCGATATCGGCACGGCACGGTTCGATGCCCGGCTGTTGGCGCGGGGTGCCCGCACGATAGTCCGGCTGCACGCCGTCGCCTGGGTGGTCCCACTGGCTGCCATCGCCGTGGTCGCGGCATGGTTGGGCCTCGACCACGTTTCGCGCCTCATCATCGAGAATGAGCCGACCGCCGCCCTGCTACTGGCTGGCGTCGTTGTCGTTGGGCTCGCGGCCGCCTGGGTGATCATTACTGTCGCGGTGACTCGCCCCGCCGACGACAGCTACCGGGCCATTCGCGACGAGCTCATTGATCTCGCCGGCACGAGGGCGAGGCAGGAGCGCCTCGATGAGCTGCGCGCTCGCCTCACGACCATTGATGACGACCGTCGCAGCGCGCCGCCGTCGGCAGATTCGCGCCGTTCGGCGATGGGCTGGGTGCTGAGGCGACCCCAACGAGCCGTGCCCACCGCGATCGCGCTCGCCATGTTCATCGTCTCCCTCGCCAGCCGTGCCCCGGGCTGGGAGCTGCTGGCATCCGTCGTCGCTGTGGGCCTCAGCACGGTGCTCGCAGTGTCGGGCGCACGGGCATCCCTCACCCTGGTCGCTGCCGTGCGCGACGCGCAGGTCGAGTACCGCGGCGAGGTCGTGCACTTGCTCGCCGAGGCGGAGAAGTCGTCGAAGAAGCCTGTCGCGGGCCTCGGGGAGCGCGTGACGCGAGCCCTGCAGATCCTGCGGGAGCAGCAGGACTGACCGCCCGCCGCAACCCTGCGCTGCCGGTAGGGTCGGTCGCATGAGCCTGCCCGACGCCCAGCCAGCGCCCCTCCCCGCAACCGCACCCCCGGATGTCGCAGAGCAGGCCGCCTCGACGGTGCAGCCCGGCCTCACCTCGGTGCCGCGAGGCGGTTCCGGTGCCGTGGTCCTCGGGGTCATCGGCGTAATCTTCGCATCGCTGGTCGCCGTCATCGTGGCCGTCTACCTGGTATCCGGGCTCGGTAGTTTCGCCTTTGCCTTGGGCGGCATCATGGCGCTCATCCCGTTGGGCATCGTGTTCTTTGGCGTCCGCTGGATCGACCGCTGGGAGCCCGAACCGAGGCTCGCGGTCGTCTTCGCCTTCCTGTGGGGGGCCGCCGTGGCCATCCTGATCGCCCTCTTCGTTGGCGCGGAGGTCGACAGCGTGGTCGCCGGCATGGGCGGCCCGGGGCCGGGCTACGAGTTCGTCACCACCGCCATCCAGGCTCCCATCGTCGAGGAACTGGGCAAAGGCCTCGGCCTGCTGCTGGTCTTCCTGGTCGCTCGCCGCTACTTTGACGGGCCCGTTGATGGCATCGTGTACGCCGCCTGGGTCGCGGGCGGCTTCGCGTTCACCGAGAACATCATCTACTTCGGCGGGCAGCTCGTGGAGTCTGGCGGTGTCGACGGCAGCGTGCTCCAGGTTTTCCTGCTTCGCGGCTTGCTGTCACCGTTTGCCCATGTCATGTTCACGGCTGGCATCGGGATCGCCCTCGGGATCGCCGCGCACCGGCGCAGCCGCGCAGCCTGGCTCGGGATGTTCGTGCTGGGCCTCATCCCGGCGATCCTGCTGCACGCCCTGTGGAACGGTGCCCTGTTCTTCGTTGACGACTTCCTGGGGTACTACGCGATCGTCCAGGTGCCGTTGTTCGTCACGGGCATCCTGTTGGTGTTGTTCCTGCGCAGGCAGGAGGCCCGCCTCACCTACCAACGGCTCGTTGAGTACGCGGAGGCCGGCTGGTTCGCCCCTGGCGAGGTGGCGGCGCTCGCCACCCCGGCGGGCCGCGCGCAGGCCCTGGCCTGGGCCTCCGGCTACGGCAAGCGGGCGGCAATGCGGCGATACATCCATGACGCCACCCGTCTTGCCTTTGCGCGCCAACGCATCATCACGGGCCGGGGCCGACTGCGGGCCCAGGCCGACGAGGCGGCGCTGCTGGGTGCGATTCTCGAGTCCCGGGCGAACCTGGTGGGGTCGCGCTAGAAGTCCGGTTAAAGACTCATCGCCCAGCGGCGCGGCATTGCCTGCGGCTCTTCTGGGCGACGAGTTGTTCTAGGTACAGGCTGCCACCGCGATCCCGTTCGCGCAAGACCCCTTCGCCCAACCGCGTAGACTGGACAGCCGGAATTGAGGGGTGGTCACGTGGCGTCGAGCGAGCTGGACCGGGAGCGCGCGTACGTCGGCACCCTCTACACGCGCCTTGATGAGCTGCGGGATGACGCACAACGGCAGCTCGATGCGGTGCGCCGCAGCAGCGCGGGCGGCACCCACCAGAACCGCTCCGAACGCGATGCTTTCGCCCGCATATACGAGGACCGCATCGGCCAGCTGCGCCAGATTGACGAGCGACTGGCCTTCGGCCGCCTCGAACTCGAACAGCCGGGGGACGTGCCGGTGCACCGCTACATCGGCCGGATCGGCCTGCGCGACGAAGACCAGCAGCCCCTGCTGCTGGACTGGCGCGTGCCCCAGGCTCGGGCGTTCTACCAGGCGACGGCGGCCACCCCACTCGGCGCGCGTGCCCGCCGCCACCTGCAAAGCCAGGGGCGCGAGATCGTGCGCATTGATGACGAGATCTTCGCGGAAGAACTGCTGACCGGCGACGTTGAAGGCCTGCAGGGTGAAGCCGCCCTGATGGCCACCTTGAGCGCCCAGCGCACGGGCCGGATGGGCGACATTGTTGCGACCATCCAGGCCGAACAGGACGCGATCATCCGCTCCGAACTGCGCGGCACCCTCGTGGTGCAGGGCGGGCCCGGCACGGGCAAGACCGCCGTGGCGCTGCACCGGGCCGCCTACCTGCTGTACTCCTACCGCGAGCGGCTCGCCTCCTCCGGGGTGCTCATTGTCGGGCCATCCCGGAGCTTCCTGCAGTACATCGAGGCCGTACTGCCGTCGCTCGGCGAGACGGGCGTGGTGCTGGCCAGCGTCGGCCAGCTGTTCCCGGGGGTGGACACCCCTATTGACGACAGCGCGGAGGTTGCCGCGCTGAAGGGTTCCCTCGAGATGGCGCAACTCATCGCGCGGGCCGTGCGTTCCCGCCAGGTGGTTCCGACTCGACCCCAGGTGGTGGATGTCAACGGTGAGCTGCTGACCATCCCCCCGCAGCTCATCCATTCAGCGATGCAGCGCGCCTGGGATACCAAGAAGCCCCACAACGTGGCCCGCGTCGCGTTCAACAAGGCCGCACTCTCTGCCCTTGCCCGGCTGCTCGCCGAGCAGCTGCGCGACCACGGCAACACCATCGAAGAGTCAGACCAGGCGTGGCTGCGCGAAGACCTGCGCACCTCTCAGGACGTCAAGGTCGCCCTCAACACCGCCTGGCTTCCGCTGACGCCGCAGAAGCTGCTGCAAGACCTATACGCGCGGCCGCAGTGGCTCGAGTCCCTGACACCGCGGTGGACCGCCCAGCAGCGTGCCCTGCTGCTGCGTGGCCGTGAGGCCCCGTTCACCGTCAGCGACGTCCCACTCCTCGACGAGGCAGCGGAACTGCTCGGTGAAGTGGATGCCACGGCTGACGCCTCCAAGCGTGAGCAGAAACAGCAGCGCAAGCGCGACATCGAGAACGCCCAAGCTGCGATCGAGAACATGCAGGTCGAGGGGCTCGTCGACGCGCGCACCCTCGCGGAGGGCTTCGAGGCCTCGGTGGAGCGGGGCACGACCGCGGAACTGGCGGCCGCCGACCGCACCTGGGCGTACGGCCACGTCGTGGTTGATGAGGCGCAGGAGCTCTCTCCGATGCAGTGGCGCCTGCTGATGCGCCGCAACCCGCTCAAGTCGTTCACGATCGTTGGCGACATCGCCCAGGCCTCGGCGGCCGCCGGAGCTACCAGCTGGGCTGCCGCGCTCGCCCCGCATGTTGGTGACAACTGGCGGCTCGAAGAGTTGACCGTCAACTACCGCACCCCTGCGCAGATCTCCCAGGTCGCCGAGGCAATGGCACTCGCCCACGGCGTCAATATCACCCGCTCGCGGGCCGTACGCGAGAGCGCGTGGCCCGTCGACATCGTGCGCACCGATGACATCGCCACAGGCGTCGTCAACACGGTGCTTGCGGACCGCGAGATCGACTCCCGCGGAACCCTCGCGGTGATCGTGAGCGAAGCGCTTGTTGCCTCGGTGTATCCGGCGCTGGAGGCATCCCTCGGCCCTGCGGTCGGTCGCGGGGCTGCGGGGCTGGCCCGCCCGGTCGCCGTGCTCACACCGCAGGAGTCGAAAGGCCTCGAGTTCGATGCCGTGGTTATCGCCGAGCCGCAGCGCATTGTCGATGAGATCAGCCGCGGAGCCGCAGCGCTCTACGTGGCCATGACCCGGTCGACCCAACGCCTCCACCTTGTAACGACCACGAACCTTCCAGCCGGGCTTTAGCCCCCCTGACGAGGATGCCCAGTAGTGGGGGTTTTGCCCCTCATCGTGACGGGGCACACTGTTACTACGAGCTGACCGGGGGACTGTTCAGATCAACGCGATACGTCGCTGCGAGTGGGGCCGGAGGCGGGGGAGCCTCCGGCCCAACGTCTCTCGCGAGACGATCTGTCCCCACTAACTGAGGGGGACCGCATGGCGCACAGCCGAATTCGCGCGCGGGTCGCCGGCCAGTCTGCGATGAGCCTTGTTGTTCACGCCCAGTCCCTACTGTCACCGCGGGGTGCGATCGCGCGTTTCTTCGGCGTCGACCCCCTGTCCGCGGAGGCGCGGGAGCACTACTCCGGGGCGCTTGGCGAGCTGCTCGTCGGTGACGTGCTTGAGAACCTGGGCCCCAGTTGGGATGTACTGCACGATGTGCCGCTCGGCGGTTCCGTGCTCGACCACTTGCTCATCGGTCGACCGGGGGTGTACTCGGTTCGGGCGGTCAACTACGGGCGCGAAGACGTCATGATCGACGGTGACGGGCTCACCGTGTCTGGCGATCCTCGCGACGACATTGACTGCGCTCGCCGTCAGGCCGACCAGGTCAGTGACTTGCTGGGGGCCGCCGCCGATCGCACGGTCGAGGTGACGCCGCTGCTGGTCGTTGTCGACCCGCGCCGCCTCATCGTTGCCGCCGCACCGTCCGATGTCAGGGTGATCGCGTCCCGCGAACTGCAGGATGAACTGTCCCGCGCCATCCCCACTCTTTCGGGTGATGAGGTGGCGCGCCTGTCTGACATTGCCGACCGCACGACGACCTGGCCCGCGGGGGACGCCGTCGATCTCGACACATTGCAGTTGAACCGCGACTTCGGGGTGATTCGAGTGGAAGTTCGGGATGCCCTCACCCGCCGCATCGCGTGGCTCGGTGCCGCCACCCTGGTGCTGTACAGCACGGTGTGCACGCTCATCGCCACCCTCGTGACGATGCTGATGGGCAACTAGCCGGTCGTGCAGGTTCCGCTCGGCACGGGCTCCCTGAGCGTCGCCGCCTGGGCTGCTACGGGGTCCACCTCGGTCATCGTCATCGCGTAGCTCACGTTGGCGGTGTCACCGCTGCGGGCGAAGATGACGCCGACTACGCGCCCGTCCAGGCCCAGCAGGGGGCCGCCAGAGTTGCCTTCACGCACGTCGGCGGCGAGCGTGTAGACCTCGCGGCTGGTTCGGGTGTCGCCGTAGATGTCGGCGACCCGGGGCGAGCTGACCGAGATCACTTCGGCGCCGCCCGAGGCGAAGGGCCCGCCATACGGGTAACCCGCGAAGGCGGCATCCGATCCTGCCGGCAGCGTCGTTCCTAGGGTGAGGGTCGCGGCGCTCAGGCCGGGCACGGCAATCACCGCGAGGTCATCGATGGGGTCGAAGTAGACGATCGAGCCGCTGAGGGTCTCGCCGCTGGGCGCTTCGACGACGGCTTCCGTCACGCCCGCGACGACGTGGGCGTTGGTCATGACGCGGTCGTCGGCGACCACCCAGCCGGTGCCGGTCTGCGACTGCCCGCAGGCATAGGCGTTGCCCGTGATGCGCACGATTGACTGTGCCGCCGTGTTGAGCGCTTCGCTGCCCGTGTCGATCTGCGGGACGTCGGGTGCCTCGCCCGCGAAGGTTCCCGTGATGAGCGGGATGCCCTGGTCGAGCACCGTCCCGCGGACCTGGGCGAGGAACGCCTCTACCGGGTCGGGGGTTACGGCACCGATGACGCGGAGCACCGTCGAGTCTGAAATCGCGCGCGAAAGGAACGGGATGCCGAGCTGGCTGACGCTCGCCGAGAGCACGGAAGCGACGAGGGCGGCGGCCACCCCGGTGAGGATGCCACCGAGGAACCGGTCCAGCCCGCTGAGCGGGGTGCGCTCCAGGCCGCGACGGATGCTCCTGCCGATGAGTGACCCGAGCGCGTGGCCGATGGCGATGAGCCCCACGGCGGCGAGGATCGTGGCGCCGACGCGGAGGAACGGGATGGGCACCCAGTTGCCGACCATGGGCGCGAGGAAGAACGCGGCCACCACCCCCGCGACCACCCCGGCGATCACGAACACGCTGCGCGAGAGCCCGTTACGGAAGCCGTAGACCACGTAGCCGACCAGCAGCACCAGCAGGGCGATGTCGAGCACGGGCGAGTCACTCATGGCGGGCTCCAGTCACCCTCCGAGCCTAGAGCCGCTAGCGGCGGGACTCGCGCTGGCGCACCCTCTCGGCCTCGGTGATGGCAGCCTGCTCGGGGGTGGGGGCGGTGCCGCCGAGGTTCACGGGCTGCCACCACTGGCCTTCGCCGTTGACGGGGTATTCGCGCTGCAGCTGGTCGACCATCCCCTGCAGGGTCGCCCGCAGCGCGTCGGTGGTCGCGGCCACGTCGTCCTGCGCGGTGACGGTGATGGGCGCGCCAAACCTGAAGCTCACCTGCACCCCGAACCGGTCGCGCAGCCGCACTTTGTGGCCCTTGGTCATGAGTCGCTGCCCGCCCCACACCGCGACGGGGATGATGGGAACTCCGGCCTGGGCGGCGAGCCGGGCGGCCCCGGTCTTCAGTTCGCGAACGGTGAAGGATGCATTGACCCCCGCCTCGGGAAAGACCCCGATCAGCTCCCCGCGTTCGAGCGCAACGATCGCGTCGGCGTATGCCGCCGCTCCCGCCTTTCGGTTGACGGAGATGTGCTTCATCGACCGCAGCAGGGCACCCACCATGGGGGTGTCGAAGGCTTCCTTCTTCGCCATGAAGCGGATGCGCCGCTTGTTGTGCAGCCACGTCGCCCACTCGACGAGGGCGAATTCGAGGTAACCGAAGTGGGTCATCGCGAGTACGGCACCACCGGCATCCGGAATGTGCTCGGCCCCATGCACGACCGGCGTGAGTCGCCACGACCCGAAGAGCGCCCGCCCCACCGCAACAGCACTCGTGTAGACCGGTTCGAAGGGGCGTCTGCTCATGGGCTCACCGTAGGGGTACTTGCTGGGCAAGCGCCTGCCTCGCTGCGACCGCCGCACTCTGCTAAACTCCCAAGGTTGCCGTCTAACGGCCGCGGATAAAGAGAGCCCAGGTATTCCGCCTAGGGGCGCCGCGCAACGAGGAGAAAGGGGATCACCTTATGGCTCTTGAAGCCAGTGTCAAGAAGGCGATCATCGACGAGTACGCTACCCACCCAGGTGACACGGGTTCCCCCGAGGTTCAGGTTGCGATGCTGACGCACCGCATCAAGGACCTCACGGAGCACCTCAAAGAGCACAAGCACGACCACCACTCACGTCGTGGCCTGCTCCTGCTCGTCGGCCAGCGCCGACGCCTGCTGGGCTACCTCCAGGACATCGACATCGAGCGTTACCGCACGCTGATCGAGCGTCTCGGACTGCGCCGCTAGTCGCTATCGCGTCGAACTTGACGACGGGCCGTCACCTCTGGGTGGCGGCCCGTTTTTCGTACGCCCGCTCAGCCCCAGCTGAAGCCGGTCACGGCGGCAACAATGGCGACCACGATGAGGGCCACCCCGAGGGCCGCGAACCCGATGCCGGCACCCTGGGCGCCGCGTGGGCTGCTCGGCTCGGTGAAGACCTCCGGCATCTGGGCCTCGAACATGTCGGTGAGCGTGCGCCGGGCATCCTGCGTGATGCGGTCCGCATGTCGCCAGGTCAGGATGCCGCACAGGATCCCCACCACGCCGAGCGCCGCGAGCGCGAGGTTGATCAGCAGCGGGGCCATGCCTCCATCGTAGAGTTGGCGCATGCCACGTCGCGTTGAATACACCCAGCTCGGTGGACCCGAGGTCCTCACCATCGTCGAGGTTGAGCCGCCGCATCCCGGTCCCGGCGAAGTGCGGGTCCACGTGCGCGCGGCAGGCCTCAATCCCCTCGACGCGAAGCTGTTCAGCGGCAGGCCCACCTCCTCTGGCAAGCCCACGCAGCTGCCAAGCGGCAACGGGCACGATTTCGCCGGTGTTGTCGACGAACTGGGCGCGGGTGTGACCGAAGTCGCGCTCGGCGCCGAGGTTTTCGCTCAGATCGGCAGCCGCGCCCAGGCGGATTTCGTCATCGCGAAGGCTTCCACCCTCACCCTGAAACCGGCGGCCATGCCCTTCGACGTGGCGGGCGCCCTGACCGTCTCGGTCCGCACCGCCTCCGCGAGCGTCGACTCGCTGGGCCTCACCGCTGCCGACACCGTGTTCGTCAGCGCTGCCGCCGGCGGCGTCGGTGTGCTCGCCGTGCAGCTCGCCCGGCGCGCCGGCGCGACCGTGATCGGTTCGGCGAGCGTCGACAACCACGAGTTCCTCGAGTCCCTCGGCGTGATCCCGGTCGAGTACGGACCGGGGCTGGCGGATGCCCTGCGCAAGCACCACATCACGGCAGCCCTCGACAACCACGGCCGCGAGTCGGTGGACGCCGCCCTCGCTGCGGGAGCCCCGGCATCCCGTGTCAACTCGATCGCCGACTACGCCGCTGCCGCCGACTACGGCACCACCGCCGTCGGTGGGGGTGGCTACACCCAGGCCCGCGTGGTCGAGGTCGCCAAGCTCATCGCCTCGGGAGAGCTGCAGTTCCCGATCGACTCCGTCTACCCGCTCGAACGGGTCGTCGAGGCCTACCGTCGCCTGCTCGGCGGGCACCTGCGCGGCAAGATCGTGCTCGCGCTGGAGTAGACGGACCAGCCGCTCAGCCCTCGGGGATCGGGGCGCTCTCCAGTTGCTCTGCCAGTCCGGTCATCAGGGTACGGAAATCAGCCTCAGTGGCCTCGTCCACAATCCAGAGGCTACTGCGGACAACCATGTTGCCGCGTTGCAGGTCGAACGACAGGTACCTGCCGCCGTTGCCCTCCTCCTGCCACCCCACGGCAGCGACGCTGGGGGGAAGGACGAGCGCGGGTGCAGGGGTGACCTCAGAGCTCCAGTAGTAGTCCTCGCCCTCCGAAAAGTAGTGCTGGCAGTTGAGGACGTGCTGCGCGAGTTCTTCCATGTGGGCCGATGCCTCCGCGGATGACCCGAAGACGCGGGTCGCCTGCGAGAAGTAATCCAGTTCGTCGACATCGTTTGCACCGCCGACGAAGTAGATCACGTCCTTGGGCGCCGCAGGGCGCTTGTCGTAGGGCGCTGGGATCGGCGACGTTAACGACAGCGGGAAGCATCCAACCGGCTCCGCCGCCGTCTCGTCCCACTGCAGCCGGAACATGTTGTACTCCAGGCCGACCGCGGAGTCGCGGTAAGCGCCCCACGACCACTGACCCTCGCTCAGTCCCACAGCATCGAGCTCGTCCTCGCCGACGACGGTGGCGCCAATGTCGGCGTCAGTGAAGCATGCGCTCGGGCATTCCAGCGCATCGGCGGCGAGCGGGGAACCAGGGTCCCCGGTGGCCAGGGGCGCCCACTCGGGATACTGCTCGGCCTCCGTCGTCGACTCCAGCTGGCCTACGACCGCGGTCACGAGCAGAACGGCCCCGTAACCTCCAGCGCCGAGCAAGAAGATGCCGCCGACGACCGCGGCGATGATCCAGCCGGTATACGACCTGCGGGGGCGAGGAGCGGGAGGAGGGGGAAAGCCGCCAATCGGAGGGCCTGTCGGAGGCTGTAGCGGCGCGGGTACCACGGGCGGAGTGGGCGGCGGAAAGTGGGATGACAGGTCCGACATGAAATTCTCCCCAGCGACAGGATGGCCGACAGCGGGCCCAACCTATCAGCGAAACTGTCTCACCGTGCTAGCGCGCCGCAAACTCCGTCATCGGCAGCTGGCCCACGGGCGTGATGCTCGTCACGGTCGCATAGCCCTCCGCGAGAAAGGCGGCGTCACTGCCGGGCACGGGCTCGTTGGGCAGGTCCTCGACGGAGAGGCGCACATGGTGATCGCCGTCACGGTGCATGGTGGTCTGCACGATCCCGAAGGGGGCGAGGGTGGCCTCGCGCAGCTCCGGTGCGCTCGGGGCGTTCGGCACGTTGAGGTTAAGCACGGTGCCGAGCGGCTGGTCGAGCAGGTAGGGGATGACCTGGCGGGTGACGTGCGCCGCAGCATCCCAATGGAGAATCTCCGGGTCGAATCCGACGTCGAGTGAGACAGCGAGCGCCCGCGCTCCGTTGAGGCCGCCGGTCAGCGCAGCACCCACGGTGCCGGAGTGCAGGATGGCCCGCCCGACGTTGGCCCCGTGGTTGATGCCCGACAGCACCAGCTCGGGGGTGCTGCCGAATGCCGCGTTTGCCCCGATGAGGGCGATCAGGCCGGGTGCGCCGCGCACCGCGAACGTCGGGACCTGCTCGAGGCCTCCGATCTTGCGGCGCTCGATGTGTATCCGACCATCCTCCTCGGCGGCCGTGATCGACGCGCTCGTTCCGCTGGACTGGCGTTCGGGGGCCGCGATCGTCACGTCGAAGCCCTCCGCGAGTGCTGCGGCGGCGAGGGCGTGCAGGCCGGGGGAGTCGATTCCGTCGTCGTTAGTGACGAGCACCCGGGTCATCCCTCGCCCTCCGCATCCAGTGAGGTGAGGTGTGCCAGTTTCTCCGGGCTGACCGTTTCGGTGGGCCCCGCTTCATCGAGAACCCGGGTCTCGACGAGCTCCCGCAGTTTCTCGATCGTCTCGGGGTCGCCGGTGCCGAGGCCGTGCCGCGTCACGTTGAGGGCCCCCGCCGCCGCCCCGAGCAGCACCGCCTGTTCGATGCTGTCCCCCCGGGCGAGGGATGCCGCGACCCCGGCAGTGAGCGAGTCTCCCGCCCCGCTCGTGTCTGCGACCTGCATCGTCGGAGTGCGCACCTCCGTGATGACCTCACCGGCGAGCATGAGCAGTGGTTCGCTG
Organism: Rhodoglobus sp.; assembly: GCA_044340535.1. Lineage (GTDB taxonomy): Bacteria > Actinomycetota > Actinomycetes > Actinomycetales > Microbacteriaceae > Rhodoglobus. The sequence continues at coordinate 19,387 of JBIITJ010000018.1, forward strand.
TTGCGGGTGACGATGACCGTTTCTGCCCCTTCATCCTGCATGGCACGCATTGCTGTAATGACCCGGGATGTCTCGTTCTCGGTCACCCGTCCGTCGGCCAGCAGTTCCTCGTCGCTGACTTTCACGAGGCTCACGCCCCCCGCCAGGGCCGCCGTCAGCCGTTCCCCGGCGAGGTCCACGATCACGCGCTTGCCCGCCGTGCGCAGGTCGGCCGCGAGCCGGCGGTACACGTCGGCGGGCAGGGCATCCTCACTGGCAGGTCCGCTGAGGATCACCAGGTCGGCGCTGAGGCCTTCGCCCAGTGTCATGCCGTAGAGCTCGTCGAGGTCGTGCCGCGAGATGGGTTCACCGCCAGTCTCCACGAGCTTCTCGCGCTCGCCGCCTCGCCGGTCGTGCACATACGCGGCACCGCGACCGGTGCGTTCCACCGCCACCACCCGCAGCCCCTCGTCGAGGAGCAGGTGGCGCAGCACGCGGCCGCTCTCACCGGTTAGCACGCAGCACATGGCCACCGTGATGCCGAGACGCTGCAGCATACGGGCCTGCCATACTCCCTGGCCGCCGGCGTGCAGGTGTATTTCGGGGCCATCGGGGTGATCCTCGACGGTCACTGTCAGGACGGGGGAGGGGGCAAAGATCACAACCTCGGTCATGACCCCACGGTACGAACGCGGCGTGAGTTGTGTAAAGGCCTTGCGCGGCGCGCGCGGCGCTGGCCGTTGTACCATCCGAGGTATGCCTGACGTGAACCCGCAATTCGACCGCAAAGACCAGGGCAAGGGTTCGCTCAACGACTATCGCGGGGTGCTCCAGCCCAAGAACGCCCGGGTGCGGATCCAGCTCGCCGGCAGCAACCCGTTCCAGCAGCAGCTCAAGGAGATCGTCGAGAGCGGGGCGTCGCCTCTCGAGACCGCGATCAGCCGCCGCACCCAGCAGCAGGAAGGTCTCGACAGCGAGATCGAGGTTCGCCTCTTCGCTGGCTCCCGGGTGAGTGGGCCGGTGGGTTTCGTCCCGCGCGGCCTGGAGTCGGTGGTGGATGAGGCGCTGTCGCGGCTCGATATCGCGGGCCGCAAGCTGCGGATTCCCGTCGAGATCACCGTCAAGCGTGGCGTGTACCGGGTGGAGCTCCTGATCGGGCAGACTCGCTAACTCGCCGGGAATACCGGCGCCACCATTCCCGTTGTGGCGTATAGTCGATGCAAACGCATGGACTTACCGAACCGGGAGCACACGATGCAATTCGGAATCTTCACCGTCAGCGACGTCACGACAGACCCCACTGACAACACAACGCCGACCGAGGGTGAGCGCATCAAGGCGATCGTCACCATCGCGAAGAAAGCCGAAGAGGTGGGGCTGGATGTCTTCGCCCTGGGCGAGCACCACAACCCGCCATTCTTCTCCTCGAGCCCGACCACGACGCTCGCCTACATTGCGGCGCAGACCTCGACCCTCATGCTCTCGACGAGCACGACCCTCATCACCACCAATGACCCGGTGAAGATCGCCGAGGACTACGCCATGCTGCAGCACCTCGCTGATGGTCGGGTCGACCTCATGATGGGTCGTGGCAACACCGGCCCGGTGTACCCGTGGTTCGGCAAGGACATTCGCGAGGGCATCCCGCTGGCGGTCGAGAACTACGCGCTGCTGCACCGGCTGTGGCGCGAGGATTACGTGGACTGGCAGGGCCAGTTCCGCACCCCGCTGCAGGGCTTCCAGTCGACCCCGCGCCCCCTCGACGGCGTGCCGCCGTTCGTCTGGCACGGCTCGATCCGCAGCCCCGAGATCGCCGAGCAGGCCGCGTACTACGGCGACGGCTTCTTCGCTAACAACATCTTCTGGCCCAAGGAGCACTACATGCGCCTGATCTCGTACTACCGCCAGCGTTTCGAGCACTACGGCCACGGAACCGCCGAGCAGGCGATCGTGGGCCTCGGTGGCCAGGCCTTCATGCGCGCCAAGTCACAGGACGCGGTTGACGAGTTCCGCCCGTACTTCGACAACGCCCCCGTCTACGGCCACGGCCCCACGATGGAGGACTTCACGGAGCAGACGCCGCTCGCGGTGGGCAGCCCCCAGCAGGTCATCGACAAGTACGCGAGCATGCGCGAGCACTTCGGCGACTACCAGCGCCAGCTGTTCCTGATGGACCACGCCGGGCTCCCGCTGAAGACCGTGCTCGAGCAGCTCGACATCCTCGGTGAGGAGGTTGTGCCTGTGCTCCGCAAGGAGTTCGCGACCAACCGCCCCGCCACGGTGCCGGACGCCCCGACCCACGCCTCCCTCGTGGCCGCCCGTGATGCCGCTGCCGCGGCGTCCGCGGTCGAGTCTGCTCCGGTGGTCGAGCCTGCCGAGACCGCGGTGTCCGCATGACCGCCCGGAAGCTCGCGGTGGTGTCCGCGGGGCTCAGCCAACCGTCATCCACTCGCCTGCTCGCCGACCGGCTCGCCGAGGCGACCGTCAACGCCCTGCGGGGGCGCGGCCTTGAGGTGGAGGTCACGACCCTGGAGCTTCGGGATGTCGCCACCGACGTCACCAACAACCTCGTGACCGGCTACCCCAGCCCCAAGCTGGAGTCGGCGATCGAGAAAGTCACGGGTGCCGACGGCCTCATCGCGGTCACCCCGATCTTCACGACGAGCTACAGCGGGCTGTTCAAGTCGTTCATCGACGTGCTCGACCCGCAGTCGCTCACCGGCCTCCCGGTGCTGCTCGGCGCAACCGGTGGAACCGAGCGCCACTCTCTCGCGATCGACTACGCCATGCGGCCGCTGTTCAGCTACCTGCACGCCGTGGCCGTGCCGACGGGGGTCTACGCGGCCTCAAGCGACTGGGGGAGTGCCGAGGCGGGCCTCGCGGACCGGATCGAGCGGGCGGCGTCTGAGCTCGCGGGCCTGGTCGCCGAGAGCGATCGTTCCCAGCACGTGCGCGACCCCTTCGCCCTGCCCGAGGGTTTCAGCCCCGTGGGCGGGTTCGGCGCGCAGTGACTGCTAGCCCGCCGCCGGTGACACCGCGCGGCGGGCGGCAATCCGCGCCGTGATCGCGTCGATCGTGATCCCTAACGCGATAGCCACCACCACGGAGATCACGATCGCGAGTACCGGGTAGGCCGACAGCCACGCCCCGAACACTGCCCCGATGAGCGTGTTGTAGATCGCCCAGCCGATGCCGGCGACCACCGTGAGCGGAAGATACCGGCGATACCGGAACCCGGTCGCCCCCGCCGTCAGGTTCACGGCGATGCGCGCGAACGGGATGTACCGTGCCGTCAGGATCACGGAGGCCGCCCTCCGCTGCAAGCCGGTGCGGGCGCCCTCGATCGCCGCCGCCACCCGGGGGCGCCGCATCCACGCGAACCTCTCGGTCCCGATCCGCCGACCGATCGCGTAACAGAGGTTGTCGCCGACAACCGCACCGAGGGCCGCCACCGGCAGCACGAGCCAGATACTCGGTGAGCCAGTCGACAGGGCGAGTGAGCCGAGGGCGACGACGACGGTTTCACTGGGCAGCACGACGGTGAACGCGTCCGCGACCACGAGCCCGAACAGCAGCAGGTACAACAGCGGGCTCTGCCCAGCGATTTCGAACCATGCCATGATGCCGTCCACGTGTCCATCGTCGGTGGTAAAGGTGAACGGCAGGGGCTGGCCTGGGCCGCGACGCGCCGCAACTGGTAAGGTGAGGGCAGTTGTGTGCGGGTATCCGTAGCATGACAACCGGAGCAGGCTGGCAAGAAGCTGGTCACCGGTGGTGAATTACTGGATCTCGGCAGGCTCGATCACCGAGAGGCCAGTGACTTTCTACTGTTGGCCAGAGCTGCGTTCGTCACTACGAACGCCCCGCCTAAAGCCCGGCCGCCAAGGCCGCGCCCACTTTCTGCCCGCTCCTGCTCCTTGGAGAGTCACTCCCACACGGGGACTGACGTAAAACAAAGAGGAGAAACCCCCCTATGGAGGGTCCAGAAATCAAGTTCGCCGAAGCCGTTCTCGACAACGGCAAGTTCGGCACGCGCACGGTCCGTTTTGAGACCGGTCGCCTCGCGCAGCAGGCACAGGGTGCCGTTGCTGCATATCTCGACGAAGACACCATGATCCTGAGCGCCACGAGCGCGGGTAAGCACCCGCGCGACGGCTTCGACTTCTTCCCCCTGACGGTGGATGTCGAGGAGCGCTCGTACGCCGCAGGCAAGATCCCCGGGTCATTCTTCCGCCGTGAAGGTCGCCCGTCGACGGAGGCCATCCTGGTCTGCCGTCTCATCGACCGGCCGCTGCGCCCGACCTTCGTTGAGGGCCTGCGCAACGAGGTCCAGATCGTCATCACGGTGCTGTCGATTGCCCCCGACGAGTTCTACGACGCGCTCGCGATCAACGCCGCGTCGCTGTCGACCCAGATCTCCGGCCTTCCGTTCTACGGCCCTGTTGCGGGCATCCGTCTCGCGCTCATGTCCGGTGCGGGCAGTGAAGACCAGTGGATCGCGTTCCCGAAGTACAGCCAGCTCGAGGAGGCGGTCTTCGACCTGACCGTCGCCGGCCGCCTGGTCACCGACGCTGACGGCAACGAGGATGTCGCGATCATGATGGTCGAGGCCGAAGCGACCGAAGGCAGCTGGGACCTCATCAAGGCCGGCGCCACCAAGCCCGACGAGGCCGTCGTCGCCCAGGGCCTTGAGGCCGCAAAGCCGTTCCTCAAGCAGCTCATCGCAGCCCAGCTCGAGGTCGCGCAGCAGGCCGCCAAGCCGATCCAGGAGTTCCCGCTCTTCCCGCCGTACACGCAGGAGAGCTACGACGCCGTCGCGGCCCTCGCCTACGACGAGCTCAAGGGCGTCTACCAGATCGCCGACAAGACGCAGCGCCAGGACGCGGATGACGCGCTCAAGGCCCGCGTCAAGGAGGCCATCTCCTCCAAGGTCGACGCCGAAGAGCTGCCCATCTCGGCGCTCGCCGAGCTGAGCGCCGCATACAAGTCGGTCAGCAAGAAGATCATGCGCAACCGCGTGCTCACCGAGGGAATCCGCATCGACGGCCGTGGCCTGAGTGACATTCGGGCGCTTGACGCCGAAGTCCAGGTCATCCCGCGCGTGCACGGCTCGGCGATCTTCCAGCGCGGTGAGACCCAGATCCTGGGTGTCACCACGCTGAACATGCTCAAGATGGAGCAGCAGATCGACTCGCTGGCCCCCGTCACGAAGAAGCGTTACCTGCACCACTACAACTTCCCGCCCTACTCGACCGGTGAGACCGGCCGCGTGGGCAGCCCCAAGCGCCGCGAGATCGGGCACGGCTTCCTCGCCGAGCGCGCCCTCGTTCCCGTGCTTCCGGCCCGCGAGGAGTTCCCCTACGCGATCCGCCAGGTATCCGAGGCTCTCGGCTCCAACGGTTCGACGTCGATGGGTTCGGTGTGTGCATCCACCCTGTCGCTGCTGAACGCCGGTGTGCCGCTGCGCGCCCCGGTCGCCGGCATCGCGATGGGCCTCATCTCTGACGAGGTTGACGGCGTGACGCGTTACGCGGCGCTGACCGACATCCTCGGTGCCGAAGACGCCCTCGGCGACATGGACTTCAAGGTCGCCGGCACGAGTGAGTTCGTGACGGCCATCCAGCTGGACACGAAGCTTGCTGGCCTGCCCTCGAGCGTCCTCGATGGTGCGCTCAAGCAGGCCAAGGAGGCCCGCACCGCGATCCTCGCCGTGATCAACGCCGCGATCGACGCTCCCGACGAGATGGCGCCGACCGCGCCTCGCGTCATCAGCGTGCAGATCCCGGTCGACAAGATCGGTGAGCTGATCGGCCCGAAGGGCAAGACGATCAACCAGATCCAGGATGACACCGGCGCCGACATCTCTATCGAGGATGACGGCACCGTGTACATCGGCGCTGTCGACGGCCCCTCGGCAGAGGCTGCCCGTGCCGCGGTCAACGCGATCGCCAACCCGCTGAACCCCGAGGTGGGCGAGCGGTTCCTTGGAACCGTCGTCAAGCTCGCGACCTTCGGCGCGTTCGTCTCGCTCACCCCCGGCAAGGACGGCCTGCTGCACATCAGCGAGGTCCGCAAGCTCGCCGGTGGCAAGCGCGTGGAGAACGTCGAGGATGTCCTCGCCGTTGGCCAGAAGATCCAGGTGGAGATCACCAAGATCGACGACCGTGGAAAGCTCTCGCTCGCACCGGTGGATGACTCCGCGGATTCTGCGGACACCGACAGCTCAGCCGCCGCGTCCGAGGGCCCCGAGGCTCCCGCCGAAGGATAACGCGCCAGCGTTATCCCGTCGGGATTCCGGTGCTTGCGCCGGCATTCCGACGGTCGAGTGAAATAGATCTGCGCGGGGCCTCTCGCCAGGCGCCCGCGTAAGACACTGGGGCCCATCCTCCTTCGGGAGGGTGGGCCCCTTTGCGTGAGCAATGGTCAATACGTACGCATGGGTTGTCTGCCCCTCTAGTGGGGGTGAATGAGCGGACGTCGGCGGCAATACTGTGAGCGCGTGACCCGAATCACCTCCCCGTTCAGCGAGTTCATGGAGAAGCTGACAGCCTGGCTCGACAGTGCCTGGTACCTCTGGCTCGGCCTTGCGGCGTGCGCCGTTCTTGTCGCCATTGCCGTCTCGGTGGCCCGAGCGCGCGCGCGAGCGCAGGCCCGCACCCCGCACTATCGCCGCGGCGAGTTCTAGCGACCGGGATCCCCGGTGCCGTGAACTGGGGGTGCGGCGAATGATGATGATCCCTCGGTGATATGCACTAATTGATCCATCGTCGCGACACGGCCGGATAACGATTGGGAGTCGTTGGCCAACGCCGGCGCGACGGGCCAATACAGTGAGGCACCGGGGAGGGGGAATCATGACACAGCTGGAGGCTGGCAGCCAGGCGCCGACGACGGCAGAGACCGCCGCGATCGTCGGTCAGTTCCCGACGCCCCGGCGCCGCGTGGGCAGCTCCGAGTTGATGGCGTTCCCCCTCGCGATGAGCGGCAACGTGTTCGGCTGGACCGCCGACGACGCGGCGACCAACAGCATTCTCGACACCTATGTCGCCGAGGGTGGCAACTTCATCGACACCGCCGACTCCTACGCTGCCGGTCGCAGCGAAATCATGATCGGCAACTGGATGCGCTCACGGCGCAACCGCAGCGACATGATCGTCGCGACGAAGGTGGGCAAGAGCGCCGAGAACCCGGGGCTTCGTGCGCGAGTACTCACTCGAGCCGTCACGGCGTCGCTGCAGCGCCTCGGGGTTGGGCACATCGACCTGCTGTACCTGCACATCGATGACACGACCGTCGAGTTCGAGGAGACCCTGCTTGCGGTCGACGAGCTGATCCGCGCCGGCAAGGTGCGCTACTTCGGCGGCTCCGACCACACGGGCAATCGTTTGATCGAGGCCCGCATCGCCTCGGGCCAGCTCGGTGTTGCGCCCATGGTGGCCCTGCAGAACCAGTACAGCCTCGTGCATCGCCGGGAGTACGAGGGTGATCTCGCACGGGTGGCCATCCAGCAGGGCCTCGGCGTGATGCCGCGGTTCCCGCTCGCCAGTGGCTTTCTCTCCGGCAAGTACCGCCAACGCGCGGATCTTGAGCGCGGGCAGCGCGGCACCGAGGTCGCCCGGCATTTCACTCGCCGAAACCTGCGGATCGTGGCATCCCTCGACAGGATCGCCCGCGAGCACGACAGCACGATCGCTTCGGTCGCGCTGGCCTGGCTGCTCAGCAAACCCAACGTTGTCGCGCCGGTCGCGTCTGCGAGCAGCCCCGACCAGGTTCTCGACCTGACCGCGGCCACGCAGCTTCAGCTCACCCGCCACCAGGTCACGGAACTCGACCGGGTCAGCGCTTAGCCAGGGCACCTGGCCTGGGTCAAGCAGCGGCCGGGAGTGGCTAGAACAGCCCGGGGATGCTCAGCCAGCCCGCCGCCACCAGCACGACAATGGTGTTCAGGATGAGGGCGATGAGGGTCAGTGTGGTGAACCCGCGCGAGCGGGTTCCGCGCAGCACCAGGAGGAGCACCAGCACAACTTCGAGCGCTACCGCGAACACGAAGGTTCCGAGTGGCGCGGGGAACGCGATGAACACGGAAACGAGCATCAGGGCGGCGAGCACGAGTTCGATCACGGCCAGGGCCGAGTTGCCGCGCTTGCCGCGCAGCCGGGCAATCCCGTCGAACAGGGCGAGAGCCGCCGCGAGAACTGTGACGATGAAGAGCAAATTGATGGTGATCATGCGCAAGGATCCTTTGCTAGCCCTCACCGTGGGCGATTGCCCCGGCGCCACCCACCATATCGGGGCTGGGTGACGAGAAGGCGCGGGGTAGCTCGAAGCTAGCGGCTGGCCTCGGCGAGCACGCGCTGCGCAATCCGCCCCAGGGCGGCGGTCGCCGCGATGGAGTCACCCGCGTATCCGCCCGACAGGGCGCCGTCACGGGCGAGCAGCAACTCGTCTGCCGCATCACCGGGTACGGGATGCCCCATGCTCCTGAGCAACTCGGCCAGCGTGTCGACGTACCACTCGCGGTGCGCCATCACCACCTGGCGAACGGGGTGGGCGGCATCGGGGAACTCCGCGGCAGCGTTGATGAACGGGCAGCCGCGGAAGCCGGGGCTGCTGATCTCAGAGACGATTGCGGCGATGAAGCCCTGCAGGGCTGCTTCGGGGCCGTCGGCCTTCGCGATGATTGCCTCGAGGTTGCCGCGCACCAGCTGGTGACGGTTGGAGATGTACTCCACGATCAGGTTGTCTTTGGCACGGTAATGCTTGTAGAACGTGGCTTTGGTGACCGACGATGCAGCGATGATCCGGTCGACACCGACATTGCGGATGCCGTCTTCGTAGAAGAGCTCGTTTGCCGTTTCGAGGATGCGGCCTTTCGCCGGAGCGCGCTGCGTGGCCGGAGGGATCTCTACAACCATCACAGCGCGACTCCTAGCGGAATAGGCCCGGGGGAGCCTGTTTCGTCAACCGCCTCGGGAAAGGCGGCGGTGCACTACCGCCATCGGGTTGGCGGACATGCGCAGGCTTCGGGTGCCTGCGACAGCAACAATATCAGATGCGGACAGACAGACCAGTCTGTTTGTCCGCCAGCCTACCCCCACTTCGGGGGCCAGAGCTGACCCGAGCCTCCAATCGGATGACGTAGGCTCGGCGGGTGACTAACGGAGCCGTTGCCCTCCCGCTTGACCTCGCCCACCTTAGTTTTACGGCGGCAGGTGATTCCTTGGTCCGCCGGACCGTGCTACCCAGCGGTGTCCGCATCCTGAGTGAATCGGTGCCGGGCGCTCGAAGCGCGACGGTCGGCTATTGGGTTGCTGTCGGCTCCCGGGACGAGCTGCCGGTCACCTATGGCTCAACGCATTTCCTGGAACACCTGCTGTTCAAAGGCACGACGACGCGCACTGCGCTCGACATCGCGGTGTCGTTCGACGCTGTCGGCGGCGAGCACAACGCGATGACCGCCAAGGAATACACGTGCTACTACGCGAAGGTGCAGGATCGCGACCTTCCCATGGCGGTCGAAGTGCTTGCCGACATGTTCACCTCGTCGACGATCGACCACGACGAGTTCGAGACCGAACGCGGCGTCATCCTCGAAGAGCTCGCGATGGCAGACGACGACCCGCAGGATGTCACGAGCGAGCGGTTCTTCGAAGCGGTGCTCGGCGCCCACCCCCTCGGCAGGCCGATCGGCGGCAACCCGCAGACCATCGGCGCGGTCAGCCGCGATGCTGTGTGGGAGCACTACCGCGCTAACTACCGGGCACAAGACCTGGTCATCACGGTCGCCGGAGCCGTCGACCATGACGAGTTGGTGCGCAACGTTACTGCCGCGCTGGAAGGTGCCGGCTGGGATCTTGCCGCTGAGGCGTCCCCGGTTGCCCGACGCGACGCGGCCCCCGGCCTCATCGCCCAGGGCAGTCCGCTCTCGGTCGTCAAACGCCCCATCGAGCAGGCCAACATCATTGCGGGCGTGGAGGGGCTTGCCGCCACCGACGATCGGCGCGCCACCCTCTCGGTCATGAACGCGATCCTCGGCGGGGGCATGTCGAGCCGGCTGTTCCAGGAGATCCGCGAGAAGCGCGGCCTGGCCTACTCCGTGTACTCCTTCGCGCCCAGCTACTCCGACGCCGGCCTATACGGCCTGTACGCGGGTTGCTCCCCGTCGAAGGCTGCCGACGTCACCGAGCTCATGCTCGGCGAATTCCGCAGGCTCGCCACCGGTGGTGTAACGGCAGACGAACTGGGCCGTGCCGTGGGGCAACTTGGCGGGGCCTCCGCGCTCGCGCTCGAAGACTCCGACACTCGCATGAGCCGGCTCGGCCGCAGCGAGATCACTCTCGGCGAATTCACCGACCTCGATGAGACACTTCGACGACTCGCCCTGGTCACCCTCGACCAGGTGCGTGAGCTCGCCGAGGATCTCGCCGCGCGCCCGATTTCGATCGCCGCGGTGGGAACCATCGACGACACGGCTTTCGCGGGACTGGCAGCGTCGCCGGCCCCCACCCCGTAACAACGAACAGGTGCAGCATGGCCCACTACCTCTATCTGGTCCGCCACGGCGAGCAGCAGGATGCCGAGTACGGCCTCCCGGAAGGTCCCCTCTCGGCCCGCGGTAAACGGCAGGCGATGGCGATCTCCGAGCGCCTGAGTGGCGTGCCGTTCTCCCGCGCCTGGCACTCACCGCTGCAGCGGTCGGCAGAGACGGCCGAGATCATGACCGAACGGATGCCCGCACTGCAGTCACAACCGAGTGCGCTGCTCATGGACTGCATCCCTTCGGGGCCGACCGCCGATATGCCGCCGCACTTCGAGTCGTTCTTCGGCGGCATCACGCCGGCCCAGATCGAGGCGGGGGAGGCGCAGATGGCCGACGCGGTCGCCGAGTTCCTCGCCCCCGCGCGCGAAGACCGGCACGACCTGCTCGTCACCCACAACTTCGTCATTGCCTGGTTCGTGCGTGAAGTGTTCGGAGCGCCGGCGTGGCGCTGGCTCGGCGTCAACCAGGCCAACTGCGGGCTCACCATCATCCGGGTCCGCAGCACGAAGCCGCCGGTGCTCATCACCCACAACGACCTCGGCCACCTGCCCGTTGAGCTGCGCACCGGGATGCCCGAGCTGCAGCCCTTCTAGCTACAGCGCCTTGCCGTACCAGTGGGTCGCGTTGGGGTTGTCATTGTAGGGCGGGATGCCCACGTAGCCGCTCGAGCGGTACAGGCTGCCCGCGGCCTCCAGACTCGCGTTGGTGTCGAGCACCATCTCGGTGGCGCCGAGTTGCACCGCCCGCCGCTCCAGCTCGGCGAGCAGCGCGCGCCCGAAGCCCTTGCCCTGCGCCTCCGGGCGCAGCCACAGGTGCTTCACCTCGAAACGGCCCTCGCCGAGCGAGCGGACCCCGCCACAGCCCACCGCGACGCCGTCGGCCTCGGCCAGCAGGAACACGCCCGCTGGCTGCACGAAGATCTCGGGTGACGGAAAGGTTGTGACGTACCCGGCTGGGGTCGGGAACGATGACTCCCGGAAGGCGAAGTATTCGCCGAGGAGGGCGTGCGCCGTGGCATCCGTCACCGGGGTCTCGCGGAAGGTCGGCACCCCAGCAGCCTAGAAGCTGCACCGGCCACGTGTTGGTACATTGGCCGAATGACTACGAAGGTCGCCGTCGTCGGCGCGACAGGCAGAATGGGCCAGCTCGTCTCCCGCATCATCGAGGAGTCCGACGACTTCGAACTGGTCGCCCAGATCAGTTCCCAGGGCGAACTGAGCGACATGCTGGGCGCAGATATCGCCGTGGATGTCACGGTGCCCGCCGTCTCGCAGGGCGTGGTGGAGTACGCCGTCGCCCACGGGATCAACGTGCTCGTTGGTACCTCCGGCTGGTCGAGTGAGCGCATCACGGCGCTCGAGCGCACCATCGCGGGCAACCTCGCCGTCGGCGTCATCATTGTGCCCAACTTCTCCATCGGCTCCGTGCTCGCCACCGCCTTCGCCGCCATGGCCGCGCGGTTCTTCGACTCGATCGAGATCATCGAGGCGCACCATGCCTCCAAGGTGGACTCGCCGTCCGGCACCGCCGTGCGCACCGCTGAGCTCATGGGGGCGGCGCGTGGGGTGCTCGGGCCCGTCGCAGCCCCGCACGTCGACCAGCGTGCCCGCGGGCAGCAGGTGTCGAGCATCCCGATCCACAGCCTGCGGATGCAGGGGATCGTCGCGAAGCAGGATGTCGTCTTCGGGGGCAACGGCGAAGTGCTCACCCTCAGCCATGACACCCTGTCGCCGAGCGCCTACGAGACCGGCATCCTGCTCGCGCTCCGCGCCGCCCGCACCTCGCGGGGGGTCATCGTCGGCCTCGACAAACTCATCGACCTCGGCCTGAACCCCTCGTGACCGCTCGCATCGCCTCCCTCGTGATGGCGGCCCTGCTCGTGCTGTACCTGGTGTTCGTGACGCACTACGCCCTGCTGCTCATCGGCTCGGTTGAACCCATCGCGAAGGCGCTCGGCTGGGCGCTGATCGTGCTGCCGGTGATCGGTGCTGGGGTGCTCGCGGCAGACCTCGTGTTCGTGCTGCGCGGCGAACGCCTCGTCAAGCTGCTCGGCGCCGAAGGCGGGCTGCCGGTCGACACCCTGCCCCGGCTGCCCAGCGGCCGCCCCGACCCGGTCGCGGCAGACGCGGAGTTTCCGAAGTACCAGGCCGAGGTCGAAGCCCAGCCCGACTCGTGGCGGGCCTGGCTGCGCCTCGGCCTCGCCTACGACGCCAGCGGCGACCGGGCGCGGGCGCGGTGGGCGACGCGGAAAGCTATCGCCCTCGAGCGAGCGCGGTAAGGGCCGACTTAACCGTCTCGTCGCGGAACGAGAAGCCGTCGGCGAGCAGGCGCTCGGGCACCGCGGCCTGGCTCGCGAGCAACAGGTCGCGCCCCGCATCACCGAGGGCGCTGACCGTGAACGTGGGCACCGTCCACGGGTGCCAGCGGTGCAGGGCATCCGCCAGCCCGTCGGTGATCTCCGCCGACGTTGCGGGGGTAGGGCCGACGAGGTTTACCACCCCGGTCAGCTCGGAGTCCAGCAGGTGCCGGATCGCTGCCACTTCATCGTGCAGGGAGATCCACGGCCAGGACTGTTCACCAGAGCCGAACCGGGCAGCGAGTCCCAGCTTGGTGAGCGGGATGAGCGGCGTGAACGCCCCGCCGTCACCGACCACGAGTCCCGTGCGGAACATGACGAGCCGCGTACCGCTCGGGGTGAGCCGGGCGGCCGTCTCCCAGGCCTGCACCACGTCGCTGAGGAAGCCCAGGCCCTTGCTCGACTCCTCGGTGAGGGTCTCGCCGGGGCGGTTGCCGTAATAGCCGACGGCCGAGCCGTTCAGGAACACCGCAGGCGGGTTCTTGGCCCGACCGATCGCATCCGCGAGGGTCTGGGTGCCGTGCACGCGGGAGTAGAGGATCTCGCGCTTGTACCGCGTCGTCCACGGGATGCGCCCGGTTGTCGCCCCGGCAAGGTTGATGACGGCGTCTGCCGCCTCGATCGCCGTGGGGTCGACGGTCAGGTTCGAGGGCATCCACAGGTACTCGCCGGGGGAGCTGGGCGCGTGGCGCACCAGGCGCAGCACCGTGTGGCCATCGGCCTCGAGCTGCCGCGAGAGTTCGGTCCCGATGAAACCCGACGCCCCCGCGACGAGGACCTTCATCAGGCGAGGCTGGCTTCGAGGGTGATGGGGATGCCGACGAGCGCGCGCGACACCGGGCAGTTCTTCTTCGCGTCCTCCGCGAGGCGCTGGAAGTCGTCATCCGACAGCCCGGCGACCTTCGCACTCACCAGCAGGTGGCTTCCCGTGATTCCCTCGGCGGGATCGAACGTGACGGCGGCGGTCACCTGCAGGCTCTCCGGCGGCGTTCCGTTGGCGGCCAGGCCATTGGCGAAGGCCATCGAGAAGCACGCTGAATGCGCGGCACCGAGCAACTCTTCGGGGTTGGTCTGGCCGGAGGCTCCTTCGGAGCGGGCAGCCCAAGTGACCGGGAATTCTGCGGCATCGGAGGAATCAAGCGAGGTCGTCCCTGACCCGCCCTTGAGGTCGCCGAACCACAGGGTTGTCGCTTCGCTGGTAACTGGCATGGTTATCCCTTTCGTCAGTTCCAGACTAGGCGGGCTCAGGCGGCGGTGGCACCCCTGCGGATGATCCCGGAGCGAACCAGCAGCAGGTAGATCTGGCAGCCGAGGCAGAACGCGAAAACCGAGTTCAGGAACGAGGCCACGAACGCGAGGCCCGCTGCCACCACCAGGGCGTAGGGAACCCCGACCAGGTGCAGCACGACGCCCGCGAGCGCGATCACGAAGCCCACACCCTGCGCGAAGGTCGGCGGGGCCGGGTCCTCCAGTTCGGTGGGCGGCTGCAAGCGGGGCCGGATAAGCGCGCGGAACAGCAGCCCGTAAGGGTGCCGCCTGATCCCCGCGAACGCGCCCCACGCGAACAACGCGGTGATCAGCACGAGCACGACGAGCGCCGGCGCCTGGTCGGTCAGGCCGAGCGAGAGCCCGATCACGATGAGAAGCAGCACGGCGGTGATCGCCGCACCGAAGCGTGGCGAGCGGGGGTCGATTCCTGCGGTGGTCATGCTGCCTCCCTGATCCGGGCGAGTTCGGTGCTGAGGGTGTCGCGACGGGGCGCGCCGCCGATGCGGGCGCGCACCACCCCGCGGCGATCGAGGATGAGCGTGGTCGGCGTCTGCAGGATGTTGAACCGCTGGGCCAGTTCCGGCCGAAGCGTGACGTCGACGTCGACGTGCGCCACATCACTGTGCGCGGCCGCCACCTGGCCGAGAAGGGCGCGGGTCGGTACGCAGGGCGCGCACACCTCCGTCGAGAACTGCAGCAGCGTCGCGCCGCCAGCGAGACGGCGCAGGCCCGGGATCTCGGATGCCCGCACCACGGTCATCCCGTCGGTGCGCTTCACCCGCCCCTGCGCCGCACGCCACGCGAACCCGAGCAGGGTCGAGAGGGCGACAAGCGCGAGGATGATGAGGGCAGCGGTCATGGTGCAGCCACATTAGGACCAACCCGGGGCCCGTGCGCCTGTGTTGCGCCCTGTTACGCGGCCCCTGGCGGGTAGCATCGAGGGCGATGGATACGGCATACGAAGACCTGCTGCGCGATACCCTCGAGCACGGTGTGCACAAGTCGGATCGCACGGGCACGGGCACGACGAGCGTCTTCGGCCGGCAGATCCGGTACGACCTCTCGCAGGGGTTTCCCCTGGTCACCACCAAGCGGGTGCACTTCAAGTCGATCGCCTACGAACTCCTCTGGTTCCTGCGCGGTGAAAGCAACGTCGGTTGGCTGCGCGAGAACGGTGTCACCATCTGGGACGAGTGGGCCGATGCCGAGGGTGAACTCGGTCCGGTCTATGGCGTGCAGTGGCGATCCTGGCCCACGCCCAGCGGGGAGGTCATCGACCAGGTCAGCGACGTGATCGAGCAGATCAGGGTGAACCCCGACTCGCGCAGGCTGATCGTCTCGGCCTGGAACCCCGCCGACATCCCGAGCATGGCGCTCGCCCCCTGCCACGCGCTGTTCCAGTTCTATGTGGCTGACGGCAAGCTCTCCTGCCAGCTCTACCAGCGCAGCGCCGACATGTTCCTTGGTGTGCCGTTCAACATCGCCAGCTACGCGCTGCTGACCCACATGGTGGCCGCGCAGACCGGACTCGAGGTCGGCGACTTCGTCTGGACGGGCGGCGACTGCCACATTTACGACAACCATGTCGCGCAGGTCACCGAGCAGCTCACTCGCGAACCGTTCGCCCTGCCGACGCTGCGCATCACCGGGCAGCGCGACAGCATCTTCGACTACACCTTCGACGACTTCGAGCTCGTCGGCTATGAGCACCACCCCGCCATCCGCGGCGCCGTCGCGGTGTAGCGGGCTGCCGTGACTGAGCTCGCCATGATCTGGGCCCAGGCCCGGGGCGGCGTGATCGGCGTCGGCGGTGAAATGCCCTGGCACCTGCCCGAAGATCTCGCGCACTTCAAGCGCCTCACCCTGGGGAGCCCCGTGGTGATGGGGCGTCGCACCTGGGATTCCCTGCCGCCGCGGTTCCGGCCGCTCGAGGGACGACGCAACATCGTGGTCACCCGCCACCCCGGGTGGCGGGCCGAGGGAGCGGAGGTGGCGGCATCCGTCCCTGATGCGCTCGCGCTCGCGGCCGACGCGCCCACCACCTGGATCACCGGGGGAGCGACCCTGTACTCCGAGCTCATGCCCCTCGCCGACCGCATCGAGGTGACCGAGATCGACGCCGAGTTCGACGGCGACACACACGCGCCCGCTCTCGACGGCTGGCTCGCCACCTCGGACCCCGCGTGGCAGGTTTCCCGCACGGGCCTCCCGTACCGCTTCCTCACCTACCGCCGCCCCTAGCCCGCGCCGCGCATCCCGCGCGCGCCGCAGCTCCGCTCCCGCTCATCCCACATCCGATCTCAAGGAGTTTCGGCCCCAGCGAGCGTGTTTACCGCTGAATTGACGCCTAGCTGGAGCACTTCTCCTTGAGATCGGATGTCACCGCGGCCTCTCCACCGATGCCGAGCGACCCGGCCGCCGAGGTACTTCTGGCCAGGACCATCGGCGGATGGCTCTTCGAACTGACATTCTGCACCGCGGCGGGCTTGCCGCCACCCACGAACTGTTGCGCTCCGGCCACAGCCAATCCCGGTTGCGGAGTGCTGTTGCCTCCGGCGAGATCCTCCGGGTGCGCAAGGGGTGGTACGCGGTGCCCGACCTGCCACTCGCTGTGCAGCGCGCGGCCCGCGTGGGAGGTCGACTCACGTGTGTCAGCGCCGCCGTCGAGGCCGGTTTGTGGGTGCCGCACCACCTGGCGCGGTTGCACGTCGCCGTTTCACCCAATGCCTGCCAGCTGAGGGCGGCGGGCAACTTCCGTGCGCGGTTGGGTCGTGGTGACCCGGTGGTTGTGCACTGGGATGACGTTCCAGACACGCGCCTCGAGGTACCACCGGCCGTCGTTATCGCTGAGGTCTGCCGATGCCAGCCCCCGAACTTCGCGTTTGTCGTGTGCGAGTCGGCGCTGCACCGCGGCTACCTGAGCTGGCCCGAGTGGCAGCGCGTTCTCGAGTCACTCCCGTCCGCGACGGCCCGAGCCCTTTCGGAGGTCGACCACCTCTCCGAGAGCGGTACCGAATCGATGTTCAAGCGTGGCATGCTCACCGCGGGCATCCCGTTTCGCCAGCAGATTCGGCTCGGCCGTGACTGCGTCGACTTTCTTGTCGGCAAGCGTCTCGTGGTGGAGATCGACAGCAGAGCTCACCACGACCCGACGGCGGACTGCGAGCGGGATGCCCGGCTCAGCATTCTCGGATTCCGGGTGCTGCGTTTCATATACACCCAGATCACGGATGACTGGCCCACCGTCCTGGCCTCCGTGCAGGCGGCCATCGCCCGTGGCGACCACCTCACCTGAAATGGTGCGCGGGACCACCAGCTTCTGTGCGATCCGATCTCAAGGAGTTCTTCTCCGCGGAGACCGGAAACTGCCCGGTCTGGGCCCATCGAGGATTGATTCTCCTTGAGATCGGTTAAGGCCGGGCGTGGAGACCAGCCCGAACTTGAGCGAGCGGCCTGCAACGCGCGTCGTCGCAGCCAACCGCGATAGCCTGTAACCCATGTCTACTGACAACCCATTTGGCCAGGTGCTCGTTGCGCTGATCACGCCGTTCACGGCTGATGGCGAGGTCGACTGGGTGACGGTGGAGAAGCACATCGACGATGTGATCACGGCGGGCGCCGACGGCATCGTCATCAGCGGCACGACGGGGGAGACCTCGACGCTGACCGACCCCGAGAAGCTGCGCCTCGTCGAGGTCGCGAAAGGCGTCGCGGGCGGGCGGGCCAAGATCATCATGGCGGGCGGCTCGAACGAGACCGCGCACGCCATCGAGCTGCATAAGGCCACGGCGAAGGCCGGTGCGGACGGCGTGATGGTCGTCACCCCGTACTACAACAAGCCAACCCAGGCGGGCATCCTCACCCACTTCCGGATGATCGCCGACGCGACCGACCTGCCGGTGATCCTGTACGACATCCCGGGTCGCACCGGGGTCCCGATCCGCTACGAGACGATCCTGCGTGCCTCCAAGCACCCGAACATCCGCGCGGTGAAGGATGCCAAGGGTGACTTCAGCGAGGTCAGTCGCGTGCTCAACAACACCGGCTTGCTCTACTTCTCCGGTGACGACGCCAATGTCCTGCCGCACCTGTCGATCGGCGCGACAGGCCTGATCGGCGTGACCGCCAACATCGCGGCAACCCCGTATCGCCAGATCGTGGATGCCGTGAACGCGGGTGACCTGACGACCGCAACCGCTGCCCACAAGGCGCTCGAACCCCTCGTGCGCGCTGTCATGACCCATGTGCCGGGCACCGTCGCAGCGAAGTACATCCTGCACGGTCTCGGTCGCATCGCGAGCCCCAGGGTTCGCCTACCGCTCGTGGGCCCCGAGGACGGGGAGGCGGCCCTCATCGAGGACGACCTGACCCTGGTCCGAGACATCCCTGGCGTGAACTTTGACAACTTCCGCCCTGACCGCAATGCCGCCGCGGGCGGTGCCCTTCCCAAGGTTGCCGGCACCACCCGCTAGAGACTTTCACCTGGGGCTGAAGACCCCGCCATTTCTACGCAAGGTTCTGATGCCAGTTTCAGTTTTCACTCCTCCCACCCTCGCCCCCGGAACTCTCCGAGTCACGCCCATCGGCGGTCTCGGCGAGATCGGCCGCAACATGACGACCTACGAGATCGGCGGCAAGCTGCTGATCGTCGACTGCGGGGTGCTGTTCCCTGAGGAGCACCAGCCGGGCGTCGACCTGATCCTCCCCGACTTCAGTTCGGTCCGCGACCGACTCGACGACGTGCTGGGTATCGTGTTGACCCACGGCCACGAAGACCACATCGGCGCCGTGCCCTACCTCCTCAAGTTGCGCCAGGACATCCCGCTGATCGGCTCGACGCTCACCCTCGCGCTGATCGAGGCGAAGCTCAAGGAGCACCGCATCCAGCCGTACACGCTGACGGTGCGCGAAGGCCAGCACGAGCAGCTGGGCCCGTTCGATCTCGAGTTCATCGCGGTGAACCACTCGATTCCGGATGCCCTCGCCGTCGCCATCACGACGGAGGCGGGCGTGGTCCTGCACACCGGCGACTTCAAGATGGACCAGCTGCCCCTCGACGACCGCATCACCGACCTGCGCGCCTTCGCTCGTCTCGGCGAGGCTGGGGTCGACCTCTTCCTCCCCGATTCGACTAACGCCGACGTGCCCGGCTTCACGCCGAGCGAGCGCGACATTGGCCCCGTCATCGAGGCGGTCATGGCGAAGGCCCCCCGCCGCGTGATCGTGGCGAGCTTCTCAAGCCACGTGCACCGCGTGCAGCAGGTGCTCGACGCAGCCGTCGCCAACAACCGCCGGGTCGTGCTGATGGGGCGCTCGATGGTGCGCAACATGGGCATCGCGGCCGATCTCGGCTACCTGAAGGTTCCGGACGGCGTGCTGTTGGATGCCAAGAAGGCCGCCGACTTACCGGATGACCGGCTCGTGTACATGTCGACGGGCAGCCAGGGTGAGCCGATGGCGGTCCTCGCCCGCATGGCCAACCTGGAGCACCAGATCGAGGTGGGCAAGGGTGACACCGTCATCCTCGCCTCCTCGCTGATCCCGGGTAACGAGAACGCGGTGTACCGCGTGATCAACGGCCTCATGAAACTGGGCGCAACGGTCGTGCACAAGGGCAACGCGAAGGTGCACGTCTCGGGCCACGCCGCAGCCGGGGAGTTGCTGTACTGCTACAACATCCTGAAGCCGAAGAACGTGCTGCCCGTGCACGGCGAGCAGCGCCACCTCGTCGCGAACGCGAACCTGGCGATCCAGACCGGCGTTCCCGAGCAGAACACGATCATCGCCGAGGACGGCACCGTGATCGACCTGCGCGACGGGGTGGCGACGGTCGTCGGCCAGCTCGACCTCGGCTACGTCTACGTCGACGGTTCGAGTGTCGGCGAGATCACCGACGCCGACCTTAAGGACCGCCGCATCCTCGCCGAGGAGGGCTTCATCTCCATCTTCGTGGCGGTTGACCCGCAGACCGGCAAGGTCATCGTGGGTCCCGAAATCCAGGCCAGGGGCTTCGCAGAAGACCAGCATGTCTTCGACGCGGTCAAGCCGCAGATCATTAAGGCACTGACGGATGCCGCCGAGAACGGAACCCGTGACACGCACGCGTTCGCGCAGGTCATCCGGCGCACCGTCGGGCGCTGGGTGAACACCCAACACCGCCGCCGCCCGATGATCGTGCCGGTGGTGATCGAGGCGTAGCCTCGATCACCCGACAAGCACAGTGATCTTTCGGGCGGCGGAGCCGTCCCGATCGAGACGTAGAAAGCGGCACTCAGGGGTCACCCTGAATCATCCCTGAGACGGATACTGAGGATTCGTCTTCGAGCGCTAAGGTATCCGAGGCAGCCACCGAGCCTGGGAGTCAACCACTGTGGGAATTGCGCGTAAATGGGTCTTTCCCATCATCTGGATCATCGTTTTCGCTGCGATCGCGGGTTCGCTCGTGAAGCTCGCGTTCTTCCCCGACCAGACTGAGGCCGCCGACCCGGCCTTCCCGTCGGCGGAGATTGTGGATCCCCAGTACGAGGTCACGACGGGAACGGTCCGCAACGACGTGACCCTGCAGGGCACCATTGCCGCTGACGAGGCGGTGCCCATCGCGGCCACCCTCACCGGCGAGGTGCGCGAGGTGCTCGTGAGCGCTGGACAGGGTGTCTCGGCGGGCCAGGAGATCCTCAAGCTGCGCGCCGAGGTGGCCAACCCCGACGGCTCGATGGGCACGAAGTGGGCGATCGTGAAAGCGCCCGCAAACGGTACGCTCTCCAGCTTCACCGCGCTTGTCGGCCAGTCGTTCTCGGTGGGCGACCCGGTCGGACAGATCGCGCCGCCGACCT
>JBIITJ010000019.1:0-40104 GCA_044340535.1 Rhodoglobus sp.
CAGTCGCAGCACCCTCTACAAGAGCGCGGATGAGCTTCGGCTCATGATCGCGCCGGGTCTGGTCACGGCCGCATCTCTCAGTGCGGTCCGCGCGGCGGTCGCCCCCGGCATCAGCACCCTCGAGCTCGATGCCATCGCCGAGGCGGCGATCCGCGGTACGGGTGGCGTGCCGAACTTCATGAAGGAACCGGGCTACCACCACACGATTACCGTCTCGGTGAACGACGAGGTGGTTCACGGGATACCCGGGGACCGGGTCATCCGTGCCGGCGACCTCGTGTCAATCGACAGCGGCGCCGAGGTGGGCGGTTGGAACGGCGATGCCGCATTCAGCATGGTCGTTCCTGATGATTCCCGCCCCGAGCTCGTGGCCGGGCGCCAACTGCTGACGGATGTGACGGAGCGCAGCCTGTGGGCAGGCATCGCCGCCCTGGCCAACTCCCGTCGACTGAACGAGATCGGGGCCGCGATCGAGGACACCATCGAGGCCGGCGGAGAGTTCGGGATCATCGAGGATTACACCGGGCACGGCATTGGTCGATCCATGCACGAGGACCCGCCGGTGTTCAATTTCAGGGTTCGGGAGACCGGCCCCCGGGTGCGACCCGGGCTCGTGGTGGCGATCGAGCCGATGGTGACGGCGGGCAGTGCAGAGACGCATGTGTTGGCGGATGACTGGACCGTCGTCACCGACGACGGTGGTGATGCTGCCCACTGGGAGCACACGGTCGCCGTGCACGAGGGCGGGCTGTGGGTGCTGACAGCCGACGACGGGGGAGCGGCAGGGCTCGCGCCGTTCGGGATCGCACCGGTCGCGCTCGCCTAGTTTTCGCCCGGGGCGTATACACGATGGTTGGCGAAACGCCCGGGAATGACCTAAGCTTGATCTTTGGTGTTTCCAGCCGACTTTGTCGTGCTTGCCCAACACCAATCCCCGCAGACCAGCGAACCCAACTTTTAGCGACGAAGAGGCTATGGCCAAAAAAGACGGTGTCATCGAGATCGAGGGCGCAGTTGTCGAAGCTCTGCCCAACGCGATGTTTCGCGTTGAGTTGACCAACGGACACAAAGTGCTCGCCCACATCTCGGGCAAAATGCGACAGAACTACATCCGGATCCTCCCTGAGGACCGTGTTGTTGTCGAGTTGAGCCCGTATGACCTGACCCGTGGCCGGATCACCTACCGCTACAAGTAATGCCGAGAGGCTGAAGGAACGCGCTGGAAAGTAACGGCTCGCGGCATCCCGCGAGTACGAAGACAGCGAGTGCAAGGAAAAAACAATGAAGGTCAACCCCAGCGTCAAGCCGATCTGTGACCACTGCCGCGTCATCCGCCGCAATGGAAACGTCATGGTGATCTGCAAGAGCAACCCGCGTCACAAGCAACGCCAGGGCTAAAGCACAACTGAATACACAGAACAGCACCAGGAACCGCTTTTGGCGGGGACACCGAGGGTTGGAGGCCTTCGCACCGGTGCTGTCCATAACCTCCACATGACTCCACAAGGAGAATGACATGGCACGTCTAGCCGGCGTCGACATCCCGCGCGATAAGCGCGTAGAGGTCGCACTGACTTACATCTATGGCGTTGGGCGCACGAGGGCACTCAAGACCCTCGCCGACACCGCAATCAGCGGGGAGATCCGCGTCAAGGATCTGACCGATGACCAGTTGATCGCCCTGCGCGACTACATCGAACTCAACTTCAAGGTTGAGGGTGACCTCCGTCGTGAGGTTGCTGCCGACATCCGCCGCAAGGTCGAAATCGGCTCCTACCAGGGTATTCGCCACCGTCGTGGCCTCCCGGTGCACGGACAGCGCACCAAAACCAACGCTCGTACCCGCAAGGGCCCGAAGCGCACTGTTGCCGGTAAGAAGAAGGCGGGACGCAAGTAATGGCTGCACCCAAGGCCGCTGCGCGCAAGCCGCGCCGCAAGGAAAAGAAGAACATCGCACTGGGCCAGGCCCACATCAAGTCGACGTTCAACAACACGATCGTGTCGATCACCGACCCCAGCGGGGCCGTCATCAGCTGGGCCTCCTCCGGTGCTGTCGGGTTCAAGGGCTCGCGCAAGTCGACGCCGTTCGCCGCCCAGCTCGCCGCAGAGTCTGCAGCGCGCCAGGCCCAGGAGCACGGCATGAAGAAGGTTGACGTCTTCGTCAAGGGACCGGGCTCCGGCCGCGAGACCGCGATCCGTTCCCTCCAGGCCGCAG
This sequence comes from Rhodoglobus sp., assembly GCA_044340535.1. Lineage (GTDB taxonomy): Bacteria > Actinomycetota > Actinomycetes > Actinomycetales > Microbacteriaceae > Rhodoglobus. The sequence continues at coordinate 2,216 of JBIITJ010000019.1, forward strand.
GCCTCGAGGTCGGGTCGATTAACGACGTCACCCCGCAGGCGCACAACGGGTGCCGTCCGCCCAAGCGTCGCCGGGTTTAGTACCTCCTCGGTGATCGAGCGAGTCGAGATATCGGCTTGGCTCGATCACCGGGTTTCAGCACGTTCTCTTAATAACTCAACAGACCGACGGGCCAGCCACTCGTCGTATTCAGGTGTCAAATAGCGGACACCTCGCCGAAAGGAATCACCAGTGCTCATCGCACAGCGACCCACTCTTGCCGAAGAGAACATTTCCGAATTCCGTTCGCGGTTCGTCATCGAGCCCCTCGAGCCCGGTTTCGGTTACACCCTCGGAAACTCCCTCCGCCGCACCCTGCTCTCCTCGATCCCGGGTGCTGCCGTCACGAGCATCCGTATCGACGGCGTGCTGCACGAGTTCAGCACCGTTCCGGGTGTCAAGGAAGACGTCACCGAGGTCATCCTGAACATCAAGAACCTCGTCGTCTCAAGCGAGCACGACGAGCCGATCACCGCCTACCTGCGTAAGCAGGGTGCCGGTGAGGTAACCGCCGCCGACATCTCGGCTCCGGCCGGTGTGGAGATCCACAACCCGGAACTCGTCATCGCCACCCTGAACGACAAGGCGAAGTTCGAGCTCGAGCTGACCATCGAGCGTGGCCGCGGCTACGTGTCGGCGACCCAGAACCGCAGTGAGTTCAGCGAAGCGGGCCAGATCCCGATCGACTCGATCTACTCGCCCGTGCTCAAGGTCACCTACCGCGTCGAGGCCACCCGTGCCGGTGAGCGCACCGACTTCGACCGCCTCGTCGTCGACGTGGAGACCAAGTCGGCCATCACCCCGCGCGACGCTGTCGCTTCAGCAGGCCGCACCCTGACCGAGCTCTTCGGCCTCGCCCGCGAGCTCAACACCGCCGCCGAGGGCATCGAGATCGGCCCCGCGCCGGTCGACGCCGTGCTCTCGAGCGAACTGAGCATGCCGATCGAAGACCTTGACCTGTCGGTACGCAGCTACAACTGCCTCAAGCGCGAGGGCATCAACACGGTGAGCGAGCTTGTTGCGCTCAGCGAGACGCAGCTCATGAACATCCGCAACTTCGGGCAGAAGTCGGTAGACGAGGTCAAGGACAAGCTCGTCGAGATGGGACTGTCGCTCAAGGACAGCGTTCCCGGATTCGACGGCGCCCACTTCTACGGCGGCTACGACGACGACGAGACCAACGCCTAGGCCTTCGGCCTCGACGTACTAGTACTGGAGAAACAGGAACATGCCTACACCTACCAAGGGACCCCGTCTCGGCGGCGGACCGGCCCACGAGCGCCTCATGCTCGCGAACCTGGCCGCGGCCCTGTTCACGCACAAGAGCATCAAGACGACCGAGACCAAGGCCAAGCGCCTGCGTCCGGTTGCCGAGCGCCTCATCACCTTCGCGAAGAAGGGCGACCTGCACAACCGTCGTCGTGCCCTCGCGATCATCGGCGACAAGAACGTCATCCACGAGCTCTTCACCGAGATCGCGCCGCTTGTTGAACTGCGTGAGGGCGGCTACACCCGCATCACGAAGCTCGGCTTCCGTAAGGGTGACAACGCCTCGATGGTCCAGATCGAGCTCGTGCTCGAGCCGGTCAACCCGAAGCCCAAGTCGGCGAAGAAGTCGGCCGCAGCTGCTCCCGCCGCCGCGCCGGTGGAAGAGCCCGCCGAGGAGACTGCTGTCGAGGAGGCTCCCGCAGAGGAGTCGGCCGAGAACGTCGAGGCCGAGACGGTCGCGGACGAGGTTGCTGAAGCAGACTCAACGGACGCTGAGGCTGCCGAAGCGCCCGCCGCAGAGGACGACGCCAAGTAGCACCTTTCTGCCGTGTGGCCCCGCTCTTCGGAGCGGGGCCACACGCGGTTAAGCCGCGACTCAGACCGGGCGGTTCGCGTCACCGTATTCGTGGTCATCCCGAAGGGGCGGCAGTTCGGCGAGGCGCTGGAGCGCGTCCGCGACAGCATCGGCATACAGTCTCCCGCCGGCCTGCCCCGGGTGGATCTGGTCCCGGGCGAGCAGGCCGAGCTCGGGCTGGATCGCATCGTGCCAGTTCGCCAGCTCCACTTCCCGCTCAGACCGGGCGAACTCGCTGATGATCTGGTTGACCTCAGGCTCCCAGTCGCGGGGTGCCTGGATGTTGACGACAACCATGAGCGTCTCCGGCGGCAGCAGAGCAGCCACGCGGTCGAGGGACTCGCGGCGGATCCAACCATTCGTGCCCAGGCCCAGCACCAGCACAGGCCGCATCGCCCCTGAGGCGACGAACCCGCCCACAATCTCTTCCGCCGCGGACATCTGCCGGGACACCGTTGCATCGATCGAGATGCCGGGGAAGGCCTCCTGCAGGGCGGGGGCCGCGGCGAGCATGACGGAGTCGCCGATCGCGGTGATCTGGTCCCCGGTAGGCAACGGCTGGGGTCTCCGGGGTGACTCGGCAATCGCTGGGCGGGCGAGCGAGTCCTGGCCTTCCAGGATGCTGGCTTCGGCCTGGCCTGCGCGCGGATCGACGGCGACGGCGAGGGCGCCGAGGCCTGTCGCGGCGATCAGTGCGACGGCCGTGACGCTGGCCACCGCGCGTGTGGCAGGCCCGCGACCAGCCAGCGCCCGTGCGGCACGGCGGAACCCGAGCCGACGGATCGGCGACTCGACGAACGCATACGACAGCGTCGCCGCGGCGATCGTGAGCGCTGATGCCATGACAGGAGTGACCCACGGTGGCGCATCAACCGGCAGTGCGGCCGACGCCAACAACAGCACCGGCCAGTGCCACAGGTACAGGCCGTACGAGCGCTCACCGAGCCAGCGGACCGGCGCGACATCGAGCGCGCGCCCCAGCCAACCGCCGGGCGTGGTTGCCGCGGCGATCGCGAGGGCGGTGAGGGCTGCGACGGCGGTGAGTCCGCCGCGGGTCGTCAGGGGTGACTGCTCGGGGAGGAACACGGCGAACGCCACGATGCCGATGACCGCGAGTGCACCCACGACAGCCGCAAGGGCCTGCCATGCACGGGCGGGTGCCGGGGCATCCCGGAACCGGGCCTGGAGAGCAAAAGCGAGAGCGGCACCGAGGGCGAGACCGAAACTGTGGGTATCGGTGCCGTAGTAGACCCGCGTCGTGTCGGCCCCGGCGAGCAGTGCCATGGCCGCGGCGGATGCGACGGCGATCGTGACCGCGATGCCGGCTTGCAGTCGGCGGCTGCGCAGCCGCAACAGCAGGAGCATGGCCAGCGGCCAGAGCAGGTAGAACTGCTCCTCCACGGCAAGCGACCACAGGTTGCGGAACAGCTCGGGCGTCGTGGCGTCAAAGTAGCTCGCCCCCTCCGCGATGAACAGCCAGTTGCTGCTGAAGGTCGCGGCGCCCAGGACCTGCAGGCCGAGGCCCACCAAAAGGTCGCCGCCGATGAACAGTGCTGCCGCCGAGCAGAGCACCACCACAAGCGCGAGCGCGGGGAGCAGGCGTCGCGCACGCCGCAGCCAGAAGCGGGGGAGGGAAATGCGCCCAGCGCGCGCCTTCTCCGTAATGAGCAGGCCCGTGATGAGGAAGCCGCTGATCACAAAGAACACATCGACGCCGACGTACCCGCCAGGCAACGCCTGCGGCAGGAAGTGGTACAGGATGACCGTGCTGACGGCGAGGGCGCGAAGCCCATCGAGCCCGCCCAGCCGCGGCGCGGAACGGGGCGGCGTCGATGCTGTCACTCGTTCCACCTTAGCCGCGGGCCTACAATCGCACAGTGCCCCCGCATGCTGAGTCTCCGCTCCAGGGCGCCCGCTTGCGCCTGGACATTGCCTATGACGGCACGGCGTTCACCGGGTGGGCGAAGCAGCCGGGCATCCGCACTGTGCAGGGGGTGCTTGAGGATGCCCTCGCCACCGTCTTCCGTCGAGGAGGACCGCCGCCCGTGCTCACCGTCGCAGGCCGCACCGATGCCGGCGTGCACGCCACGGGACAGGTCGCACACCTCGACCTCACCGCTGGGCAACTCGCCCAGCTGCGCATTCCCCACGGCCGAGGTGCACAGCCCGCCGAGCCGACCGCCGCACTGGGCAGGCGACTAAACGGCATTGCCGGGCTCAAGAGTGATGTCTACGTCTCTCGTGTTTCCGTCGCGCCCGAAGGGTTTGACGCGAGGTTCTCGCCCATCTGGCGCCGGTACCAGTACCGCGTCGCGGACTCACTCGGCGCCCGCAATCCTCTACTGCGATCCCACACCGTCTGGTACCCGGCAGCGCTCGACCTCGATGCTATGAACGAGGCGGCCCGCGAACTGCTTGGCCTCGCGGACTGGGCTGCATACTGCAGGCCCAGGGAGGGCGCGACGACCATCCGGGAGCTGCAGGACTTCACTTGGGCTCGCGACGATGCTGGGGTACTGGTGGCTCGCCTGCAGGCCGATGCGTTCTGCCACAGCATGGTGCGGGCTCTCGTGGGGGCGACCGTCGCGGTAGGGGAGGGCAAACTGCCGCGTGACCGACCGGCGGGCATCCGCTCTGAGGCACAGCGCACCAGCGAGTTCAAGGTGATGCCCGCCCATGGCCTCACGCTCGTCGAGGTCGGCTACCCCGAAGACCTGGCGGGCCGGGCCGCGCAGACGCGCGCTAGACGTGACACGGAGATTCCCCTAAGCTAGACCCTTGGTGCCACCTGCTGGCCCCCGATCATGAGCCCTCCACCCGAGGATTCCGCGGCGTCGCCCACGGAATGCTCCACCGGAGTGGGATTCACGAGCCACTCATCCGATCAACGAAAGCAGCACTACTGTGACGCGTACATTTTCACCCAAGCCCGATGATGTCCAGCGCGACTGGGTCATCATCGACGCCACGGACATCGTCCTCGGCCGACTCGCCAGCCACGCAGCCACCCTGCTGCGCGGCAAGCACAAGCCGACGTTCGCCCCCCACATGGACATGGGCGACTTCGTCATCATCGTCAACGCCGAGAAGGTCGCCCTCACCGGCTCCAAGCTCGCGCAGAAGAAGGCCTACCGCCACTCCGGTTACCCGGGCGGCCTGACGGCGACCACCTACTCCGAGATGCTCGAGAAGCACCCGACCCGCGCGGTCGAGAAGGCTATCCGCGGCATGCTCCCCAAGAACTCGATCGGTCGGGCCCAGCTCACCAAGCTCAAGGTCTACGCGGGTGCCGAGCACCCGCACGCTGCCCAGCAGCCCAAGCCGTACACCCTCTCCCAGGTCGCTCAGTAGAGCCCCGAGCACCGAAACTAAGGACCCAGAACCATGGCCAAGATCGAAGACTCCGTCGAGACCGACGAGACCACGAGCTACTCCACCGAGACCCCCACGAGCTACTCCACCGAGTCGACTCCCGAGGCTGCCCCGAAGACCCCCCGCGCTGTCCTCAACGTTCCCGGCGCGGCCGTGGGGCGCCGCAAGGAGGCGATCGCCCGCGTGCGCATCGTTCCCGGCACCGGCAAGGCTGTCGTCAACGGTCGCGAGCTCGCCGAGTACTTCCCCAACAAGCTGCACCAGCAGCTCATCAACGACCCGTTCAAGGTGCTCGACCTCCTCGGCAGCTACGACGTGATCGCCAAGATCACCGGTGGTGGCCCCTCCGGCCAGGCTGGCGCTCTGCGCCTCGCGATCGCCCGCTCGCTCAACGAGATCGACCGTGAGAACAACCGTCCCGCGCTCAAGAAGGCTGGCTTCCTCACTCGCGACGCCCGCGTCATCGAGCGCAAGAAGGCCGGTCTCAAGAAGGCCCGCAAGGCGTCGCAGTTCTCGAAGCGCTAACCCCGCTGCGAACAGGGCCAAGGGATGCCCCGGCTCTTCGGTACTGACGGCGTTCGCGGCCTCGCGAATGTCGACCTGACCGTAGATCTTGCACTCAGCCTTGCCCAGGCGGCCGCGGTCGTCCTGGGCAAAGGCCGAGTCGCTGACGGTCGACGCGCTTCAGGGCGCAGGCCGGTCGCGGTTATCGGGCGGGATCCCCGAATTTCGGGTGAGTTCCTCGCGGCAGCGGTTGCCTCTGGCCTGGCTAGTTCCGGCGTTGACGTGTTCGATGCGGGCGTCATCCCGACCCCGGCGCTCGCCTTCCTGGTCGCCGACTTCAAGGCCGACCTCGGGGTAATGATCTCGGCGTCCCACAACGCCGCTCCCGATAACGGCATTAAGTTCTTTGCCTCCGGCGGCACGAAACTGCCCGACGAGGTGGAGGATCGCATCGAGGCGGCGCTGCACCAGCCGAAGCTTGCCCCCCGCGGCGCTGATGTGGGGCGGATTCGCCGATTCGCGGACGCCGAGGACCGCTACCTGGTCCACCTGCTGTCGACGCTGCCGTTCCGCCTCGACGGGCTGCACGTCGTGCTCGATTGCGCCCATGGCGCGGCGGCGGGGATATCCCCCCAGGTTTTCACCGACGCCGGAGCCAAGGTGACGGTCATCGGGGCGGACCCCGACGGCATCAACATCAACGACGGCGTGGGCTCGACCCATCTCGGCCCGCTCGCGGCGGCCGTTGTCGCACACGGAGCCGACCTCGGCATCGCCCACGACGGTGATGCCGATCGCTGCCTGGCGATCGATGCTGCAGGAAACGTCGTCGACGGCGACCAGATCATGGCGATTCTTGCGATCTCCATGGCTGAGCGCGGTGTGCTCGCTGATCGCCTCCTGGTCGCAACCGTCATGAGCAACCTGGGTTTGCGCCGCGCCATGCACGACAACGAGATCGGGATGCTCGAAACCGCCGTTGGCGACCGCTACGTGCTCGAGGCCCTCGCCGAGCACGGCGCTTCGCTCGGGGGTGAGCAGTCCGGACACGTGATCATGACGAAGTTCGCGACGACTGGCGACGGCATTCTCACGGGGTTGCACCTCGCCGCCGAGGTGGCGCGCTCCGGCAAGACGCTTGCCGAGCTTGCCGCGGTGATGACGGTCTATCCCCAGGTGCTCGTCAACGTCCGGGGGGTGGACCACCACGCCCTCGGCACTGATGCCGTGATTGCCGGCGCCGTTACCGCAGCGCAGGCCGCGCTGGGTGATTCCGGCCGGGTGCTCCTGCGCCCCTCAGGCACCGAGCCGATGGTGCGCGTCATGGTCGAGGCCGAACTGCAGGAGACTGCCGAGCGCATCGCCGGTGAGCTTGCGGATGTCGTCCGGGAGCGGTTGGGCGCGTAGCGCTGGCATCCCGCAGGCTCAGGTCTTGCGAAGCAGTACCGACGAGACGGCGTGGTTGGCCCCTTTGCGCAGGACAAGCGACGCCCGCGGCCGGGTGGGCAGGATGTTCTGCACCAGGTTGGGCTCGTTGATGGAACTCCAGATTCCCCGCGCGAGCGTGCGCGCCTCCTCTTCGGTGAGCGTCGCGAAGCGGTGGAAGTAGGACTGCGGATTGGAGAAGGCACCGCGCTGCAGCCGCAGGAAGCGCTCCTCGTACCAGTGCGCTATGTCGCTGGTGCGGGCGTCGACGTAGATCGAGAAGTCGAAAAGGTCGCTGAGGGCGAGGCGGTTGCCCGGGCCAGGGGGCTGCAAGACATTGAGGCCCTCGACGATGAGCACGTCGGGCGCGTTCACGACGATCTCGGCGTCGGGCACGATGTCGTATGCGAGGTGTGAATAGAACGGTGCGCGCACCACGGGGGCCCCGCTCTTGACCTGGCTGACGAAGCGGAGCAGGGCACGGCGGTCATAGGACTCGGGGAAGCCTTTGCGCTCCATGAGCCCGCGTCGCTGCAGCTCGGCGTTGGGGAACAGGAAGCCGTCGGTGGTCACCAACTCGACGCGAGGGGTGCCTTCCCACCGAGTGAGCAACTCGCGAAGCAAGCGGGCGACGGTCGACTTGCCGACGGCGACGGACCCGGCGACGCCGATCACGAAGGGGGTCGCCGTCGAGGTCGCCCCGAGGAACGTGGATGTCGCGGCGTGAAGCTTCTGTGCGCCCTCCGCGTACAGGCTCAGCAATCGGCTGAGGGGGAGATACACCTCCTCGACCTCCACGAGGTCAAGTTCGTCGCCCAGCCCGCGCAGCTCGATCACTTCGGTGCGGCTGAGCGGCGCTGTCATCCGCGGCGCCAGTGCCGCCCAGTCACCCCGGTCCAGTTCGACGAACGGCGACACATGGCCGTTCTGGGCGGAGGGGTCAGACATCCTGACCAGCCTAGCGGCGCGGCAGCGCCCGGCTTAGGCAACTAAAATCGGGTGCATGTGTGGAATTGTGGGTTACGTCGGTGCCAGCAGCAGTGACGCCAAGAGTCTTGAGGTACTCCTCGGGGGCCTCAAACGTCTGGAGTACCGGGGTTACGACTCTGCGGGAATCGCGGTCATTGGCAATGACGGGCGGATGGACACCCGCAAACGCGCCGGCAAACTGCAGGTTCTCGTCGACGATCTCACGGCGACGCCGATGGCCAACGGCGCCACCGGCATCGGCCACACGCGCTGGGCGACCCACGGCGGCCCCACCGACAGGAACGCGCACCCGCACCTGGGCGCCGACGGGAAGCTTGCGCTCATCCATAACGGAATCATCGAGAACTTCTCCGAACTCAAGCAGGAACTGCTCGACTCGGGAGCCGTTTTCAGCAGCGAAACAGACACGGAGGTCGCAGCCCTGCTCGTGGGCCGCGAGTTCGATCGGACCGGCGACCTCACCGAGGCGTTGCGCCTGGTTGTTGCGCGCCTGGAAGGTGCCTTCACGCTCCTGGTCATGCACGAGGACCAGCCCGGCATCGTCGTCGGTGCGCGGCGTAACTCGCCGCTGGTGATTGGACTGGGCGACGGCGAGAATTTCCTCGGCTCAGACGTCGCGGCCTTCGTGGAGTTCACGCGGCGGGCGGTCGCCATCGGCCAGGACCAAATCGTGACGATTCGACCGGACTCCGTGGTCGTCACCGACTTCGCCGGTGAGGCCGTAGAGACTGATGAGTTCGAGATCGCCTGGGACGCCTCCGCGTCTGAGAAGGGCGGCTGGTCGAGCTTCATGAAGAAGGAGATCAGTGAGGAGCCCGAGGCCGTCGCCAACACCGTGCTGGGTCGCCTGCACGACGGCCTGGTCACCCTCACGGAACTCGAACCGATCGGCGACGAGGTGCTGCGCGACCTCGACCGCATCGTGATCATCGCCTGCGGCACCGCTGCATACGCGGGGATGCTCGGCAAATACGCCATTGAGCAGTGGGCGCGGGTGCCCGTCGATGTCGAGTTATCCCATGAATTCCGGTACCGTAACCCGATCCTCACCCCCCGCACGCTGGTGATTTCGATCAGCCAGTCCGGCGAGACGATGGACACCCTCCTCGCGGTCCGGTTCGCGGCGGCGGCGGGCGCGCGGGTGCTGTCGGTGTGCAACACCCAGGGTGCGAGCATCCCGCGCGAGTCGGACGCCGTCATCTATACCCACGCTGGCCCGGAGGTCGCGGTCGCGTCGACCAAGGCCTTCCTGGCTCAGGCGACGGCGCTCTACCTGCTGGGACTGCACCTGGCGACCGCGCGGGGAACCCTCAGCCCCGAGCAGGTTCGCGCGAACGTGGTCGAATTGCAGGCCATCCCGGCAAAGATCGCCGAAGTCCTTCCGGCCGCCGATGAGATCAAGCAGCTGGCGCGCTGGATGACCGACACCCAGTCCGTGATGTTCCTCGGGCGCCACGTCGGCTTCCCAATTGCTCTCGAGGGTGCGCTCAAGCTCAAGGAGCTCGCCTACATCCACGCCGAGGGCTTTGCGGCGGGCGAGCTCAAGCACGGGCCTATCGCGCTGATCGAGCCGGGCCAGGTCGTGTTCGTGATCGTGCCGAGCCCGCGTGACCCGCTGTCGTTGCATCCCAAGATCGTGTCGAACATCCAGGAGATTCGAGCGCGCGGCGCCCGGGTCATTGCGATTGCCGAGAAGGGGGATGCCGCGGTGCTCCCGTTCGCGGATGAGGTCATCCCGATCCCTCTCGCAGGGTCCCTGTTCGAGCCACTCCTGGCCGTCGTGCCGCTCCACATTTTCGCGATGGAGCTCGCATCGGCGAAGGGCCTGGATGTCGACCAGCCGCGCAATCTCGCCAAGTCCGTGACCGTCGAGTAGTGGTCGGCGCGGAGTGATCGTCGGGATCGGGGTCGATGTCGTGGACATCGCGCGTTTCGAGCGCGGCCTGATCCGCACCCCTGCCCTGCTCGACCGCTTGTTCGCCGACAGCGAACAGGTCAAGGAGGGCAAGCCCATGGCGCTGCGCTCGCTCGCGGGCCGGTTCGCAGCAAAGGAGGCGCTCATCAAGGCCCTCGGTGACTCGACGGGCGTGCAGTGGCACGATATGCGGGTGGTCTCCGACGCACTCGGCAACCCCGGATTCGAACTGCACGACTCCACCAAGGCCATTGCGGCCGCCCGCGGCATCACGGCAATCCACCTCTCGATGAGCCATGACGCGGGGTTTGCCGTCGCCTATGTGATCGCCGAGGCACCGTGATGCGCGAGGCCGTCGTCGACCTGGGTGCTATCAGCCACAACGTCGAGACCCTCCGCGGCATCACGGGTGGCCTCCCGGCCATGGTCGTGGTGAAGGCCGACGGCTACGGGCACGGGGCAATCCCCGCGGCGCGGGCGGCGCTCGCGGGCGGCGCGCAGTGGCTCGGTGTCGCCGACCTCGACGAAGCGCTCCAGCTGCGCGCGGCCGGCATCACGGCTCCTGTACTCGCGTGGCTGCACGAGCCGGGGCGCGATTTCGCGGATGCGGTCAGCGCCAGCATTGACCTCGGGGTGAGCTACCGCGAGCAGCTGGATGCCGCCGCCGCCGCGCCGGGCCGCGCGGAGGTGCAGCTCAAGGTCGATTCGGGGCTGGGTCGCAACGGCGCGACACTGGCGGATTGGGTGTCGCTGGTCACCGCCGCTGCCGAGCACGAGCGGGCGGGGCGGTTGCACGTTCGGGGAGTGTGGAGCCACCTCGCGAACGCTGGTGACAGGGCCGACACAGCCCAGGTTGCCGCGTTCGAGTCGGCCGTGGAGGTCGCGCGCGCTGCCGGCCTCGACCCCCAACTCGTGCACCTCGCCGCCACCGCCGGAGCAGTGCGTGTGCCCGCCGCCCGCTTCGGCATGGTGCGTCTGGGCATCGGGGCATACGGCCTTTCACCCGATGACGACGAGGTCGCCGGCCTGCGGTCCGCGATGGAGCTCGCTGCGACGGTCGCCTCCGTCAAGCGCGTGCCCGCCGGGCACGGAGTCTCCTACGGCTTCGACCACGTGACGTCGCAGGAGACGACGCTCGCGCTCGTTCCGGTGGGCTATGCCGATGGCATCCCGCGGCACGCCTCCGGTCGGGCGCCCGTGAGCATCAATGGCCGCCGCCACACCGTTGCCGGTCGTATCGCGATGGACCAGTTCGTCGTTGACGTTGGTGACGAGCCGGTGGCGGTCGGTGACCGGGTCGTGCTGTTCGGGGATGCTGGCGCCGGCGCTCCCACGGCGACGGACTGGGCCAAGGCCGCCGGCACGATCAACTACGAGATCGTGACGCGGATCGGACCGCGCGTGCCCCGCAGGTACCTGCCGTGATCGTGGAAACCCCCGAGCAGATGGCGGAACTCGGGGCCCGGATCGCCGCAGAACTGCGGGCGGGCGACCTCGTGCTACTGCACGGCGAGCTGGGCGCGGGCAAGACGACACTCACCCGCGGCATCGGCGAGGCGCTCGGCGTGCGCGGCGCCGTAACGAGCCCGACGTTCGTGCTTGCTCGCACGCACCCGACGGATGACGGCGTCCCCCTGGTCCACGTCGACGCGTACCGCCTGTCGGGCGCGGCGGAGCTCGACGATCTCGACATTGACTACGCCAGCTCGATCGTCGTGGTCGAGTGGGGACGGGGGCTTACCGATGGCCTCACCGACTCCTGGCTCGAGGTCGATATCGTGCGGCCGCACGGGGGAGACCCCGACGCTGAAGTTGAGCCGCGTGAGGTCACGCTGACCGCACACGGTGACCGCTGGACGGAGTGGCTCGATGCTGCTCGCGATTGACACCTCCGCCGGCACGAGCGTTGCCGTCGTGGACTTCGAGGCCGGTGTGCTGGCGGAGCACTCCTCCGATGACACCCGCAGGCACGCCGAGGTGATCGGGGAGCTGATCGCCGCGAGTCTTACCGATGCCCGGCTCGAGGTAACCGCCTTATCCGGTGTCGTCGCCGGGATGGGCCCGGGCCCGTTCACGGGCCTGCGCGTGGGGATCGCCGCGGCCCGAGCGTTCGCGGTGGGCGCCGGGAAGATCGTCGTGCCCATCGCCAGCCACGACGCCGTCGCGTTCGGTGCCACCGGACCCACTCTCGTGGTGACGGACGCTCGTCGCAAGGAGGTGTTCTGGTCGGCATACAGCGGCTCGGACGACGCGGGCCTTCCGGTTCGGACGCACGGGCCATCCCTCGCCCCCGCCACCGGGCTGGCAGCCGCGGTCGCGGACTTCGACAGCTACCGCGTTATCGAGGCGCGAACGGTGTCGGCTGCAGCCCTCGGGATGCTCGCCGAAACCCTGTACGCCAACGGCCGTGCCTTCGCCCCCAACGAGCCGCTGTACCTGCGGTCGCCCGATGTTACGGTCTCCGCTGGCCCGAAGCGGGTCACCTCATGACCTGGCAGCTGCGGCGAGCGAGTGTCGACGATCTCGACGCCATCATGGCCATCGAGACCACGACATTCACGAGCGACGCCTGGTCGCGCGACATCATGCGTGCCGAGTTGGCCGACCGCCACGGCTACTACCTGGTCGCCTCGCCGCTGGAGGACCCCTCCCGGGTGGATGCCTATGCCGGCCTGCGATCGCCGCAGCGGGAACCGCAGGCGGACATCCAGACCATCGCCGTGGTCGAGGGTGCGCGCAGGCAGGGTCTCGGGCGCGTGCTCATGCTGCGGATGATCGAGGAGGCCCACGATCGCGGGGCCACAGAGCTCTTCCTTGAGGTGCGCGCGGATAACCCCGGTGCACAATCGCTGTACGAGTCCCTCGGCTTTGAGCGGATTGCCGTGCGACCGCACTACTACCAGCCGGACGGCGTCGACGCGATCATCATGCGCCTGGTCATCCCGACACCGAGAATGGGTGTGGCATGAGCGCAGTAGTCCTCGGCATCGAGACCAGCTGTGACGAGACGGGCGTGGGGATCGTCCGCGGCACGGAGCTGCTCGCCAACGTCATCGCCTCGTCCATGGAGGAGCAGGCGCGCTACGGCGGCGTGGTGCCGGAGATCGCGGCGCGTGCCCACCTCGAAGCCCTCGTACCCACGCTCAACCAGGCCCTCGACGAGGCGCGCGTGACCCTCGCCGAGATCGATGCCATCGCCGTGACGAGCGGCCCGGGTCTCGCCGGCGCCCTCATGGTGGGGGTGGGGGCGGCCAAAGCGCTGGCCCTCTCACTCGGCAAGCCGCTGTACGCCGTGAACCATCTCGTCGGCCACGTTGGCGTCGACCTGCTGGGTTCCGATGACGAGGCGAGCGAGCCTCTCGAGTACCCGACGATCGCCCTGCTGGTCTCGGGGGGCCACACGTCGCTCCTGCTGGTGCGCGACCTCGTCTCCGATGTCGAGTTGCTCGGCGAGACCATCGATGACGCGGCGGGGGAGGCTTTCGACAAGGTGGCGCGGTTGCTCGGCCTGCCTTACCCGGGTGGCCCCGAGATCGACAGGGCCGCGGTCGGCGGCGACCCGGCGGCGATCCGCTTCCCGCGCGGCCTCAGCCACCCCAAAGACCTGGAAAAGCACCGCTACGACTTCTCCTTCTCCGGCCTCAAAACCTCGGTAGCCCGGTGGGTGGAGAGGGAACGGGATGAGGGTCGCGAGGTGCCCATCGCCGATGTCGCCGCAAGTTTCCGCGAGGCGGTGGTGGACGTGCTGCTCACGAAGGCGCTCGAGGCCTGCGCCGAGCACGGCATCCCGCGCCTGCTGCTCGGGGGCGGGGTTGTCGCTAACGCCCGGTTCCGGGAGCTCGCCACTGAGCGCTGCGCGGCGGCGGGCATCCGACTGCGGATCCCCCCGCTGGCTCTGTGCACCGACAACGGCGCGATGATTGCGGCCCTCGGCGCTCAGCTGATCGCGGCGGGGCACGCGCCGTCGGGCCTGGACTTTGGGGCAGACTCGACGCTGCCGGTCACCGTCATCCAGGCCTGACGCGTTGACACCGTCGGTGGCGGCTGCCAGCATGTGTCCATGACCGAACCAACGCCTCCCGCCGCGCCCACGCCGTACACCGCTCCCGCCGGAGGCTACGCCCCCGCCGCCAAGTGGAACGTGCTCTCGATCGTTTCGCTCGTCACCTCGGTGCTCGGGTTTAGCATCGTGGGTATCATCACGGGCCACATCTCCCTCAGCCAGATCAAGAAGACCGGTGAGCAGGGCAATGTGCTCGCCATCATCGGCCTCGTCATCGGTTACCTCGGTGCGCTCGGCTGGATCATCTTCTGGATCGTCTGGATCGGCATCCTCGCTGCTGCCGGTGCCGCCGGGGGCTTCTCCTCCTACTAAACGGTGGTTGGTGGGTGGCTGTACCCTCGAAGTATGGCCACCCACGACATCCCGCCTGTTCCTCCTGTCGAGCAGCCCGCGGCTGCCTCGCAGGCCAGCCCGAACCCGTACGCCGCGACAGCGCCAGCTGCCTATGAGCCGGGCGTGTACGCCACCGCTGCCGGGCCCGCGCAGGGTCTGAGCATCGCATCGATGGTCACCGGGATCGTGAGCGTGCTGCTGTCCTTCGTATGGTTGGGCTTCCTTCCCGCTGTCGCCGCCGTAGTCCTCGGCCACATTGCACAGAAGCGCCAGCCCTACGCGAAGCCGTTCTGGTTGACCGGGCTCATCACGGGGTACGTGATCGCTGGCATTACGGTCGTTGGCGGGCTCATCGTCGTGTTCGGCCTCCTGCTGTTCATCCCGGCCCTCAGTAGCTACGGCTACTAGAGGCGCTCCACCAACAGCGCCACTCGCTTGCCCGCAACCCGGGTGAGCACGAGCGTGCCGCTGTTCTCGCCCTTCGGGGCCAGTGAGGTGCGGAATGCCGCAGGGTCGATGTCGACACCGCGCTTCTTGATCTCCACGGTGCCGATGCCGCGGGACTGCAGCTCCCGTTTGATGGTCTTCTTGTCGAGAGGCAGCTCGGCGATCACCCGGAAGCCCACCGCGAAGGGCGTGGACGCCGGGGCATCCGTCGTCATGTAGGCGATCGAGGTGTCCAGCATGCGGGCGTCGAGTGAGCGGGCGAGGTCGCCGATCAGCCGGGCCCGGATGACCGCTCCGTCGGGTTCATACAGGTAGGCACCCAGGCCACCAACTGCGGCGTCTTCGCTGTCGGTTTCGGCCGTCAGTTCTGCGGTTCCGTGCTCGGTGACCACGAGGGCGGCCCGGCCGACACCGGGGCGGGCGAGCGGCCCGAACCACAGCCCCAGCTCGACGACATCACGATCGACGGACACCCATTGCGCTTCCGCTCCGGCCGGGATCAACTCGCGGTCCACGCCAGGACCCAGTTTGATTCCGGTGGGCAGCTTCTGGGCAAGCTCGAAGGCGAAGTTCAGCGACGGTGACCAGTCGGCGGGGTCACGCAGTCGTTTCGCCCCGTCGCGGCGAGCCGGGTCGAGGTATACCCCGTCAATGCCGGTGAGGTCGAAGTTCTCGGCGTCGGCGTTCTCGACGCGCGCGTTCGACCACGGCGCGAGGTTGTACGCGGCGATGGCAGCCGTCACCTCGTCACGCTCCACCGCGGTCACCTCCAGCTCGAGGGCGGCGATGGCGAGGGCATCCGCCCCGATCCCGCACCCCAGGTCGGCGATCCAGCCGAGGCCGGCGCGGGCAAAGCGGCTGGCGTGCTGGGCGGCCACGCTCAGGCGTGTGGCCTGCTCAAGCCCCGCCTCAGTGAACAGCATGCGCTGGGCGAACGGCCCGAACTTCGATGCAGCCCGTGCGCGCAACCTTGACTGGGTAAGCACCGCGGCCACGAGCCCGGGGGAGTGGCCCGCCCGGCGCAGCTCGGCGACCGTGCGAACGACATCGGCCGTGGACTCGTAAGCGGGCAGCGAATCGAGGAGGCGGAGTGCCTCCGTCGAGAGCACCTCGCGCAGCTCCGTCTGGTCCATCAGATAACCGTAGTCGTTGGCACTCACGTTGATCGAGTGCCAACGAGGCTCTATAGTTGATCTGGCACTCTCGAAGGGAGTGTGCCAATCAAGGCCCCAGAATTTTAGGTACTGAGAAAGAGGTCAACCGTGTCGGTGTCCATCAAGCCGCTCGAGGATCGAATCGTCATCAAGCAGGTCGAAGCAGAGACGACCACCGCGTCGGGTCTGGTCATTCCTGACACGGCGAAGGAGAAGCCCCAGGAGGGCGAGGTCATCGCCGTCGGCCCCGGCCGCATCGACGACAACGGCAACCGCATCCCCCTCGACATCGCTGTCGGTGACAAGGTCATCTACTCGAAGTACGGCGGCACCGAGGTGAAGTACGGCGGCGAAGACCTGCTCGTGCTCTCGGCCCGCGACGTGCTGGCGGTCGTCGTCCGCTAGTCAGCATCCTTTTCACCGAGAAGACCCCGTGGCTTAGGCCACGGGGTCTTTCGCGTTCCATCGCAGCCGTAGGCTTGAGCGGTGCCCCGCCCGTCAACCGCAGTCTCCGCAGGGGGTCTCGCCTACGCGGTGTCCTCATACCTGCTGTGGGGCCTGCTCCCCGTCCTGTTCTTCCTGCTCAGCGCCTCAGGTGCGATCGAGATCGTCGCCTGGCGCATTGTGCTGTCGCTGGTGTTCTGCGCGTTGCTCATCACGGTCGCCCGCGGGTGGCCGCGACTGGTCGAGCTGCTGCGTGATCGCAGGTCGCTGCTGACCCTGGCGCTGGCCGCGGTGCTGATCCTGGTGAACTGGACTGTCTACGTTTTCGCCAGCACGAGCGGGCACGTCGTCGAAGCCTCGCTCGGGTACTTCACCAATCCCATCGTCACGGTGTTGCTGGGCGTGCTCGTGCTGCGCGAGCGCTTGCGGCCCCTGCAGTGGGTGGCGGTGGGAGTGAGCGCGATCGCGGTGATCGTGATCGCGGTGGGCTACGGCTCGATGCCGTGGATTGCGCTCGCCCTGGCATCCAGTTTTGGTCTGTACGGCCTCGTGAAGAATCGGGTGGGCGGCCGGGTCGACGCGCTCAGTGGCCTCACCGTCGAAACCGCGGTCCTCGCCCCGGCGGCGGCGGCGGTGCTCGTGGTAATCGGGCTCACGAGTGGCCTGAGCGCTGTCGAGCTGGGGCCGACCCAGGGACTTCTCACCGCGAGCCTCGGCGTGGCGACGGCCGTGCCCCTGCTGCTCTTCGCCTCGGCGGCGCGCCGCCTGCCGCTGGCCTACCTCGGACTAGTGCAGTATCTCGCCCCCGTGCTGCAGCTGCTCATCGGGGTTGTCGTGCTCGGGGAGCCGATGCCGGCCGAGCGGTGGTTCGGGTTCGGGATCGTGTGGCTCGCCCTCATCATCCTGACCGTGGACATGTTCATCCATTCACAGCGCGTTGCGCCTGCCGAGGAAGTGCCATGCGCCCCCTGACGGGCCTCGCTCTGGGTGCGGTGGTCGTCGCGCTGCTGGCCGCCTGCACCGCTGCGCCCCCGGGGGCGACGTCATCCCCGGAGGCCAGTGAGGCTCCGACCGGCGACGGGGTGCTGCGTATCGGCACGCTCCTGCCGCAGACGGGGTCATCGGCATTCATCGGGCCCGCCCAGCTGGCCGGGGTGCGACTGGCCATCGACGAGATCAACGCCGCGGGGGGCATTGATGGCGCACCCGTCGAACTGCTCAGCCGTGACTCCGGTGACGCGAGCACCACGACGGTCGAGGCCTCGTTTGCCGAACTCGCGGCGGCGGGTACCGACGTCGTCATCGGCCCCTCCTCCTCGGTGCTCGTGCGCCGAGTCATCCCGATGGCAGCGACCGCCGGGGTGACCGTGGTCTCGCCGGCGGCAACGTTCCCGGACCTCACCGCGGTCGGTGATCGGGGCTACTTCTTCCGCACCGTGCCGGACTACGCAGACCAGGGCTATGCGCTCGGGCAGGTGCTCTCCGAGGGCGGGCCCGTCGAAGTCGGGCTGCTGTACATCGACGACGAGTTCGGGCAGGCGCTCGCGCCAACGCTGGCCGCCGGCCTGGAGGTGCGGGGCAGCACCCTGGTCGTGTCCCACGCCCTCCCCACCGGCACGACAGACTTCGCGGCTGCCGTCGCCGAGCTCAGCGAGGCTGCCCCGGACGTCGTGGTGCTCGGCTCCACCTACGCCTCCGTCGACACCACGAAGGCCCTCATCTCGGCGGCGATCGGTGCCGGCTACACCGGCGGGAAGCTATGGCTGACCACTCAGAACACGGGCGACTACTCCCAGGCGCTCCCCAACGGCACCCTCGCGGGGGTGAACGGCATTATCGAGGGCTACCAGCCCGACGAAGCCATCACAGCGCGGCTGAAGGCGCTGGACTCGACCCTCACCAACGTCCGCTATGCCGCTGAGGCCTATGACGCGACCATGCTGGCGGCGCTGGCCGCAGTTGTCGCCCGGGATGACTCGGGGTCCGCCATCGCGGGCAAGCTCGCCGACGTCTCGAGCGGCGGTATCAAGTGCACGAGCTTCGCCGAATGCCTCGAGGCCCTGAAGAGCGGCAGCGACATCGACTACGATGGACTGTCCGGACCTGTGAACTTCACTCCGCAGGGCGATATTTCGCCCGCGTACTACGGGATCTACTCGTACGACGGTGAGAACAGGTTCGTGTTCGGGCGCGGGGTGATCGCAGGTCGGCCCCCGGCCTGATTCGGAGGGATTGCCATGACACCGATGCCGAGCGAGACCCGCTTGCCCACTGTTCTTCGCGCCGCGGCGCTCGCCACTGCGGGCCTGCTGCTGCTGTCCGCGTGCTCAGCTTCCGAGGAGGCCGCCGATACCGTCGCCCCGCGCTCTGTGCTCAGCATGACCCTCGGTGCGCTCGTTCCGCAGACGGGTGGCTTCGCCCAGTTCGGCCCCGCCATGACCGCGGCGATCACCCTCGCCGTGGAGGACATCAACGACGCGGGTGTGGGCATCGACGTGACCAGTGAGCTCCGCGACTCGGGTGATGCGACAACCGACACGGCCCTCGCCTCCACGACGGAGCTTCTCGGCCTGGGGGCCTCGGTCATCGTCGGGGCGATCTCTGACGGTGTCTCCCGCAAGGTCATCGACCCGATCGTGAAAGCCGGAGTCGTGCAGATCTCGCCCGGCAACACCTCCACCGATTTCACCCGGTACACCGACAACGACCTGTACTGGCGTACCGCGGCCGCCTGCCCCCTCGAGGGCGAAGCCATGGGCGGCGCGATCGCGGCGGACGACGTCACCAACCTCGCGATCATCTACGAGCGCAACTTCTGCGAGCCCGGACTTCCGGAAGCGGTCGCCGCGGGTTTCAGCCGCGGGGGAACGGGCACGGTCGTCGCCCAGGTTCCCTTTGACGCGACCGCAACCAACCTGGATGCGCAGATTGCCGAAGTGGTCGCAGCAAAGCCGGATGCCGTTGTTGTCGTTACTGACACGGCAGCGGCACTGGCCGTTCCCGGCCTCGCCGCCGCGGGATACCCGGGCAGCGAGCTGTACTTCGTGGGCTTGAGTATCGCCGACCACAGCGGCGACCTTCCGGCCGGGAGTATCACCGGGTCAAAGGCCTCGCTTCCGGGGCTCGACATCGGCTCGATCGGCGACTTCACCGACCGCATCCTCGAGATCGACCCCGCCATCACCGACTTCAGCTATGCCGCCGAAACCTACGATGCGGTCATCCTCGCTGCCCTCGCGGCGCTTGCGGCGCAGGATGTCTCGGGCGAGGCCATCGCGGGAAAGCTGCAGGAGGTCTCGGGCGGCTCCGGGAGCGGAACACGAGCCACCAACTTCGAGGACGCGGCGGAGCTGATACTCGCGGGTGACGTCGTCGACTATGACGGCCCGTCCGGCCCGGTCACCTTCGACGCCAACGGCGATCCCCTGGGTGCGGCGATCGGGATCTACGAGTACGGGGCAGACAACTCGTTCACGAGGCTGAACTAAGCACACGCCGCTGTCACCGCGGCGTACAGCGCACCACGCACCGCGTCGGAGGCGGGGACGAAGATCCTGCCGGCGAGGTCCCCGACGCGCACGTCGATCGGCATGATCGTGCCGCGTTTGTCTTCGGCGATCGCGTGGGGATCACAGCGACCGGGTGCCAGGACGAGCGTCACGGTGGCGGGGGAGTCGTCGCCGTCGATGGTCACCGCCAGCTCGCGGGTCGGCACGGGCAGCCCCGCCTCGTCAACCGGTGTGAGCAGCGTGGTGCTCGAGAGGGTGCCGAGCGTGACCTCGCCGGTGCCGCCCGTCGGCTCCACCGTCAGGTCGACTTCTATCACCGGAATGCCACCGCGCTGGGTCATCCGCGGTGCCGTCGTGATCGTGAGTTCGGCCACCTCGGCCACGGCCTGCTGCAGGCAGTCCTCTGACCTGAGTGCGGGCATCCGGTCAAGCCGATCGGTGGCGGCCACCCAAGCGGAGCCCGCTGTGCTGCCCTGCTCGAAGGAGAGATCCACCCAGTGCACCGGGTCCACAGCATCACAATCGGCGGCAGACAACTGCACGGGCAGGTCGACGGTGGCGCCGGCCGGGATGCTCGTGGAGTCCTTCGCCCACGTCGCTGCGGAGACGAACTGCTCCGACTCCAGGCGCAGCCCGGTGATGATGAGGGGCGCGGATGTCCCGTTGTGGATCGAGACCTCCATCCGCCGCTGCGGCACATCGGTGCGGGTCTGGTAAATCGAGACGTCGACCCCCTCGGGGAGCTGCCTCGCGGTGGCGGGGGCGCATCCGGCCAGGGTGGCGAGCGCCAGGGCGAGGATGGTAAGCAGGGCGGCAGGCCTCATGTGCCCGATCGTATGGCCCCAATGTAACGATTGGGCTGTGTTACACGGCTGTAACACGGGCGTATTGTGCGCGATCCATCCGCCGAATAACTTGGCACAATGGCCGCACACCCGCGCGGCCGCTTGTCCTGAATTCACATTCGAACTGCAAGGAGCAACATGAGCGTATTCGCGAAGGCTTCCGCCTCGCGCTCGCGGAAGGTCGCAGGCGTCGGTATCGCGCTGTTCGCCGCCACCGCTGTGGCGTTGAGCGGCTGTGCCGCAACCGAGCCCGAAGAATCCGCCGGTCCGGCTGAGGACTACACGCTGTCGATCGGAACGGCGCTGCCGCAGACCGGTAGCCTCGCCTTCCTCGGCCCGCCCGAAGAGGCTGGCGTCGCGATGGCGACCGCGGAGGTCAACGCCGCGACCGCCGACACCGGCCTCACCCTCGAGGTCACCTACGGCGACTCCGGTGACACCGACAACAAGGCATACGAGACTGAGATCCCGCGTCTGCTCGGTGAGGGCGTTTCCGCCATCATCGGTGCCGCGTCCTCGGGTACGTCGCTGCAGTTCATCGACCAGGTGGTTGGCGCTGGCGTTATCCAGTTCTCGCCGGCCAACACGTCCGACGCGTTCACCACGTACGACGACAATGGCCTGTACTTCCGCACCGCTCCGTCCGACACCCTCCAGGGTGAGGTTCTGGGTAACCTGATCGCAGAAGACGGCAACCAGACGCTCGGCATGATCGTGCTGAACGACTCGTACGGCACCGGTCTCGCCAAGTACGTCACCGAGGCTTTCGAGGCTGCTGGTGGCGAGGTCGTGGCGCAGCCCACCTACAACACGGGTGACACGGTCTTCGACTCGCAGATCAGTGAGGTGCTCGCGGCGGACCCCGACGCGATCGCGCTCATCACCTTCGACGAGGTCTCGACGATCCTGCCCGGCCTGTTCGGCAGCTTCCCCGCCGACAAGCTGTACTTCGTTGACGGCAACCTGAAGAACTTCGGCGACGCGTTCGCCGCTGGTTCGCTCACGGGTGCCAAGGGCACGCTGCCCGGCCTGACCATCGACTCGATCGGTGACTTCACGTCGAGCCTCGACGCCTTCCTCGAAGAGGAGGGTGACGCGCCCCTGGAGGACTACAGCTACGCAGCCGAGTCCTACGACGCGGTCATCCTGCTGGCGCTCGCGTCGCTCGCCGCCGGTGGTTCCACCGAGGGTGCAGACATCGCGGCGAAGCTGCAGGAGGTTTCGGGTGGCTCCGGCGACGGTGAGACCTGCTCCACCTTCGCTGACTGCGCGGCGATCATCCTCGGAGGCGGCGTTGCCGACTACGAGGGTGTCTCCGGCCCGATCACCTTCGACGAGGTCGGCGACCCGACCGAGGCGTCGATCGGCATCTACCAGTACGGCGAGGACAACAACTACGTCGCGTACTGATTTCGCGAGTAGCTAGTCACTAACTAGTACAGAAGGGCCCCGGTCTTCGGACCGGGGCCCTTTCGCGCACCCGCTCGCTGCTCGCGAAGCGCCACCTGTGCCGTCCCTCCGGGCCCCGACCGCGCCACAAGTGGTGCCTCGCGGGCAAGGGATGCGTGGGGTCGGCGTCGCTCGAGGCGGTCGATACTCCAGTTGCAACCGGAAAGCTCGAGGTGCCCGCAACAACTGGAGTATCGAGCGCTATGAGCGGCATGCCGCCGGGTACGCGGGATGCCCAGGCCCGGGCATCCCGGTGATGGGGGCGGAGCGAGACTTAGGCGCCGAGGGTGCCGAGGTACAGTTCGGTGACCTTCGGGTCGTTCAGCAACTCGCGGCCGGTGCCGGTGTAGGCGTCACGGCCCTGGTCGAGCACATAACCCCGGTCGCAGATCTGCAGGCAGCGACGGGCGTTCTGCTCGACCATGATGCAGGTGACGCCCGCCTTGTTGATCTCCGAGACCCGGATGAACGCCTCGTCCTGGCGGACAGGAGAGAGGCCGGCGGACGGTTCATCCAGCAGCAGCACCTTCGGGTCCATCATGAGGGCACGCGACATCGCCACCATCTGGCGCTCACCGCCCGAGAGCGAGCCGGCGCGCTGCTTGAGGCGCTTGCCGAGCTCCGCGAAGATGCTCGTGACGAACTCGAGGCGCTCAGCGTAGGCGGAGGGCCGCTGGTAGAGCCCCATCTGCAGGTTCTCTTCGATGGTGAGGCTCGCGAACACATTGTTGGTCTGGGGCACCATGCCGACGCCGCGGGCGACAAGCTGGTTGGCGCGCAGGCCAGTGATGTCGTCGCCGTCGAGGGTGATGGTTCCCGAGCGCACGTTAACCTGCCCAAAAATCGCCTTCAGCAGGGTCGACTTGCCGGCACCGTTCGGGCCGATGATGCCGATCAGCTCACCGCGGCGGGCTTGCAGGGAGCATTCATTCAGGATGTTGACGCCGGGCAGGTAGCCCGCGACGACGTTGTCGATCTCGACAACCATCTCGGCGGTGGCGGTGGGGCTCACTTCGACTCCTTGCTGGCTTCGTCGTCGATCACGTCAGCGCTCGTTGCGCTGGAGGCGGCTGCATCGGTGGTCGCGTCGGCTTCCTCAGCCGTGTAACGGCCGGTGACAACACCGAGGTCGAGTTCCTGGTGCGCGCCGAGGTAAGCGTCAACGACGGCGGGGTTTTTCATGACCGAGATCGGGTCGCCCTCGGCGACCACCTTTCCCTCGGCCATCACCACGACCCAGTCGGCGATGTGGCGGACCATGTGCATGTCGTGCTCAACGAACAGCACGGTCATGCCCTCGTTCTTCAGGTCGAGGATGTGCTCGAGCAGCGACTGCGTGAGCGCAGGGTTGACACCAGCCATCGGCTCATCGAGCATGACGAGCTTGGGGTCGCTCATGAGCGCCCGCGCCATCTCCAGCAGCTTGCGCTGGCCGCCGGACAGGCTCGCGGCAAAGTCGGCGCTCTTGGTGTCGAGCTTGAACTTCTTCAGCAGCTCCATAGCGCGGACTTCGATCGCGTCATCCTGCTTGCGCCACATCGCGGGGATGAGGCTCTGCCAGAATCGTTCGCCCACCTGGTGTTTGGCGCCGAGCTTCATGTTCTCGACGACCGTGAGCAGGCCGAGGGCCTTCGTGAGCTGGAAGGTGCGGACCTGGCCGAGACGGGCAACCTTGAAGGCGGGGATGCCTGAGATTGACTTACCGTCGAAGGTCCAGCTACCGGCATCCGGCTTATCGAAACCGGTGAGCAGGTTGAACAGCGTGGTCTTGCCGGCACCGTTCGGGCCGATGAGCGCGGTGATCGCGCCGCGGGGAATCTCGAGGTGGGCGACATCCACCGCGGTCAGGCCGCCGAAGGTGCGCCGAACGCCGTCGACGACGATGATCGGGTCGGTCTTGGCCACCCCGGGGGCGGCGTCGCCGACGTGGAGCCCGGTGCTCTTTTCCCGGGCGACGGGAGGAGTCAGGTCACTTGACAAAGGTCAGCTCCTTCTTGTTGCCGAGGATGCCCTGCGGCCTGAAGATCACGATGAGCATGAGGGCGATTCCCACGAGGATGAACCGGAGCGTCTGCGCCTGGATGCTCGACATGAAGGGCAGGTAACCCGCCTGCACGAGCGCGGGGAGCACGTTGCCGAGCACGGTCTGCAGCACCCAGAAGATCAGGGAGCCGATGAGCGGACCGAACACGGTCGCCGCGCCACCGAGCAGCAGCGCGGTGTAGACGAAGAATGTCAGCGACGTCACGTAGACGCCGGGGTTAACAGCGGAGGGTAGGGCGTAGACGATGCCGCCGGCGGCGGCGATGACACCACCGACGACGAGCGCGGTGAGCTTGTACGAGAACACGTTCTTGCCGAGGGCGCGAACGGCGTCCTCGTCTTCACGGATGCCCTTAAGCACGCGCCCCCACGGGCTGGACATGAGGCGCCACACAGTGACGGCGGCCAGGATGAGGGCGAGGATCCCGAGGATGCGGACCCACCAGCCGATCTCGTTGTACATGAACGGGCCAAAGCCGTACGTGCCCGACGGGATGGGGTTTGAAGCCCGGAAGCTGCCGTGGTATCCGCTCAGGCCGTCTGCCGAACCGGTGACCTCATCGAAGGAGGTGGTCAGGAACAGCAGGCGCAGAACCTCGGCCGCGGCGATCGTCACGATCGCCAGGTAGTCGCCGCGCAGTCGCAGGGTCGGGATGCCGAGGATCAGGGCGAATACGGCGGCGGCCGCAAGGCCCAGCAACGCTGCAGCCCACCACGGGAGTCCGAAGGTGAGGATGCCGATGGCGTAGCCGTATGCGCCCAGCGCCATGAAGCCCGCGATACCCATGTTCAGGAGGCCGGCGTAGCCGAAGTGCACGGCGAGGCCGAGGGCGGCAAGCGCGTAGGCCAGCGTCGCCGGGCTGATGATCGACGATACGGAGTTGGTGAGGACCTGAATCCAGTCCATTGTCGTTACCCGACCCTCTCACGACGCCCGAGAATTCCCTGCGGGCGGAACAGCAGGATGATGATGAGCACCACGAGCGGTGCCGCGAACTTGAGATCGGAGGGGATCCACAGCGTGGACACCTCAACGATCAGGCCGATCACGATCGAGCCCGCGAGCGCTCCGAAGGCGGTGCCCAGACCACCGAGGGTGACGGCGGAGAACAGCAGCAGCAGGAACGCGGCACCCATGTCCCACTTGATTCCCGGCCGGTAGTAGGCGTACAGGATCCCGGCGAGAGCGGCGAGGGTTGACGCCATGATCCAGACGATCCGCACCACCCGGTCAACGTCGATGCCGGATGCGGCCGCGAGTGAGGGGTTGTCTGAGATGGCCCGGGTTGCCTTGCCGATCCGCGTGAACAGCAGCCAGCAGGCGAAGAGCACGATCACGACGATCGAGATTCCGATGCTGACGAGGTCGATGACGCTCATCGCCACGGAACCAAAGAGGGGGATGGGGCGCATGTCGGAGCCCGGCAACTGCGATGTTCCGCCGCCGATATAGAACTGGAAGACGTAGCGCGCCGCGAGCGACAAACCGATGCTGACGATCATGAGCTGGACGATGCCGGTCCTTCGCCGACGCAGGGGTCTCCAGAGACCCGCGTCCATCAGGTAGCCCAGTAGAGCACTGAGCACCAGCGCGATTGGGATGGCGAGGTAGATCGGAACGGCGAGGAACTGGGTGAAGACGAGCGTGATCACCGCGCCGAAGGTCACCATTTCGCCGTGTGCGAAGTTCGACAGGCCGGTCGTGCCGTAGACGAGCGAGAGCCCGACCGCGGCCAGGGCGAGCATGAGTCCGAACCGCAGGCCGTTGATGACGCGCTGGATGAGCTGGTCGGCGAAGCTCGTGACGTTGCGGGTGCCCTCGCCGATGAAGAAGTTGGCGGTGACCCGTCCGCCGGGGCCGACCTCCGCTTCCTTGACGTTGGGGGTGTCGTCGGCCTCGTCAACCACCGCGATGCCTTCGGGGAGGGTGTTCTCGTCGAGGGTCACCGTGTAGGTCGCGTTGCGCTCGGGGACGCCAACTGCCCACTGGCCGTTCTCATCCGTGGCGACATCGGTGTCGACACCGTTGCCGCTGACGGTCAGCTCGACACCGTCCAGGGGTTCGCCGTCGAGTTGGACGTTGCCGCTGATCCGGTACGGGAACTCGTCGGTGTCGACCTCGTCGGCCAGGGCTGCACTGGTACCGAAGGTCGCGGCGACCGTGAGCATGGCGGCGATGAATGCGAGCAGCAGCGCGAGTGTTCGCGGCAGGCGTGTGGCCAACGGCGCTCCGGGACGCGTCACGGGACCTCCAAGACTTAAGACTGCGCACGGGACCGTGGCAGCGTTCCAGCGAACTTACCCGGCTCGTGTTGCCTGCGTGTTTCGCGGGCTTCGTCGCCGTGCAGTCAAGAATGACACGGAAATACTCCGGGGCAACCAGCGGTTAAGATTGAGCACCGGACCAGTGCTGCCTCCGGACCCTAATTCTCATAGCACCAGGGACAATTCATGGACCAGCCTGACCCCTTCGGCTTCATCGGCCTCACCTACGACGACGTGATGCTCCTGCCCGGGCACACCGATGTGATCCCGAGCGAGGCAGACACCAGTTCACGGCTCACGCGTCGCATTCGCGTGGCATCCCCGCTGCTCTCTGCCGCGATGGACAGTGTCACCGAGTCGCGCATGGCGATCGCGATGGCGCGCAATGGCGGCATCGGCATCCTGCACCGCAACCTCTCTATTGAGGATCAGGCAGCGTACGTCGACAAGGTCAAGCGCAGCGAGTCCGGGATGATCACCAACCCGGTCACGACGACACCGGATGCGACGGTTGCCGAAGTTGATGCCCTGTGTGGCCAGTTCCGCGTATCGGGGGTGCCGGTGGTCGAGGGCGACGGGACGCTCGTCGGCATCATCACCAACCGCGACATGCGCTTCGTCTCGCCGTTCGAAAAGTCGACAACCCTCGTGCGTGACGTGATGACCCGCACCCCACTGATCACCGCGCCCATCGGCATTGACCCCGACGACGCGATCGCGATTTTCGCGCAGCACAAGATTGAGAAACTGCCGCTCGTCGACGAGAACGGGCGCCTCGGCGGGCTCATCACCGTCAAGGACTTCGACAAGAGCGAGAAATACCCGAACGCGACCAAGGACGATGAGGGCCGCCTGCGCGTCGGTGCGGCGATCGGCTTCTTCGGCGACGCCTGGGACCGCGCAGGGCAGCTTCGGGATGCCGGTGTCGATGTCATCGTCGTGGATACCGCCAACGGTGACTCGGCGGGCGTGCTGGAGATCATCAGCCGCCTCAAGCGCGACCCGGGCTTCGCCTCCATCGACATCATCGGCGGCAATGTCGCGACCCGCTCGGGTGCCCAGTCGCTCATCGAGGCTGGCGCCGACGCCGTCAAGGTTGGCGTGGGCCCCGGCTCGATCTGCACCACGCGCGTGGTGGCGGGCGTGGGCGTTCCGCAGGTGACGGCCGTCTACGAGGCATCCCTCGCCGCTCGCGAAAGCGGAATCCCGGTGATCGCCGACGGCGGCCTGCAGTACTCCGGCGACATTGCCAAGGCGCTCGTCGCGGGTGCCGAGACCGTGATGCTCGGCTCGCTGCTCGCGGGCACCGATGAGAGCCCGGGCGACCTCATCTTCGTCAACGGCAAGCAGTTCAAGAGCTACCGCGGCATGGGCTCGCTTGGAGCGCTGCAGACGCGCGGAAAGAAGACCTCCTACTCGCGCGACCGATACTTCCAGGCCGATGTGCCGAGCGACGAGCAACTCATCGCCGAGGGCATCGAGGGCCAGGTGCCGTACCGCGGCCCCGTGTCATCCGTCGTCTACCAGCTGCTCGGTGGCCTGCGCCAGTCGATGTTCTACACCGGCGCGCGAACCATCGACGAACTGCGCATGAAGGGCAAGTTCGTGCGCATCACCGCGGCGGGGCTCAAGGAGTCTCACCCGCACGACATCCAGATGGTCGTCGAGGCCCCCAACTACCGCGGCTAGCGCGTACCTGGGCCCCGCGCCGAGGCGCCCGCGATTCCGGGCCGAAGACGTCACTCGGGGCCGGCGTTCCGGCCCTCGCTGGACGTCACTGGCCCGGTTAAGCGAGAGCGTCGACCTTGGCGCGGGTTGAGCGTGGGCGTCCGCCTGGGCGCGACCGTCGGCCAACGGCATCCTCTCGTCAGCAGGCCGCGGATTCGTCGCCACTCGACCGATTGGCCGCATTCGAGGGGCCCCCGCGACGGGGGAGGTGAACATTGGCAGATGGAATTGCCGGCCTTGCCCCACGGAATTGCGCTCGTCAGCGAGTTGCACCGCCTCGACTTGGATGCCCGTCCGCTACAACGGGCGTCCTTGCGCGGCGACGTCGTGCGCATCCACCGCGGAGCCTACGTCTCGGCCAGCGAGTGGATGGCACTGGATCGGCACGAGCGATACCGACGGCAGGTTATGGCGGCGGGGCTCGCATCCCGTGGTCGACCGGTGCTCAGTCATCAATCGGCGGCCGCCCTGTGGCGCATCCCGATCATCGGGGAGTGGCCGAGCGTCGTGCACGCGCTGACCACCGTTAGCGCGGGCACTCGGAAGGAGAACGGTTTCTATCGACACGCGGCGGAGATCAACGACGCGGACATCGTCGAATTTGACGGGGTTCGGCTGACGTCGTTCGCACGCACGCTCATCGACCTCGCCCGCGACACCTCGTTCGCTTCATCGGTCGCCGGGCTGGACTGGAGCCTGCGCTCCCCGACCAAGGGGGCACCGCCGCGGATACTGATCGAGCAACTGCAGGAGTACTTCGGCATGCAGGCGTGGGTGAAGAACAGGCGCAAGGTTCATCGCGCGCTCGAGTTCAGCAACCCTGGCGCAGAGACGCCCGGAGAATCACTGAGCCGAGTCGTGATTCACGAACTGGGCTTCCCGCAGCCCGAACTGCAAGTGCGAGTCGAGGATCGGAGCGGCCTCGCTGGAATCAGTGACTTCGGGTGGGCAGGTTTCAATGTGCTCGGAGAGTTCGACGGACTGGTGAAGTACACCCGTTCGATGGCGCGAGCCGGAGAGCCGGTCGAGGAGATCGTCGTACGGGAGAAAGTCCGGGAGGATCGCATGCGAGCGACCGGCCGCGGCATGGTGCGCTGGCTCTGGGCGGATGCCATGGCGGTGCGTCCGCTGTACGAGAAGTTGCTCGCCGCGGGACTGCCGACGCGGCATCAGGGGCCGGTCTACTACAAGCCGGGCCGGAAGCCCGGCCCCAGATGACGTTCTCGGCCCGGGATGCGGACGGAGTCGCCGCCGGTAGGCTGGTTCCGTGACTGACATTGAGATCGGCCGCGCCAAGCGCGCCCGCCGCGTCTACGCCTTCGACGACATCGCGATCGTCCCGAGTCGGCGTACCCGCGACCCGCAGGACGTGAGCATCGGCTGGACGATCGACGCGTACACCTTCGACATCCCGGTGCTGGCCGCCCCGATGGACTCGGTAGTTTCCCCGGCGACGGCCATCGCGATCGGCCAGCTCGGCGGACTCGGCGTGCTCGACCTCGAAGGCGTGTGGACCCGCTACGAAGACCCCGAGCCCGTGCTCGCCGAGATTCGTGCCCTGCCGTCCGGGGCTGCGACGAAGCGCATGCAGGAGATCTACTCCGAGCCGATCAAGCCGGAGCTGGTGTCATCCCGGCTCGCAGAAATCCGCGCAGCTGGCGTGCCCGTCGCCGGCGCCCTCAGCCCGCAGCGTACGCAGGAGCTTTACCAGACCGTCGTCGATGCCGGGGTCGACCTGTTCGTCATTCGCGGTACCACCGTCAGCGCCGAGCACGTCTCGAAGAGCACCCAGCCACTCAATCTCAAGAAGTTCATCTACGAGCTGGATGTCCCGGTGATTGTCGGCGGCGCTGCCACCTATACCTCGGCCCTGCACCTCATGCGCACGGGAGCGGCGGGCGTGCTCGTCGGGTTCGGTGGCGGAGCGGCATCCACTACTCGCGCGACCCTCGGCATCCATGCCCCGATGGCGACCGCGGTCGCCGATGTGGCGGGCGCCCGGCGCGACTACATGGACGAGTCGGGCGGACGTTACGTGCACGTCATCGCCGATGGAGGCCTCGGCACCAGCGGCGACATCGTCAAGGCCATCTCCGTCGGCGCAGACGCGGTCATGCTGGGCAGCACCCTCGCGCGGGCGACGGATGCCCCGGGCGGGGGTTGGCACTGGGGCGCGGAAGCGCACCACGGTGAGCTGCCCCGCGGCAACCGGGTTGAGGTGGGCAGCCTTGCTCCGCTCAAGGAGATCCTCTACGGACCGTCGTCCGTGGCCGACGGTCGGGTCAACCTGATGGGCGCTCTCCGTCGGTCGATGGCGACCACCGGGTACTCAGACCTCAAGGAATTCCAGCGCGTCGAAGTGGTCGTCGCGCCATACAACGCGGGGTAGCCATGTCGAAGCCCGAGTCAGTCACGCGATCATCGAAGCTCGGGCCGGTCGAGCGCGCTGCGGCCATCGAGGTCCTGAAAGCGAGGGAGCTCGACATCCTGGTCATTGGCGGCGGGATCGTCGGCACCGGCTCCGCGCTGGACGCCGCGACGCGGGGCTTGCGCGTGGGCATGGTTGAAGCCCGGGACTGGGCATCCGGAACGTCAAGCCGGTCGTCGAAACTGGTCCACGGCGGCATCCGGTACCTCGAGCAACTGGACTTCCGGCTGGTGAGGGAGGCCCTGGTTGAGCGCGGCTTGCTGCTGCAGCGGCTCGCCCCCCACCTGGTCAAGCCCGTGCGGTTCCTCTACCCGCTCAGCAAGCCGGTCTTCGAGAGGCTGTACATCGGTGCGGGCATGCTGCTCTACGACATTTTCAGTTACACCGGCGGGCGACCGCCCGGGGTGCCGCACCACCGTCACCTGACGAAGCGACAGATGCTGCGCGCGATCCCCGGTCTCGACGCGGGCGCGTTCGTCGGCGGCATCACGTACTACGACGCGCAGGTCGACGACGCCCGCTACGTGGCCAATCTCGCCCGTACCGCGAGTTTCTACGGTGCACATGTCGCCAGCCGGGTGCGGGTCGAGGGCTTCCTCAAAGTCGGCCAGCGGGTAGTCGGGGTGACCGCCCACGACCTGGAGACGGGAGAGCGGTTCGAGATCCGGGCGCGGCAGGTCGTCAACGCGACCGGCGTGTGGACCGACGACACCCAGGCCATGGTCGGCGAGCGCGGCCAGTTCAGGGTGCGCGCAAGCAAGGGCGTGCACCTCGTCGTGCCGCGGGACCGGTTCCAGTCAAAGCTGGGCCTGCTGCTGCGCACCGAGAAGAGCGTGCTCTTCGTCATCCCGTGGGGCCGGCACTGGCTGATCGGCACCACCGACACCGACTGGAACCTCGACAAGGCGCACCCCGCCGCGACTGCAGCAGACATCGACTACCTGCTCGCCCACGTCAACCGGGTGCTCGCCACCGACCTGACCCGGGATGACGTGGAGGGGGTGTTCGCGGGGCTGCGGCCGCTGTTGGCCGGCGAGTCCGACCAGACCTCCAAGCTCAGCCGCGAACACATCGTGGCGCACAGCGTGCCGGGCCTCGTCGTGGTCGCGGGCGGAAAGTGGACCACCTACCGGATCATGGCGAAGGATGCCATCGATGAGGCGGTGGCTGCGCTGGATGGCACCGTCTCCCCGAGTATCACCGACGATGTCGCCCTCCTGGGTGCCGAAGGCTACCGCGCCGCCTGGAACAAGCGCAGCAAAATGGCGCGGGCGTTCGGCGTGCACCGCGTGCGCATCGAGCACCTCCTGAACCGCTACGGCGTGATGACGGATGAACTGCTCGACCTCATCCGGGCACGCCCCGAGTTGCTCGAACCCTTGCCGGGAGCCGATGACTACATTGCCGCCGAGGTGGTGTACGCCGCCACCCACGAGGGAGCCATGCACCTCGAAGACGTGCTGGCTCGCCGCACCCGCATCTCGATCGAGGCCTGGGACCGCGGGGTCTCGGCCGCACCGGTGGCCGCCGAGTTGATGGCTGGTGAGCTCGGCTGGGATGCCGCGCGGACGAGAGTGGAGGTCGAGCGTTACCTGCAGCGGGTCGCCGCCGAGATCGAGAGCCAGCTGCAACCGGATGACGCGTCGGCAGACCGCATCCGGTTGGAGGCACCGGACATCGTCGCTACCGAGCCGAGTACTGCTCCCTGATTAAGGGCCGGTAGTCCACGGCGGGTTCGGCGACCACGTCGAGCTGCCACTGGGGGCGCTCACCCGCGAGCACCCAGGCCGCCTGGGCGGCAGCGCCCAGCGCCACGTACTCGCCAGGGGTGGGAACCACCACGGGCACGTCGAACACCTGGGCGGCGATGGCCGAGACGGCCGGGTTCTGGGCGGCACCCCCGACGAGGAGGATGCGCCGGGCATCCACCCCCTGCGTCCGCAGCGCGTCGAGACCCGCAGCGAGCCCGCACAGCAGGCCCTCGATGGCGGCCCGCGCCAGGTTCGGGCGGGTGGTCGAGGCGAGCGTCATGCCGAACAGGGTCGCGGTTGCGGTCGGCAGGTTGGGAGTGCGTTCGCCCTCGAAGTAGGGCTGCAGGACGAGACCGGATGCTCCGGGCTCGGCCTCGAGGGCGAGGG
This sequence comes from Rhodoglobus sp., assembly GCA_044340535.1. GTDB lineage: Bacteria > Actinomycetota > Actinomycetes > Actinomycetales > Microbacteriaceae > Rhodoglobus. The sequence goes on from JBIITJ010000019.1 coordinate 35,150, forward strand.
TGCCGAGCGTGTCGTGGTCGACACCCAGCAGGCCGGCGGTCGAGTCAAGTACCCGCGCGGCGTTGAGGGTCGCCACGAGGGGCAGGAACAGCCCGCTCGCGTCGGCGAAACCGGCGACAGTGCCCGAGGCATCCTGGGCGGGCGTCCCGGTAACCGCGAAGACCGTGCCGCTCGTGCCGATCGACACCACGACGTCGCCGTCGCGTGCGCCGAGCCCGAGGGCCGCTCCGGCGTTGTCGCCCGCGCCGGGGCCGAAGGTGAGCGAGCCGATGCTGCCCGCCGTCTCGTTGGGGCCGAGCACCCGGGGCAGGATCGCATCGTGCCCGAGGGCCGCCACGAGAATCTCGCGGTCGTACTCGTTGGTGACGGAGTTGAAGTAGCCGGTGCCGCTCGCGTCGGAGCGATCGGTGGTGAGGGCATCCAGCCGGGGGTTTTCAGGGCCGAAGCCGCGCAGTCGCCAGGTCAGCCAGTCGTGGGGGAGCGCGACGGCAGCCACCTTCGCGGCGTTTTCGGGTTCGGCATCCCGCAGCCAGCGCAGCTTGGTGGCCGTGAACGAGGCGACCGGCACCGAGCCGGTGCGCGCCGCGATGTCCGGGATCTCGCGGGCCAGGTCGGTGGCGGCCTGCGCCGAGCGGGTGTCGTTCCACAGCAGGGCCGGGCGGATGACCCGTCCGCCGTGGTCGAGCACCACCATGCCGTGCTGTTGCCCGCCCACCGAGATTGCGCTGACATCGTCAAGCCCACCGGCATCGGCGATCGCGGCCTGGAGCGCGTCCCACCACGCGACCGGATCAACCTCGGTCCCGTTCGGATGGGATGCGCGGCCCGAGCGGACGGTGACGCCGGTTGCGGCATCCACGATCAGGACTTTGCAGCTCTGGGTCGAGGAGTCGACCCCGGCGACTAGTGCACTCATTATTCAGGACTCCATGGGACCGGTGATGCGGATGACCGCCGCCGTGGCCTCGCCTGTATCAGGAGCCTCAGGAGTACCAAGAACTCCTGAATAGTGCGAAGCCGCGGCGGCGGGCGAAGGGGTGCTGAGGCCGACTAGCCGCGGGCGCCGAGCAGGTGCTCGGTGGCCAGCTGCTGCAGGCGCACGAAGCCGAAGCCCTTGCCGTTGAAGTACTCGTCGGCCTTGAAGTCCTCGAACGCCGAGCGGTCGGCGAGCAGGTCGTCATAGGTTTCACCGGGTGCGAGCGTGGTCGTCGACAGCTCGGGCACGCGCGCTGCTGCGAGCGCTTCCTGCACCTCAGGGTCGGCGCGGAAGGCCGCGGCGCGCTCCTTGAGCAGCAGGTAGGTGCGCATGTTGGCAGCGGCAGAGTCCCAGACGCCACGCTCGTCCTCGGTGCGCGAAGGCTTGTAGTCGAAGTGGCGCGGGCCGTCGTACGACGGGCCACCGTTGGGGCCACCGTTCTCCAGCAGGTCGACGAGGGCGAAGGCGTTGTGCAGGTCGCCGTGGCCGAAGACCAGGTCCTGGTCGTACTTGATACCGCGCTGGCCGTTCAGGTCGATGTGGAACAGCTTGCCCTGGTAAAGGGCCTGGGCGATACCGGCAGCGAAGTTGAGCCCCGCCATCTGCTCGTGGCCGACCTCGGGGTTGACGCCGAACAGCTCGGGCCGGTCGAGCGTGTTGATGAAGGCGATGGCGTGGCCGACGGTGGGCAGCAGGATGTCGCCCCGCGGCTCGTTGGGCTTCGGCTCGATAGCGAAGCGGATGTCGTAGCCCTTGTCAGTGACGTACTCGCCGAAGACGTTGACCGCTTCGCGGTAGCGCTCGAGGGCGGAACGGATGTCTTTGGCAGCGTCATACTCGGCGCCTTCGCGGCCACCCCACATGACGAAAGTCTTGGCACCGAGCTCGACGCCCAGCTCAAGCTGGCGCATGGCCTTGCGCATGGCAAAGCGGCGCACGGCGCGGTCGTTCGACGTGAAGCCACCGTCCTTGAAGACGGGGGCGCTGAACAGGTTCGTGGTGACCATCGGCACGATGAGGCCGGTGTCGGCGAGCACCTGCTTGAGGCGGTCGATCTCCTTCTGGCGCTCGGCATCCGTTGACCCGAAGGCGAACAGGTCATCGTCGTGGAAGGTGATGCCGTATGCGCCGAGCTCTGCGAGCTTCTCGACGGCGTGGACCGTGTCGAGGTGCGCCCGGGTCGGGCCGCCAAACGGGTCGGCACCGTTGTAGCCGATAGTCCAGAGTCCGAATGAGAATTTATCGGCGGGGGTGGGTGTAGGCACGAGATGCTCCTTTGCGCGGCCTTGGAATTGTTGTGAGCCACAACCTATCGCGATATCGGGCGTTGGTCAATCCGCCCTCGGTCCTCACCGCCGGGCTGGCGCTGCCGTGGTGGCGCGGGGTACGAGCCGCGTGGGCAGCACAATATGGGTGGTCTCGACGGTCTCGCCTGCCATCAGCGCGAGAAGCGTGCGGGCCGCGGTCGCGCCCAGGGTCTGCATCGGCTGGTGCACGGTGGTCATGGGCGGTGACATCTGCGATGCCTCCGGGATGTCGTCGAACCCCACTACCGACAGGTCGCCGGGCACATCGAGGCCAAGCTCAACCGCCGCCTCGATGGTCGCGATCCCACTGAGGTCATTGGCGGCGAACACTGCTGTTGGCCGGTTCGAGGAGCGCAGGAGCGAGAGGGCGGGCTCGCGTGCGGTCACGCGCTCGTAGTGGCCCTCCCTGACCAGTGAGGGGTCAAACGCGATACCGGCATCCGCGAGCGCTCGCCGGTATCCGGCTTCGCGTGATGCTGCCGAGCGAAGGTCGGGCCGGCCGCCGATGAACCCGATCCGGGTGTGACCCAGGTCGATCAGGTACTGGGTCGCCTGCCGGGCGCCCCCGAAGCTGTCCGACTCCACGGTCGGCAGGTCGGCTCTCCCGGCGTGCGGGTCGATCGCGACGATCGGGATCTCGGCTGAGGCCCCCACGACGGTGGGCGTCACCATGATTGCCGCGTCGATGAGGGTTCCACTCAGGCGTTGCAGCGAACGACGTTCCCAGCCCGGGCCTTCGACCTGGCGCGAGCCGGCGTAGGCGAGCAGGTCATAGTGTGAGTCCCGCAACTCGGAGCCGACACCCTTGAGAACTTCGGCACTGAACGGCTCGAAATCAGCGACGAGCACGCCGATTACGCCCGTGCGGCGCGAGCGCATGCTGCTGGCCACGAGGCTCGATTCGTACCCGAGTTCCTGGACGACCTTGAGCACCCTGGCGACCGTGTCGCTGGCGATGCCGTATCGGCCGTTGACCGCCTTGGAGACCGTTGCAACGGAGACTCCTGCCGCCGCCGCTACGTCATTGATCGTTGGCCTGCGTCCCATAAGCATCAAATGCTAGTCCTCGAAAGCGATTTCGAAAACGTTTGACAGCACTCCGATGCTGCTGCGACACTGTCGGAAATCCGGGGACGCCCCGGACGCTTCGGGGTACACGCCCGAAGCACTGCACCGCACAGGCGTCGTGTGGCACGGCGCAAACCCGGGTCTCGGTGTCGAGACGCGACTCAATGAAGAGAACAGGTGGAATCACATGAAAGCCAAGAGAATCCTCACAGCCGCGGCCGTTGTTGCCGCTGGCGCACTCGCCCTCAGCGGGTGTAGCGGGGACACGGATAGTGCTGACGGCACGGTCACGATGACGTTCTGGCAGAACTCAACGACGGGTGACGGCGTCGCCTATTGGGAAGACACGGTCGCGGCCTTCGAGGCGGCCAACCCCGGCGTCACCATCGACATGCAGTCGATCCAGAACGAGGAGATGGACGGCAAGCTCCAGACCGCGCTCAACTCGGGCGATGCGCCAGACATCTTCATGGCGCGCGGTGGCGGAAAGCTCGCCGACGTCGTCGCTGCCGGCCAGGCAATGGACATCACCGACAAGCTCTCCGACGCGACCAAGACCGCCCTCGGCGGCGTGCTGTCGGCGTTCGAGATTGACGGGAAGAACTACGGGCTTCCCGTGGCTGTCCTGCCCGAGGGCATCTGGTACAGCACCGACCTGTTCGCGCAGGCTGGCATCACCGAGACCCCCACGACGCTCGACGAGCTCGAGGATGTCAACGACCAGCTCAAGGCGGCCGGCATCGAGCCGATCGCTCTCGGGGCGAAGGACGCATGGCCTGCAGCGCACTGGTACTACAACTTCGCGCTGCGCGCCTGCTCGCAGGATGTCATCAACGAGGCCGCGGCCAGCCGCAGCTTCGACGACGCGTGCTGGGAAGAGGCGGGCGAGCAGCTTGCTGACTTCTCGGCGACGGAGCCCTTCAACTCCGGCTTCCTGACCACCGCAGCCCAGCAGGGCGCCGGTTCGTCGGCTGGCCTGCTCGCCAACCACCAGGCCGCCATGGAGCTCATGGGCGCTTGGGACCCGGGAGTCATCGCGTCGCTCACGCCCGACGGCAAGGCTCTCCCCGACCTCGGCTGGTTCCCGTTCCCCTCGGTGAGCGGTGGCGAAGGCGCAGAGGGCGCGATGATGGGTGGCGTTGACGGGTACTCGTGCCACGTGGATGCTCCTGAAGAGTGCGTTGACTTCCTCAACTTCGTCGCGGAGCAGGAGAACCAGGAGGCATACGCTGTCGCCTTCCAGACGATCCCTGCGAGCCAGGACGCGCAGGGTGCTGTCACCGACCCCGCCCTGTCACTCCTGCTGGAGGCCTACAACGAGGCGCCGTACGTCACGGTGTGGCTTGACACCCTCTTCGGACAGAACATCGGTAACGCGCTGAACGTGGCCGTTGTCGACCTCCTCGCGGGCCAGGGCACGGCGGCTGACATTGTCACCGCAGTGAACGACGCGGCGAACAAGTCCTAAGGAACCCATCGCATGACATCCACTAGCGAGAACCTGCGCGCAGCGCAGGCCCCGCAGGTGGATCTCCAGGCGGCCGGGGGGGGGGGCCGCCCCCCCCCCCCCCCCCCCCCCCCCCCCCCCCCCCGCGGGCGCCCGC
>JBIITJ010000020.1:0-39890 GCA_044340535.1 Rhodoglobus sp.
ACGAGCACCGCGTACCACTCGCGCACCCCGATGCGCCGGATCATCGTCGCGGCGATCGCCCCGAGTGACCCGAGCGTGGTGGTGAGGCTCAGCACGGCGGTGGCTTCGAGCCCCGCGAGGTCGAGTGCGGTCGCGAAGGTCAACAGGCCGTAGGCATAGGCGGTACCCACATGGAACATCCGCCAGCGCGCCGGCATCGTGGCGGCGGCCACCCCGATCGCGACGACGATGGCGATGCCCGACAGCACCGTCAGGTCGGGGTCGCTCCACGACAGGATCGCGGCCAGCAGAATGGTGAGGTGGGCCGCAAGCAGCAACGGCAGGCGCCTGCTGAATGGCCAGGCCGCGACGCCCCAGGCCAGCGTCGCCGAGAGGGCGAGGGAGATGATCAGGTGGGTGCCGATCTGCGCGGCCAGCGGCAGGGTGCCCCACTGTGCGAAGGCGATGAGCGCGCCGACCCCGAGCCACAGCGCAACGACTAGTGCACCGTGCGGCAGGGTGCTGCCCTCCAACCGCCTGGCCAGTCGCGACAGCGCCCATGAGCCGGCGGCCGCGGCGGCGAGCCCGAGCACCGTTGCGAGCCCGAACTCGTCGGCCAGCATCGGCCTGGTGGGCGCCAGCAGTTGGATCCCGAGCGCGCTCAGGGCGACGTTCGCCGTAGCCAGCATGATCGACCAGGCGCCGATATAGAGCGGCGTGCGCCTGACGGATGCCCCGGCCGGCGTCACCGCGACAAGCACGAGCCCGACGGCTGCCGCGACGGGCACGAGCCCGATCAGCCAGGCGTCGTCGAGGGGCAGTGCCACGGGCAGCACAGCCACGGCTGACGCGGCCAGCGCTCCTGCGAGGTAGCTCCAGAAGCGGGGCATCCCGACCCGGCTGCCGAGCGTGGCGAGCAGTGCCAGCGCGACCAGCACGGCGGTGGCGCTCAGCGCACGGCTGATGTCGTCGGGGGTTTCAACGAACAGCAGCTGCGCGATAACCACAGCGACCGCGAGCACCTGGATGATGCTGAGGGTCACATGCTCGGCTTTCAGCCCGCTGCCGAAACGGCCCTCGCGCCAGCGGACGAGCTCGTGTAGTCCGACGGCCGCGAAGCCGACGGCGAGGTGCCCGAGCAGCGCGGCCCAGCTGCCGCCGACGGCGTAACCGAGGAAGGCGGGGGTGACGGCGAGGCCGACGATTCCGCCCCACAGCCAGCTGCGCACGAGGGCGATGCTGCCGATGGCAGTGACGGCTGCCGCGGTGATGAGCGCGCCGAGGGCGGCGAAGTACCAGCCGCTGACGGCGTCGGGCGCCGCCTCAGAGAACGCCCAAATGTCGAGCGCCAGGAACACCATGCCGAGCCCACCGATCGCTTCGGCAGAGAACTGCAGCCCCCGCCGGGCCAGCAGCCACGCCCCGCCGAGGAACAGCACCGTGATCGCGGCGATGATGGTGGTGCGGGTGCTGAAGTCGGTGAGGTCGGGGTTCAGGAACGTGAACACGATCGCGGCGACCGCCAGCAGCCCCGCCCCGGCAACGGCCAGCACCGACTGCACGCTGAAACTGGAGCTCTCGCGAGCGGGCTGCGCCGCCTGCGATACGGATGCCCGTGCCTCCGCCACCGCGGGTACCGGAGCCGAGGCGATCCCGGTCGCGGGCACCCGACCGCCTACCGGGAGCTGGTTGATGAGCCGCTCCCGCTCCCGCAGCGCGTCGATCGCGCGGACCGATGCCTCCCACAGGGCTGCCCCTTCGGGACCGCTCAGGTCGGCTCCGCACCGCCGGCACTGGCCGCCCACGAGGCCGCGGGTGCTGCACCTCGGGCAGGTGCTGGTGTTGAGCAGGTAGTCGGTCATCTGGTCGGTCCATGACGGCATGGGCGCCAGTCTAGGCCGCATGTCGTCGACGACCGCTCAGCTTCCACAGGCCCTGTATTCTGGGAAACCGCTGGCCCCGGTCGGCGCGGGGCGGTAGCTCAGCTGGTTAGAGCAGCGGACTCATAATCCGTCGGTCACGGGTTCAAGTCCCGTCCGCCCTACGCTCGTCGCTTCGGTGATTACTACTGCCCGTCGTTGAGCCGCGACTCCGACCCGGGCGGCACGCTCTATCACCGCCAGCCCGGTGCTCGCCGTGGAAGGATCGGACGATGACCATCATGGAGGCCCTCACCCTTACCCGTGGCTCGACATCCCAGGAGCGGACCATCGACATCACAACCGTGGGGGCGCGCACCGGGAGGCCGCGGCGCCTGGAGATCTGGTTCCACCAGGTACGCGGCCGGTGGTATCTCAGCAGCATGCCGGCTCGCCGCGACTGGTACTCAAACCTGCTGGCTCATCCGCAGTTCACCTTCCACCTCAAGAACGGGGTCAAGGCCGACTTGGCGGCCACAGCGGTGCCCATCACCGATCCCCGCGAGCGACGCCCAATCTTCGAGTACATCGTCGACGACCTCAACCAGCCGGCCAACCCGGCAAACTTCGCGAGGCCGCAAGTGGTCGAGGAATGGATGGCGGGCAGCCCGCTGGTAGAGATCATCTTCGACGACACGGCTGTCGCTATCTCTCGTTAACCTTCCCATTGGCCGCAGGCAACGTGCGCTCTTGCTTTGAGTCACCTCACGCCGATTAACTCCTCAGGCCCGGCGGACTTCAGCGCCGCCTCCAGCGTCGACGCTGGGATGGCTTCATCACCTTTTCCTGAGGATTTTCATGCCCTTGCTCAACCGCGCCCATTTTGCCGAGAAACCCACCTCGAATCGAGCTCGCACACTGCTTGCCGGATCACTCGCGATTCTGTTGTCAGGGCTTATCACGGCCCAGGCGTTGCCCATCGCCGCGACTGCTGCCACTGTGCAGAACGGGATCACGCTCTCGGTCGATGAGGGTCAGGCCCTGGCAGGTGCAGTCATGCTGTCGGCGTCGGACCAGCAGTCGGCCGACCCGGTGTCGATCAGCATCGATGGAACTGAGCAGGCGTCGGACACGACGCTGCCGGGGGTGAGCCTCATATTCCAGGCCCACGGCTGGGAGGCCACGACCAAGAACACGTTCGTAATCAACGGCAGCACCGAGATCGCCCCCATGACGCGGTACTACGACTGGGCGAACGGCAGCTGGACGTTCCCCTCATCGGCTCTGAAGGCGGGCGTCAACACGGTGGAGCTCCGGATCGGAAGTGCCACCATGGTGCTCGACCCGGCGACGAACGCCAACGACGACTTCAACATCCGCAACGTCAAGCTCTCGTTTGCCGATGGCACTCTCATCACCGACCCGGCGGTCGCGAACAACAAGACGGTCCCCATGGGTGACGGTGCGTCGACGTCGCTTCGCACCTACACCTGGAGCTTCACCGTGCCCCTGGCGCGGCTCATTCCCACATCTGCCTTCTCATGGGACACGGATGCCGCAGAACCGGGTGAGCACGAAATCTCCGCCACCTCAGCAGACGGCACCCGCACCTCAGCGGCGACCGTGACAATCGGCAACCCTGAGGCGACGCCGGAGCGCGTCATCCTCACCCCGCCGCAGGATGCCTCCACGTCGCAGTCGTTCACCTGGCGAACCGGCTCCGCCGTCACCGATGGCGCGGTCCACATTCGACCCGCTGGCTCTGACGCAGAGTGGACCGTCGTTGCGGCGCGAGCGAACGCGGTGCTCACCAGCGGTGGCGTCGCTACCCGCACCCACTCAGTAACCGTGCGGGACCTGCAGCCGGGCACGGCGTACGAATACTTCGTGGGGACGGATGCTGCGCCGAGCGCCACCTACACGTTCACCACGGCGGGTGTTGCCGGTGAACCGTTCACGTTCCTCTACTTCGGTGATGCGCAGAACGACCTGACCGAGAAGTGGGCGCCGGTCGTCGAGCAGGCTTACGAGAAATACCCGGACGCGGTTGGGTCGGTCAACGCCGGCGACCTCATCGACGCCTCCCGCAACGACAGCGAGTGGACCGAGTGGTTCGACGCGATGGACGGCTACAGCCAGTCCGGGAATGTGATCGCAGCGCCCGGCAACCACGAGTACGTCGGCGACTCGTTCCTCCGCAACTGGAAGGCGGCATTCGAGTACGACCTGAACGGCCCCAAGTGGGACGGCGAGACCGGCACCACCGAGGGAGAGCGCCAGGAAGCGGCCTATCGGGCCCAGATCGCCATCGCGCTCGAGGAGACAGCGTATTACACGGACTACCAGGGCGTTCGGTTCATCACCCTCAACGCCGGGCGGACGGAAGCAGCCCAGTTGATGACCCCGGAGAACCTGCCGTCGTGCTCGGTGGACTGCCCCGACCCTTCACAGCTGTGGCTGGACATGCAGGCCGAATGGCTCGACGAAGTGCTGGCGAACAACCCGAACAAGTGGGCCGTCGCCGTTTTCCACCAGCCGGTGTTCTCGACCGCCACCGGTCGCGACGAGGCTGACATTCGTGCGACCTGGCTCCCTGTCTTCCAGAGGAACGACATCGACCTCGTCCTGATGGGACACGACCACACCTACGCTCGTGGGTTTGTCAACAAAGACGCAACGTCGACCTCGGGCGTGACGACGGGCCCGGTCTATGCCGTGAGTGTCTCGGGCCCGAAATATTACGAACAGCAGCCCGCTGGTAACAACGTCTGGACCCACAATGGGGCGACCCAGGTGGTGAGTGCAGGGCACACCTCGACGTTCCAGGGCATTACGGTAACCGACAACCAGATCCACTACGAGTCGATCGTCGCCGCGAAGTGGGACGACCAGTCGACCACAGACGTGCCGGTAGGTGGGACTCTCGACTCGTTCACGATCACCAAGTACGACAGCGGGGCGAAGTTCGTGACGGAGGACGGCGTTGCCATCCCAGAAGACCCGGGAACCGACCCCGGTGAGCCCGAGGACTCGGGCCTGGCATTCTCGATCCCGAATGGAGCGACTGTCTCCGGCATCACGCCGGTGCGCGTGACGGACGAGATGTCGACTGATGAGGTGTCGATCAGCGTTGACGGGGTCATCCAGCCCACTACGCCGCTCAGTGCGCAGGTGACGATCGCCTTCGAGGCGCATGGCTACGCCGCGTCGAGCAAGAACACCATTGTCATCAATGACGACTGGACGATCCTCCCCGCCACGGCATACAACTCCTACGCGACCGGACGATTCACAGTCCCCGCTGGAGCGCTGAAACCTGGAGCAAACAAGATCCAGTTCTTCACGGGCAGCAACGAGATGATGAATGATCCCGCCACTGACGGACGGAACGACGACTTCAACGTCCGAAACCTCCGTCTCGAGTTTTCCGACGGTACGCGAGCGACCGACCCCACGATGTCATCGACGGCGATCGCCAATCTCGGTGACAACGGCAACAACGTGCGGTCCTGGCAGTGGGACATCACCGTGCCGGAGGACAAGCTCGTCTCTGGGTCGGAGTACCTGTGGGATACCACAGCGGTCTCCTCGGGGCGGCACAACCTCGAGGCCACGTCCGGCGACGGACTGCGCTCATCGAGCATCGTCGTCACCGTTGACAACTACGAGCCTGTCACCCTCGACCTCACCGATGGCGATGTCATCCGGAGCCTCCACGAAATAACGACGACGACGGATGTCGAGCCCATCATCACCGTGGACGGCACGTCCCTCCCCGTGGAGGAGCGTCGGCGGGTGGTCGATCCCGTGTTCGTCTTCGAGGGGGACGGATTCCAGCCGGATGCCGCAATGGACAGCATCTGGATTAACGGTGAGCTCTTCAGGGTGCTCGGTGTGCCCGAAGCTGCCCACGGGTACAAGGAAGTTCGCGTTGAGATCCCGTGGGACAACCTGACGGCCGGCACGAACGTGATCCGTATCCGTGCGGGCAGCGGGCTCGACCCCGAGGCGACGACGGGGGTCGACAATTTCACCACCCGTAACGCCCGCCTGGAGTTCGCCGGTGGCCGCGTTGCGCGCGACCCCGCGCACACGACAAGCCAGACGTTCAGCTACAACAACAACGCGAGGTGGCGTGACTTCACGATCACCATCCCTGACCGGTTCGAGAACGTGTACCAGGCCGACTGGGACACCTCCACGGTCGAAGACGGCCAGCACACGGTCACGGTGGCGCGCCCAGACGACCGCAGTTCGACGTCCGTCACTGTGACGACCGATAACTCGGGGCCTCAGATTGACGTCCAGGCGCCGGTCGACAACAAGGTCTACGGCAAGGGTTCGTTCGTCGTCGATGCCCGGGCGGAGGACGTTCACGACGTGGCGTCGTTCACGATGACGATCGATGGCGAGGAGGTCGAGAACGGGCAGACATTCACCTCGGATGATCTCCCGGGCGGCGACCACGTCTTCGTCGCGACGGCCAGGGACTCGGTGGGGAACACCAGCGAATCCAGGGCAGAGTTCTCGACGACGGGCAACTACCCCCTCAAGCCGCTGTCGCCGCGACCCCACGACGGCTCCACGGAGAACTCCACGACCACCACGACCCTGAGCGCACTCGTGCAGGATCCGACCGGCGATGAGCTGGATGTCGAGTTCAAGTGGGGCTACCGCGGCGACTTCGCCCAGGGGTGGAGCACGGCACGCCAGGGGACTTCGACATCGGTAACGCCCGGCGACAACGGCAGCCCGCTGGCTGACTCTGACTACCTTGCGCTGGGCACAGATGACGGTCGGGAGGTCAAGACTGCGGGGGTGGGTGCATACCCGTTCCAGCAGTTCGAGATTGAGGTGCCGACCGATCTTGACGCGGAGACGTTCACCGTTGAGTGGTCTGGCTCGGTCCCGGAGACGCAACGCGCCGCCCTGTCCGTGTGGAACCACACGACCAGTGCGTGGCAGCTCGTCGCTGAAGGGCAGGGGGCTGACCTCGACCTGGCCGGCGAGGCATCCGTTGCAGACTCCGTTCGCGACGGCAAGGCAAGAGTCATGGTCCAGGACATCGCGGCGACCGTCATCGCGGAAGGCGAGGAGAACGCCGTCTGGGCCTGGGTCAGTGACACCCAGTTCTACTCCGAGCGTGACGAATCCACCTACGCGAAGCAGATGGAGTGGGTGCTCGACAACAAGGACGCGGAGGGCCTCGGTTACGCCATCCACACCGGTGACATCGTCAACCAGCGCTCCCTGACGCAGTGGGATGTGGCTGACCGGATGCAGAAGATCTGGGACGACGCGGGCTTCCCGTACGGCCTGGTTCCCGGCAACCACGACATCGATGGCGACGGCACGTACGCGACCTACCAGCAGTTCTTCGGCGAATCCCGTTACGCGGGCAAGCCGTGGTACGGCGGGGGCTTCGATGACAACGTGCAACACTACGACATCGTGTCGACCCCCGCTGCCGATTACCTTGTGGTGTTCGTCGATTGGTACCTCGACCAGGCAGACATCGACTGGGCGAACGAGGTGATCGGCGATCACCCCGACTACAACGTGATCATCGCGACCCACCAGTACCTCGACAACAATGGCGCATACATCAACCCGGCTCCCCGGATCTTCGAGCAGATCGTGAAGCCGAACGAGAACGTGGATGCTGTGCTCTCCGGCCACATCGGGGTCGCGCTGAACGTCAAACAGGTGGGCGACCGATCCGTTATCGAGGTGATGGCGGACTACCAGAGCGCGCCGAACAACGGCGATGGATGGATGCGCACAGTCACCTTCGACGCGGCGGCGCAGACGTTCAGCAACCGGACCTTCTCGGTGACTCGCTCGGGTAACCACTGGGTCGATGAGTCGAAGGAGAACTTCACTCTTCCGATGAGCATCGAAGCCCCCGAGCGGTTCGTCTCGACCGACTACGTCGCGATCTCTGCACTGTCTGACACCGTAATCGAGTCCATCGAGAACGTGGAGTCGGATACCCGGGCATCAGCCCCGGCTGGCGCTCTCGAACGTGACACCCGATACAGCTGGTACGTCGAGGCGACGGATGGCGACGGATTCTCGACGGTATCGGACCTGTGGGACTTCAGTACGCAGGCATCCGAAGTGCCGAATCCCGACGTCACCAAGCCGGTGCTGAGCGTGCCGACAGACTCGACGATCCTGGTTGGGGCTGCGTTCGATCCGATGGCCGGAGTGACCGCAACTGATGACCGGGATGGCGATCTCACGGCCGCGATCACCGTCTCGGGGAGCGTCGACCCGGCAACACCAGGACGGTACACACTGCGCTACTCCGTGGCGGATACTGCCGGCAACTCGACCGCGGCCACACGGATCGTGGACGTCGTACTCGGCGCAGATATCACCGCACCGATGCTGTCGGCCCCCTCATCGACGATCATCACGGTTGATCAGCCATTTGACGCGCTTTCCGGCGTGACGGCGATGGATGACCGGGATGGCGACCTCTCCGCCGCGGTGCAGGTAAGCGGCGAGGTCGATACCTCGACCGCGGGCACGTACCTGCTGACCTACCGGGTGGTTGATGCGGCAGGCAACACGACCTCCGCCAGCAGGACTGTAGTTGTGGTGCTCGCCGAACCGGACCACACGCTCACGCCGGAGTCGAAGACCCTGGAAATCAGCTCGGTCGACCAGGCGAACGGCACGATCACGGTGGAGGTACCCACCGAGTTCGCGGGCGAGCCGCTCACCTGGGTCGTGTACTCCTCGCCTGTGATTCTCGGCACGTTCAGCTCGGCGCCGGACGGAAGCCTGGTCCTGAAGCTGCCCTCGACGCTGCTTCCGGGCGCTCACCGCCTGGCGGGCTACTCGGGTAACGGCTCGATCGCTACCTGGGCCTCCTTCACGGTTGCCGGGCCCGTCACCCCGCCATCAGCAACTGATCCGCTCGCGGGAACGGGAGTGAGTGTGGTGCCGTCGCTGGTTACCGCGGTCATCCTGCTCTTGCTCGGGGGTGGTCTGCTCATCGCCGTCCGGCGCCGCGCCCGCACAATCGGCTAGCTGACGTGAGGTGGGTGTCGTGGGTTCCGCGGCACCCGCCTTCTGCGTATGGCCGGCTACTGCGGTGACGCGGGCAACTGCCATGCCGTAACCGCCACCTCGCCGCCCTCACCGATGTCGAGGTCGTCGGGCCACGAGCCGCGGGGTAGGCCCGGGTAGGCGGCGGCGAAGATCGCGCGCACCCCGCGCTCCTGCATGGTGCCCCAGCCGAGGTAAGCGATCGCGACACCCTGCGGTGGCACGGTGATCTCGAGGGGCCCGGGGTCTTCGGCCAGCGACGATGAACCGTGGATGACCGTGACATCCATTTCAGAACCGAACTGGTCGGCGAAGGTGATGTCTGGGTAGCCCTGCAGTGTGCAGGGCACGTCCGAGAAGTTCTGCAGCCGGATCGACAGCACCCGCTTGCCCATCGCGGCGTCGCCCTCACCGAGCAGCAGCATCGACTGCTCGGGGGTGCACCAGGCGGGGTCGGCGGCGGGGGGCATCCGGCGCGATCGCGGCGGGCGGGGTGACGACGACGCCCGGCTCCGGCACGGGGTTCTCGCCAGCCTGCGCCTGTTCCGCGAGGCTCGCGGCACGGGCATCCCGGGCTCCGGCGACTACCACCGCCGTGCTGGCAACAAGGGTGAGTACGAGCGCGACGGGCAGCAGCCACGCGAGGCGGCGCTGCGTCGGGGGTGGGGGAGCCGAGGCATCCGGCCCGCGCAGTGTGCCCGCGGCAACCAGCGCGGGAATCCAGCCGAACACTACGCCCCAGAACGCGCTCAGCACGAGCGAGTCGCCCGCGGCGCTGAGCAGGAAGGATGCCCGGGGCGGCGGGTAGGAGGCAATGATCATCCCGAGTGACCACGGCACGGAAGCCACCACGCCCGCGACCACCGCCGCAAACCACAGCGCGAGAAACTGCCGGGAGGGCCGCGCCAGTGCAAGCCAGGTGATTGCCAGGGTGAGCCCGACGAAGCCGACGACGAGCCCGGCCCACACCGGCGACCACTGCCACAGCCTCGAAGGAACAGTGGGCGGCAACAGGGAACCGATCAATCGGATGGCGGGGGAACCCGAGTTGCCGCTGAGACCGGAGAGCACCGCCGTGCACAGCCACAGACCCAGCGCGAGCACTGCAGCGGGCCACAGCGCGCGGAGGTCGCGTGCCACGGTCAGGCTTTGACCGGCTCCGGAATGGGGACCAGCCCACTGACCGTCGACGCCGACTGTGACAGCTGTTCGATCCATTCCCGGTTCAACTCGACGGGGGTGGGGTCGTCGAACTCGAACTCGAGCGGGATCTGCGCCGAGACCCAGATGCTGGAGCGACCGCCGCCCTCCTCCTCGGGCTTGTCCCACGAGAAGGTGAATGCCTCGTTACGTCGCAGCTTCGCGATCATGACGAACTTGATGTGCGCGAGGGCACGGTCCTCGATGGGGATCGCCACGCGGGTGGCATCGGCGTAATACAGCGTGCCCATGTGATCTCCATGTAGTGGGTTGATGTCAGGTCATCAGGATACCCGCCCCCACGCGTCGTCCACACCGGTCCTGGCACTGGATGAGCCGGGCCATTCGAGTGCTGCATACAGGGTGCACCGTGAGCTGGCAAGCCCCTCCCATTCGGCGAGCGGTGTCTATACGGTTTGATACCTTGTTTCCACAACGCTCAGAGAGGCCCATGTGGGAACGCTTTATTACGGGGACTCCCGCTTTCCAATTCCGGTAGAGGATCGCGCCCTCGCGCACCTCAAGGTCGTCATTGTCAACAAACTCCGTCGGGGCGAGTCATTCACCTTCTCGTGGGTTAAGTCGCGCGCGGAAGGCCACGGAAGGTCGACCGTGTGGTTGTCGCCGCAGGTCGCGCTGCATTTCGAGTTCGAGGGAAGCAAAGCCCCGACGCTCAACCGGCGCTGGCTTGAAGACCTGTCGTTGGTCGCCAGCAGTGGCAGCGGTCTCGTCTTGCTTGACGAGCCGAACGAGAACAGCGAATCGGAACCGCTGACGTCTTAGCCGTTCGGGGTTAGCGCTTGGGAACTCGCCCGCGGCCGAAGATCATCCAGAGGATCGCACCGAGCACGGGCAGCACGAAGGCCACGATGATCCAGATCGTCTTGCCGAGGAACCCATGGTTGGGGTTGCGCGCAATCGAGACCACGGTGATGACGAAGATGACGAAGGCGATGATTCCGCCGAAGGTAATGGGTTCCATGCGCCCAGCATAGGGTCGCGGGCAGACGGAAATATCCCCGTGTCGGCGACGGTTGCCACTAGCGACTTCTACGAGGATGGACTCCATGACTGACACCGCAACCGCCGCCGAACGCCTCGCCACTTTCCGCTCCCGCCGGGAACAGTCGGTCGTGCAACCGACGGGCAGTCTCGCGCTCGTCAACACGCAGTGGGTTGACTCGCCCCAGACCATCTGGGGCGTCCCCGGCAGTTGGGCGCCCGCGGCCGGTGGCCTTGAGGTCACCGCGGCGGCGGCCGACAACATCGTCGTCGACGGAACCCTCGTCGACGGTACGGTCCTGGTGCGGGGCAAGGATGATCCGGAGCCGAGTTCCGTCGTATTCAGCGACACCGTCACAGGTTTCGTGATTGCCGGTGACGAGGACTCGTACGCGCTTCGAGTCTGGGATTCCAATTCCGAGGGCATCCAGGAGTTCGGCTCGATCGACGCCTACCCCTACAACCCTGACTGGGTGATCACGGCGACGTTCACCGAGAACCCGGCGGGGACCACCATGGGGTTCGAGCACCTCAAAGACAGCGGGAAGACCAAGGAGCAGGTCATCCCGGGTGAGATCACCTTCGAGAAAGACGGCGTGCAATACAACCTGGCCGCCTTCAAGTCGGGCCGCGCCTTGCAGCTGGTTTATGCCGACAGCACCAACGGGGTCGACACCTACAGCGTCGGGCGTTTCCTGTTCCTGGCCCCCAACCCCGACGGCACCATCACCCTCGACTTCAACCTCGCGGTGCTGCCGCCGTGTGCGTTCAGCTACAACTTCAACTGCCCGATGCCGCCCAAGCAGAACCGCTTTGCCGTGCCCATCGAGGCGGGCGAGAAGAACGTGCTGAAGAAAGACGGCTCGCTGCTGCACGCCGACTAAGTCAAGGGCCACCTTGCGTTCACCTGCCTGACCTAGCCTCGAATGGTGGGGTTCAGGCCGGAGATACAGGCGTTACGCGCTCTTGCCGTGACCCTCGTGGTGGTCTTCCATCTCTGGCCGCAGGCTCTCTCGGGCGGGTACGTCGGCGTCGACGTCTTCTTTGTGATCTCCGGGTACCTCATCACGGCACACCTGTGGTCGGAGGTCGAGCGCACGGGGACGGTCTCGTTGACGGCGTTCTGGTCGCGGCGGCTGCGACGGCTGCTGCCCGCGGCGAGCGTCGTGCTCGGGGCATCCCTGCTGCTCATGCTGCTCGTGGTGCCGCGGTCGCTGTGGCAGCAGACGGTTGTTGAGGTCGGCGCGAGTGCCCTATGGGCGCAGAACTGGGTGCTGTCGGCCGGCGCCGTCGACTACCTGGCCGCAGACGGCACGCCGACGCTCGTGCAGCACTACTGGTCGCTCTCGGTTGAGGAGCAGTTCTACGTTGTGTGGCCTGTGCTCCTCGTGGGCCTGCTGGCGCTGCGCTCCCGCCGTGTGGTTGTGCGGTGGGTGTTGCTCGCGGTCGCGGTGGGGTCGTTCACGGTGTCCGTGCTGCTGGCGTCGACGTCATCCGGTTACTTCAACACCGCCACCCGCGCCTGGGAGTTCGCGGCGGGCGGCCTGCTCGCCCTGAGCCCCGGCCTGCTCGCGCGGTTCCGCGAGCGGCCCCGGCTGGCGCGCGCGACCGCGTGGGTCGGCATCGGGATGATTGGCGCAAGCGCCGCCGTGTTCACCTCCACCACGCCCTTCCCCGGCTCGGCTGCGGCGCTCCCGGTGCTGGGTACTGTCCTGGTGATCGCGGGCGGAGCCGATGACGCGCGCAGCCTGCTCGGCCGCGTGGTGCGGCTCGCGCCCGTGCAGCGCCTCGGCGACATCTCGTACTCGCTGTACCTGTGGCACTGGCCGCTCATCATCGCCGTCGGGTACCTGCCGATCGGCACCGCCTGGCATCCCGTGCTCGTGGTGCCGCTCGCCCTCGTGCTCGCCGCCCTCACGAAACGGTTTGTTGAAGACCCGGGGCGGGCATCCCGGAGCACCCGTCGAACGTACGGCTTCTCGCTTGCGGCAATCGCAACCATCGTGGTCCTGGCGACCAGCACCTGGGGTGTCGTGTACACCGACACCGTTGCCTCGGCCCGCACCACCCTGGAAAGAGCGGAGGCGGACCCCTGCTTCGGGGCGGCCGCTCTCGTCGAGGGCTGCGACGCTCCGTTCGCGGTCACCGCGAGCGTCGACACCGCGTTTGCCGCGCAGGATCGCGGTGTGCTCGCGGAGCCGTGCAGTTCGAGGGGGACCGACGTCAAGGAGTGCTGGTTCGGCGACCTGGATAGCTACGAGCGCACGGTGGCCATTGTCGGCAACTCGCACGCGGCGGCGCTGGTCGAGGGCATTGATGCTTACGGGAAGGAGCACGGCTGGCGGGTGCTCCTGATGCGCAAGACCGACTGCCTCGGGGTCTCAACGCTCGACCTCGGTGGCTCCGGCGGTGCGGACTGTGCGACCTGGACCCAGAATGTGCGTGCGGAGCTGGCATCCCGCGACGACATCGACTTGGTGCTCTTCGGCAGCCACTCCAACGCGCTGCACTACCTCTCCGCAGCCGAGCCTTCGACGCAGGAGTTGGAGGCGCTGACCACCGAGATCAGTGCCAGCTACACCTCGCTGCTCGAGCGCGGCATCCGGGTGCTCGTCGTTGGCGACACCCCGGGCACGCGACCGGTGCCCGCGCCGGAGTGCGTCTACCTGCAGCGAGACGCTTACGACCCGTGCGCGGAAGAACCGGGCGGCCTCGAAGATGACAACATCGTGGCGACGGTGGGCCGGGCGACGTCCGGTGTGGAGTACCTGTCGTTGCTGCCGTACGTGTGCTCGAACGATTGCCACGCCCTCATCGGTGGCCTCGTGGTGTACTTCGACGACCACCACCTGTCGGGTTCGTTCTCGCGTTCACTCGCGCCGTACCTGGGCGCGGCGATCGACGGAAATCAGCCGGGCGACTGACCCCGGTCGTGGTGCGCGAGGGCCAACCGCACGATGCCCGCGCGGGACCCGACCTGCCAGCGATGCAGGATCGCCGAGATGTGCTTCTCCACCGTGGATACCCCCACGGCGAGGTCATTGGCGATCTGGCTGTTGCTGTGGCCCGCAACGAGATGATCGACCACTTGGCGTTGTCGCGGGGTCAGCGGCGGAATCCCTTCACGCACGGGGCTGCGGTCGGCCAGCGCCGCCGCGACCCCCGACCTCGTGGGCACCGCGAACGCGTACAGCACCCGGGAGACGTGCATCCGCACGGTGTGCTCTGAGAGGAACAGCTCCGTGGCGACCTCCGCGTTGCTGCGGCCTTCCGCCAGGAGCAGGGCGACGTCGCGTTCCCGGGCGGAGAGTCCCTCCCATCCGCTGAGCGGCTCGGGTGGGAGGCGCCGGCCGACGGTGCGCAGTTCACGGGATGCCGCCCGCAACACCGAGAGGTGTCCCAGCTCGCGGGCGCGGCGGGCGGACTCGGCGAGGTCACGGGCAGCGGTGCCGCGGTCGCCCCGGGCAATGTGGGCGCGGGCCAGCAGGATGCCGCCTTCCGAGGCCTCAATCATGCGGCCGTCAGCCTCCGCACGAGCAACCGCGGCCGAGGCGTGCTCGACTGCCGCATTCGGGTCACCAGCGAGCAGCGCGACGCGCGACCGCATGCGGCTGACCGTCGAGTCGGCGATGGGATGACCCGCGAGCGCTAGGCCCCGGTCGAGCCACGACTCTGCGGCATCAAGGTCACCGGCATCAACCGCCGCAGCGGTCAACAGCTCAAGCCCGAGCACGCGGTCGATGATACGCAGGCTGCTGAGGTCGGGCCCGCCTCCGCCGCGCAGCACGAGACTGGCGGAGCGGTCGAGGTCACCGAGGGCGACCGCCCCGTATGCGGCGAGCACGAAACATCCCCGAGTGAGGGCATCCGTCGGCACAATTTCACCCGAGGCGACCAGATCGACAAGCCGACGGGTCTCCCGCCGCTGGTCGGCGTTGCCCCGGACGAGCGCCGCGCACGCTTCGGCAAAGACCAGCTCGGTGCTGCCCGACGCGCCCTCCACCGCGGCGTCAGCGAATGTGAGTGCGCTGGCGACGTCGCCGCGAAACGCGTGGACCCGGGCACTGAGGGCCCGCGCAAAGGTCAGGAAGCCGTGGCGAGGGTCCCCGAACAGCTCGACTGCGGGGCTCGAGTGCCGGTCGAGGAACTGGGCGGAAAGATCGACTCGCGCGCACGCTAGTGCCGCTTCGGCGAGGAGGGTGTCGATGGCTGGCTCGAGGCGAGGGTCGCCGGTGCTTGCTTCATCCAGGGCCGCCAGCAGCGGATCGCCGCCCGTGTGCGGATCGCGCAGCGCGCCGACGCCCTCGGTCCAGCTGGCAATGCTGAGCCCCGCGACAGCGCGGGCAAGTGCGAGGGAATCTGGGTCGGCGGCGCGGGTGAGTGCTTCCGCCGCGACCTGCGCTCCGGTCTCAAACTCGCCTCCCCAGGTCAGTCGCAGGCTGTGCAGGCCCAGCTCGAAGGGATCCTCGCCAGCTGGCTCACCGCGGGTGTCTGCTCGCATCAGGTTGCGCAGCGTGCCGTCAAAGCGTTCCGCGCGATCCATCCGGTCAGCGTAGCCAGCCCTCGCGGTGCGCGGAATACGCCGAAACCCCCATAGGTCTGCGCTCTGGCCGGCCGATACGGTCGGGAGCGGAGAAGGAGGTCTCATGGCTGCGGAACGGTTGCGGACGATCATCGTGGGCTTGGCCCTGGTCGGGGGAGTTGTGGTGGGGGTCGCCGGGTGCGCGCCGACGACTGATGGTGGCACGAGCGGCGGCGGCACCTCGTCTGGCGACTCGTCGTCGGATGACACCTCCACCGACGGCAGCTCAAGCAGCGACGGCGACTATGTTGTGGTTTCGGGAACCGGTATCTACACGATCGGCGTCGACATCCCGCTCGGTGGGTTCCAGCTCAGCGGTGAGCCGGATGCCCAGCCCGAGGGATGCACGTGGGCGATCCTCGACGCGGATGGCGCCGCGACCTTCGAGAACCAGGGCCAGTACGTGTTCCTCACCGACATCCCCGAGGCCGTCACCTTCGAAACCTCCGGATGCCCGGACTGGGAGCAGTTCGAATAGCGCCGGGCCATTTGAGTAGCGGTGCTCACCCGGGCGAGTGACTCTCCAGGAACTGGTACACCTCGGTCGTGTCGACCCCGGGATACATTCCGGTCGGCATGGCCGCGAGCAGGGAACTGTTGAGCCGGGCGCTCGGGAGCGAGAGTTCTGACCAGCGGGAGGCCAGGTCCGCCGGCGGCCGGCGGCAGCATCCTTCGTCGGGGCAGGTGGAGGTTGCCCGGTTGGCGGTGTCGCGCCCCCTGAACCATTTCGCGGTCGCGAACGGGGTGCCGACGCTCACGCTGAAGTCGCCACGCGAGCTGGACTGGATGCGCGAGGTGCACCAGTAGGTGCCCGCCGGTTTGTCCGTGTACTGGTGGTACGGGCTGAACCGGTCGTCGACGTCGAACACCTGCCGCGCACTCCAGTACCGGCACACGGTTTGTCCCTCAACGGCACCCAGGGCATCCGTCGGGAATGCGGCCTGGTCGTTCTCGTAGGCTTTCGAGATCGAGCCACCCTCGTGCACTTTGAGGAAGTGCACCGGGATGCCGAGGTGGTGAGTGGCCAGGTTGGTGAAGCGGTGGGCGGCCGTCTCGTAGCTGACGGCGAACGCGTCGCGCAGGTCTTCGACAGAGAGCTCGCGGTTGTGTTTCGCCTCCAGGAGGTAGCTGACGGCGGTGTGCTCGGGCACCATGAGCGCCGCGGCCAGGTAGTTCGTCTCCACCCGCTGGCGCAGGAAGTCGGCGTAGTTCTTCGGCTCGCTGACCCCCAGCGCGTGGCTCGCGAGCGCCTGCAGCAGCGTCGACCGGGGGTCGGCCCCGATCGCCTGGCCGACCGGCAGGTAGATGCGCCCGTTGCGCAAGTCGGTCACGCTGCGGGTAGACCCGGGGAGGTCGGGCACGTAGTGCAGGGTGAAGCCGAGGTGGGTGGCGAGGTCTGAGGCGACGCGCTGCGACAGCGGCCCGCCGGGGTGACCGACCGCATCGAGCAGCTGCTTGGCGGTCTGCTCGAGTTCGGGGAAGTAGTTGTTGCGCTTGCGCATCATGCGGCGCAGCTCGGTGTTCGCGCGCCGAGCCTCTTCGGGGGTTGCCGCTCGTTCGCGGTGCAGCCGCTGCAGCTCGTCGTGCAGGCCGAGGATGGTTTCGATCGCTTCATCGCTGAGTGTCTTGCGCACCGGAAGGGGCGGCAGCGCGAGTGATCCGTACAGCGGCCCGCGCTGGGCTCGCTCCAGCGCGATCTCGAGGGCGGCGCGTTTCGACGGCGCTTCGGGGCTCAGCAGCTCGTCGACGGTGACGTCGAGGATGCGCGCGAGCTTCTGCAACTCGCTGAGCTTGAGCTCGCGTTTGCCGTTCTCGATCACGGACACCTGGCTGGCCGCCCGCCCGAGTGCAGCACCCAGGTCGTCGAGGGTGAGGCCGCGGTCGGTGCGCAACTGACGGATGCGGCGGCCGATGGTCAGGGAATCGAGCATGTCGTCATCCTGTGGCGTGCTCGTGCTGCCGTGCTCGATCATCGCGACCTCCTCGTTGAGGTTCTTCCGGGAAACAGAAGAAGTAGCAGAATTCTGTCGCACAACCCGGTGAAGAAGCTAGGTACCCGGCGCAAGCTCGAGGAAAGGCCCCAACGAAGGAGCAGAACATGAGCCGCACGAACCGCCCCGGCGACCAGACCCAGACCGCAGCCCAGCTTGAGACGGAATGGAAGACCGACTCGCGCTGGAACGGAATCCACCGTGACTACAGCGCCGACGAGGTTGTCGCGCTGCGCGGTACCGTCCGCGAAGACCGCACCCTCGCCCGTCGCGGTGCGGAGAACCTGTGGCGCCTCATCCATGACGACGACTGGGTGCCCGCCCTCGGCGCGCTCACCGGCAACCAGGCCGTGCAGCAGGTGCGCGCAGGCCTGAAAGCGATCTACCTGAGCGGCTGGCAGGTTGCCGCCGACGCCAACCTGTCGGGCCAGACCTACCCCGACCAGTCGCTGTACCCGGCCAACAGCGTGCCCGCCGTCGTGCGCCGCATCAACAACGCGCTGCTGCGCGCCGACCAGATCGACGCCTCCGAGGGCAGGACCAGCACCGACTGGCTCGCCCCCATTGTCGCCGACGCCGAAGCCGGCTTCGGTGGGCCGCTGAACGCCTACGAGTTGATGTCGTCGATGATCGAGGCCGGCGCGGCTGGCGTGCACTGGGAAGACCAGCTCGCGAGTGAGAAGAAGTGCGGTCACATGGGTGGCAAAGTCCTGATACCGACGGCACAGCACATCCGGACCCTGAATGCGGCGCGGCTGGCCGCGGATGTCGCGGGGGTGCCGACCATCATCGTGGCGCGCACCGACTCGCTCGCCGCCGACCTCATCACGAGTGACATCGACGAGCGTGACCGCCCGTTCCTGACGGGCGACCGCACGAGCGAAGGCTTCTTCCGCACGCGGCCCGGCATCGAGACGGTGCTGGCCCGCGGCCACGCCTATGCGCCGTACGCCGACCTGCTGTGGGTGGAGAGCGACAAGCCGAACCTCGAGCTGGCGCGAACGTTTGCCGAGAGCATCCACCGCGAGTTCCCGGGCAAGAAGCTCGCGTACAACTGCAGCCCGAGCTTCAACTGGAAGAGCCACCTCGATGACGCGCAGATCGCCTCGTTCCAGCGCGAGCTTGCCGCGATGGGCTACGCGTTCCAGTTCATCACCCTCGCCGGGTTCCACGCCCTCAACCACTCCATGTACACGCTTGCACACGACTACGCGCAGCGCCACATGAGCGCGTACGTGGAGCTGCAGGAGGCGGAGTTCGCGTCTGAGAAGGACGGATACACGGCCACGCGCCACCAGCGCGAGGTCGGCACGGGTTACTTCGACCGCATCTCGACCGCCCTCAACCCCGGCAGCGAGACCCTCGCCCTCGTCGGCAGCACCGAGACGGCCCAGTTCCACTAACCCCCTCACCGAAAACGCAGGAGATTCGTCCCGAACAGCGCCCAACCGGCGCTCGGGATGCACTCTGCACGCGAATCTCCTGCGTTTTTGTCACACACGCTCACCAGACAACGAAAGGCACCCCGTGTCGCACATCGAGATCACCGGGCCGCTCCCCGAGCGGTTCGACGAAATACTGACCCCCGAAGCCCTGCGCTTCCTCACCCGGCTGCACGACCAGTTCGCCGGTCGTCGCCACGACCGGCTCGCCGCCCGCATGGAGAACCGGCGCCACATCGAGAACGGCCGCGACCTGCGGTTCCTCCCCGAGACGGCGGCGGTTCGGGATGAACCCAGCTGGCGTGTCGCGGGTGCGGGCCCCGGGCTGGAGGATCGACGGGTGGAGATCACCGGCCCGACCGACCGGAAGATGACCGTCAACGCCCTGAACTCGGGCGCGAAGGTGTGGCTGGCCGACCACGAAGACGCGATGAGCCCCACCTGGGCGAACGTCATCGGTGGGCAGCTGAACCTGTTCGATGCGATCCGCGGGCAGCTCGACTTCACGAGTGCCGAGGGCAAGCGGTACGCGGTGGGGGAGAACACTCCCACCATCGTGATGCGCCCGCGCGGGTGGCACCTGGTCGAGAAGCATCTCCGGTACACCGACCGGGCAGGCCAGTCGGCGCCAGCCGCAGCATCCCTCGTCGACTTCGGCCTGTACTTCTTCCACAACGCCAAGGAGTTGATCGCCCGCGGTCGCGGGCCGTACTTCTACCTCGCCAAGACGGAGAACCACCACGAGGCGCGGTTGTGGGATGACGTGTTCACCTTCTCGGAGAACGCCCTCGGCATCGACCACGGCACGATCAGGGCCACGGTGCTGATCGAGACGATCTCGGCGGCGTTCGAGATGGAGGAGATCCTGTACGAACTGCGCGAGCACTGCGCGGGGCTGAACGCGGGCCGCTGGGACTACATCTTCTCGATCATCAAGAACTTCCGCGGTCGCGGGGCCAGTTTCACGCTGCCCGATCGTTCGGCGATCACGATGACCGTGCCGTTCATGCGGGCCTACACCGAGTTGCTCGTCGCCACCTGCCACAAGCGGGGAGCGCACGCCATCGGGGGCATGAGCGCGTTCATCCCGAACCGCCGCGACCCGGAGATCACCGAACGGGCCCTGGCGGCCGTCACCGACGACAAGCGACGCGAGGCGGCCGACGGCTTCGACGGAACCTGGGTGGCCCACCCCGACCTGGTGCCGACGGCACGGGCCGAGTTCGACGCGGTGCTCGGCGAGCGGCCCAACCAGCTCGACCGCCAGCGACCTGAGGTGCGGGTGACCGCTGCCGACCTGCTCGACCTGAGGATCGACGGCACCGTCACCGATGCCGGGGTCGCCGCCAACGTGTCGATCGCGGTGCGGTACCTCGAGAGCTGGTTGCGGGGCATCGGCGCCGCGGCGATCGACAACCTCATGGAGGATGCGGCGACCGCCGAGATCAGCCGCAGCCAGCTGTGGCAGTGGATGCACCAGCGCGTCGTCACCGCCGAGGGCACCCCCATCACCGCCGCGGTGATCGAGCAGCAGTTGGCCGCTGTGCTCGCGGACAACCCGGGCGGTCGGTTCGCCGATGCCGCCGAGGTGTTCCGGGCGGTGACGCTGGAGGAAGACTTCCCGACCTTCCTCACGATCACCGCCTACACCCGGTACCTGGTGGAGGCGCGCGAGCCCGTGGCGGCGTGATGTCGGGCGGGCGGGGCAGGATGGGCTGGTGCCTATCGTCCTCGCCCGCTCCGACAGCGGTGCGCTGGCCACCCGGGTCGACGATGACGGCGCGGTGCTCGGCGTCGAACCCGTGCCCGACCTGCTCGCGTTCGTCGCGTTCGAGGAGGCGTCGCACCCGCGCTGGGTGTGGGATGACACCTCCCGCTGGTACCCCGAACTGCTCGCCGCGGGCATCCGCGTCGACCGCTGTTTCGATCTGCGGCTGTGCCACGCGATCCTGCGCAACTCGGCGCTGACCGCCTCCTCGGCGCTTGCTGCCGCACCGCCCGGCGAATGGGATGCACCCGCCGCGGCACCCCGCACGGCCCGCCCCGAGGCCCTCTTCGACCTGGATGAGCCGCAGGCGGCCCCCGACCCTGTCGCCGAGTTCCAGGCGCAGCGGGCTGCGGTCGCGGAATGCCCGGAGCCGGGTCGCATCGGCCGGCTGCTCGCGGCCGAGTCCGCCGGTGCGCTGGTGGCGGCCGAGATGCGCTTCGCCGGGTTGCCCTGGCGCGCCGACATCCACGACGCGATCCTCACGGGCATCCTCGGTGCGCGCCCGGCCGACGGCGCCCGGCCATCGAAAATGCAGGAGAAACTCGACGAACTGCGCGTTGTGCTCGAGTCACCCGAGCTCAACCCGGATTCTCCTGCAGATTTGTTGGGGGCGCTCGGGAGGGCCGGACTCCAGGTGACCTCGACCCGGTCGTGGGAATTGAAGCAGCTCGCGCATCCCGCCATCGCGCCGCTGTTGGAGTACAAGAAGCTGTCGCGGCTGATGTCGGCCAACGGCTGGCACTGGCTCGACACCTGGGTGGTCGACGGGCGGTTCCGGCCCGACTATGTGCCGGGCGGCGTGGTCACGGGCCGCTGGGCGACGAGCGGCGGGGGAGCGCTGCAGTTGCCGAAGCAGGTGCGGGGCGCGGTGACCGCGGACGAGGGCTGGAAGCTCGTGGTCGCCGACGCGGCGCAACTGGAGCCGCGCATCCTCGCCGCCCTGGCTGGCGACCGCGGCATGGTGGAGGCGGGGGCGGCGGGCGACCTGTACGCCGGGATCGTCGCCAGCGGTGCCGTGAAGACCCGCGACCAGGCGAAGGTCGCGATGCTCGGCGCGATGTACGGGGCCACGACCGGCGAGAGTGGGCGGCTCATGCCGGGACTGACTCGGGCGTACCCGCGGGCGATCGGTCTCGTCGAGGAGGCGGCACGCGCGGGGGAGCGCGGCGAAGTGGTGTCCACCCGGCTCGGCCGCAGTTCGCCGCCCGGCCCTCACGCGGGCACCTACGACGAGACCGTTGCCGCGCGATCCCGGGAGCGTGCCCGCGCCTGGGGCCGGTTCACCCGCAACTTCATCGTGCAGGGCACGGCGGCCGAATGGGCGCTGTGCTGGATGGCGAGCATCCGTCGCCGGCTTGCGGCGATCGACCCGACCCTGTCATTGACGGATGCCCCGCACCTGGTGTTCTTCCTCCATGACGAGATCGTCGTGCACACGCCGGAGGCTCTCGCTGCCCGCGTCGTGCAGGAGGTGACCGCGGCTGCCGCTGAGGCGGGGACCTTGCTCTTCGGCGACCTGCCCGTCACCTTCCCGCTCAGTGTTGCCACTGTCAGCGACTACGGCTCGGCGAAATAGCTAACTACATGCTTGTGATTTGGCTGCCTGATCAGCGATAATGGCCCCAGCGGTCTGACCGCACAATTTCACAGGTCACACATCCGTTCCATGGGTCGATGGGGAAGTCGCATCCAACGGAATGGAGTTATCGTGACGGCAACAACTGCTCGCGGAGTGCTGTTCGTGCACTCCGCTCCTCGCGCGCTCTGCCCACACATCGAGTGGGCCGCTGGCCGCGCCCTTGAGCGCGCCGTCAATTTCGACTGGGACCAGCAGCCGGTCCTCAAGGGTTCGCAACGCACGGAGTTCTATTGGGAGGGCCCGCGAGGCACCGGGGCGGCTCTTGCCTCCGCGCTGCGTGGGTGGGAACACCTGCGCTACGAAGTCACCGAGGATGCCGGTCTCGGCACCGACGGGGGCCGGTGGATGCACACCCCAGACCTGGGCATCTTCTACGCCCAGACTGACACGGCCGGCAACATGGTCATCCCTGAAGACCGGCTGCGGTACGCGATGGATGTCGCGGGCGCCAACGCCACAGAGCTGCACCGGGAGCTTCGCCTCGCTCTCGGCCAGGCGTGGGATGACGAACTTGAGGCGTTCCGGCACGCGAGCCAGGATTCGGCCGTCGTGTGGCTTCACAAGGTGGGATAAGTACAGGGATAAGGGGAGAGACCATGGACACACTGCATCGCGAACTCGACCAGCTGCTCGACGAAGTCGCCCCGCCGCTGATCGATATGGAACAACTGGAGCGTCTCGTCACCGAAGACGAACTCCGGATGTTCGACGACGAGTGCACCGTGCACGACGGCTGCCGCCCGATCAACGAGCAGCGCCGCCCCGCCGCCTAAGACCTAGTTGTAGCTGCGGAAGGCTGCCACAGCGTTGTGGCCGCCGAAGCCGAACGAGTTGCTGATCGCCAGCAGTGGCCCGTCACCGAGCGCGCGCGGTGAGGTGACCACGTCGAGCGGGATCTCCGGGTCCTGTGAGGTCAGGTTGATGGTCGGCGGCGCGGTGCGGTGGTGCAGTGCGAGGATCGTGAAGATCGCCTCGAGCGCACCGGTGCCGCCGAGCAGGTGACCGGTGGCCGCCTTCGTCGCCGAGACGGCGATGTTCGGCAGGTGGTCGCCGAAGACCCGCAGCATGGCGTTGTACTCGGCGATGTCGCCGACCGGGGTGCTGGTGGCGTGCGCGTTGATGTGCGCGACCTCCTCGGGCCGTGCCCCGGCGTGCTCAAGGGCTGCGATCATGGCGCGGGCCGCAGCCGATCCTTCAGGGTCGGGCGCGGTGATGTGGAACGAGTCGCTCGTGACGGCGCCGCCAGCGAGCTCCGCGTAGATGCGGGCGCCGCGGGCCAGGGCGTGCTCTTCGGTCTCCAGCACGATGGTGCCGGCGCCTTCACCGAGCACGAAACCGTCGCGCGTGACGTCGTAGGGCCGCGAGGCGGTCGCCGGGTCGTCGTTGCGCTTGGAGAGCGCCTGCATGGCCGCAAAGGCCGCGATGGGCAGCGGATGCACCACCGCTTCGGTACCTCCGGCGATGACCACGTCGGCGAGACCCGCTTGCAGGTGGTCGTATGCGTTGGCGATCGCCTCCGTGCTGGAGGCGCAAGCCGAGACATCCGTACGGGCGTATGCCCGCGAGGGAATCGACATGCTGATCGCAGCGGCGGCAGCATTCGGCATGAGCATCGGGATGGTCATGGGCAGCACGCGGCGCGGGCCCTTCTCGCGCAGGGTGTCCCAGGCGTCGAGAAGCGTCCACAGGCCACCGATGCCGGTCGAATAGTCGACGCCGACGCGGATCGGGTCCACGTCGGGTGAACCGGCGTCCGCCCAGGCTTCGCGGGCCGAGATGAGGGCGAATTGGCTGGAGGGGTCGAGGCGCTTGTACTCGACGCGCTCAAGCACCTCCTCGGGGCGCACCTTGGCCTCGCCGGCGAACGTGACCGGCAGGTCGTAGGTCTGCACCCAGTCGTGCTGCAGTGGACGGATGCCTGACTCACCAGCGAGCAGGGCGTTCCACGAGTCTGTGGCGGTGCCTCCCAACGGGGAGGTCGCACCGATACCTGTTACAACGATCTTTTTGGTCATATCACGTTCCTGTTGGGGCACACCGGACGCTGCGAGGTGGCCAGCCGGGTGTTTACCGGGCTGGCCAGCCGCGATTACTAGCCCTGGGCGCTGGTGATGAAGCTGACGGCGTCACCGACGGTCTTGAGGTTCTTGACCTCTTCGTCCGGGATCTTCACGTCGAACTTCTCTTCTGCGTTGACGACGATGGTCATCATCGAGATTGAGTCGATGTCCAGGTCGTCGGTGAACGACTTGTCCAGCTCGACGGAATCCGTCGCAATGCCGGTTTCGTCGTTGATCAGTTCGGCCAGGCCGGCCAGGACTTCTTCTGTGGACAATGCCATGGTGTTTTCTCCTTGGGGAATGTGTTTTGACCGTTAGCCAGTTTAGGGGGCGCGGCGTTTCTAGGGCAGCACGACGACCTGGGCGCCGAATACCAGCCCTGCGCCGAAGCCGATCTGCAGGCACAGGCCGCCGCTGAGCTCGGGGTGTTCCTCGAGCAGGCGGTGGGTGGCAAGAGGGATGGATGCTGCGCTCGTGTTGCCCGTCGTGGCAATGTCACGCCCGATGAGTACGGTCTCCGGCAGTTTCAACTGCTTGGCCAGCTCGTCGATGATGCGCATGTTGGCCTGGTGCGGAACGAATGCCGCGAGGTCGTCCGCGGTGATCCCGGCGACCTCGAGCGCCTGCCGCGCAACCTTGGCCATCTCCCACACCGCCCAGCGGAACACGGTCTGGCCGTCCTGCCGCAACGTGGGCCACTTGGCGCGGCCTTCACGGAACTCGACGAGGTTGTAGTCCATGCCCACCGCGTCGGCTTTCGAGCCGTCGGATCCCCACACGGGAGCGGCGATGCCGGGGGTGTCACTCGGGCCGATGACGACCGCGCCCGCGCCGTCACCGAGCAGGAAGGAGATCGTGCGGTCGGTGGGGTCGACGAGGTCGGAGAGCTTCTCGGCGCCCACGACGAGGGCGTAGTGGGCCGCGCCGCTTCGGATCAGCGCATCCGCCTGGGTGACGCCGTAGCTGAACCCGGCGCAGGCGGCGTTGGAGTCGTATGCCGCGGCGGGGTTTGCTCCCACCCGGTCGGCGAGCACCGCCGACATTGAGGGCGTCTGCTGCACGTTGCCGATGGTGGCGACGATCACGAGGTCGATGAGCTCGGGCGCGACGCCCGACTTCGCGATGGCCTCGGTTGCAGCATCCGTCGCCAGGTCGAGCGCGAGGATGCCGTCTGACGCGCGCGTCCGCGTGATGATGCCGGTGCGCTGCTGGATCCATTCGTCGCTCGAGTTGATGGGGCCGACGAGGTCATCGTTGGGCACCACGAGGTCACCCCGCGCGGCGCCGTAGCTGTAGATACGGGTGAATTCGACACCGTGGGACTGTTTCAGGGCTGGGGGGGTCATGCGTTCCCATCGATCAGGGCGAAGGCCGCGGCGAGGTCGTCCGGCGTCTTGACTGCGACGCTCGGGATGCCCTTGAGCCCGCGCTTGGCGAGCCCCACGAGCGCCCCGGCCGGCGCGAGCTCGACGATACCGCTAACCCCGGCGGCCGCGAGCGACTCCATGGTCCGGTCCCAGCGCACCGGGGAGGAGACCTGCCCGACCATGAGTTCGACGAAGTGCTCGCCGCTCTCGATACGCGAGCCGTCGCGGTTCGTCCAGATCGGCAGCGTCGGGTCGTGCTTCTCGAGGCCCGCCGCGAAGAAGGCGAGGCCGGCGACGGCGGGCTGCATGTAGCGGGTGTGGAATGCACCGGCGACCTGCAACGGGATGACCCGCGTGCCCGCGACCGGGTTCTCCGCCAGCGCGGCCAGGGCATCCAGGGCGCCCGCCACCACGATCTGCGCACCTCCGTTGAAGTTGGCGGGCTGCAGGCCAAGCTCGGCGAGACGCTCGAGGAGCGCCACTTCGTCGCCACCGAGCACCGCAGACATCCCGGTCGGTTCGAGCGCCGCGGCATCCGCCATTGCGCGCCCGCGTTCGCGGACGAAGCTCACGGCGTCGGTGTCGGACAGGATGCCTGCGCCTGCGGCGGCCGTGACCTCGCCGACCGAGTGCCCGGCGATACCGCCGATCTTCTCGCGTCGGCCGTCAGCGAACAGCGCGCTGAGGGTGAGCAGGCCCGCGGCGACGATCAGCGGCTGGGCGATCTTCGTGTCGCGGATCGTGTCGGCGTCGCTCGTCGTGCCGTGCGCCCCGAGGTCGATCCCGACCCCGTCAGAGATGGCGCCGAGTTGCTCGGCGGCACCCGGCAGGTCGAGCCAGGGGGTCAGGAATCCGGGAGTTTGGGAGCCCTGTCCGGGCGCGACAATCACAATCACTTCTCTAGTGTGCCAACTCTGCGACGCTCGCGCTGGGCCGAGCCTCACAAGAACCTCGCCATTCGTTGTGCGTTGCGTCCAACTCCTGCCGCTCCCGCGCCCTTCACAAAAACGCAGGAGATTCTCGCGCTACACCCGGATCGAGCACTCCGGTGCATCGAATCGAGCCCATCTCCTGCGTTTTTGTGGCGGCGCGCTCAACCCCCGCCCCGGACCCGCATCACGAAAACGCAGGAGAAACGCGCGACAGGCGGCATCCGGTGCCCGGAGCAGCGCGTGGCACGAGAATCTCCTGCGTTTTTGTCACGCGCGGGGGTGGGCGGCGGCGAGCGGGCGCTAGCGGCGCTTGGGGGGCTCGGGGTCGGCGATTGAACCGACGATGAGCGCGGCCTGCAGGATGAGCGCTTCCCGCGCTCCCGTGGCGTCCCAGCCGATGACATCGCTGACGCGCTTGAGGCGGTAGCGCACGGTGTTGGGGTGCACGAACAGTTCGCGGGCGGTCGCTTCGAGGGAGCGGCCGTTGTCGAGGTAGCACCACAGGGTGGTCAGCAGGTCGGTGGAGTGGGCCTGCAGCGGCCGGTAGATCTTGTTGATGAGGGTCGAACGCGCGAGCGGGTCACCCGCGAAGGCGCGCTCGGGAAGCAGGTCATCCGCGAGGGTGGGCCGCGGTGCGTTGCGCCACGACCGGGCAACGGCGAAGCCCGCGAGAGCCGCCTTCGCGCTCTTGGACGCGTCCACCAGCGAGGGCACCTCGTGCCCCAGCACCAGGTGCCCAGGGCCGAAGCCGGGTTCGAGCTGTTCGGCGATCGCCAGGAACGGCATGGGCTCCGGGATGTCCGTGTCGTCGGTTCGGGGACTGGCGCGCCCGATCACCAACACCAGTCGGCTGCCCTGCACGCCGATGAGCACATCCGCGTCGAGGTGCCGGGCGGTGCGGCGCAACTGGTCGACGTCGAGCATCTTCGGTGCGGTGCCGACGAGCACGCACACCTCACCGTGGCCGTTCCAGCCGAGGGCGGCGATGCGTGAGGGCAGTTCGGTGTCGTACTCCCCGCTGAGGATCGAGTCGACGACGAGGGCCTCGAGCCGGGCATCCCACAGTCCGCGCGCTTCTGCAGCGCGCGCGTACACGTCGGCGGCCGCGAAGGCGATCTCGCGCGAGTACAGCAGGATGGCTTCGCGCAGCACGTCGTCATCGTTGCGGATGCGGTGCTCCACCACCTCGACGGTCAGCCGGATGAGCTGCAGCGTCTGCGTCAGGGACACGGAGCGCAGCAGCTCACGCGGGGCGGCCCCGAACACGTCGGCGGCGATCCACGGCGTCGACTTCGGGTCATCAAACCAGGAGATGAAGCTCGTGATGCCCGCCTGGGCGACCAGGCCAACGGCCGAGCGCCGCCCCGGAGGCATGTCTCCATACCAGGGCAGCGTCTCGAGCCGTTTCAGGGTCGCCGTCGCGAGCTCACCCGAGATCGTCCGCAACCATGCGAGCGTCTGTTCCTTGGTTTTCTGCACCGTCGGGATGCTTCTCGCCTAGCTCTCTCCGCCGACCGAGCCGGTGGTGCCGGCGGTGACGTCGAGCAAGCGGTACTTCTCGATCGCCTGGGCCGAGGCCTCGGCGGGGACGAGCCCGCGCTTGGCGAGGGCCTGCAGGGTGCGCACCACGAGCGACGGTCCGTCGATCTTGAAGAAACGCCGGGCGGCGGCACGGGTGTCGGAGAAGCCGAAGTCGTCGGCACCGAGCGTCGTGTAGTCGCCGGGCACGAACTGCCTGATCTGGTCGGGCACGGCGTGCATGAAGTCGGTGACGGCGAGGAACGGGCCCTCAGCGCCAGCGAGCTTCTCAGTGACGTACGGCACCTTGGGGGTCTCGCCGGGGTTGAGGAAGTTGTGCTCCTCAGCGGCGAGCCCGTCGCGGCGCAGTTCGGTCCACGAGGTCACCGACCACACGTCGGCGGCAACGCCCCAGTCGTCGGCGAGCAACTGCTGCGCTTCGAGCGCCCACGGCACCGCGACACCGGAGGCCAGCAGCTGGGCGCGCGGCCCCTGGACCGTTGCCGGTGCGAGGTGGTAGATGCCCTTGACGGCACCCTCCACGTCGAAGTTCTCCGGCTCAGCCGGCTGCACGATGGGCTCGTTGTACAGCGTCAGGTAGTACATGACGTTGGGGTTGCTGTGCGTGCCGCCGTACATCCGCTCGAGGCCGGCCTTGACGATGTGGCCGATCTCGTAGCCGTAGGCGGGGTCGTACGAGACCACGGCGGGGTTCGTGGATGCCAGCAGCAGCGAGTGCCCGTCGGCGTGCTGCAGCCCTTCACCGGTCAGCGTGGTGCGACCGGCGGTCGCACCCATGATGAAACCGCGCGCCATCTGGTCGCCGGCAGCCCACATCGCGTCGCCGGTGCGCTGGAACCCGAACATCGAGTAGAAGACATACACCGGGATGAGCGGCTCGCCGTTGGTCGCGTACTGCGTTCCCGCCGCGGTGAATGCCGCGAACGCGCCAGCCTCGTTGATGCCGACGTGGACGATCTGGCCCTGCGGTGACTCCTTGTAGGCGAGCAGCAGCTCACGGTCGACGGAGGTGTAGTGCTGGCCGTTGGGGTTGTAGATCTTCGCCGTCGGGAAGTAGGCGTCCATGCCGAAGGTGCGTGCCTCATCCGGGATGATCGGAACAATCCGGTGGCCGAAGTCCTTCGCGCGCAGCAGCTCTTTGAGCAGGCGGGCGAACGCCATGGTGGTGGCGATCTCCTGCTTGCCTGAGCCCTTCTTGGCGAGATCCCAGGTGCTGTCGGCGGGCAGGCTGATCTGCGTGTACTTCGAGCGGCGCTCGGGCACGTAACCGCCGAGCTCGCGGCGGCGCTCCTGCAGGTACTGGATGGCCTCGTCGTTCTCACCGGGGTGGAAGTACGGCGGCTGGTACGGGTTCTCCTCGAGGGCCGCGTCGGTGATCGGGATGCGCATCTCGTCACGGAACTGCTTGAGGTTATCGAGGGTGAGCTTCTTCATCTGGTGGGTCGCGTTGCGGCCCTCGAAGCTCGGGCCGAGGCCGTAACCCTTGACGGTCTTCGCGAGGATGACCGTGGGCTGGCCCTTGTGCTCGGCGGCCGCCTTGAACGCCGCGTAGACCTTGCGGTAGTCGTGGCCGCCGCGCTTCAGGTTCCAGATCTGGTCGTCCGTGTAGCCCTTGACGAGCTCAAGCGTGCGCGGGTCGCGACCGAAGAAGTTCTCGCGGATGTATGCGCCGTTCTCGGCCTTGTAGGTCTGGTAGTCGCCGTCCGGGGTGCGGTTCATGAGGTCGCGGAGGGCCCCATCGGTGTCACGGGAGAGCAGTTCATCCCATTCACGCCCCCAGATCACCTTGATGACGTTCCAGCCGGCACCGCGGAAGAAGCTCTCGAGCTCCTGGATGATCTTGCCGTTGCCACGCACCGGGCCGTCGAGGCGCTGCAGGTTGCAGTTGATGACGAAGTTGAGGTTGTCGAGCCCGTCGTTGGCGGCCCACTGCAGGGCGCCGCGGCTTTCGACCTCATCCATCTCGCCGTCGCCGAGGAAGGCCCAGACCTGCTGGTCGGATGCGTCTTTGAGGCCGCGGTTGGTCAGGTAGCGGTTCGACTGCGCCTGGTAGATGGCGTTGATCGGGCCGAGGCCCATCGAGACGGTCGGGAACTGCCAGAACTCGGGCATGAGCCGCGGGTGCGGGTAGCTGGAGATGCCGTTGGGGGCCTGTGACTTCTCCTGGCGGAAGCCGTCGAGCTGCTGCTCGGTGAGCCGGCCCTCAAGGTATGCGCGGGCGTACATGCCGGGGGAGGCGTGGCCCTGGTAGAAGATCTGGTCGCCGCCGCCGGCGTGGTCGGCACCGCGGAAGAAGTGGTTGTGCCCCACTTCGTAGAGGGCGGCGGATGAGGCATAGGTGGAGATATGGCCACCGACACCGATCCCGGGGCGTTGTGCGCGATGCACGGTGATGGCCGCGTTCCAGCGGATCCAGGCGCGGTAGCGGCGCTCGAGCTCTTCGTTGCCGGGGAACTCGGGCTCATCGCTCGCGGCGATCGTGTTGATGTAGTCCGTAGTCGGAACCATCGGCACCCCGAGGTGCAGGTCTTCCGAGCGCTTGAGCAGGCTGAGCATGATCTCGCGACCGCGTTCGTTGCCGTGCGCCGCGACGAGGGCGTCGAGCGACTCCTGCCACTCGGCGGTCTCTTCCGGGTCCCTGTCAGTGTGATTCACCGAGTACGGGTCCTGGTCGTTAATGCTCACCGTCGACTTCTTCCTTGTAGAGAGACAAAGGTCACGGCAGTCGGGTCGCGACTGTGCAGTGATCAACTATGTTTTTCGATTCTAGTTGTGGGCCACAGACTGGTTCGCACGAGCGTAGGATCGTCTCTCGTGTTTGCCCGTCATGTGGCGGGCCCGAAAGGATTGTGCACTATGGCACTCGCAAACGACACGACAGCCCCCGACTTCGATCTTCCGAACCAGTTCGGTGAGCACATTCGTCTGCACGATTTCCGCGGCCGGAAGGCGGTCGCGCTGGTCTTCTTCCCCCTCGCCTTCTCCAGCACCTGCACCACCGAACTGTGCGACCTGCGCGACAACCTGAACCTCTTCCAGAACGACAGCGTCGAACTGATCGGAATCTCCGTCGATTCCAAGGCCACGCTGCGCGCTTTTGCCGAAGCTGAAGGTTACGACTTCACCCTGCTTGCCGACTTCTGGCCGCATGGCGCCGTGTCCAAGGAGTACGGGGTCTTCCTCGAGGAGAAGGGTTTCGCCAACCGCGCGACCTTCCTCATCGACCTCGACGGCGTCATCCGCGCCAGCTTCGTCACCGCTCCCGGCCAGGCCCGCTCCCTCGAGGAGTACACGGCGGCGCTCGCCGAACTGCACAACGCCCGCGTCTAGCGCTCAGCCCAGCAGCGACACCGCCCGCGCGATCACGAGCGCGAGGATCACGAACCCCGCGAACGACTCCACGAGCATCAGGAGCTTGGCCCGGTGTGACAGCGGCATCGAGTCCGTGGGGCTGAAGGCCATCGAATTCGATGCCGAGAAGTACAGGTAGTCGACGAAACTCGCCGTCCAGTTGAGCTTGCCGGATGACCGCACGGCGACCTCATCGATGGCGTCGTGGTCTTCGTCCTGCGGGAAGCGGAAGTCGGCGGGCTGCAGGTCTTTGCGGGCGTTGTGGGTGCGGGCGACCGGCCCACCCCGGTCGATCTCCCAGTACAGCAGCGCATAGGCGATCACGTTGGTGGTCCACACCTGCAGCGCCGCAAGCAGCAGTGTCGGCCCTTCGTCTTTGCCGCCGCTAACCAGCTGGATGATCAACTGCACGAGCGCAACATGGTTGGCGACCAGAAGCACAAGCGTCTGGATGATCGAGAGCCGCCGTGACCACGGAGTTTCGCGGTGCAGCCTCACCGGGTTCACGATCAACACCGGCACGAGTAACACGAGCCCAATCACCACGACGACGTAACGCCCGGCGGGGAAGAACGAGCTCGGCAGCAGCGCGTACAGCGTGAGTGCGGTGATCAGCGCGATGGCGGCGGGCCAGCGGTGCTCGGCCCTGGCCTCAGTCTTCGACAGCTTCGTCATCTTCTGAGTATGACCGTCAGGTGAGGATGTTGACGGCGCGCGAGATGACCAGCGCGAGCAGCACGAACCCGGTGAGCGACTGGTACGCCATCAGGCCCTTGGCGCGCAGGGTGAGCGGCATGGTGTCGGTGGGGCTGAACGCCATCATGTTCGACAGCGAGAAGTAGGCGTAGTCGAAGAACACCGGGTCCCAGGAGGTGCCGTCCTCCTGTTGCGGGAATCGGAAGTCCTGCGGTGCATCATCCCGCAGCCCGTCGACGCGACGCGCGACGGGTCCGCCGCCGTCGAGTTCCCAGTAAACAAGCGCAAAAGCGATGACATTGGTGATCCAGACGGCGAACGCGGTGAGCAGGATGCTCGTGCCGTCGATGTTGCCGTTGACGAGTGCCATCACCACGATCACGACATAGACCTGGTTGATGAGAGTGAGGGACAGCGAGAAACCGATCCCAACCCAGCGCGACCATCGCGTCTCGCGCGTGATCCGCACGGGGTTCACGAACCACAGCAGCGCGAGCACAATGACGCCGAGGGCGGGCACCACCCAGTTCGGGAAGAACGCGATTGACTCCGGCAAGAGCAGGTACAGCGCGAACGCTCCCAGCGTCGTGAAGAGCGCCGGGAACCGGTGCTCAAAGTGTTGCGCCGGAGGCGTGCTCGCTGCCATGAGCGAGAGTGTATGCCTGTACCATTGTCACGCGTCACACCGGCAGGCCGGTTGACGGGCCTTTAGCTCAGTTGGTAGAGCGCCACGTTTACACCGTGGATGTCATCGGTTCGAGCCCGGTAGGGCCCACTCTCTAGGGCACGCTCACCACGGCGTACACGCTGTCGGTGTTGCCGCCGAAGTCGGTGACGACGAGCTCCAGGTAGAGCTCGGTGCCGGAGTCGAGCGCGGGCAGGTCGTACACGAGGCTGTTGAGGTCGGCGTACAGGCCGACATCCGTCGTCTGGATCCATTCTTCGGTGCCGTCGGGCATGACATTGAGCACGGTGGGGACGATGATCCAGTCCGGCTCGGGCTGGAACTCGCCGTAGGTACCGGACTCCTCGTTGTAGACGTAATACGTCTGGCTGACGAACTCGCCGCTCTCGGGGTCGATGACGGTGGAGAGCAGCAGGTCGCCGCCGTACTCGCCGTCGGGGGAGTAGTAGGCGAGCGGGGTGTCTGCGGTGAACAGCGTGTAGTCCTCGTCGCCGAAGAGCGAGAGGTATGCACCGAACTCGTCGATGCCGTCGCTCAGGGTCAGGTAGCTGAGGTCGTATGTTCCGGATGCACTGGTGCTGCCGTCATCCGCAATGTCCGCGTCCTCCTCACCGAGGAAGGTGACGGAGCCGTCGTCTTCGAGCAGGCCGTAACGGATGTACGCGGACGACAGGTTCTCCGCGGTGACGTCGTCGAAGGTTCCGGTGATCGTCACCCCGTCGTCGTCGAAGCTGACCTGCACGTCGTCGTCGAGCACCGGCGGCGCGGCGATCTCCGCGCCCTTGCCGTAGTAGGTGGTGAGGAAGTCGGTCCAACCGCCGAGGTTCTCGAGCTCCAGGTAATCCTGGTTGAAGTAGGGCTCCGACGGCGGGAAGTAGATCGACATGCCCGTCGCGCCGCGGGTGGCCTGGCCGTCGACGCTGTCGAGCACCGCGTCGTTGATCGCGCGGGTGAGTTCGTCGGCGGCGTCGGAGGCGAACAGCAGTTCAACGCCAATCTCCGAGCTGAAGATCGAGAGGTCCTTCATGTAGGTGTCCTGCTCGGGGTCGGGGTTGCGCCCGAAACCGAGAGTGTCGGCGAGGGTGCGGCCGACGGTCGGGCCGATGCCCTCCGCGCTCTCCACGAGCGTGTCGGTGAACCCGGTGAGGGCGGCGTTGACGGCGTCCATCTGGGTGAGGTCGATGAGGGAGAGGGTGATCTCGGCCTCGGTGCCTTCGCTTTCGGCCTGCGAGGCGAAGCCCCCGATAATCGCCGAACCCAGTTCGTCGGCGGTCGCGATCCCGTCGTCGGCGACCACGTCGAGCGAGCGGTAGTCCCAGCCGTGGCCGGGCTCGAGCTCCTGGGAGGCGACGAGCCGCTCGGCCAGGGGTGCGAGGGTGCTCGCCACCTCGTAGGTCGCCATGAGGCAGGCATCGAATCCGAGGAGGTCGAGCGTGGCGACATCCGTCCCCGCGAGCCCCGCCGTGATGCCCTCCTTGATCTCGTCAAGGGTGAGTGAGTCGCCCTCGGCCGACTCGTCGTCACCGACGCCAGGCCAGGCGGCCCCGTGGTCGGAGATGATCAGCGAGTAGTGGTCGGCCGGGTAGTCGGTGATGCCGCGGGTGATGAAGTCGGCGAGCAGGGCCGGGTCGCCGGTGTTGATGTCGCCGAGGTCCTCGAGTTCGGTGGCTTCGCCCTGCCCGATCTCGATGAGCTTGCCGCCGACCCAGTCGTCGAGCCCGAGCACCGCGGTGTCGGTGTAGTCAGCCGAGCGGTCCACGAGCGCGACGAGGTTCAGGCCATCCTGGGTGCCCACCTCGCCGAGTTCCTCGAGGTCGGCCATCATGGGCTCCTCGAGGTTGGTGTCGGCGAGCGAATAGGTCAGCACCGTCCAGCTTCCGGCGCTCGCATCGGGGGCCTCCGTGGTGCAGGCGGCAAGGGAGAGGATGATGCCGGTGGCGGCGATCATCGCGGGGATTCGGGCTGACATGGTGCTCACACTAGGGCCTGCACGGCACCCTTCCGCGCAGTGGTATATCGGCAAGCCCGGTAACCTCTCACCGTGAGCACGACCGCCCCGCCCCGCCCCTCGGGAGCGTGGGCACTCGTGCTGGCATCCCTGCTCTGGGGTACCACCGGTACGGCGGCCAGCTTCCTGCCCGACAACGTCAGCCCGCTCGCCACGGGTGCCTCGACGATGACCTTCGGGGGCCTGCTGCTGTTCCTGGTGTCGGCGCGCCCCGCGATGGCCGCGATCCGGGATGCCTCCAGCCGCCCTTGGCTGCTGCTCGGAGCCCTCGGGGTGGTGGCCTACCCGCTCGCCTTCTACTCTTCGATGGATCTCGCGGGCGTCGCCATCGGCAACGTCGTGTCCCTCGGCACCGGCCCAGTCTTCGCCGCCCTGCTGGAGTGGCTGTTCGAGCGCCGCCGCCTGTCGCGGCTCTGGGCCGGATGCACGGCCGCCGCCATCACCGGCGTAGCACTGCTGGCCCTCGGCGGCCACGGCGACCGCGCGGGCGACGCCGTCGTGCCGGGCGTGCTGCTGGGTCTGCTCGCCGGTCTCTCCTACGCGCTCTACACCTACGCCTCGAGCCGCGCGATCCGCACCGGCCAGGCCCCGCGCGGCGTGATGGGCGGGATGTTTGGACTGGGCGCTATCGCGCTGGTGCCCGTGCTGCTGCTCTTCGGTGCCCCGCTACTCCAGTCAGCGCAGTCGATCGGAATCGCCGCTTACCTGGCCGTAGGTCCCATGTTCGTGGCGTACCTGCTGTTCGGAGCCGGCATGCGCACCATGAACAGCAGCACGGCGACCACGATCACCCTGCTCGAGCCCGTGGTTGCGACGCTGCTTGCCGTGCTCGTGGTTGGCGAGCGGCTCGAGCTGGGCGGCTGGGCCGGACTTTTCCTCATTCTGATCGCAGTAACTGTTCTCGCAACGGCTCGGCAACCTGCGTCCCGCCGCGACGCGCCGTAGGATTCGGGGCATGGCAGACGACGACGAGGCTGGCGACACGACCTCCTTTGATCCCACGTTCGCCACGGCAGGCCCGCGTCGTTCGACGTTCAGCCCGCCGCCCGCGAGCGCCCAGTACCCCGTGCCGGCAGAACCGGTCGACGATGATGCGCTCGCCGACGCGCTTGCAACCGGCCTGGCTCCCGCTCCCGCAGCGGAGCCTGCGCCCACCGCGCCTGCCGAGCCTCCGGTTGCGGGCGGCGCGCCAGCCAGCGGGGGAGTGCCGGCCTGGAGTTCACTGCCCGCGCCCGATCCCGCGCAGGCGGTTCCGCTGCGAACTGACCCCCCGGTGCGTCGTTCGATGGCCGACGACGAGCTCGCCGCATGGGTGGATAACGCCGAACGCCAGCCCGGCGGCACGCTCGATGTGATCGAGCAGCTCGAGACCCAGGTGCGCCTGCGTGATGAGGAAGCCCGCGAGTTCATGGCCTGGGAGAACCGGATGCTCGCGCTCGGCACCCCTGACGCGATCGAGACCGTGAACCGCGCACGGGGCGATTTCGCCGACGTGCTCCCCGCCCCGCCCACCGGCGCCATCAGCCTGCCCCCGCAGCCGGTCGCGCCGCCCGAGCCCCCACCGCTGCCCGCGTGGGATGTTCCCGCGCCGAGCGCGGCGTGGTCACCCGAGCCAGAGCCCGTCCCCGTAGCTGAACCTGAACCTGAACTCATCGAGCCGCCCGAAGTGGAGCCGGAGCCATTCCGGCAGGATCCCGACGAGCCATTCGCTCAGCCCACCGCCCCCGAGTTCCGCGATGAGCAGGCTTTCGCGCCCGTGCATGAGCCCGTGCTGGAGCCCACTATCGATCCCGACCCCGAGCCTGCCCCCGAGGACAGGGAACCGGAGTTGACGATCGAGCCCGAGCCCGAGCCGGTCATCCCACCGCTCATCGAACCCCCGCTCAGCGGCGGCATTTCGCCGTTCGCCCCGCCGGTGGAACCCGTGGCCCCGCCTGCGTTCGACTTCACGATCGGCGCGCCCATCCCGCCGACGGTGACCCGGCTGCCCGACAGCTTCGACGCGCTGCTGACGGGTGGCGAGCTCGGCGACGCGGCTGACGACGCTGACGAGGAGCGCTTCCGCTTCCGTGCCGAACCAGACCAGACGGATGCCCCCGCCGAGGTTCTCTTCATCGAGCCGATGTCGGTGGCGGCGGGCGAGCCCGCGCTCGACACCGGCACGGTCACCGTGGTCGACCAGGCCTACGACGAAGAACTCGACGACGATGTTGACGAGACCGACCGGTTCCGGCTGGGCCTCGGCCCCGTCGCGGTAGACCCGGCAGGCATGGCGCTGCTCGCCGCGCAACCGGCACCGCCGTCCGGCCCCATCTCGACCGTGCGCATCCCCGCCGAGCAGTCGGTGCTCTACGACGACGAGCCGGTGAAGATGAAGGTCTTCAGCGTCGAGCCGAGCGGAGTCGAGGCCACGCCCGTCGACCACCGGGTCGGCAACGCCGCGCGAATGTTCTGGCTGTGGTTCGCCACGAACTCATCGATCCTGAGCCTGGGGCTCGGCGCAACGGTCTTCGCGATTGGGCTGAGCCTTCGCCAGTCGATCTTCGCGGTCGCCGCGGGCGTGCTGTTGTCCTTCCTGCCGCTCGGGCTGACCACCCTCGCGGGCAAGCGCAGCGGCCAACCGACGATGGTGATCTCGCGGGCCACCTTCGGGGTCATCGGCAACGTCATCCCGGCCCTGCTCGCCCTCGTTACGCGCGTGTTCTGGGGGGCCGTGCTGCTGTGGCTGCTCGCCTCTTCGATCGCCATAGTGCTCGTCGGCGCCGGCATCTCTGGCTCGCTCGGGGAACGCCAGCTGCTGCTCATCTCGCTTGCCGCTGCGTTCATCGTGGCGGTGCTGGTGGCGTTCGCCGGCTACCCGCTGTTCGCGAAACTGCAACTGGTGTTGAGCCTCGTCTCGGGCATCCTCGTCGTCGGGCTGATCGTGCTGACCGCCGAATACATCGACCTGCCCACGGCGCTCACCAACCCTGACGGGCCGTGGATCCTGGTGCTCACGGGCGCCGTCCTGGTGTTCAGTTTCGTGGGGCTCATCTGGGCGCACAGCGGCGCAGATCTCGCCCGCTACCAGCGCGGTGACTCCAGCGGTGCGTCATCAATGGTGTGGGCCACGTTCGGCACGGCGCTTCCGACCTTCCTGCTCATTGGCTACGGCGCCCTGCTGGCCGCCTCCGATTCGGGGATCGCCCGCGGCTTCCTCATCTCGCCGCTCGACACGCTCGCCGTGATGCTCCCGATCTGGTACCCGGTGCCCCTCATCGCCGCCACCACGCTGAGCCTCTTGTCGGGTATCACCCTCTCGCTGTACTCGGGCGGTTTCGCCCTGCAGGCCATCGGCGTGCGGGTCAAGCGCCAGTGGAGTGTGATCATTGTCGCCGTGCTGCTCGCGGGCATCACGGGG
The DNA here is from genome assembly GCA_044340535.1 of Rhodoglobus sp. Classification (GTDB taxonomy): domain Bacteria; phylum Actinomycetota; class Actinomycetes; order Actinomycetales; family Microbacteriaceae; genus Rhodoglobus. The sequence goes on from JBIITJ010000020.1 coordinate 38,560, forward strand.
CTCATCGCGTTCGGCATCACCGGCGGCATGAACGAGCTGTTCCGGGATGTCGCAACCACCCTGGCCGTTCCGACGGCGGCATGGGCCGGTATCTTCGCTGCGGAGACGATCATCCGCAACCGGCGTTACGCGAGCGAGTCGCTCGTGCGCCGTGGCGGGGTGTACGCCGACGTGCGCTGGGTGAACCTCATCGCGCTGGTGCTCATCACCGGGGTGGGTTATGCCCTCACAACGGCCACGGTGGAATGGCTGTCGTGGCAGGGTTACGGTTTCCCGCTGTTCGACATCCCGCTCGACAGTGACCTTGCCGGCACCGACTTCGGGGTTCTCGCGGCCCTGGGACTCGGGCTGCTTGTTCCCGTGATTGCGGGCATTCCGGCCATCCGCAAGCAGGAAGCGACCGAACTGTAGCCACCAGGCACAGCCCGCCAGCCAAATAGACTGGGTGGATGCCCACCACTGTCGCCGACGTCCTGGCCGTTGCCGAAGGCTTGTGGCCGGCTGCCGGTGCCGAATCCTGGGATGCACCGGGCCTCGTCGCGGGAGACCTGGGCGCACCCGTCGCCTCGATCCTGCTCGCCGTCGACGCTGTCAGTGACACGGTCGATGAAGCCATAGACAGCGCCGCCGACCTGCTCCTCGTGCACCACCCCCTGCTGCTGCGCGGGGTCACGAGCGTCGCGAGCACCACGTACAAGGGATCGGCGCTCACGCGGCTGATTCGCGCCAACTGCGCGCTCCTGGCGGCCCACACCAACGCCGACGTCGTCGAGTCGGGTACCTCGGCGGTGTTCGCGGAGAAACTGGGGCTCACGGGCATCCGTCCGATCGTGCCCGCCAGCATCCCGAGTCGCGGCATCGGTCGCATCGGCGAGTTCGCCGAGCCCGTGTCCCTCGGCACCCTGGCCCGTGCCCTCGGCGATATCCTGCCGGCGACGGCGAGCGGGATCCGGGTCTCCGGCGACTTCGACCGGCCGATTACTACGGTCGCGCTGTGTGGGGGCGCCGGTGACGCCTACCTCTCCGAGCCTGCGGTGATCGCCGCCGACGTCTACATCACGAGTGACCTCCGCCACCACCCGGCCTCCGAGGCCAGGGAGAACGCGCTCACCCGCGGGGGCCCCGCCCTCATCGACGTGTCGCACTGGGCGAGCGAGTGGCTCTGGCTCGAGACCGCGGCGAGCGAACTGCGGCAGTCACTACCCGGGGTGAGCGTGACGGTGAGCGAACTGCGCACCGACCCCTGGGATTTCACGATCGTCCAATGAGAGAAGCACACCCATGGCGTTGACCGCCCGTCCCGAAGACCAGGCCCTGCTGCTCGACCTGCA
>JBIITJ010000001.1:0-131827 GCA_044340535.1 Rhodoglobus sp.
CCCAGCCGTCCTCTCACCCCGCGAGCTGACACGAATGGTTGGTCGTGTCGGTTCCGGGCAGCGTTCTGTGTCAGTTCGGAGCGGGTGAGGCGGAGACAGTGGGGTGGGAGTGGGTGATTACTGCCCGATGACCGCGCCGAAGCGGCTCGCCATGGGGGCCTGGTGCACGGCGCGGAGCTCCTCGACCGGGATCGTGAAGCGGTCCTGCAGCTCGAGCGCCCCGCTGTCCTCGGTGACGCCGATACGCAGCACGGGGTAGCCGCGGCCCTCGCACAGTCCCTGGAATCGCACGTCATCTTCGCGGGGCACGCTCACGAGCATCCGTCCGGCCGATTCGCTGAACAGGGCTGCGGTCGCGTCGACGCCGTCGCGCTGCATGATCTCGGTGATCCAGACGCGCGCGCCGATGCCGAAGCGCATGACCGCTTCGGCGAGGGCCTGCGCGAGCCCCCCGTCGGCGAGGTCGTGCGCCGACGCGATGAGGCTCTGCTCGCCGCCCGCCGCGATGAGCCCGGCGAGCCGCATTTCGGAAGCGAGGTCGACCTGCGGGGGGACACCGCCGAGGTGCTCGTGGATGGTGCCCGCCCAGGCCGAACCGTCGAGTTCGTCGCGGGTGAGCCCAAGCAGGTAGATGTTGTTGCCTTCGTCCTGCCAGCCTGACGGGATGCGGCGCGCAACGTCATCGATGACGCCGAGCACGGCGATCACGGGGGTGGGGTGGATCGGCACATCGCCGGTCTGGTTGTAGAAACTCACGTTGCCGCCCGTGACGGGAATCTCGAGCTCGAGGCATCCGTCAGAAAGTCCCTCGACCGTCTTGCCAAACTGCCACATCACCTCGGGGTTCTCGGGGGAGCCGAAGTTGAGGCAGTCGGAGACGGCCACCGGGGTGGCCCCGGTCGCGGCGACATTGCGGAACGCCTCCGCGAGGGCGAGCTGCGCGCCGCGGTACGGGTCGAGCTGGCAGTACCGGCCGTTGGCGTCGGTGGCGACGGCGAAACCGAGCCCGCTCTCCTCGTCGACGCGCACCATTCCGCCGTCGTCGGGGAAGCTCAGGGCGGTGTTGCCGAGAACGTAGCGGTCGTACTGGTTGGTAATCCAGGTCTTGTCGGAGAGGTTCGCCGAGCCGAGCAGGGCGAGCCATTGCCCGCGCAGCTCGTCATCGCTGCTGGCCCGTGGCAGCCGGGCCGAGGTGTCGGCCTGCAGGGCGTCGATCCAGCTCGGGTAAGCAACCGGCCGGTCGTACACGGGGCCGTCGACGGCGACGGTGCGAGGTTCGACGTTGACGATCTCCTGGCCGCGCCAGTTGATGATGAGCCGGCCGGTGTCGGTGACCTCGCCGAGCACGCTCGTCTCGACATCCCACTTCCTGACCACAGCGAGGAAGCCCTCGAGCTTCTCGGGGGTGACGATCGCCATCATGCGCTCCTGGCTCTCCGACATGAGGATCTCCTCGGCGGTGAGCGTGGGGTCGCGCAGCAGCACCTTCTCCAGGTCGATGAACATGCCGCCGTCGCCGTTGGAGGCGAGCTCGCTCGTCGCGCAACTGATGCCTGCGGCGCCCAGGTCCTGGATGCCCTCCACCAGGCCCAGCGCGAACAGCTCAAGGCAGCACTCGATGAGCACCTTCTCGGCGAAGGGGTCGCCGACCTGCACGGCGGGCCGTTTCGTGGGCCCGCCTGCAGAGAACGAGTCGGAGGCAAGAATGGATGCCCCACCGATGCCATCCCCGCCGGTGCGCGCCCCGAACAACACCACCTTGTTACCCACGCCGCGCGCGTTGGCCAGGTGCAGGTCTTCGTGCCGCAGCACGCCCACCGCGAGCGCGTTCACGAGCGGGTTGGCCTGGTACACCGAGTCGAAGTAGGTCTCGCCGCCGATGTTCGGCAGTCCGAGGCAGTTTCCGTAGAACGAGATGCCGGAAACGACTCCGTGCACCACGCGGGCGGTATCGGGGTCGTCGATGTGGCCGAAGCGGAGGGCATCCATCACCGCCACCGGGCGCGCACCCATGGAGATGATGTCGCGCACGATACCGCCGACGCCGGTCGCGGCGCCCTGGAACGGTTCGATGAAGCTCGGGTGGTTGTGGCTCTCGATCTTGAAGGTGACCGCCCAGCCCTCGCCGACGTCGACGACGCCGGCGTTCTCGCCCATGCCCACCATGAGGTTCTTCTTCATCTTGGGGCTGACCTTCTGGCCGAACTGGCGCAAGTAGGTCTTCGAGCTCTTGTAGGAGCAGTGCTCGCTCCACATCACCGAGTACATCGCGAGCTCGCCGCTCGTGGGGCGGCGGCCGAGAATCTCGCGGATCTTCAGGTACTCGTCTTCCTTGAGCCCGAGCGCCGCGTAGGGCTGCACTTTCTCCGGAGTTTCTGCGGCGTTGGCGACAGTGTCAGCAACGGGTGTGGTGATGGTCACAAAGCTCCTGAGAAAAGGGCGGCCAGATACCGGCAATTCTACAGTTGGCCCCGTGTGCGAAGCTTGGCGGGTGCCTGCCGCTATCGACGACACCACCGTGCGCCCCTCACTGTCGTGGGCGCTCATCCCCGCCGTGCTGCTGTCGGGCTCTGCGGTGCTCATCTTCGCGTTCCGCGGGTTATCAGTTGCCCAGACCGTTGTCGGCTACGGGATGCTCGCCGCCGCCCTCATCCTGGCGTGGCTGTTCGACCGCTCGCGGCGCAGCGAAGGGCTGTTCCGCGACCTGCTGCTCATCGCGATTGGCATGGTGATTGTCAGCACCGTGTCGGTGGAGGCCGACATCAGCTGGGGCAACTTCTTCCTGCTTGGTTTCGTGCTGGCCGCGGCCGTCGCGGCGCCGTACCTGGTCTCCCGATTCGTGTTCCGAGACCGCGTGATCCGCTTCCCGTGGCGCGGCGGCTGGCCGTGGAGTCGCGTGCAGTGGGGCTACCTGGCGCTGGTGTTGTTCCTCGGCTGGCTCATCCTGCCCTTCTATTTCATTACCTCTGGGGTCTACCTGAACTGGCCGAACACGGTCGCCGCCGACGAGATTGCCCGCCTGTTCGTGGGTGTCAACGCGGTCGGCACCTGGGACGAGTTGTTCTTCATCCTCACCGTGTTCGTGCTGTTCAAACGGCACTTCCCGGTGTGGCAGGCCAACCTGCTGCAGATGGTGATCTTCGTGTCGTTCCTGTGGGAGCTCGGTTATCAGGCCTGGGGGCCGTTGCTGACGATCCCGTTCGCGCTGCTGCAGGGCTGGATCTACTCGCAGACCAAGTCACTGCCCTACGTGCTGACCGTGCACCTGCTCTTCGACGCGGTGGTGTTCCTCGTGATCGTGCACGCGCGCAACGGCGGGGTCATCCCGTTCTTCCTCGTCTCGCCGTAGCCGGCGGTCCCGTGCAGCGGCTACTGCGGCGTTGATCGAGTCAGCGTCGATGGATCCCTCGTGGCGACGCCCATCGATGAAGAACACGGGGACGCGTTCGAGGTGCATTGCTTCAGCGTCGAGGATGTCTTCGTCGAGGCGCTGGGAGCCGGTACCGCTTCGCCAGTCGCGTTCGAAGCGCCGCAGGTTCAGCCCCGCATTCGCGGCGGCGCGAACGATTTGTCGCTCGCTTTCGATCGGCGCCTCGCGAATGAGCTCGTCGCGCATCTCCCAGAAGCGGCCTTGGGCCCCAGCAGCCTCATGTGCGAGTGCCGCGGAGCGCCCGAGCGGCTGCCCAGGAGGCAGGTGACGGAAGGAGTAGACGACATCACTCCCGAATCGTCCCGCCGTCTCCCGGTGCATCTCGTCGGCCGTAGGCGAATACGGGGTGGCGTAGTCGCCGTACTCGATCACGGCGACGATGGCGCTGGCGCCGTCACCAATCGCGGGATCGCGGGCGGGGTCGAACGGCCTGACCAGGCTCGTTCGGTCCGGTGACCTGCGGCGTTCCCTCGCGCCCAGGATCCCGAACGTCAGGGAACCGAGAATGGCGGCAAGGACGGTCGCGGCGATGACCCCGATCTGGGCGCGGCTCACATCGAGGGGATCGTCAAACGCGAGCTCGGTGACGAACAGCGAGATGGTGAAGCCCATGCCCGCAAGCATGCTGACGCCGAGCACGTGGGGCATCCGGATGCTGGGGGCGAGCGCCCCGCGCCGCAGCCGACTAACTGCGAACGTCGATGCGGTGATCGCAACGATCTTTCCGAGAACAAGACCGGCGATAATGCCCCAGGTCAGCCGGGAGTTGAAGGCGTCCACGAGCGAGTCCTGCGTGATCCGCACGCCCGCGTTCGCCAAGGCGAAGACCGGGAGGATGAGCCAGCTGATGTACGGGGTGAGCGCCTGGTAGGCGCGCTCATTGACGGAGACAGCCCGGGCGAGTGACTCTTCCGCGGAGCGGGCATAGCGCGCCGTGGGCACCATCTGGAAGGCGCGAACGTGGTCCTGGGCCCGTCGTAGGTCGGCGAACCGCGTGGGGAAGATCGGCAGGAGAAGCGCGATCGCGACTCCGGCCAGCGTCGCGTGGACACCGGACAGGAAGAAACCGACCCAGACGAGGAGCGAGGGCAGCAGGTAAAGAGCCCCGCGCCACACACCCGCGAATCGCATGACCGCGATGACGAGGAGGCCCAGGGCGGCAAGTGCCAGCGGCAGGGGGGTGAAATCCTCCGTGTAGGCGAATGCGATGACGCCCAGGGCACCGACGTCGTCGGCAACCGCGAGGGTCACCAGAAAGATCCGCAACTGCGGCGGCATGGTCCGTCCCACCAGCGCGAGCATGCCCAGGACGAAGGCCGTGTCTGTTGAGACCACGATGCCCCAGCCGCCAACGAAATCCGTGCCCCATGTCACCCCGACATAGATGAGCGCGGGGATGACGAGGCCAGCAGCTGCTGCAATCGCCGGCACACTCGCGCGCCGCAGGTCGCGAAGTTCACCGAGCTCCAGCTCGCGGCGAACCTCGAGCGTCACGTGCGCAAAGAACACCGCCATCACCGCATCGTTCACCCAGTGCCGAAGGTCGAGTTCGAAGGCGAAGGATCCGAGCTGGAAGCCGAGCGGAAGGTGCCAGAACGAGCCGTAGCTCGACGCGGGAAGGTTGGCCCAGACCAGCGCGGCGATCGTTCCAACAATGAGGATAACTGCCCCGCGCAGCGCCTCCGGGGCGTTCCTCAGGCGCGAGACCAGGGTCGCGCCGACAGCAGGCCCAGCCACCGTCAGCCCCCCTCGGTCGGAAGGATCAGGGCCTCTGCGAGGTTGGCCCCCCGCGGGAGCGCGGCGGCGAGCACGACGACCGAGGCGATCGCCTCGGGTTGGAGCGCCGAGGAATGCTGGCCCAGCTGTCGGTCGACCACCGTGCCGCTGCCCTCTTCGTAATCGGCACCGAAGCCGGGTTCGATGATGTGCACACGCAGCCCGCGCGGCCCGTACTCATGCCGGAGAGTTTGCGCGAGTTGCCGGTTAGCTGCGGCGATCGCGTTGAACACGGCAAGGTGCGAGGTGTGCTGGTCTGTGCTGACGGCCCCGATGAGGACCATGTCTGAGGGCGAGCCCTGCTCGGCTGACCGCAGTAGCTCGTCGGCGAAGGTTTGCGAAGCATGGAGCAGGCCACGCAGATTCACGTCAATCATCTCGGCCCAGTCGGCTGGGATGCCGTCTTCGAACGCAGCCCCTGTCATGACCCCAGAGGAGATCACGAGCAAATCGACGTGGCCGAAGCGCGCGAGTGCCGCGATTCGGACATCGTCGACGTCAAGTTGCGAGGTCACATCGGCAGTTGCAGGCATAACGCGCTCGCCGCCGCCGAGTTCACGATGGAGTTCATCGACTCGCGTGGCACTTCGCCCCACCAGCGTGAGGCTGGCCCCGCTGTCGACGAGTTCGCGGCAGATGGAACGCCCTATCCACCCCGTGGCACCCAGCACCACGGCCACGCGACCGGTCAGGATCCCGGGCGCGCTGTTCACCGGTGGGCCGCCGTTCGCGCGAAGGGCGCCAGGCGATCCCAATACAGCGCCGTCAGCCGCTGTCGGTTGCCTGGCTCAGTCACCTCGGGACTCGGGGCGACTGGCTCGTCGTTCTCGAGGTATGACCCGGAGGGTACTTCCGCGGTGGCCGCGAACAGCACCCGAGCCGCCCCCTGCCCGGGCGGGCCGCCGATCCGTCCCATCATTGCTGCGCTGAGCGGCGTGTCGTTCAGACCCGGGCACAGCGCGACGACATCGAGAGGTGTCGAGGCCTCCTCTTCGGCCAGCAGCGATGACCATGTCACCATCGCGAGCTTGGCGCGGGCGTAGGCGCGCACCGGCGTGTAGCGGTGCTCGAGGTCAGGGTCGGTGAGGTCGAAGCGCTCCACACGGTGTGCCGAGGAACCAACGTTCACGATGCGTGCGCCCTCGGCAAAGTGCGGCATCAACAGACGGGTGAGCAGGGCGGGTGCGAGGGCGTTGACCTGGAGGGTCCGCTCGTACCCGTCGACCGTCAGGATCCGCCGAGGCGCGCCCGGCACTCCAGCGTTGTTGACCAGGAGGTCAATCGAAGGGGCGACTGCCGCTATCGACCGCGCCGCTTGGACGACCTCCGCGAGCCGGGTGAAATCGGCCTGGATGTAGTGCAGTTGCGCCGGCCCAGACCGGCGCACCTCACCCAGTACCCCGTCGACCGCCTGCGGTAGCTCAGGGCCGAGCAGCACGAGCGTGTCTGCGAGTGGGGCGATCCGTTCCGCCGTCGCCCGTCCGATTCCGCTGGTGGCCCCGGTCAGGACGACCGTACCGAACCGGTGCGCCTGCGCGGTCACAGCGCGTACCCGCCAGCGACCTGGATGTCCTGTCCCGTGATCCACGCAGCGTCGTCGGACACCAGGAATGCAATGACCTTGCCGATGTCCTCGGGTTGACCCAGGCGACCCAACGCCGTCTTTGCAGCGATTCCCTCTATGACCTCCGGGAACCTGTCGAAGGCGTCGTCACTGATGCGTGTGTGGGTGGGCCCGGGCGCGATGGAGTTGACCCGAATTTCGCGTGCACTGAGCTCTTTCGCCAGGTAGCGGCTCGCGACGACGAGGCCGGCCTTCATCGCGGCATAGCCGGAGTATCCCGCTTCGGTCTCTCCCGCTCGAACGGAACTGCTGGAGATGTTGACGATCGACGCACCGTCTGAGAGTGAGGGCAGGAGGTGTTGCGTAAGGAAGTACGGACCTCTCAGGAGGATCCGGTAGTACTCGTCGAAGGCATCCTCCGTCATATCGGCGAAAGCGCGCCCGCCCCCGAAACCGGCGTTATTGACCAGCGCGGCCAGTGTGGTCGTCCCCCATTCCTCCTGCAGTGAGGTGACGAGGGTGCGCGTGAACTCGGCGAACGTCTCGCTGCGTCCGACATCGAGGCGCACGCTCATCGCGTGACCCCCAGCGTCGCGGATCATGGCGACGGTGTCATCCGCGCCGCCGGGGCGCGAGTTGTATGTCGCCACGACAGCCATGCCACGGCGGGCGATCTCGATGGCGGCGGCGCGTCCGATTCCCGCGCTGGCGCCGGTGACCAGTGCGACGGGCTGGCTAGTGGTGTGTGATGTGTTCATACCTACAGACAAGCGGCGCTCGACCTCTGACTGGTAGGGGGATCGCATCGACTTCTTGCCTGATCCTCTCGTGATTGGCACGATCAGGTAGCGCGATAATCCCCGCGCTGCTTAGCTCGTCCCATGTCACTTCCCGAACTTTGCGCACTTCTCGAACGCCACGCGCCGCTGGGCGTTACGCAGACGCTCATCCCCGGGGTGGTTGTCGCGCGGATGGACGGGGCCGGCCCCCAGGACGAGTCGACGACCGGCACCGTGCTGGCCGTGATCGGGCAGGGCACGAAGCGGCTCTCCGTTGGCAGCGCGGTGCATGATTACGGTGCTGGCCAGTTCCTGGTGGCGTCCGTTGACCTGCCCGTCAGTGGCCACTTCATGGATGCATCGCCAGAACAGCCCGCCCTGGGCTTCGGGCTCGAGTTGCGGCCGGAGATTGTCGCGGAGCTGATGCTGAGCCCGGCGGCGGCGGAGTTCGCTCGACCGGTGCGGGGCGAAGTGTCGCCTCCGGCGATCGCGGTCGGAACCTCGTCGGAGCGCCTGCTCGACGCCACCGTGCGGATGCTGCGCCTGCTCGATCACCCTCGAGACATCCCGGTCCTCGCGCCGATGATCGAGCGGGAGATCCTCTGGCTGATCATGTCGGGCCCCCAGGGCGCGACGGTGCGCCAGCTTGGTCTGGCCCAGAGCAGCCTCAGCCGGGTGAGGCACGTGGTGCGCTGGATGCGCGAACGCTACACCGAATCACTCCGGGTCGAAGAGCTTGCGCAGCTTGCCAACATGAGTCCGTCCTCCTTCCATCGTGCCTTCCATGCGGTGACGGCGATGAGCCCGATCCAGTACCAAAAGAACATCCGCCTGCAGGAGGCGCGGCTGAAGCTCCTCGCCAGCCCCGGCGATGTGGCGGCGACCGCCTATGCCGTCGGCTACGAGAGCCCGTCGCAGTTCAGTCGTGAGTACCGTCGACAGTTCGGGGCGCCTCCCAGCCAGGACATTGCGCGGCTCCTGGAGACGGTGCGGCCGGCCAGGCACAACTTGTTTGTGTAGCCTGTGTTCCCCATCTCACGCGCGGCGAGTACCCTGCCCGCATGGCAGAGATCAAGACGAAGCCCACGGGTGTTGATGTCACGGCATTTCTCGACTCCGTCGAGGGTGAGCGCCGGCGTGCCGAGGGGCATGCCCTGCGTGAGCTGATGGAACGGGTCACGGGGGAGCCGGCCACGATGTGGGGGCCGTCGATGGTCGGCTTCGGGGTTGCGCCGTACACGACGACGACCGGAACCCACGAGATTTTCGTTGTCGGGTTCTCACCCCGGAAGGCGGCGTTGACGCTCTACGGCCTGCACAACGAGTCCGATCCGCCCGACCCGCTGTTGGAGCAGCTCGGCCCGCACACCACCAGCACGGCATGCCTCTACGTGAAGCGCCTCGATGCGGTGAACACTGCAGTTCTTGAGCAGTTGGTGCGCCAGGGCTGGGAGCGGCGCTCCTAGTCGCCGTTCGGCAGCTCGGGCGGGCCCAGGCTCAACAGCACGACGAACAGCACCGCGACGGCGGCCACCAGGAGCACGATGAGCAACACCGGGTGCCGGATGAACCAGCGCGCGAGACGGTCGATCCAGGTGGCGTCGCGCGGGTCATCCGTCTGCTCCCGCCGCCAGTCGCCGTCGAGTCGGCCGGTGCGCGCCAGCCACACTTCGAGGGGGATCGTGGCGTAGGGCACGATCGCGCTGCCGATTGCGAGGGCGGCAACCCCCGGGTGCCAGCGCTGGTTGATCGCGAGCAGGATGGCAGTCGCACCGTAGGCGAGGAAGACAAAGCCGTGAATGCCCCCGCCGATGCTCACCCCAACGGCGATTCCGGTCGTCGCCCGCAGGATGAGGCCAGAGATCAGGAGGGTCCAGGTGATCGCTTCCGCAATGGCCAGGGCGCGGAACAGGGTTCGGGGGCTCACAGGGTCAGATTCTATGGGTGGTTAGGCTGGAGGCTGCCGCCGGAAGGAGAACCCGATGTTCGAATGGCAGTCCTGGCCGGGTTTCGCTGCAGCGGCCGCCATAGCGCTGGCCGCCTGGCTCGTCGTTGTTGCCGTGGTGAGCATCGTGATCCGTCTCGCGGCGCGGCGGCGCTCGTGGCCCACCGCATTGAGCTCGCGCGTGCGGTACCCGTTCCGCGCGGTCGTGCTGGTCGCGCTGCTGTGGGCGGCGACCGCCGCAACGTTCCCGGATCGCGCGTGGGTTGGCACCATCAACCACGGCTTCCTCATCGCCACGATCGGTGCGGCGGCGTGGCTGGTCGCTGCGTTCCTCTCGTTCCTGCTCACGATGACGGCTGCGGGCTACCGCACCGATGTACCGGACAACCTCGTCGCGCGTCGCCGCCACACCCAGATCGCGCTCATCCGGCGCCTGGCGACCGCCGTCATCGTGATCCTCGCGCTCGGCGCGATCCTGCTGACCTTCCCCGGCGTTCAGGCCGTGGGCGCGAGCGTGCTCGCCTCCGCCGGGATCGTGAGCATCGTCGCGGGGCTTGCGGCGCAGTCCACGCTGGCCAACGTGTTTGCGGGCATCCAGTTGGCGTTCAGCGACGCGATCCGGGTCGACGATGTGGTGATCGCCGAGGGCGAGTGGGGGCGCATCGAAGAGATCACCCTCACCTACGTGGTCGTGCACATTTGGGATGACCGCCGCATGGTGCTCCCATCGACCTACTTCACGACCACCCCGTTCCAGAACTGGACGAGGCACTCCAGCGAGCTGCTCGGCTCGATCGAGTTCGACCTCGACTGGCGGGTCAGCCCGGGGGAGATGCGCGAGGAGCTCGCCGAGATCCTGAAACGGACCACGCTGTGGGACGGCCGCACCTCGGTGCTGCAGGTGACGGATGCCCTGGGCGGGGTTGTGCGGGTGCGCATCCTCGTGACGGCGGTGGACGCGCCGACCCTGTTCGACCTGCGCTGTTTCGTGCGGGAAGAGTTCGTCGAATGGCTGCTGGAGCGGGATGCCGGCTCACTGCCCGTGACCCGAGTGGAGATGATCCAGCAGCAGCCGAGAACCCCGCACCGGCGCACCGCGGGCGATTCCGCTGGTCTCTTCACGGGCACCCCCGAGGCGGAGGAACGCGCGAGCCTGTTCACCTCGTCGATGCCGATCGTGCCGCCGGAGGATGGCCGCGCCACGAAGTAGCGTGCGCTATTCCGTCTCGGTCGACTGATCGATGACGTAGATGACCTGGCCCGCGGGGTCTTTGTAGGCGACAGAGAACCCGTCGGGAATTTCGGCGATCTCTTCCACCACCTCGAGCGACGGGTGGCGAGTGGCGTGGAACTTCTCCACGCTGTCGACGACGAACATCGGGCCCCCCGGGGCGCTGGGGTCGCTGGCATCGAGCATGAGCATCACGTCGGAGCCGGGGAGCGAGATGGCGGCTGTCGAATCGCCCTCCCGCCACACTTCCTGCGCACCGAAGGCCTCGCGATACAGGGCGAGAGAGGCCTGCAGGTCTGATGTCGGGGTGTAGATGAACTCGAGTTTCATAGCGGGCCTTCCGTGTCGTAACGATGGTGCGGCTCAGCATAACGGCATTATGGAGATATGCGCGAGTGGATTCCGGTGTCGACCTCGGCCAAAGGTCGACTGGTTCTCACTGCCGTGCGCACTTTCGGAACCCGCCCCTTTGAGGAGGTCACTGTTGGCGAGCTTGCCGCGGCTGCCGGAGTCACGACGGGATCGCTCTACCACCACTTCGAGAACAAGCTCGGTCTCTATGAGTTCGTGCGTACCGACGTGGAGCGGCGCTTGCTCGATCGCATCGAGGGCGCCGCGAGCGCGCTGGGTGACCATCCCGACGCGGTCACAGGGGCGCTCCTGGTCGGCTTCGACTTCGCGGTAAGCCAGGATTTCTCCCGCCTACTGGGTGAGCCCCCCTCGGGCTCGACCGACAGCCTGGTGACGCTGATCGCGACGCTCAGTGCCCCTGCCCCCGCCCCCCTCGGGCGGGTACTTGCGGCAGCGTGGCGTGCCGCGGTGCTCTCGGTTGCTGACGGGGTCGCCACCGAGCAGGCGCGTGCGGCGCTCGCTGCGTTGCGGGTGCGCTGAGTTCGGATCTCGACTTCGCTCGATCACCGGCGACTTCGCTCGATCAGCGATCAGCGATCAGCGATCAGGGATCAGGGATCAGCGGGCCGCGATGAGCGCCGCGATCGCGCTCGTGAAGAACCGCAGGCCGTCGGTGCCGGAGCGCATGGCGTCGGTAGTGTCAGGTCCGAAGCCGGGCTCCGTTGCGTGCTCGGGATGCGGCATCAGGCCCACCACGTTGCCGCGTTCGTTGCTCACCCCGGCAATGTCGTTGACAGAACCGTTCGGGTTCACGCCGACGTAGCGGAACACCACCTGGCCGTTGCCCTCGATGCGGGCGATCGTCTCATCGTCCGCGACGAAGCGGCCGTCGGCGTTCTTGAGCGGGATGACGATCTCGTCACCGGCGGTGAACTCGTTGGTCCATGCCGTCTCGGCGTTCTCGACCCGGAGCTTCTGGTCGCGCTGGATGAACTGCTGGTGGGCGTTGCGGGTGTGGGCACCCGGCAGCAGGCGGGCTTCGGCGAGCATCTGGAAACCGTTGCAGATGCCGAGCACGGGCATCCCTTTGCCCGCGGCATCGATGACTTCGGCCATGATCGGGGCGTGGCTGGCGATCGCGCCCGCCCGCAGGTAGTCGCCGTAGCTGAACCCGCCGGGGAGCACGATCGCGTCGACCTCGTGCAGATCGTGGTCGCCGTGCCACAGCGCAACCGGCTCTGCGCCCGCGAGTTTCACCGCGCGCTGGGCGTCGCGGTCGTCGAGCGAACCCGGGAAGGTGATGACGCCGACGCGCACTAGTTGATGACCTCGATCGACACGACGTCTTCGATGACCGTGTTGGCGAGCATGTCGTCGGCGAGCTCGCGAACCTCCGCGAGCAGGGCGTCGTCGACCGGGCCGTCGACGGTCAACTCGAAGCGCTTGCCAATGCGAACCCCGGTGTAGCGGTCTTTGCCGAGCCGGGTGAGGGCACCCGCAACAGCTTTGCCCTGGGGGTCGAGGATTTCGGCCTTGGGCATAACCTCGACGACGATTGTGGGCACGAATCACTCCAGGAGACTGTGGGGGCTGGTGGGCCGAGTCTACCGGAGGCGCCCGCGCCGGGCGTGGCTACGCTTGACCGGTGAGTGTCATCGAGCCGGGCGTCCAGGCCCGCACCGTCAGGGTTCTTGTTGTCGGCCAGGTGCTCGCGGGCCTCGGCCAGGGCGCGACCCTGTCGATCGGCGCCGTGATCGCCACCGAGGTCTCCGGAAGCGAAGCGTGGGCAGGTGCGGCGACCACGATGTCGACGCTGGGGGCGGCAGTTGCCGCGATCCCTCTCGCCGCCTTTGCGGTGCGGTTCGGCAGGCGCCCGGCACTCACGCTGGGGGCGCTCATCGCGGCCGCCGGCTCCATCACGGCGGTCGTCGCCACGGGCCTCATGCTGTTCCCGTTGCTGCTGTTGGGCTTCGGCCTGCTGGGGGTGGGGACCGCCGTGGGGCTCCAGGCCCGCTTCGCTGCGACCGATGTCGCCGAGCCATCCCGTCGCGGCCGCGACCTCTCCATCGTCGTCTGGTCGACCACCGTGGGAGCGGTTGTCGGGCCCAACCTCTTTGGGCCGGGGGTGCCGATCGCGCAGGCGCTCGGGATGCCCGAACTCACCGGTTCCTTCGTGATCGCGATCATCGCGCAACTGCTCGCGGCCTCGCTCTACCTCTTCGCGCTGGTTCCGGATCCGCTCGTCCTCGCCCGGAGCCGCGCGGCCACGGCCTCCGGCGAGCCCGAGGCGGGAGTGGTTCGCGGCCGGTCGACCCTGGTCTTCGCTATCGCCACGCTCGCGCTTAGCCACGCCACCATGGTCGCGGTGATGGCGATGACGCCCGTGCACCTCGTCCACCACGGTGCGAGCCTCGTGGTCGTCGGGTTTACCATCAGCCTGCACGTGGCAGGCATGTATGCGCTGTCACCCCTCTTCGGCTGGGCGAGTGACCGGCTGGGGCGCATCCCGACCATCCGGCTAGGGCAGCTGCTGTTTGCCGCCTCGATCGTCACCACGGCGCTCGGGGAGAGCAGCACCACGGCCGTGACTGTCGGGTTGGTGCTGTTGGGTCTCGGGTGGAGCGCGTCCACGGTGTCGGCATCTGCACTCGTCTCTGACCTGGCTAGTGGGGCGCAACGGGTGCGGATCCAGGGGCGTAGCGACCTGTCCATGAGCATCGCGGGTGCCGCGGGCGGTGCGCTTGCGGGCCCCGTGCTCGCCCTCATTGGCTACGCCGGCCTGGCCTGGGCGGTGGGCATCCTGGTGCTCGGTGTCAGTGCGGCCGCGGTCGTGATGGGGCGCCGGGCGAGCCTCGCATAACCGTCCGGGGGCGGTCGTGCAAGCCCTAGTCCGCGCGGTCGGCCTGACCGCAGGCTGGAGTCATGCTCGTAACCCTGGCGTCAGCGACCCCCGCGGGGCCGTGCGCGACAACCGTGCTCAGTCACCCCGCCGTCGACATCGCCTCCGGCCTGGAGCTTGCCGCACGCCTCGGTGATGCGGGTGCCGCGCCCGGCCGCGGCGGCACGCGCGACCTGTGGGAGGCGCTCGCCACCGTCGCGGCCACCGACCTCGGTGCCGTGCGGGCGATGGAGCCGCACCTGGATGCCGTCGCGATTCTTCTCGAGGCGCGGGTGGACGTGCCGTCCGGATCCGGTGGGGTGTTTGCCGCAGAAGGGCGCGCCCCGCTGCAGGCGACAGAGGGGCCCGGCGGCTGGCAGCTCGACGGCACCAAACCGTGGTGCTCGCTCGCCGACCGGCTCGACTGGGCGCTCATCACCGCCACCACGCCAGACGGAACCCGGCAGCTGTTCCTCGTGGAACTGCGGCAGCCCGGGGTGACGGTCGAGCCCGGCACCTGGGTCGCCCGCGGTCTCGTCGAGGTGCCGAGCGGTCCCGTGCACTTCGATGGCGTCCCCGCAGTGGCCGTGGGTGCCGCGGGCTGGTATCTCGAGCGCCCCGGCTTCGTGTGGGGCGGCATCGGCGTCGCCGCGTGCTGGTATGGGGGAGCCGTCGGCATCGCCCGCACCGTGTTGGCCGCCGCGAAAGACAAACCAAACCCTCACCTGCTTGCCCACCTCGGAGCCATCGACGAACTGCTGCACAGCTGCCGACTCGCGCTCGCAGAGGCCGCCCGGCTCGTGGATGAAGGTGAGGCTGATCGCCTTCTCGCCAAGCGGGTTCGAGCCACTGTCGCTCGCGCCTGCGAGGAGATCATCAATCGTGCCGGGCACGCCCTGGGCCCCGCGCCACTCGCGCTCGACGCCGCGCACGCCAAACGGGTCGCCGACCTGCAGCTGTACGTGCGGCAGCACCACGCCGAGCGCGACCAGGAGTCGCTCGGCACAGCGGTCGCCGCCGAGGTCGCACCGTGGTGAGCTTCGACGCCGCGCAGCCCGGCACCGCCGCCGCCACGTGGAACGCCGAGCCGAGGATGCACGACCGCCCGCTACTGGATCTCGACGGGGTGGACGAGCTCATTGTGGTGGCCGCGCACCCGGATGACGAGACGCTGGGAGCGGGCGGGCTCATTGCGGAGTGCTCGCGTCGGGGCATCCCGAGCCGCATCGTCGTGGTGACCGACGGCGGGGCATCCGGCGAGCCGAGCATTGTCGACGTGCGCCGCAACGAACTGCACGCCGCTGCCGCGGTGCTCGGCGCTTCGGCGATGGAACTCGGGTTCCCCGACGGCGAGACCCTCGAGCATCGCGCGCAGGTTGAGGATGCCCTGCGCGCGCTGCTCGACGCCGCGTCGCAGAACACCCTCATTGCCGCCCCGTGGCGCGGCGATGGTCACCGGGATCACCGCATCGTGGGCGAGGTCGTCGCCTCCCTGGTGGGCGCCCGCCGCTTCGTCGAGTACCCGATCTGGATGTGGCACTGGGGCGAGCCCGGCCACCCCGAGGTGCCGTGGGACCGGATGCGCGCACTGCCGATCGACGCGGCGACGAAGGCCCAGGCGCTCGCGCTGTATGCCTCGCAGGCCGGTTTGCTTCGGGATGACTTCCTCGAGAACTTCGCGCGGCCGTGGGAGCTGTTCATCGGCCCGCCCGCCCGCCTCGGCGCCGAGTACTTCGACGCCACGTATGCCCGCCACAACGACCCCTGGGGTTTCGAGAGCCGCTGGTACGAGGAGCGCAAGCGCGCCCTCACGGTCGCGATGCTGCCCGAGCAGCGGTACGGCCGGGCGCTGGAAATCGGCTGCTCGATCGGCGTGCTCACCGAGCAACTCGCCGAGCGGTGTGACGACCTGCTCGCCGTCGACGTGTCTGCCGCCGCGGTGGAGCGCGCGCGGGCCCGCCTCGGCGACCGCGCGCAGGTGGGCCAGGCCGACGTGTTGACAGCGTTCCCGAGTGGGTTCTTCGACCTGGTGGTGCTCTCCGAGGTCGGCTACTACTTCGACCCCGCTGACTTCGAGCGGGTGCTCGACTCGATCGAGGTGGCCCTCGGCGACGCCGGGACGCTGCTGGCCTGCCACTGGCGGCACCCCGTCGCGGACTACCCGGTCGGTGGCGACGCGGTGCACGAGGCGATCCGTCGGCGCCTGCCGAGCCTCGCGACCCACACGGAAGACGACTTCGTTCTGGAGCTGTTCAGCCGCGATACCCGCTCGGTCGCCCGGCGAACGGGGCTGCTGTGATGGGCTCGGCGCTGATTGCGCGGGTTGGCGTCGTCATTCCGGCTCGCGATGAGGAAGCGCTCATCGGCCGCTGCCTGGAGTCGGTGCGGGAGGCCGCCTCCCGGGTCGACGTCCCGGTGACAATCGTCGTCGTCGCTGACGGATGTCTCGACCGCACGGCCGACATCGCGCGCAGCTTCCCCGGGGTGGTGGTGCGCGAGATCGAGTCATCCAATGTCGGCACCGCCCGGGCGACCGGCGCGGCGGAAGCGATTGCGCGCGGCGCGGACTGGCTCGCCAATACCGACGCCGACTCGATCGTTCCGCCCAACTGGCTCAGCGAGCAGCTGGCGCTCGCCGCGACCGGCGTCGATGTGATGGTCGGCACCGTGCGCCCCGACTTCGCCGAACTCTCGCCCGAGCAGGTGCGCGCGTGGGAGGCCACGCACACCCCCGGCCAACCCAACGGGCACGTGCACGGGGCCAACCTCGGCATCAGGGCATCCGCCTACCTGGCCGCCGGCGGCTACCGCGAGCTGCCCGAACACGAAGACGTCGACCTGGTGTCACGGCTCGGCGCCGTCGTCGCCAGTGACCGCTGCGAAGTGGTGACCTCCGCCCGGCTGTTCGGCCGCACGCCCGGCGGTTACGCGCGGTACCTGCGGGAGGAGATGCTCGCCACCGACCCCGCTACCCGAGCCTGATGAGATGGTCGGCGTGGGCAGCGGTTGCCCCGACCAGGAGTGCGTTGTGCTCGTCGGGTCCGAGTGCCCACGCGGCAGCGGCATCCGGGGTCTTGCCGAAGCGCACGTGCCGCGCAATGAGGCGCTCGATCCGCACCTCGTGCGGCAGGTCGACGAACAAGCTCACGTCGAGCAGCGGCGCAACGGCCGCCCACTCGCCGCCCAGCAGCAGGTAGTTGCCCTCCACCACGACGACACGTTTCTCCGGAGAAATCGCGATCGCGCCGGGCACAGGCTCCTCGATGTCGCGGTCGAAGCCCGGTGCCGTGACCGTTTCTCCGGAGAAGCGCAGCGCGGTGAGGGTGGCGACGAAGGCCTCGATGTCGAAGGTGTCCGGGGCACCCATCCGGTCGCGGCGGCCGAGCTCCACAAGTCGCGCCTGGGGCAGGTGGTACCCGTCCATCGGCACCAGCGCCGCCGAGGGCAGCAGCGCGACCAGCTGTGCCGCAATCGTGGATTTGCCTGCGCCTGGCGGCCCGACGATGCCCACCAGCACGCGGCCCGAGTCCGGGATGACCGCGGCGACCTGGTCGAGCGAGGTGAGGATCACAGCGCTCCCGCCGCGACGGCATCCTCGACGGCGAAGTGCGCCCAGTCCCGGTAGCCGCTGGCGCTCGGGTGGAACAGGTCGGTCGCGAAGAAGCCCTCGGTGTACGGCGGCGGTGGGGGCGACATGTGCACGCCAGTCATGGAGGCCACGATCGACCGGGCCGCGCCCTCGAGGTTCTGGGAGTGCAGGTACAGGTTGAAGCGCAGCGGGTTGGGCAGCAGCTCGAACCTGAAGAAGGCGGGCAACGACGACACCAGCACGACGGGGCTGACCGCGCGCAGGCGCGTGAGAATGCTCCGGATGTCGCGCGCAAACGCCCCACGCGAGCGGAGCCCGAGCGCATCGTTGGCGCCGATGCTCAGGAACACCACGTCCCAGTGTTCCGCGGTCGCATCCTCCAGGTGATCGGTGATGAGGTCGCGCGCGGTCGCCCCGTTGCGTCCCACCGCCCGCCACGTCACGCCGCGGCTCGTGACTGCTGCCAGTTCCCGCGCGAGATTGCCCGGCAGCGCGTCATCCTGGGTCTCGGCGCCCACCCCGGCGGCGGTCGAGTCGCCGATCACAAGTAGCCGCAGCGGCTCGTCCCCGGTCACCGTGCCCGACCAGGGCGCGGCCGCATCGGGCAACTGCGGGGTGTCGCGCCGCAAACGCCGTCCCTGCGCGAGGAGCACCGGCGCGGCCGGCAGCATCGCCAGCCGGCTCAGGCGGTTGAGGGCGGTCACTAGCTCATGCTAGATCCGCCAGCTACTTCGGTCAGGCGAGGATGCGCGTGACTGATTCGACCGCGGCGGCTCGGCGAGTGTCGCTGTTGGCACGCTCGTCGGCCATTAGGAGGCCGATCGGCGCGAGCTGCCAGGCCTGAGCGATGGCATAGATGATAACGAGGAGGTCGACTGCGCTAATCGTTGGCGAGGCGTGCTGTTGTACCGACTCGACCTTGGACAAATACGTCTCGAGTCGCTCGGAGGCTGCCTCCGGTCGCTCGAGCTGAGCCCACAGGCAGATCCGGAGTACCTCGGGCTGGCTCTCGTGGAAGTCGAACAGTTCGCCGACCCAGGTGGGCAGTTCGGATGGCTTAGGGGGCACCTCTTGCGCCATCCGGACGATCGCGGCAGAGAGCGCCGCATCGAAAAGCGCGCTCTTGTTTCCGAAGTAGGCGTAGATCATGCGCACGTTGCTCGCGGCCTCTCGCGCGATGCGGTCGATCCTCCCGCCTGAGTGGCCGTGCGCCGCGAACTCCGTCACCGCGGCCGAAAGGATGCGCGCCCTCGTCGCCTCCGCGTCTCGCTGTCCCATGCCGCTCCGCTCACTCACGTCGTCGTTTGACACGATCTTCGCCCGAGCCTAGCCTATAAGTAAATAGATACTTATTTAGGAGCCTCATGGAACCGAACATTGAACAGGCTTTGGCAATTACCCCTGCGTCGCGTGCCCGTGAGCGCACGATCGACATCACCACCACCGGTGCGCGCACCGGCAGGGCACGTCGCATCGAGGTTTGGTTCTACCGGGTGGATGGGCGCGTCTACCTGTCCACCTCCCCGGCGCGGCGTAGCTGGTACGCCAACATCGTGGCGAACCCCGATTTTGTGTTCCACCTCAAGAACGGCGTGCGTGCTGATCTGCACGCGGTGGGCACACCGGTGCGAGATCCCGCACACAGGGAGGCCGTGTTCTCTTCGATCATCGCCGACCTCAACCAGCCATGGAACCCGGCCGGTATCCGGCAGCCGGTCGAGCCCCTCGAGGAATGGATGCATGGCAGCCCACTTGTCAGTGTGGCCTTCCCGGAGTGAGCAGGGAATGATGTGGCTACCCGCCCGTCGGTAGGCTCGACGCATGGACACCACCGGACTCGACGCCTTCCTCGCCGACCAGGATTTCAGCGGGGTCGTGCTCATCAGAGATGGCAACCGCACGGTGTTCGAGGGTTCCGCGGGCGTTGCGACCCAGCGCTGGGGCATCCCGAACACGCTCGATACCCGCTTCGACAGCGCTGGCATCACAAAGCTGTTCACGAGCGTTGCGGTGCTGCAGCAGGTGGGCAAGGGCAACCTCGACCTGGAGACATCCATCCACCACTACGTCGACCTCGAGGGCACGACGATCAGCACGGACGTCACGCTGCTGCACCTGCTTACCCACACGAGCGGCATCGCCGACGACGTCGACGAGGAGGCGGGCGAAAGCTACGAGGCGCTGTACGCCAGCACCCCCAACTATTCGCTCATCGAGGCCCGGGATTACCTGCCGCTGTTCGTGGACAAGCCCGCGCTCGCCGCACCGGGAGTCGAGTGCATCTACTCGAACGCCGGCTACATCCTTGCGGGGCTCGCGTTGGAGAAGGTCACCGGCGTGCCCTACCGCCAGCACATCTTTGATGAGGTGTTCACGCGCGCCGGCATGGTGGACTCGGGCTTCTACGACCGCCGTGATGCCGCCCCGCGCGTGGCAGAAGGCTGGGACCGGGACGCCTCGGGCGCGTGGGTCTCGAACATCTACAGCTACCCGCCCATCGGCAGCCCTTCAGACGGGGCGCACGTCACCGCGGATGACCTGCTGCGGTTCATCCAGGCGGTGCGCGGCGGGCAGCTGCTCGACGCCGAGTACACGGAGGAGTTCTTCGCTCCGCAGGTCGAGTTCGACGACGAGACCTCGTACGGGTTCGGGCTCGAGTTCGACCTGAACGACGACGGTTCCGTGCGCTCCTACTACAAGGACGGCATCAGCGCCGGCGCCTCAGGGATCGTGCGGCACTACCTCGACGAGGGCCTGGATGTCGCGGTGCTGTCGAACTCCGAGGATGGCGCGTGGGAGGTCATCCGCGAGATCGACGAGCGACTCGGCGGCTAGTTGGCGAGGTGCCCCGTTCCGCGGCCCAGCAGCGTCGACTCGAACGCCACGTTCGTGGTGAGTTCGGCGGTCACCTCGTCGCCGTCGAACTGCAGCATGAGGCGGTAGCCGAACGGCTGCTCCACGGCCCAGGTGAGCAGCACCCACGTCGAGGGGTTCTCCCAGGCGGCGCTCGCAGCGAGTGGCGCGGGCTCTGCGTCCCAGCCGCCCCGGCCCGTCCAGGTGCCGAAGGTGGAGTGCCCGGTCACCCACTCACCGGAACCGAACGTGATCGAATGCTCACCCCGGTCATCGACGACGGTCAGGGTGTCGCCCGTGAGTTGTGCGCTCCGGATGACCGAACCGTCGTCGAACCGTACGGAGAAGCCATCCCCGCTGGCCGTGCCCCCTTGCGGCGTCAACTCAAGGGCCGGGATCGTGCCGGCTTCGCCGGCCGTGTCGAAGGCGGGCAGCAGGTGCTTCCAGGCGAGGTCGAGAATGCGCTGCGGGTCGCCGGTGCCCCCGGTCGTCACGAGCACGGCGTCCTGCTCCGGCATCACCACGATGAACTGCCCGAAGGCGCCATCTGCCCGGTACGCGCCGTGGCGGCACCTCCAGAACTGGTACCCGTAGCCCTGTGTCCAGTCCGGCGTGGACCCGGGCGACGTGCTGTCGATGTGCCCGGTGGTCGCGACATCCACCCACTCGGCGGGAATGAGCTGCGCGCCCTCCCACTGGCCACGCTGCAGGAGCAACTGCCCGAACTTGGCCATGTCCTCGGTCGTGATGGCCAGACCCCAGCCGCCAGTGTCGATGCCGCTCGGCGACTGCTCCCAGGTAGGGGCGGCGATGCCGAGCGGCTCGAACAGTCGCGGGGCGAGGTAGTCGAGCAACCGCTGGCCGGTCAGCCGGGTGATGATCGCGGAGAGCAGGAACGTCGCCCCCGTGTTGTAAACGAAGCGTGAACCGGGCACTTCGGCGACCTCGGCGGCGAGGATCGCTGTCGCCCAGTCCGTACCGTCGTCGGCGGTCAGACCGACGGTGTCCTCACTGTGGCCCGTGGACATCGTGAGCAGGTGGCGCACCCGCATGGCCGCGAGATTCGGGGACACGGTGGCGGGCGCGTCGTCGGGAAGGAGCGCGACGACGGCGTCATCGAGACCGAACAGGCCCTCGTTTATCGCGAGCCCGACGGCCATCGAGGTGACGCTCTTGCTGACCGAGAACAGGGAGTGCGGGCGCTGCTCGCCGTACGGGTGCCACCACGCCTCGGTGATCACGCGGCCGTGGCGCAGCAGCATGGTGCTGTGGACGGTCGACACCTCGGCATCGAGTGCGGCCACGAATGCTGCGACAGCCGCCGAAGGGATCCCCTCGCTCTCGGGGGTGCTGCGCTCGAGCCCGGTCATGCCTGATGGTGCCATTCCTCGACGTTAGCCGAACAGGCCTTTCTTCTTCGTCCAACCGTTGGCGGTCAGGAACGCGAACAGCGGTTCCTTGATCCGTGCGGTGTCGAACGACCAGGCCAGCACGGGTGAGAGACCGTCTTTGGTCTTGTTGATGCCGCCGAGCTCGAAGCTGAAACCCTTCTCCGACTTCTTGCCCGAGAACGAGTCGGTGCCGAAGCTTAGGCCGCCGGAGGTCAACGATGACTGGGTGTTCTTGGCGCGATCCTTCGACTTGTACGTGCCCTTCTTCTCGTCGAACTCGACGGTGATGGAGAACTTCTTGTCGATCGTCTTGAACTCTTTCGGGTACAGCGACTTGGCGTTGACGATGTCCCATTTGCCGACGATCGTATTGCCTTTCACCTCGTACACGAACGGGTCGTTGGAGGTGTTGATCGTGGGAACGAGGGCGAGGAGCTCTGCGAGCGGAGTGGTCATGCGCTCACAGTATCGATATATCGGCGCCGCTCTTTACCGCGCGGCCGTCGACACCTGGATGAGGTTCGCCCACGGGTCATCGAAGGTGACCGTGCGCCCGTCATCCCGCGCCTCGACACCGTAGTGGCGCATGCGCTCGCTGAGGGCGCCGAGGTCGTCGGTCGTCGGCACCTCGATGTCGATGCGGGCCAGGCCGAGTGCGGGTAGCCGCGGGCCTGCGCCGCTGCTGTTCCAGGTGTTCATCGCCATGTGGTGGTGGTAGCCGCCCGCGCTCACGAAGAGGGCCTGCGGGCCGTAGGCTGCGGTCTCGTCGAAACCGAGGCGCTCCACGTAGAACTCTCGGGCACTCGGGATGTCTCCCACCTGCAGGTGCACGTGCCCGACCTGGGCGCCGCCGATCACTGGTTCGGCGACCGCGGTTTCGGTCAGGTTCTCCTGTAGGAACGCGTTGGGGTCGAGGTACAGGGTGCCCATCTCAATGGAGCCGTGCGCCCAACTCCAGTCGCTGCGCTCGCGGTCCCAGTACAGCTCGACGCCGTTGCCTTCGGGGTCGGTGAAGTAGAACGCCTTGCTCACCAGGTGATCAGAACTTCCGGTGAAGGTGTTCGGATGCTTCTGCGCGACCGAGTACACCGCGGCGGCGAGCGCCTCCTCGGTGTCGAACAGGATGGCCGTGTGGAACAGCCCCGCGTCGCGCGGGCTCGCGTGCTTGAGCTCGGGGGAGTGCTTCAGGATGACCACGGGTGTGGTCCCTCGGCCGAGCGTGACGGAGTCTCCCGCTGCGTCGAGAACACGGAGGGCCACCGCATCCCGGTAGTAGGCGGTCATCGCGTCGAGGTTGCCCACGCTGAGGGTCACAGGGCCCATGGCGGTGTCGGAGGCGAGGCGGGTGTCGGTCATGACAGTGATAACGCTGTTGATGCGTCAACTATGCCGTGAGGCGGTCGATGAGTTCGCGATACCGGGCAGCGGTCTGCTCGACGATCTCGTGGGGGAGGGTCGGCGGGGTGCCCGACTTGTCCCAGTTGGCGGCGAGCCAGTCGCGCACGATCTGCTTGTCGAAGCTCAAGCCCCGCCGACCGTCGGCATACTCGGCGGCATCCCAGTAGCGGCTGCTGTCGCTCGTGAGCACCTCGTCGGCGAGGGTCAGTTCGCCCGTGTCGGGGTCGGCTCCGAACTCGAACTTGGTGTCGGCGAGAATCACCCCGCGCGCCTCGGCGATGGCTGAGGCCTGCGAGAAGACCTCGAGCGAAGCATCCCGCAGCGCCTCGGCGACGTCGGCACCGACGAGCTCGACCGTGCGCTCGAAGCTGATGTTCTCGTCGTGCTCGCCCATCGGGGCCTTCCACGCGGGCGTGTAGATCGGCTCGGGCAGCCGGTCGCCATCGCTGAGCCCGGCGGGCAACTCGACCCCGCACACCGACTGCGACTTCTGGTACTCCACCCAACCGCTGCCGGACAGGTAGCCGCGCACCACGCACTCGATCGGGTACATGTCGAGGTTCTTGACGAGCATCGCGCGGCCCTCGAACTCGGCGGGGATGTCGCCCTCGACCAGGTGGTTCGGCATGTCGTGCAGGTGCGCAAACCACCACAGGCTCAGCCGGGTCAGCAGCGCGCCCTTGCCCGGGATGCCCGGCTCAAGCACATGGTCGAACGCACTCACGCGGTCGCTCGCGACCATGAGCACGTGGCCCGGCTCGTCGGCTGACCGGTACAGGTCACGCACCTTGCCCGAGTAGAACTTCTCCCAGCCGTCTACCGGGCCGCTCACTGCGCCACCCGCAGCGCGATATCGCGGCGGTAGTGGCCGCCCTCGAGCTGGATGACGTCGAGCGCCGCGTAGGCCTTCGCCCGTGCTTCGGTGAAGTCGGCGCCGGTCGCGACCACGCTCAGCACCCGCCCCCCGGTGGCGACGAACTCGCCGCCGACCAGCGCCGTGGCCGCGTGGGCGACCGTGACGCCCTCGACGTCGGCAAGACCGGTGATCGGTCGCCCGGTGACCGGGTCGTCGGGGTAGCCTTCGCTCGCGAGCACCACCGTGACTGCCACCTCGTCGCTGAACTCCGGGCGGGGCAGCGAGCCGAGCTCGCCCGTCGCGGCGGCGAAGAGCAGGGTCGACAGCGGAGTGACCAGCCGCGGCAGCACCACCTGCGTCTCGGGGTCGCCGAAACGCGCGTTGAACTCGATCACGCGAATGCCGCGCTCGGTGACGATCAGCCCGCAGTACAGCAGGCCGATGAACGGGGTGTCTTCGCTCGCCAGCTGCCGCACCGTGGGAAGGGCGATCGTGTTGATGACCTCATCGACGAAGCCGTCCGGCAGCCACGGGAGTGGCGAGTACGCGCCCATCCCACCCGTGTTGGGCCCTTCGTCGCCGTCGAGGGCGCGCTTGTAGTCCTGCGCGGGCGAGAGCGGCAGCACGCTGTGGCCGTCGCTCAACAGGAAGAGCGAGACCTCCTGGCCGGCGAGGAACTCCTCAACGAGCACGGCACCGTGGGCCAGCCAGTATTCGGCGTGCGCGATGGCGGCGGCGCGGTCATCCGTCACCAGCACGCCCTTGCCGGCGGCCAGTCCGTCGGCCTTCACGACGTAAGGGGCGCCGTACTCGTCGATCGCGGCGACCGCCTCATCGAGGGTTCCGGCGCGGGTGGCGAGGCCCGTCGGCACGCCGGCCTCATCCATGATCCGCTTGGCGAAGGTCTTGCTGCCTTCGAGCGCCGCGGCCGCCTTGCCCGGACCGAACACCGGGATGCCGCGCTGCCGCAATGCGTCAGCCACTCCCGCAACCAGGGGTGCCTCGGGGCCGACCACGACGAGTTGGATGTCGTTGTCGAGCGCGTACTGGCTGACCACGTCGGCGCGGGTCGGGTCGAGAGCGACGACCGGAACCACAGCGGCGATGCCCGCGTTACCGGGGGCCGCCGTGATGTGGTGCCGCTCAGGCTCGCGGAGCAGCGCAGTGACAATGGCGTGCTCGCGGGCACCGGAGCCGAGGACGAGGATTCGCACGGGTCAACCCTACCTATAGCGTGGGAGCATGCCCCCGAAGAAGATCGCCGCCGAGGTCGGTCGGCGGGCGGTCGCTGAGGCCCTCGTCGCTGGCGCATCCCGTGATGCCACGGCCACCGCCGTGCGGTACCTGTTGCAGATGCTTGCCGAGAGTGCCGACGGCAACACCGTCGAGATCAGGGTGCCGCCGTTCGGTGCCGTGCAGGCGATCCAGGGACCACGCCACACGCGGGGCACCCCGCCCAACGTTGTCGAGATGGATGCCGCGACCTGGCTGGCCCTCGCGACCGGGTCACTTTCCTGGGCCGATGCCGTCGCCGCCGACCGAGTTGCCGCGTCCGGATCCCGCGCTGACCTCGGTGGCCACCTGCCCATCGCGTGGGAGACAATGGAGGGGTGAGCGAGCAGCCCGAAGTCAGCCAGGTGATGGTGCGGCGTGCGCCGAAGTATCCGGCGTTCCTCGTCGTCGGCGGCGCGCTCGGGGCGATCGCGACCCTCATCCTTACCTCGCTGTACAAGGTCGACCCGGCGGTCGGGTTCACCGCGACCTTCGCCTACTTCTGCCTGTTCGGCATCCCCGCAGGCCTCGTCATCGGTGCCGTGCTCGCGATCATCCTCGACCGCCGCTCGACCAAGCGCGCACGCCCGGCCGACGTCGAGGTCGAGCGCGGCGAGTAGCGCCCTCGGCCTCCGCCCAGCCCGAGCCCGCGTCCGATCTCAAGGAGTTTCCTCGCGCCGAGGGCTGTTCTGGCCCCAAGTCACCCGGTTGCAGCCCGCATCTCCTTGAGATCGGTTAACACACCGGGCCGGCCGACGGGAGCGCCGGCTCAGCTGAGTTGCGTGCGCTCCACCCAGGCCAGGTACTCCGGCGAGACGGTGCCGGTGACGTAGTCGCCCGTGAAGCAGCTCATCTCGAGCGATTCCACGGAGGAGCCCTCGATGATGGCAGCCTGCATGTCGGCGACCTCCTGGTAGATCAGGTAGTCGGTGCCGAGTTCCGTCGCGATCTCCGGAATCTTGCGGCCGTGGGCGACGAGCTCCTGCCGCGAGGGCATGTTGATGCCGTACACGTGGGGGAACCGCACGGGCGGGGCCGCCGACGTGAAGGTGACCTTGTTGGCGCCGGCCTCCCGGGCCATCTGCACGATCTCTTTCGAGGTGGTGCCGCGCACGATCGAGTCGTCGACGATGAGGATGTTCTTGCCTTTGAACTCACTCGACATCGCGTTGAGCTTCTGCTTGACCGACTTCTTGCGCTCCGCCTGCCCCGGCATGATGAAGGTGCGGCCGACGTAGCGGTTCTTGTAGAACCCCTCGCGGTACTCGACGCCGAGCTTTTGCGCGACCTGCATGGCGGCGGGCCGGGATGAGTCGGGGATCGGCATCACCACGTCGATGTCACCCATCGGCGTGTACTTGGCGATGGTGTCGGCGAGCCGGTTGCCGAGGCGCAGTCGAGCCTCGTAGACCGAGATGCCGTTCATGATCGAGTCGGGGCGCGCGAGGTACACGTACTCGAAGGAGCATGGGATGAGGCGCGCGTGCGGCGAGCACTGCTTGCTGGTCATCTCGCCGTTGGCCGCGATGAACACGGCCTCACCGGGCGCGACGTCGCGGACCAGCTCGTAGCCGGCGCTCTCCAGCACGAGGGACTCGGATGCCACGATCCACTCGTCACCGGTGAACCCGGTCTGCCGCCGCCCGAGCACGAGGGGGCGGATGCCGTACGGGTCACGGAAGGCGAGCATCCCGTGCCCGGCAATGAGCGCGATCGCCGCGTACGAACCTTCGACACGCTCGTGCAGTCGGGAGATCGCGGTGAACACCTGGTCGGGGTCGAGGTCGGTGCCCGACACCTGCGCTTGCAGCTCGTTGGCGAGCACGTTGACCAGCAGCTCGGTGTCGCTGGAGGTGTTGAGGTGCCGCCGGTCGACGTTGAACAGTTCAGCGGTCAGCTCGCGGGTGTTGGTGAGGTTGCCGTTGTGGATGAGCGTGATGCCGTACGGCGCATTCACATAAAAAGGCTGTGCCTCTTCTTCGTTCGCGGCATTGCCCTTGGTGGCGTAGCGCACGTGGCCGAGGCCCATGTTGCCGAGCAGGCTGCGCATGTCGCGAGTGCGGTACGCCTCGCGCACCTGCCCCTTCGCCTTCTGCATGTGCAGGGTGCTGCCGTCGGCGGTGGCGATCCCCGTCGAATCCTGTCCGCGGTGCTGCAAAAGAAGCAGCGCGTCATAGACCTGCTGGTTGACCGGTTGTGATGAGACGATTCCGACGATGCCGCACATGCGTGGCGGTGGCTCCCTGGGCTAGTGGGGCTCGTACCCGAAGAGGTACGCTCCAGTCTCCCACATTGCTTCGGGATGAGCGTGGGCAGGCAGCCCGGACTAGTTCCTGACCGCGATGTCGGGGCCGAGCACTGCGGCGACGTTGGCCTGTTGCGCCGCGACGGTGCTGCCCAGGCGAGAGGACGCCATGGGATCCTGTGCCTCGGCGAGGAGGTAGACACGCGGGTCGGTCCGCGCCAACAGGTCGCCGGCTGCTTCCTGCTCGGCGGTCCAGTTGTACGACATGAAGGTCGGGATGAACCGGGGATTAGCGACGACGACACCGGCAGGATCCCTGACGAAGTCCCACTCCGCGATTCCCCCGATGCGCTGGTCCAGGGTGAGCTGGGTCGAGAGAAGGTTGCCGATCGAGTACCAGACGAGTGTGCGGTGACCGTCGGCGCGGCTCAGCCAGGTCGCTGGCTGAAGCACATGCGGGCCGGTGCCGATGACGACGTCGACCCCGAGGTCAGCGAGCAACTGGGCGTACGTCTTCTGGTTATTGTCGACGGTGGCGCTGTTCTCGGTGCCCCAGTGCATGGACACCATGACGGCGTCGGCATTATTCCGGGCAGTGGTCACCAGCGATGTCAGCAGGGCCTCGTTGCCGTAGATGTTCTGCCCGTACGGCGTGACGGACCCGTTGTTGCTGTACTGGGCGAAGGCGACCAAGGCCACCGAGATGCCGTTGATTGTGGTGTAGCTGATCTCCTGCTGCTCTTCGGGGCTGCGCGCCGCACCGCTGATCAGCAACGGTTGAAGCGAATCCCAGACATCGAGCGTCTTGTTGATCGCAGCCTGGCCCTTGTCGTTGATGTGGTTGTTCGCGAGGCTGATGGCGTTGCATCCCGCAGCATTCTTGAGGTCGATCGCGAACTGTTCGGGCGCGTTGAAGGCGGGGTAACCGCTGATCCCGAACTCGGCCCCGGATGACAGGCCCTCCTGGTTGCAGAACACGATGTCGGCGTCGGAGTAGCTCCCCCGAACCGGGGAGAAGAACGGCGCGTAGTCGTAGCCACCGTTTGCGGTCTGGGCGTTCTGGTTGATCGAGTCGTGGGCGAGCATGTCGCCCATGGCAGCCACGGTCACGCTGTTCGGGGCGGTCGGCGTTGGTGTCGGCGTCTCACTGGGCGTGCTCGCCGGCGTCGGCGAGGCGGACGGGACCGTGCCGCTGGGAGCGAGACCCCACAGGACGCCGGTGATAGCGGCAGCGAGCACCACAACGGCGACCGCAATCACGAGGACAATTCGGCTCCGCTTCACGGGGTCAGGTTATCCGATCGCTGATCGCCGGATGAAGTGGCTAGAGTCAAGGCGTGTCCCGAGTGAAGCTCGTCGTTGCCGTCGGCGTGGTCGTGTCGATCGCGGTTGCCGGATGCTCGTCGCCGGGTTCACCGGAACAGACGCCCTCGCCTTCGGTCTCGAGTGCGCCCAGCCCCAGCCCCACCCCGACACCGACGCCGACCCCGACGTTCGACAGGGCTCTCTACTCCATCGACGATCCGACGTCACCGTGGGTCGTTGTCAACAAGCTTCGCCCGCTGAACCCGATCGACTATGCGGTGAGTGATCCCGTGTATCCGGCGGGCATCGTGAACAAGTTCAACCAACCCCTGAACCGCCCGGCCGCGCTCGCCGTTGAAGCGATGTATGCGGCTGCGACGCAGGCCGGATTGAATCTCCGGATCAATAGCGCGACCCGGGATTACGCAACCCAGGTCCAGCTCTACAACAATTACGTGGCAAGGGATGGGCGTGAGGCCGCCGACACCTATTCCGCGCGACCGGGGTACTCGGAGCACCAGACTGGGTGGGCTGCCGACTTCAACGATGGCGGCGAGTGCTACCTCGTTGAATGCTTCGCCGACACCGGTCTTGGCCTTTGGCTGGCGGCCAACGCGTGGCAGTACGGGTTCATCCTCCGCTACCCGAAAGGCGCGGAGGGTACGACCGGCTATATCTACGAACCGTGGCACTTCCGCTACGTCGGCCCCGAACTCGCCACTGAGATGCATGAGACAGGGGTTGCCACCCTTGAGGAGTTCTTCGCTCTCGGCCCGGCCCCCGGCTACGCGGGCTGACCGCCCGGTACTCTTGACCCGTGACTGACGACTCCTCCACCAGCTATCGCGAAGCCGGCGTCGACACCGCGGCGGGTGACCTCGCCGTCGAGTTGATGAAGTCGGCGGTGGGCAAGACGCACGGTCCCGAGGTATTTGGTGGCGTGGGAGGCTTCGCCGGGCTCTTCGACGTGTCGTTCCTCAAAGCGTTCACCAAGCCGCTCCTGGCCACCTCCACCGACGGGGTCGGCACCAAGGTTGCGATCGCCCAGGCCCTCGACAAACACGACACCATTGGCCAGGACCTGGTCGGCATGGTCGTTGACGACATCGTCGTGGTCGGCGCCAAACCGTTGTTCATGACGGACTACATCGCCTGCGGCAAGGTGGTGCCGGAGCGCATCGCTGACATCGTCGCCGGGATCGCCCGGGCCTGCTCAGAGACCCGGACCGCCCTTATTGGAGGCGAGACGGCGGAGCATCCCGGGCTGCTCGGTCCCGACGACTATGACGTCGCCGGCGCGGCCGTCGGCGCGGTCGAAGCGGATGCCCAGCTCGGGGCACACCTCGTCAAAGACGGCGACGTGGTCATCGCGATGGGGTCATCCGGCCTGCACAGCAACGGGTTCTCGCTCGTGCGCCACATTCTCGCGAGCCGCGACATCGGCTACACCGACACCCTCGACGAGCTCGGCGGCCTCGTGGGTGAAGCGCTTCTCGAGCCCACCCGGCTTTACACTTCGCCGCTGTTGCGGTTGCTGGCTGACCGGCAGGTCGGCCCGGCGGTGCACGCCTTCAGCCACGTTACGGGCGGTGGCATCGCGGCCAATCTCGCGCGCGTGCTGCCGCAGGGTTCCTGGGTGGAGGTGGAGCGATCGACCTGGACGCCAGCGCCCGTGTTCCAGGTGCTCTCCGAACTCGGCGGTGCCTCCCTCGAGAGCGCCGAAGGAACCTGGAACCTGGGAGTCGGGATGATCGCTGTCGTCGCCGATCACGCCGCGGCCGGCGTCATCGAGAAACTCGCGACCGATGGCATCCCGGCGTGGGAGGTCGGGCGCATCTCCACACAAGTCCGTGACTTGTTCGACTTTGAGCAAGGTGCCAAAGGCGTCAACGGCGGCGCAGTGCGCCTCGTCGGTTCCTACGCGAGCTAGGCGCTCTTCGACTCGTTCGCGTCCTGCTCGTCGTCATCCTCGTCGGCGTACGGGTCGACATAGCTGTCAGCGCCGGCGAACTCCGGCCACTTCTCGAGGTCTTCAGCGAGGCGAGGGTCGCTCGAGGACGTGCCCCCGAGTTCCTTGGCGAGGGCACCATAGTTGGTGTCGGGGCTGAAGTACTTAAGGTCGCGTGCGACCTTCGTGTGCTTCGCCTTTTGACGGCCGCGTCCCATGCGAGACCCCCTCTAATGTCTGTCCAGAAACCGCGAATGCGAAGGAATAGCGAACAGGATTTGTTAGAAAACTAGCGATCAGTTTAGCATGCACCCTTGTGCCGACTCTGGCCGTTCTCCACCGGCCGTGTCACGCCGGGTAACGTTGTCGCGTGACCTCCGATAGCACTGACACCTCGGTCGTGGTGATTGGTGCGGGCCAGGCCGGGCTGTCGGTCGCGTACTACCTGAAGCGCCTGGGTCTCGACCCCGGAAATGACTTCGTGCTGCTCGATCGCGGGCCGGGAACCGGTGGCGCATGGCAGTTCCGCTGGGAGGCGCTGCGGATCGGTTCCGCCCACCGCATCAACGATCTCCCGGGGCTCGATGAACTGGGGCTGAGCTTCGAGAAGGCCGACCGGCATGCGCCTGCGAAGGATGTGGTCGCCGACTATTACCGGCGCTACGAAGACCACTTCGGGCTGCAGGTGGTGCGCCCCGCCGATGTCACCTCGGTGGAGAATTTCGGCGCCGACCTTGTCGTCAACTTCACTCTCGACGACGAGCAGAAAGAAGTCACCACCACCACGGTGGTCAACGCGACCGGCACCTGGGGGGCTCCGTTCATCCCGTGGTACCCGGGGCTGAAGTCGTTCGAAGGCAAGCACGTCCACACCAACGACTACGTCTCTGCCCAGGATTATGCAGGCCAGGATGTCGTCGTGGTCGGTGGCGGCACGTCGGCAATCGGCTTCCTGCTCGAACTGGAGGATGTCGCCGCGAGCACCACCTGGGTCAGTCGGCGCCCCATCGATTTCCTGGAAGACGGCGAGCTCAACCTCGAAGCCCGCGTCGAGGCGGTGCAGGCCCAGGATGAAGCTGCCCGCGCCGGACGGGCGTTGCCGAGCATCGTCAGCGGCACGGGTGTACCCCGCACCCGTCGCATCCAGGCCGGGATCGAGCGTGGGGTGCTCACTCCGCGCCCGATGTTCGCCTCAATCGAGCCCAACGGGGTGCGATGGGCCAGCGGGGCGTTCCAGCACGCCGACGCGATCATCTGGTCGACCGGCTTCCGCCCGGAGCTGCGTCACCTCGCGCCGTTGAAGCTGCGCGAAAAGGAGGGCGGCGTCGTCGTCGCGCAGGGAGCGTCGTGGAAGGATCCGCGGATCTTCTTCGCGGGTTACGGCCCCCAGGCGAGCACGATCGGCGCGAACCGGGCAGGCCGGCTGGTCGCCCGCCAGGTGATCGCGACCCTCAGCAAGCTGCAGGCGGGGCGCTAGCCCACCTCCCGGCTGCACTCGAGCGCCGGTGTTAACCGATCTCAAGGAGTTTCGGTCGCGCGCACCCGTGCGGTGGGGGTTCTGTGCACCGGAGGCGCGGAATCTCCTTGAGATCGGTTAACGGCGGGCTAGGACGTTTGGGGGAGAGCCGGTAGTTGGCCTCAGCCGACGACGATGGGCAGGGTGCTGGCGGTGACCTCGCCCGAAGCATCGATCGTGATGCCGCCGACCTGTCCGCCGAAGACGAGGCCCTCGACGTGCAGCGCCCCGGCTGCCGCGGTCGGCATCACGCCGAGCACCACGATGCTGCTGAGCTACCTGGTGCTCATCCTGCTCGCCCTTATCTACATTTATCCCTTCATCGTCTCGGTCGCTGGCAGCTTCAAGACCGATGCCGACGCGACACAGAACCCCCTCAGCCTGGTCCCGGAGACTTGGTCGAACGCCGCGTATGAGCGGTTGTTCACGACCGTGCCGCTGTTGCAATGGACGGCGAACTCGGCGTTCATCACAGTCGTTGTCACCCTCGGCCGAGTGTTCTTCGACTCGCTCGCCGGGTACGCGCTATCGAGACTGCGCTTCCCTGGCCGAGGCATTGTCTTCGCCGGGCTCATCGCGGTGATGGCGGTCCCGAACGTGGTGTTGCTGATCCCGCGCTTCCTCATCCTGAAGGAGCTCGGGCTGTACAACAGCTTCGCGGGCATGATCATCCCGATCATGATCGACGCAGCGGGCATCTTCATCATGAAGCAGTTCTTCGAGTCCATCCCGGTGAGTGTGGAGGAAGCGGCGCGCATCGACGGCGCGGGAGTGTTCCGCACGTTCTGGACGGTCGTGCTGCCGATGGCCAGACCCGCCCTCATCACCCTGTTCATTTTGAGCTTCCAGGGGTCGTGGAACGAGTTCGCGCACTTCGTCGTCTCACGCAATGACCCGGCGCTGAACACGCTCACGACCGGTGTGGCCTCCCTGACCTCGGGCCAGCTCGGCAGTGGCAACCAGTACCCGCTCCAGCTTGCGGCGGCCGTACTCATGTCGATCCCCGTCGCGGTGATGTTCTTCATCTTCCAGAAGCGCATCATGAACACGAGTGAGGGCGGCGAGAAAGGCTAGCGCGCTTAACCGATCTCAAGGAGTTTCGGCCGCTCAAAGCCCTGGCCCGCGGGTTTGGAACCCCGTGGGGGGCAGAACTCCTTGAGATCGGTTAACGGGGAGCGTGTGACGGGGCCTGCGCGGTCGTCGTGGCTCCGAGGCACAGTGTTATCGTTCGGACATGCCTTGGGGCCGCGCCTACTTTGCCGTGCAGGCGCTTGCCGGAGCCGCGTGGTGGATCGCGGTAGCCCTGTCGCCCCCGGTGCGCGAGGCGACCCTCGGAAGCCTCGATCCGATCGTTATCGCGATCCTGGACATTCCGCTGTTCGTGTTTGCTTCCGTGCTGGCCGCCGCTGGGGTGACCGGGGCGGCTTGGGTCAGCGCTGGCTGGACAACCCTGGTGGCCATCGGGCTGGTCGTGTTCGCCACTGTGACGACGGAGGCTGGCTGGGGTGCAGTGGTCATGGCAGCAGCCGCGGGCGCATCGGTGATCGCGTTGTGCCTGCAGGTTCTCGGCCGGGTACCGACCACTTGGATCGCCGCGGGCCCTTTCGCCTTCCGGCCAGCCGCACCACGCGCCGCGCTGACCGGGCACGTCGCGACGACGTTTGCGCAGTTGGTGGTGTTCTGGGGGCTGTTTCTCGCGGTCATCCCGACGCTGCTGTTCATGATCGAACGCCGCTGGGGTGTCGGCCTCCCACTTCCGTGGATCGGGATGCCCGTCGGGCTGTTTGCGCTTGCGCTCGGAAGTGCCCTGGGTATCTGGTCTGCGCTGGTGATGTCGGTGCTGGGCGACGGCACACCGCTGCCCGCCGCCATGCCGAACCGCTTGGTGATTGCCGGGCCGTACCGGTGGGTTCGCAATCCCATGGCCGTCGCCGGAATCGTCCAGGGGGTCGGCGTTGGCCTCCTGCTGTCGTCGTGGCTGGTCGTCGCATATGCGCTCGCGGGGTCACTGTTGTGGAACTACGCCGTCAGGCCGCTCGAAGAGTCCGACCTTGAACGGCGGTTCGGTGATGACTACCGCCGCTACCGCAACGCGGTGCGATGCTGGGTGCCGATACGTCGGCCTAGAGCGCGGTGAGCCGCTCCGCGACCGTGTCGCGGAACTTCTCGACGTAGCCGACCGGATCGGGGTGGGGAAGCCCGAACTGCATGTGCTCGATGCCGACCGCCGCGAAACCTTCCGCGAGGCGCAGGAAGCTGTCGGGGTCAGCGACCGGGTCCATCCGGCTGCCCTGCACCGTCTTCTCGATGCTGTCGTAGTCACGACCGACCGCGTCGCAATGGCGGCGCAGCACGTCGAGCTTCTGGGCGGCGATTGCGGGCTCCGGCACGATCAAGTTTGTGGCGTCGGCGTACTTGGCCACGAGCAGCAGGGTCTTCTGCTCGCCCGAGCCGCCGATGACGATCGGGGGATGGGGTCGCTGGATGGTGGTGGGAACGTTGATGGTCTCCGCCAGCTGGAAGTGCTTGCCGGTATAGGGCCCTTCCTCGTCGCTCCACATCTGCAGCGCAATCTGCAGGGTCTCCTCGAGCATCTCGAACCGCACCTTCAACTCCGGGTACGGCACGCCCAGCCCGAGGTGTTCCCGCTCGTACCAGGCGGCCCCAATGCCGAGGAAGGAGCGCCCCTCCGACAGCACGTCGAGCGTGGTCGCGATCTTGGCCAGTAGCCCCGGGTGCCGGTAGGTCACTCCGGTCACGATGGTGCCGAGCTTCATGCGAGACGTCACGCCGGCCAGGAACCCGAGGGTCGTGTACGCCTCGAGCATCGGGTCGTGGGCGGTGGCGTAGTGCTCCATCTGGAAGTAATGGTCCATCACCGAGAACCAGCTGGCACCGGCCTCCTCGGCGGCGACGGCGGAGGCACGCAGCGCGGGAGCGATACTGGCCGGATGCCCGGGGATGCTGAAATCGAGGAAGTGGAAACCGAAACGCATGGAGCCAACGTTACGCCCGTGCCCGGGCATCCCGTGTCGTGCTCGATAATTGCAGGATGACTGACGAACGCCAGCCCACCCGCCGACCGTACCCCTTCATCATCGCCCTCGCGGTCGTGGTGATCGTGGCGGACCAGGCCAGCAAGTGGTGGGCCGAGGCGACGCTCGCCAGCAACGAAACCATCCCGGTCATCGGTGATCTCATCGGATTCCGGCTGGTCTACAACCCGGGTGCTGCGTTCTCTATCGGTGAGAACTTCACGTGGATCTTCGCGATCGTGGCGGCCGTCGCGGCGGTGGCGATCGCCTGGTTTGCGTGGCGTGTTCGCTCACGGGCCTGGGCGGT
Source organism: Rhodoglobus sp. (assembly GCA_044340535.1). GTDB lineage: Bacteria > Actinomycetota > Actinomycetes > Actinomycetales > Microbacteriaceae > Rhodoglobus. Next base: position 35,670 of record JBIITJ010000001.1, read on the forward strand.
CGTTTTCGGCCTCGTGCTCGGCGGCGCGATCACCCACCTGGGCGACCGGCTGTTCCGCGAGCCCGGCTTCGCACGCGGGCACGTCGTCGACTTCATCGTCTATGGCAACTGGTTCGTCGGCAATATCGCCGACATCGCGATTGTGGGGGGCGCGGCGCTCGGCGTGCTGTTCTCGCTGCTGCGGATCGACATGAAACGGGATGCCCCCGCCGCCGCTCCCGTCGATGCGGACTCACCGGGCACGGGCTCAAGCACGACGCCCTAAAGCAGCCCGGCGTTCACGAGTCCCACAATCGCCGTACCCGCGTAGGCCAGGCCGGTCGCGACCGCCGCCACCTGCGTGCCGATGACGATCCAGAATGCGATCACTGGCCCGCGGGATCGAGCACCCTGCTTGCGCAGACGCCGCCCCCGGGCGACGAAGTACGCGATGGGCGGGAGCAGCAACATCCACAGGATGCTCGGGGGCTGGAACCCGCGGCGGCGCAGCGCCCCGACATCCAGCCCGCCCAGGATCCAGGGGACGAGCAATCCGGTGGCCAGGGTCGCGATACCGGCGGTGAGTGGCTCCAACCCGAGGTCCATGAGCGGCCGAATACCAAAAGCCTGCGCTAGTCCCGCGACTACGGCCATCAGGTAGGGGGCGAACGCGAGAAGCCAGATCCACGTGGTGTCGGCGTGTTCGCCGTCGAGGGAGGTGGTGTCGACCGGTTCCGAGTAGGTGACGTGCCGGTGGTCGATCGGCGGCCATTCTCGCGAAGGCGAAGGCGAACGCGAAGCCGCAGGTTCGGGCTCCGGTTCGATGACCGAGGGCTCGGGCGCGGCCGCGGCATCGTCCTGCACGTCGGTCCCGGGGGTGCCCACCTCGCCAGCGGTGAGCGGCGTGGGAGCGGGGGCCGCCTCGGCCTCCTGCGCCCTCACCTCTGCGGTCCAGGCAGCGCCATCCCACCAGCGCAAGGAACCCTCATCGAGAGGGTCTGGATACCAGCCGGCGGGAGGAGCTGAGGAGGTGTCGGACACGCGCACATCCTATGTCCCCGGTTATCGCGCCAGGAGGTACCCGATTGTCGCGGCACCGATGCCGAGTACGAGGTTGCCGGCCACGCTTGCCCCCGCGCGACCGAGTTCACGGTCGACCACGAGTTGGATGGTCTCCACGCTGAAGGTGCTGAACGTGGTCAGCCCGCCGCACACGCCGGTCAGCAGCACGAGGCGCAGGTCGTCGCTGATCGCCGCCTTCTCCGCGAGCCCCAGCACGGTGCCACCGATGGCCGAGCCGATGATGTTGACGGCCAGCACTCCCCACGGGGTCGGTAACGCTCGCGCCACGATGAAGCGGGTGACCGCTGCCAGCCCGCCAACGACGATGACGACTGCCGCGATCACTCGGTCACCTCTGGTGGGCGTGGCCTGCCCAGCGAGAGGCCCAGCGCGGCCGCAGTCCAGCCGAGACCGAGGGTCGCCGCGAGGTACAGTGCGGCGAGCATCCAGTCGCCGGCGGCGCTGAGGGCAACGAGGCTGACGGCGAATGCGGAGAATGTCGTGAATGCGCCGAGCAGCCCGGCACCAAGCCCAGCGCGCTGCCAGGCGGGGACCCGGGGCCACAGGCGGGCCACCAGGACGCCGAGCAGCCCGGAGCCGAGGGTGTTGATGGCGAGCGTCGAGAGCGGGAACGCGTCGTCGCCGTGCGGGATGGCCGTGTCGATGCCCAACCGCAGCGCCGTGCCGACGGCGCCGCCGAGGAGCACGGCCAGCAGCTCGCGCATTACTTCCCGGCGGGGGGCTTGGGTCGCACGCTGGCGGGCGGCATCGGTTTGCGCGCGACGGGCCGCAGGGGCTCACCGCGGCGATCCTGGCCGGGGAGCGGGCGTGAGCGACGACCGTACAGGACCGTCGAGGAGTCGAGCAGCCAGGGCACGAGTGCGATGACCACACCGTGCACGAGAGCCAGTTTGTGACGAATGCGGCGGGCCTTGTGGTTGTGGAGGAAGTTCTCCCACCAGTGCCCGACGATGAACTGCGGCGTGTAGACCGTCACCACTTCGGAGCCGTGCTCCTCGCGACGGTGCTTGATGTACTTCACGAGCGGCGCGCTGATGTCGCGGTAGGGCGACTCGAGAACGTTGAGCGGCACCTTGATGTTCTGCGCCACCCAGTCTTTCTCGAGCTGGTCGGTCGCGGCATCGTCGATCGACACGTGCACCGCTTCGATCGAATCGTGCCGGGCCGCTATCGCGTAGTCGAGCGCCTTGAGTACCGGCTTCTGCATCCGTCCCACGAGAACGATGGCGTGGTCGCCGGCGGCACCGAACTGGGTGGTCGGGTCGGCTTCGATCTCAATGTCGACGTCGCGGTAGTAGCGGTTCACCCCCAGCATGAGCGCGAAGAGGATGGGCATGATGACGAAAACGATCCACGCCCCGTGCGTGAACTTGGTGATCGTGACGATGATGAGCACGCTCGCTGTCATGAAAGCGCCCACCGCGTTGATCACCAGGCCCCGCCACACCGCGGGGCGATCCTCGCAACCATTGCGGAGCATCCGCAGCCAGTGCCGCACCATGCCCGTCTGGCCGAGCGTGAACGAGACGAACACGCCGATGATGTAGAGCTGGATGAGCGTGGTGACGTCAGCCCGGAAGAGCACCAACAGCACCACGGCCGTGATGGAGAGCGCGATCACGCCGTTGCTGAAGATGAGGCGGTCGCCGCGCGTGGCAAGCGACTTCGGGGCATACCGGTCGGTGGCGAGCACCGAGCCGAGCAGCGGGAAGCCGTTGAATGCGGTGTTGGCGGCCAGCAGGAGCACGGCGGCCGTGGTGGCCTGGATGAAGAAGAACGGGATCGAGTTGTTGCCGAAGGTAGCGGACGCCATCTGCGCGATGAGGCTGCGTTGCGGGTCGGAACCGCACTGGGCGAGCGCCTCGAGTTGGTCTTCGGTGCAGTCGATGTAGTGCACGCCGGCGATGACCGCCACCGCGACGAGGCCCGAGAACAGCACGATCGCGGTGGCACCCATGGCGACGAGGGTCTTCTGCGCGTTCTTGACCTTGGGCCGACGGAACGCGGGCACCCCGTTCGAAATGGCTTCAACGCCCGTGAGGGCGGCGCATCCGCTCGCGAAAGCGCGCAGCAGCAACAGGATGAACGCGACCTTGGAGAGGTCCTCGCCCTGAACGACGATGTCGGCGCTCTCGGCGACGGGGGCATCACCGGCGAGGGTGCGGATGAGGCCCGTGACGATCATGACAGCGATCGAGGCAATGAACAGGTAGGTCGGCACGGCGAACGCCTTGCTCGACTCGCGCACGCCCCGAAGGTTGACGGCAGCGAGGATGATCACGAAGCCGACCGCGATCTCCACCCGGAACTGGTTCAGTTCGGGAACAGCAGAGATGATGTTGTCGACACCGGAGGCGACAGACACCGCGACGGTGAGCACGTAGTCGACGAGCAGGGCGGACGCCACAACGAGGCCGGCCTTTTCGCCGAGGTTGCGGGACGCCACCTCATAGTCGCCGCCGCCGCTGGGGTAGGCCTTGATGAGCTGGCGGTACGACAGCACGACGACGATCAGCAGCACTACGACCGCGATGGCGACCCCCGGCGCGAAGGACAGGAACGCGAGGCCACCGATGAGCAGGATCATCAGGAGCTCTTGCGGGGCGTAGGCAACCGACGAGAGCGGGTCACTCGCGAAAATGGGTAGCGCGAGGTGCTTGGGGAGTAGTTGGCCCTCAAGCTTCTCTGAGGGCAGGGGGTCGCCGATGATCCATCGTTTGGGCGACCGCGCGTCGTTTGTCACGAGGGGCGAGCCTACTCCTCACCGGCAGCCTGTCAACGAGGCGGACGGCCCTAGAATTCCCTCATGTCCCCCAGTCGTACCCGTCGCCGCCGCTGGCCGTGGATCGTTGCGGCGATCCTGGTCGTGTTCCTGGTGCCGGTGGCGATCGTGGCGGTACCGATCCTGACCCACCGCGACCAGGGTGTTTCGGTGCAGGAGGAGGCGACGGATGAGTGGCCAACCGAGGTCACCGCGGAGGGCGATGACGGCCGCACTCGTGAGCTCATGGTCGTCTCCCCCGAGCCTGGGGCAGTGCCGGATACCTCGGCTCTCGCCGTGGGGGAGCAGCTCGTCGTCAGTGGCACGGGCTACGACGCCGCCCGCGGAATCTACGTTGCCATCTGCGTCATCCCGCCGGACGCGACGACCAAGCCCGGCCCCTGCATCGGTGGCGTCCCCGAGCAGGAACAGGAAACGGTCGAGGCCGGCACCATCCAGTACGCGGCGAGCAACTGGATCAACGACGATTGGGCCTGGAAGCTCTTTGGCGCCCGCAGCTACGACGATGCGGCCACCGGCACTTTCACCGCTTACCTTGAGGTCGGCGATCCTTCCGGGGAGGGCTTCGACTGCCGCGTGGACGCGTGCGGCATCTTCACCCGCAACGACCACACCGCGATGAGCGACCGGGTACAGGACGTCTACATCCCTGTCGGATTCGCCGACTGAGGGCCGCTACCGCAGCGAGGCGATGACCTTCTCCTGCAGCTCGGCAAGCCCGGTGCGCAGCACGGCAACGGTATCCGCCGACAGGGTTGTCCCGTTCGCCACGGCCACACGCAACTCCGAGCGCAGGTTCGCGCGGAACTCGGTGATCGCCGCTTCCGCCTGCTGCAGTTCGAGGCGGCTCACGCTGCCCCCATCGCCAGGTCCGGTGCGGGGCCGAGTGGCCTCGCGGGTCTCGGTCCTGACATCCCGGGCGGCTGCGGCAAGGTCGGCGCGCAGGGTGCGCATCGCGTCGTTGACGGACGCCCGCACCTCACTGGCCAACCGGCGCACCGAGTCGGTCACGTCGTTCTCGATGCCGGTGAGCTCCGATTCCCGCTCCGCGAGCTCGGTGCGCCCGGCATCCGTGATCGCATAAACGGTCTTGCGGCCGTCGGCGGCTTTCGTGACGAGCCCCTCCTCCTCGAGCTTGGCCAACCTCGGGTAGATCGTGCCGGCGCTCGGGATGTAGGTGCCGCCGAATCGGTCGCCGAGAGCCTGGATGAGCTCGTAGCCGTGCATCCCGTTATCTGACTCGGCGAGCAGGCTCAGCAAGTAGAGGCGCAGGTGGCCGTGGGCGAAGACGGGTGGCGTCATACCGACACCTGGTGCAGCACCGAGATGTTGCCCGAGACGGTGTTGGCCCTGAACTCCAGCCAACGCTGGTCGAGCGCACCATACTTGCCGGTGTAGCCACCCCTGACCCCCGTGATCTCGGAGTCGTCAAGCTGCAGCCGCCCGCTGACGGTGTTGATCTTGTACTGGGCCGGCACGCCGTTCTCGAGCCGCGCGGTGACGCTGCCGCTGACCGTATTGACGCGCACCTCGTCGGGCAGGCCGCGGAGGTCGAGGAACACGTCGCCTGAGACGGTGTCGCCCGTGAAGCGGGCGATCTCGCCGGTGGCGGTGACGTCTCCGCTGATGGTGTGTGCCGAGATCTTGCCGCGGTGGTCGCGCACCGAAAGTTCGCCGTTGACCGCGTTGAGCTGCAGGTCGCCGCCCAGGCCATCGACGACCACATCTCCCGAGACGGTGGAGATGCTGGCGTCACGGGTGATGCCGCTGACGAGTGCGCTTGCCGAGACGACGCCAAACTTCAGCTCAACGTCGCGAGGCACGGTTATGGTGATGTCGACTTTGGCGCTGCCGCGGAACGAGCTGAACGCCTCGATGAAGTTGTCCCAGCGCAGCTGGGCGTGGTCGATCTCGAGGGTGTCACCGTCTACCTGCACGAGCAGGTCCTTGCCCGACACTGAGTGCACCTCGACGCGCACGTAGGCCTCGTCGTGGCCGATCACGCTGACCTGGCCGGCGACGAGCGCAACCTTGAGTTTGCGGATCGCGTCGATGTCGATGGTCTTTTGGCCGTCAATGAGCCACTTTTCCTGGGCCATGCTGGCCTCCCCTTCTCGCGCTATATCGCGTCTGTCAGACACGTTATAGCGCGAGTTGCGCCACGTCAAGCTATATCGCGAGTTGCGCGAGCCGGGCATCCCCATGCCCTTGCCCCCGAATGCCAAATGAAGGACGAGCGCCCTCGCTCGGCCCTGCGTTGCCCGCAACCCTGTGACTTCGGTGCGCGTCATCCTTCATTTGGCATCTCGAGCCGTCGAGTACGCGCGGCTGCACCTTCAGTAGCGGTCGGGCACCCGGCGGTAGCCATCGTTCGAGAGCGCTCGGACGGTGGCTGCCAGCGCGAGGACAGCCAGTGCGCCGATCGCGAGCAGCACGATCATGCGGGCACGACCTCGCGTAGGGGCCTCTCGGGCACGCGCAGCAGCGGCAGGGTCACGTTAACCATCGGGCCGATGAGCAGGGCGAAGGCAAGAGTGCCGATTCCGACGTTGCCGCCGAGCAGCCAGCCGATCGACAGCACCGTGACCTCGATTGCAGTGCGCACGGCCCAGATCGGCCAGCCGGTGCGGCGATGGATGCCCGTCATGAGGCCATCCCGCGGCCCCGGGCCGAACCGGGCACCGATGTACAGGCCGGTGGCGATGGCGAGGAGCACAAGCCCTCCGGCGAGCAGCAGGATTCGCGGCACCAGCTCGGTGGTGCTCGGGATGACCCACAGCCCGATCTCGATGGAGGGGCCGATCGTCAGCACGTTGATGACGGTGCCGATGCCCGGTCGCTGCCGGATGGGGATCCATAGCAGCAGCACGAGTGCACCGATGACGTTGGTGACAAGGGCGTAGCCGAGGCCCGTGTGCAGCACGACGCCCTGGCTCAGCACATCCCACGGAGAGATGCCCAGGCCGGCGCGGATCATCATCGAGATGGCGAAGCCGTAGAGGAAGAGGCCTGCGAGCAATTGGATGATCCGTCGAGTCATGTGGCTATCCAATTGGTGAATTGGCTCTTGAACAAGATGCCAATTCTCGTATAGTGGCTGCATGGCATCGCTATCGGCTCGACAATTGGCCACCTTGTTGCACGGCTGGCGCGCCGCTGGCGTTGCCTATGCGGCGCTCGCCGATCGCATCCGGCTTCTCGTTCTCGACGGGCGCATCTCGCCCGAGACGCGATTGCCGGCCGAGCGCGAACTGGCCGCGCAGCTCGGCGTGAGCCGCACGACCGTCACCGCCGCTTACGCCGAACTGCGTGACGCGGGTTACCTGCATAGCCTGCGGGGCTCGGGCAGCGTCGCCCGCCTGCCGTTCCGGGCGCCCGTCGCGCCCGACCCGGTCGGCACGGGCTTCATCGACTTCAGCAAGGCGACCATGCCGGCACTGCCCGCCGTGGTTAACGCCTACCGTGAGGCGGTCGACCAGGTCCCCGCCTACCTGGGGGAGTCGGGGTTCGACCCCTTGGGCCTGCCCGCGCTGCGCCAGGCGCTCGCCGACCGGTACACGACCCGCGGGCTGCCCACCGATGCCGACCAGATCATGGTGACTGTGGGCGCGCAGAGCGCAATCGCCCTCATCGCCCGCACCATCCTCGCCCGCGGCGACCGCGCGCTCATCGAGAACCCCACCTACCCGCACGCGCTCGAGGCCTTCAAGGCGGCGGGTGCGCGCATCGCCCCGATCGCGGTCACCAACGACGACGGCTGGGATGACATTGCGCTCGAGCAAACCATCCAGCGGACGAGCCCTTCGCTCGGCTACCTCATGCCCGACAACCACAACCCCACGGGCCGCACCATGGCACCCGAGTTGAGGGCGCGCGTGCTCGACCTCGCGGCGCGCCACGGCACTACCCTCATCGCCGACGAGACGATGGGCGAGCTCGGCTTCGGCCCCGACCGTCTCGTCACCCCGTTCGCCGTGCACGGCCCCGCAATCACCGTGGGATCCGTCGGCAAGACGATCTGGGGTGGGGTGCGGGTCGGCTGGATCAGGGCCGACCGCACGGTCATCCAGCGCCTGGTCCGCGAGCGAATGTCAAGCGACCTCGGCACGCCGCTGGTCGAGCAGCTGACGGTGCTCGCCCTGCTTCGCGACTACGACGCGATCCTCGATGCCCGCCGCGCCTTCCTGCGTGAGGGTCGGGACCGCCTGCTCGGGATGCTCCGCGAGAGCCTGCCCGAGTGGGAGGTGCCCACGCCTGGCGGCGGGCTCACCGCGTGGGTTGGACTCGGGCATCCCGTCAGTTCGCAGCTCGCCATCGCCGCCCGCAACGAAGGCCTCATCATCGCGGCGGGCCCGCGGTTCGGTGTCGACGGCGCGTTCGAGCGGTTCATCCGCATCCCGTTCTCATACCCGGCGGAGGAGACCCGCCGAGGCGTGGATGCCCTCGCCCGCGCCTGGGCGGCGATCAGCCGTCATCCCGTGGCCCAGCAGGCGGCGGAATTGTCCTCCTCGGTGATCTGAGCGCCGCGAGAATAATCCGAGCGGAGTACACAACTCACAGCAAGTCCTTGGATAATTCACTGCTGAGGCACACTGGCGTGCGCCACCTCCCAGCAGAGAGTTTCCCCGTGCACCTGTTATCCGTGTTCAGCCTGCGCAACCGCGCGCTCATTGCTCTCGTGACCATCGTCATCGGTGTGTTCGGCGGTATCTCGCTCACCACCCTCAAGCAGGAGCTCATCCCGAGCCTGAGCCTGCCGCAGCTCTTCATCGTCACCACCTACCCCGGCGCATCGCCCGCGGTGGTCGAGAACGACGTCTCCACCCCTATCGAGTCGGCGCTGCAGGGTGTCGACGGTCTCGACTCCACGACCGCGACCTCGAGCGCGAACGTGTCGAGCATCACCGCCGCGTTCACCTACGGCACCAACATCGCGACCGCCGAGCAGAAGGTGCAGCTCGCGATCAACCGCATCACGGGCCTGCCCGAGGGCGCAGACACCCAGGTCTTCAGCTTCAACTTCTCCGACCTGCCGGTCATGCAGATCGCTGTCTCGAGCGACCTCTCGCCCGAAGACCTGGCGGCGCGGCTCCAGTCGTCGACGATCGTTGAACTCGAGAAGATCGACGGCGTCGGTGCAGTCAACCTTCTCGGCGACACCCAGAAGCGCGTGGCCATCACCCCCGACAGCACCGAGCTGTTCGCGCGCGGCCTCAGCACGCAGTCGATCCGCGACGCCCTCGACGCCAACGGTGTGCTGTTGCCCGCAGGCCAGATCACCGAGAACGACCAGACGTTGACCGTGCAGGCGGGCATCCGTCTCTCCTCGGTCGACGACATCGCAGCCCTCCCGCTGCTGGGCGGTGACAGTCTCGACGTCGTGACGATCGGGGATGTCGCGACCGTCGAGCTCGCAGATGAGCCCGTCACGGGCATCTCCCGCGTCAACGGCGAGCCTGCCCTCACCCTGTCGGTCACCAAGACCCCGGCGGGCAACACCGTCGCGGTGTCGCAGGCCGTCAACGCGCTGCTGCCCGAGCTGCAAGACACCCTCGGCGATAACACCGAGTTCACGGTCGCGTTCGACCAGGCACCCTTCATCGAGGAGTCGATCAACGCCCTCGCCACCGAGGGTCTGCTGGGTCTCGCCTTCGCGGTGATCGTGATCCTGCTGTTCCTGCTCTCGGTGCGCTCGACGCTCGTGACCGCGATCTCGATCCCCGCCTCCGTGCTGATCACCTTCATCGGGATGCTCGCCGCCGGGTACACCCTCAACGTCATCACCCTCGGCGCCCTCACGATCGCCATCGGCCGCGTCGTCGACGACTCGATCGTGGTGATCGAGAACATCAAGCGGCACCTCACCCTGGGTGAGGCAAAGCTGCAGGCGATCCTGAACGCGGTCAAGGAGGTCGCCGGTGCCGTGACCGCCTCGACGGCGACCACCGTGGCGGTGTTCCTGCCGCTCGCCTTGGTCGGTGACATCACCGGTGAGCTGTTCCGCCCCTTCGCCCTCACCGTCACCATTGCGCTCGCGGCCTCGCTCTTCGTGTCCCTGACGATCGTGCCGGTGCTCGCCAACTGGTTCCTCGGCACCAAGAGCAGCAAGCACGTCGGCACCGATGCCGCCGCCGTCGAGGAGAAGCCCGGTCGACTGCAGCGCGGCTACTTGCCGGTCATCCACTGGACGCTCAAGCGACCGATCGCAACCCTTCTCGCCGCCGTGCTGCTGCTCGGAGGCACGGCGGCCCTCGCCCCGTTCATGAAGACCAACTTCATCGGTGACAGCGGCCAGAACACGCTCACCGTCAGCCAGGAGCTGCCCGCCGGGTCATCCCTCGACGCCCGCGATAAGGCGGCGCAGGCCGTCGAGGCCGTGCTGCTCGACATCCCGGGTGTCGAGACCGTGCAGACTTCCATCGGTTCCAGCGGCAACTCGTTGCGCGCGGCGTTCTCGGGCGGCGGCAGCACCTCGTTCTCGCTGACCACCGACCCCGACGCCGACCAGGTCGAGCTGCAGGCGGCCGTGCGTGACGCTGTTGCGGGCCTGGATGACGCGGGCGAGGTCACTCTTGCGGCGGCCAGCTCAGGTTTCGCCTCGAGCGACATCGCCATCAACATCACCGCAACGAGCGAGCAGGAACTGCGGGATGCCGCCGACGTCGTGCTCGAGACCGTCCGCGACCTGGATGTTGTGGCCGAGGCGTCGAGTAACCTCGCCGACGACCAGCCGTACATCGCGGTGCAGGTGGACCGTGAGAAGGCAGCCGAACGCGGGCTCAGCGAAATCGCCGTGGGCGGCATCGTCACCGCGGCGATGAACCCGACTGCCACCGGTTCGGTCGTCATCGACGAGAAGACCCTGTCGATCTACATCGTCAACTCCTCGGCTCCCGTTACCATCGAGGAACTGCGCAACTTCAGCATCCCGACCGCGCTCGGCATCATCCCGCTCAGCGAGATTGCGACCGTAGAGCAGCAGAACGGGCCCGCGAGCTTCGTGACGATCAAGGGCGTGCGCAGCGCAACCGTGAGTGTGACGCCGGGCAGCGATGACGTGGGCACCGCATCGACGATCGTCTCCGGGGCCGTCGCCGAGGCTGACCTGCCCGCGGGGGCTTCGGCCGAACTCGGCGGGGTCACGGCCCAGCAGACCGACGCCTTCCAGCAGCTTGGTCTCGCGCTGCTCGTGGCGATCCTCATCGTTTACGTCGTGATGGTTGCCACGTTCAAGAGCCTGCGCCAGCCCCTGCTGCTGCTCGTGTCGATCCCGTTCGCGGCGACCGGCGCGATCATCCTGCAGGTCATCTCGGGCATCCCGCTCGGTGTCGCCTCGCTCATCGGTGTGCTCATGCTCATCGGAATCGTGGTGACCAACGCGATCGTGCTCGTCGACCTGATCAACCAGTACCGGGAGAAGGGGATGTCGGCGCGCGACGCGGTCATCCAGGGAGCCGCCCGCAGGTTGCGACCGATCCTCATGACGGCGGCGGCCACGATTTTCGCGTTGCTGCCCCTCGGCATCGGCATCACCGGCCACGGCGGCTTCATCTCGCAGCCGCTGGCGATCATCGTGATCGGCGGGCTCGTGTCATCCACGCTCCTGACGCTCATCGTGCTCCCCGTGCTGTACTACCTGGTCGAGGGTGCGAAGGAACGCCGCGAGGAGAAGAGGGCGCTCGCGGCTGGGTAGGCTCGGCGGCATGCCTACCCCCGATTTCGTCCTGTCGCTGCGCGAGAAGATTGGCCACGAACTGCTGTGGCTGACCGGCGTGACAGCGGTCGTGGTTCGTGGATCGGACGTGCTGCTCGTCAAACGCGCCGACAACGGGCAGTGGACGCCGGTGACCGGGATCATCGATCCCGGTGAGCAGCCGGCGGTCGCGGCGGAGCGGGAGACCCTGGAGGAGGCGGGCATCGTCGCGCGGGCTGAGGCGCTGGCCTGGGTGCAGGTGACGGAGGTCATCACCTACGGCAACGGTGACCAGTCGCAGTACATCGACCACGTGTTCCGGTGCTCGTATGTCTCGGGCGACCCGTTCCCGGTCGACGGCGAGAACTCCGAGGCGGCGTGGTTCCCGCTCGACGCGCTCCCGTCCATGACCCCGAACATGCTTGAGCGCATCATGACGGCCGTCGAGGCGAGCGGGCCCGCGCGGTTCGAGCGCTAGAGCCGCTTCTCCATGCAGACGCTCGTCTCCGAGTCGACGTAGGGGCCGAACCGCGGGATGTGGGTGTAGCCCGCCTTCTCGTAGAGCGCGATTGCGGCGGTGGAGCGCGTGCCGGTTTCGAGCAGGATGACCTCCACCCGGGCATCCCGCGCGTGCGCTTCCGCCGCCTCCAGCAGCGCCTGGGCCAGCCCCAGGCCGCGGGCGTTGTCGTGCACGAACAGCCGCTTCAGCTCGGCGGTGCTGTCGTCGCCATCGACGAGGGCAACCATGCCCCGGGCATCCCCGTCGATGCGCGCGACGAAGACCGTGGTGCCGGGCTTGTCGAGCTCGGAGAGGTCGAGCAGGAAGCACTCTTCCTCGGCGTACAGGCTGCGGGCGAAGGTCTCGCCGGCGTGCAGCATCTCCTCCACTGCGGGCTGGTTGGCGGGTTCGATCGCGACAGTCACGGGGCTATTCTGCCGCGCCGCCGATGAGGGACGCACTGAAGAACGCCAGCACCCGTTCGCGCATCTCGTCGTCGAGCATCGCCACGGAGTGCAGGGCGCCTTCGACCGTCACGTAGGTGGTGTCGATGCTGTTCTCGCGAAGCACCTCAACGAACGAGTCCGCCTGGCTGAGGGGTATGAACTCGTCGATCGAGTGCGCAACGAAGAACGGCGGGTCGGTCTCGTCGACGAGGGTGATGGGGGATGCCGCGGCAGCCGCCGGACAGTTCTCGAAGCTGGTGCAGCCGGTGTACTCCAGAACCACCGTGCCGAAGTCCTGGTTGTAGCTGTCAGTGGTGGGGATGGCCGCGCGCAGGTCGGTCGGCCCGCTGAACTCGGCGACGGCCGCGACCCGCACGCCGTCGGTGAGGCTGCCGGTACCGCTCGTGCCGAGGAGGGCCGCGAGGTTGCCGCCCGCCGAGCCCCCGAGCGCACCGATCCGGTCAGGGTCGATGTCGTAGCGGTCGACGCGGTCGGGGTCGCGGAGCCAGCGCACGGCATCCTGCACGTCGTCCAGTTGGGCGGGGAACGTGGCGGTCGGCGCGAGGCGATAGTTGATCGAGACCGTCACGTAGCCCTCCGAGGCCAGCCACTGGCAGATGCTGCGCCAGGTCACGTTCGACTTATCGCCGCGCTGCCAGCTGCCACCGTGGATGACCACGATGGCCGGATAGGGGCCGGACTCGTCGCTCGCCACCGGCAGGCACAGGTCGAGCGTCTCGCCGCTCGCGGCATACGGGATGTCTGCGACGACGGGGATATCGGGGTAGGTCTGCACCTCGGGGTAGACGGGGAGGCTCCCCGGTTCCACGACTTCGGAATCTGATCCCGTCGGACCGCAGGCGGAGAGAGTAGCGATCAGCGCGACCGCGAGCGCCACCAGCGGGGTGCGTCGGGTGCGCGTCATCCTGCCCAATGTAGTGCGCTGCCGGAGCTTATGGAGTAACGTGGTCAGGTCGGCTCAAGACAGCGTGGAATCCCACGCATGGGTTTGTAAGTCTTGCGGGCCGGTTTGCCAGCCAAATCTAGCTGGTGACAATCACACGAATGTATGTGACGGCCTCGGTCAAAGACTGCCCGGGTACCAGTAGTGCGTGTTTCAGGCGCCTACCTTCATGCGCTCTGTGCAATCAAACAACAGAGAACCCGGAAAGAACTATGCCTAATTACTCGAAGCCGTCCCAGGGCGGCAAGAAGCCCTACAAGTCCTCCGGCGCACCGAAGGGTGCGCAGCGCGAGGGTCACCGCGGTTTCCGCGCTGACGCCGCGGCCGCGCCCAAGAAGCGCTGGAGCCCGGATGATCGTGCCGCCCGCACTGGCGACCGCCCGGCCGGTTCCGCCCGCACGGAGCGCGAGAACCGTCGCCCCGACTGGAGCCCTTCGAAGCCCGCTGCCCGCACGGAGCGCCCGGCCTACGGCGACCGCCCCGCATACGGCGACCGCAAGCCGGCCCGCCCGAGCTACGGCGACAAGCCCGTCGAGCGTCCCTCGTACGGCGACCGTCCGGCCCGCAGCGAGCGGCCCTCCTACAATGACCGCGCCCCCCGCACCGACCGCCCGGCCTACAACAGCGACCGTCCGGCCCGCAGCTACGACCGTCCGGAGCGGACCGAGCGTCCCTCGTACGGTGACCGCAGCGACCGCCCGGCATACAACGACCGCGCCCCGCGCACCGAGCGCCCGAGCTACGACCGCCCGGCATACGGCGACCGCGCAGAGCGTCCGGCCCGCACCGAGCGTCCCTCGTACAACAGCGACCGCCCGGCCCGCCCTGCCTACGACCGTGCCGAGCGCGCGCCCCGTTCGTTCGACCGTGACGATCGCGCCCCCAAGCGCGAGAGCGACTTCTACACCGCCCGCAACACCACGGGCCCCGTCGAAGACGTCGTGCTCGAGCGCCTCGAGGCTGCCGTCATCACCGCGACCGATGTCGAAGGTGTGACCTTCGCCGACCTCGGTCTTGGCAGCAACATCGTCCGCCAGCTCGCGAGCATGGGTGCTGACGCTCCCTTCGCGATCCAGGCCGCGACCATCCCCGACGTGCTCGCCGGCAAGGACGTCCTCGGCCGCGGCAAGACCGGCTCCGGCAAGACGATCGCCTTCGGCGCTCCTCTCGTCGAGCGCCTCATGGAGAACAACGGTGGCAAGGATCGCCAGATGGGCCGCAAGCCCCGGGCGCTGATCCTGGCCCCCACCCGCGAGCTCGCCATGCAGATCGACCGCACCGTGCAGCCCATCGCGCGCTCCGTTGGCCTGTTCACGACGACCATCGTCGGTGGTGTGCCGCAGTACAAGCAGGTCTCCGCACTGCAGCGCGGCGTCGACATCGTCATCGCGACCCCGGGTCGCGTTGAGGACCTCATCGAGCAGGGTCGCCTCGACCTCAGCAACGTGATCGTCACCGTGCTCGACGAGGCCGACCACATGTGCGACCTCGGCTTTCTCGAGCCCGTGCAGCGCATCCTCGGCGAGACGAGCGAGGGCGGCCAGAAGCTGCTGTTCTCTGCGACGCTCGACAAGGGTGTTGCCACCCTGGTCAAGCAGTTCCTGGTGGAGCCCGCAGTACACGAGGTCGCCGGTGAAGACCAGGCCTCCTCGACGATCGACCACAAGGTGCTGCTCATCGAACAGCGTGACAAGCGCGAGATCATCCAGCAGCTGGCCTCGGGCGAGGGCAAGACCCTCATCTTCACCCGCACCCGCGCGTTCGCCGAAGAGATGAGCGACTACCTCGAAGACGCCGGCATCCCCGCCACCAGCCTGCACGGTGACCTCAACCAGTCGCGCCGCACGCGCAACCTGCAGCTCCTCACCAGCGGTCGGGTCAACGTGCTCGTGGCGACGGATGTCGCGGCACGCGGCATCCACGTCGATGACATCTCGCTGGTCATCCAGGCCGACGCTCCCGAGGAGTACAAGACCTACCTGCACCGCTCGGGCCGCACGGGCCGCGCGGGCAAGGTCGGCACGGTCGTGACGCTCATCAACCGCAACCGCCGTCGCAAGATGGACGAGCTGCTGGGCCGCGCCGAGATCGAGGCCACCTCGGTCTACGCCGCCCCCGGTGACGCGCTGCTCGACGAGCTCGCCGCGCTCTAGCTAAGGCCACGAAGGCGCCCGTCCCCTCGGGGTGGGCGCCTTCGTCGTTCCGTTTAGCGGGCTTCGGCCGGCAGCGCTTCGGCGGGTAGCTTGCGCACCTTCGCGCGACGACGACGGCGCTCGGGGATCATCGAGCGCATCTCCTCGAGCTTTCCGAAGCACAGCAACCGGTCGCCGGCCTCGAGAACCACGCTCTTGCGCGGGTTCGGAATCACTGTGGTGCCGCGGTGCACGGTCAGCACGGTGATGTCGCGCTCGGCGAGCCCCGAGTCACCCAGCTTCTGGCCCACGAAGTCACCGTTGTTGTGCACGAGAAGTTCGGCAACGCCGTAGCCGGTGGAGACGCTCAGCCGCTGCCGCACGTCGATCTCGGGGAACGCCACCTGGTTGGCGATGTAGTCAACGATCGCCCCGGCGACGTCGAGCTGGGTCGCGGTCTCGATCCCTTCGAGCCCGGGCGAAGAGTTGACCTCCATCACCAGGGGTCCGTCGGGCCCTTCGAGCATGTCGACGCCGGCAACCCGCAGCCCCATGATCTGCGCCGAGCGCACCGCCGCCGCCTCGTAGTCGGCGGACAGCTCGACGGCCTCGACGGTGCCGCCGCGGTGCACGTTCGAGCGGAACTCGTCGCCCGTGGCGGTGCGCCGCATCGCCGCGACGACGCGGTCACCGACGACGAGGGCACGGATGTCCCGGCCGCGACTCTCACTGATGAAGCGCTGGATGAGCACGTTCTGGTTGGCCGAATGCAGGGTCTCGATGATCGCCTCGGCGACCTTGATCTCGGGCGCCAGGATCACGCCGATGCCCTGGGTGCCTTCCAGAAGCTTGATCACGACGGGGGCGCCACCCACCCGCTCGATCGCCGGGCGCACGTCGGCGCGGTTGCGCACGAACGCGGTGGCGGGCATTGCGATGTTGTGGCGGGAGAGGATCTGGGTGGCCCGCAGCTTGTCGCGGGCGTTCGAGATTCCGTTGGACGTGTTGGGCGTGTAGACATCCATCTGCTCGAATTGGCGCACCACGGCCGTGCCGAAGTAGGTGATGGAACTGCCGATCCGCGGCAGGATCGCGTCGTAGTCGCTGAGCGGTTTGCCGCGGTATTGCAGGTCAGGATCGTCGCCGGAGAGGTCGATCGCGAAGCGCAGGGTGTTGAGCACCCGCACCTCGTGCCCCCGCTGGTCGGCAGCGGCGCGCAGTCGCTGGGTCGAGTAAGAACGCGGCGCGCGCGACAGGATCGCAAGTTTCATGAGGAGGGGCCCTGACAAGATAGAGCAATGAGTAGGAGCACCCATTCAAACACCCTCGCGGGGTGGCGGGAATGGGTGCAGCTGCCCGATGTCGGCATCCCTTGGATCAAGGCCAAACTCGACACGGGTGCGCAGACCTCATCGCTGCACGCGTACGAAATCAGTGTCTTCCAGCGCGACGGCGCCGAGTGGGTGAAGTTCCATGTTCGGCCGTGGCAGGAGTCGGTCGATGACGAGGTCGTCATCGAGTGCCCCGTGCACGATCGGCGCCGGGTGCGCAGCTCGTCGGGCCACGTGCAAGACAGGCTCGTCGTGCTCATGAAGATCGTCCTGGTCGGCCGTGAGGTGCTCGCCGAAGTCACCCTGAGCAACCGCGACGAGATGGGCTTCCGGATGCTGATCGGCCGCGAAGCCCTGCGGCGTGGTATCGATGTGACGTCCGCGCAGTCATTCCTGGGCGGTCGGGCACCGCGGGAAGCGCGCCGTCGCAACCGCGGCAAGACTGCCTGATGGCGCGCCGCCGCACCGGGGCCGCACTCGCCGTCTACACCGCGCTCGTCCTGGCGATCACCATGACGCCGCAACGGCCGGGGCCCGGTGTTCTCGACCGTGTCGTGAACGCCGCGCTCGATGTGCTGCACGAGTTCGGCCTGCCCCTGTGGGTGGACTACAGCGTGGTCGAGTTCACCGCCAACATCCTGATGTTCGTCCCTCTCGGGGTGCTCACCGCACTGCTGCTGCGCCGTCGCCAGTATTGGATGCTGCTGCTTCTCGGCACGGCCTTCTCGGGAGCGATCGAACTGGTGCAGATGACGATTCCGGGCCGCTTTCCCGATTGGCGCGACGTGATCGCCAACAGTGCAGGATTCCTCCTCGGTGCGGCGCTCGCGATGTTGTTTCGTAACAGAACGACTCACAGGCGCGAGATGCATAGGCTTGTTACACAATCCCGCGAGGAGACAGGACAGCCCATGGCCGCCATCTACAACGACATCACCGAGGTCTTCGGCAAGACCCCGCTCGTGCGTCTCAACTCCGTCACGAAGGGGCTGGGCGCGACCGTTCTCGCCAAGCTCGAGTTCTATAACCCTTCTGCGAGCGTCAAGGACCGCCTGGGTATCGCCATCGTCGATGCGGCGGAGAAGTCGGGTGAACTGAAGCCCGGCGGCACGATCGTCGAGGGCACCAGCGGCAACACCGGCATCGCCCTGGCCATGGTCGGCGCGGCGCGCGGCTACAAGGTCATCCTCACGATGCCGGAGACGATGAGTAAGGAGCGCAAGATCCTGCTCAAGGCGTACGGCGCCGAGCTCGTGCTCACCCCCGGTTCCGAGGGGATGAAGGGTGCCGTCTCGAAGGCGGAGGAGATCGTCGCAAGCACCCCCGGTGCCGTGCTCGCCAAGCAGTTCGCCAATGCGGCCAACCCCGCCATCCACCGCGCCACCACGGGTCCAGAGGTGTGGAACGACACCGAGGGGGCTGTCGACATCTTCGTCGCGGGAATCGGCACGGGTGGCACCATCACGGGCGCCGGCAACTACCTCAAGGAGCAGAAGCCCGGCCTGCAGGTCGTCGCAGTTGAGCCCGAGGAGTCGCCCATCCTCAATGGCGGCGCTCCCGGCCCACACAAGATCCAGGGCATCGGCGCCAACTTCGTTCCCGAGATCCTCGACCGCGAGGTCTACGACGAGGTCATCGACGTCAACATCATGCAGGCGGTGTCGATGGCTCGCCGGTTGGCGGCGGAGGAGGGCATCCTCGCCGGCATCTCGTCCGGCGCAACCGTGGAGGCCGCCCTGCAGCTCGCGGCACGCCCCGAGAACACGGGCAAGACGATCGTCGTGGTCGTCGCGAGCTACGGTGAGCGCTACCTGTCGACCGTACTTTACGAGGACTTGGCCGTCTGACCGAGCTGTGAGATTCACTGAAGACATCGCCACAGCCCGGCACCGTGACCCGGCCGCGCGCTCCTCGTTCGAGGTGTGGCTGACGTACTCGGGGCTGCACGCCGTCTGGGGTTACCGTTTCGCCCACTGGCTGTGGACACACGGCCTCAAGACCGCCGGCCGCGCCGTGTCCCAGTTCACCCGCTTCCTCACTGGGGTGGAGATTCATCCCGGTGCGACAATTGGTCGCCGCTTCTTCATCGACCACGGCATGGGCGTCGTGATCGGCGAAACGGCGGTCATCGGTGATGACGTGCTGATGTACCACGGCGTCACGCTCGGCGGCACGACGTTCCGGCACGGCAAGCGGCACCCGACCCTCGGCGACGATGTGGTCGTGGGGGCGAGCGCCACCGTGCTCGGAGACGTGACGATCGGGTCGCACTCGGTGATCGGCGCGAACGCAGTCGTGATCACGGATGCGCCCGAGGGCTCGCTCCTCGTCGGGTCGCCCGCCATCGCTCGCCCGCGTGCGGCCTCGGCGACAGACTCCTACTCCGACGCCTCGATCTACAACATCTGATGCGCCTGCGCCGGTTCGAACCCGCGGACACCGAGGCCGTTGTCGCGCTCTGGGAGTCGGCCGGCCTGGTCCGCCCGTGGAACGACCCGCGCAAAGACATCGCGCGCAAGCTCGAGGTGCAACCGGAGTGGTTCCTCGTGGGCGAGGAACAGGGCGCGATCGTGGTAACTGCCATGGCTGGTTACGACGGGCATCGGGGCTGGGTCAACTATCTTGCGGTGCATCCGGAATCGCGCGGCCGCGGTTATGGCCGTTTCGTGATGGCTGAGCTCGAGCGGCTGCTCGAGGCGGCGGGATGCCCGAAGCTCAACCTCCAGGTGCGGGGGGACAACGAGCAGGCCCTCGGGTTTTACGCTGCACTCGGCTACCTGCCAGACGCCGCCGTCAGCCTCGGCAAGAGGCTCATCGTCGACTGAATAGGTGGAAGGAACTATTGGTCAAATAGACCAAAAAGCTACCATTGGACTATGACGAGGCAAACCCGGGTGAGCCTGTACGAGGCCAAGACGCACCTGTCGGAGCTGGGCGATCGCGCGGCCCTCGGCGAAGAAATCATCGTGACCAAGCACGGCAAGCCGCGCTTCCGTCTTGCGGCGATTCCCGTGGCAGCAGCTCGTCCGTTGCCGGGTAGCCTCGCACCGAGTCTCACCGCCGCGCAGCGCGCGAGCCTCGACAGCATCGATTGGCTTGCTCCCGACGATGAGAGCGAGCGCGAGTTCGGAACGCAGGAGTGACCGCACTGCTCCTCGACACCCATGTCGTCATCTGGTGGATCTTCGCGAATCCGAAGGTCAGGCCGAGCTGGGTTGAGGCGATCGTCGATCCCGAAAACTCCGTCGCGCTGAGCGCGGCAAGCGTGTGGGAGGTGGAGATCAAGAAACGTCGCGGCAAGCTCGACTTCCCGCTCGACCTCGTCGACCTGGCGAGCGCGCACGGTTTTGACCTGCTGCCGATGACCGCTTCGGATGCTCGCCTCGCGGGTTCCCTCGACTGGGAGCACAACGATCCCTTCGACCGGATGCTCGCCGCCCAGTCACTCGAGCACGGCCTCACGGTTGTCACGGATGACGGCGCGCTCGCCGCCGCCCCGGGCATCCGCGCGCTGCGCTGAGGTTACGCCAGCGCGAGCATCCCGCCCGCGACGATCGCCAGCGCGAGGCCGAGATACTGCACGATCGCGATGCGCTCCTTGAGCACAATGGCGGCCAGGATGATCGTGCCGGCGGGATACAACGCCGTGAGCACCGCCATCACCGAGAGCTCGCCGAGCCGCACGCCCAGCAGCAGGCCGGCGTTGGCGATCGCGTCGACAACGCCGCAGGCGATCGCAAAACGGAGCCCCGACCTCCAGCCCGTCGGCTGCCACGGGGTGCCCCGGCGCAGGGCGATGACCGCCAGGACGCCGACGAGGGTGAACATGATGGCCGCGTTGGCCGCGCGGTTCATGACAAGGGGAACCAGGCCGGAGTCATCCGGGCTCGCGTCGATGATGATCAGGAATGCGCCGATCGCGATGCCGGAGCCGATCGCCATCAGCACGCCCTTGAGTGAGGGGCGAACAGCACCGCGTTCGGGCACAAACCCGACCAGCACGATCGCGACGAGGGCGAGGCCGAGCGCAATGTAGCCGATGGTGCCGAGCCGCTCGCCGCCGATCAACCCCACCGTCAACGGCACGATCGCCGAGACGACGGCGGTGAGAGGCGAAAGGATGCTCATGGGTCCGATCGCGAGGCAGGCGTATAGCAGGCCGATGGCGATCGCCCCACTCACCCCGGACGCCGCGCCCAGCAGCACGGCTTCGGTTGACCACTCACCGCCGAGCAATGGAAGGGCGGCGAGCAGTAGCACGAGACCGGTGACGGCCGCGAGGGCGGTAGCGAGGATCGAGCTCATGCGCTTGGAGGCGAGCCCGCCGAGGAAGTCGGCCGCACCGAAGACGAGTGCGCTGCCGATGCCGATGACGACAGTGAACATTCGGTGACCAATCGGGTGGGGTGTTCCTAAGGTTATCGACTTCCGGTGCATTACCGACGTAGGGTGGTTATGGCCCCCGAAGGGGGGTATACCCGGCGTCCTGCTCTTCCCACCTGCTTGTGCACAAGGAGACCCACGTCATGTCACGACCCCTCAAGGCCATTGCATCCGTCGCCTTCACGGCCCTCGCCCTCACCGGCCTCACGGCCATCCCGGCGGCCGCGGCCCCCGCCACCCACAGCATCGCCGAGGTGCAGGGTTCGGGAGACGCAACGCCACTCAGCGGCACTGTCGTCACCGTCGAAGGGGTGGTCACGGGGGACTACCGCAACAGCACCGGCAGCGGCTACCGCGGGTTCTACCTGCAGGACCCGGGCGGCGACCCGACCGACGACCGCTCCGACGGCATCTTCATCTACTCGGCCGGCGCCGACCCGGCCGTCGCCATCGGTGACCGCATTACGGTCACCGGCACGGCGGGGGAGTACAACGGGCAGACCCAGGTCACGGCCACCGACCCCGCCGCCTACGAGGTGCTCGCCGCAGACGAGGGCCTGCCCGCCGCAACAGCGCTGCCGAACAGCGTCGTCGGCAGTGCGCGCGAAGCGTATGAGGGCATGCTCGTGTCGCCCGAAAGTGCGGTGCTCAGCTCGAGCCACCAGCTGTACAACTACGGCACGCTCTGGCTGAATGTCGGCGATGAGCTCGCCGTCAAGGCCACCGAGACGACCGATGCGGGCGAGGCGGCGCAGGCGATCGCCGCGGCCAACCGTGCCAATCGGCTGTTGGTTGACGACGGCTACAGCATCCAAATCTCCAATGCCGCCCACCCGGGTGGGCAGCCATACTTCACCGCGGAGCTCCCGGTGCGCAACGGCGACCGGTTCGTATCGCCGGTAGCCGGGATGATCCTGGGCTACGGCTTCGACGACTGGCGCCTGCAGCCGCAACGCCCACTGAGCGACGCCTCCCCCGCCGAGTATGTGGCACTTGAGCCGCAGTGGGAGAGCGCCAACCCGCGCACCGACGCGCCGGAGGAGGTCGGCGGCGACTTCTCGGTGGGGGCGTTCAACGTGTTCAACTACTTCACGACCTTCGGGGGCGATGCGCGCGGTGCCGACACCGCCGAGCAGTTCGCGATCCAGCAGTCGAAGATCGTCTCGGCCATCACTGCCCTCGACGCCGACGTGGTCGGCCTCATGGAGATCGAGAACTCCGTCAAGCTCGGCGAGGCTCCGGATGAGGCGCTCGCGAACCTCGTCGACGCGCTGAACGCTGCCACCGCGCCGGGCACCTGGGCGTACGTTCCCACGCCGGAGCCGCTGCTCGACGCGAGCATCACCGACTTCATCACCAACGCGATCATCTACCAGCCCGCCGCCGCGACACCGGTCGGGGAGAGCTTCACCGACATCGACGAGACGGTGTGGGACATCGCGCGTGAGCCGGTCGCCCAGACCTTCGACATCGATGGCAAGGTCATCACCGTCGTCGCCAACCACTTCAAGTCGAAGAGCGCGCCCTCTGGCGGGGGCACGGAGCCCACCGACCTGCAGGGCTTCTTCAACGCCGAGCGGGTGGAGCAGGCGCAGAAGCTCCTCGGCTTCGTGCAGGGCATCGCGGCTGATCCCGCGAAGAGCCCCGACGTCATCGCCCTCGGCGACTTCAACGCGTACCACGAGGAGGACCCCTCGCAGGTGCTCACCGGCGCGGGGCTCGTCGACCTGGTGCCCGACACGACTAACGAGTACACCTACACCTTCGACGGTGAACTCGGCTCCCTCGACCACGCCTACGTGACCCCCTCGCTTGCCGAGAGCGTCACCGGGACGGATGTCTGGACGATCAACTCACCCGAATGGTCTGACCGCGGTTACGCCTATGGGGCCGCGGAGGCGGGCACCCCGTTCCGCTCGAGCGACCATGACCCGATCAAGGTGGGCTTCGGTTCTGAGGCCGCCCCGGTCGACATCGACCTCGTGAGTGTCAACGACTTCCACGGTCGCATCGAGGCCAGCGGCGTGGTGGCGGGTGCCGCCGTCATGGCAGGCATGGTGGACTCCTACCGCGCCGCCAACCCCAACACCCTGTTCGTGGGGGCGGGTGACTTCATCGGGGCATCCACTTTCACCTCGTTCATCCAGCAAGACCAGCCCACCATCGACGTGCTCAACGAGATGGGGCTCGACGCGAGCGCCTTCGGCAACCACGAGTTCGACCAGGGGCGCGATGACGTCGACAGCCGCATCCTCCCCGCCATCGACTGGGACTACCTCGCGGCCAACCTGTACGAGAAGGGCACCGATACCCCCGCGTACCAGGAGTACTTCGTGCAGGAGTATGGCGACGTATCCGTCGGCTTCGTGGGCGCGGTGACCGACGAGTTGCCGAGCCTGGTGAGCCCCGCAGGCATCGACACCCTCGATGTCGGGCCGGTGGTCCCCGCCGTCAACCGGGTCGCCGACCAGCTCAGCGACGGTGACGACAGCAACGGCGAAGCCGACGTGGTCGTGCTGCTTGTTCACGAGGGCGCAGCGACGGCCGATATTGCCAGTGCGACGGATGACTCACGCTTCGGCCAAATCGTGACGGGCGCGAACGCCAACATCGACGCCATCATCTCCGGCCACACCCACCTCGCCTATGACCACGACGTAGCCATCCCCGGCACCGACCGCACGCGCCCCGTGCTGTCGTCGGGCCAGTACGGCGAAAAGTACAGCCACACCTCCCTCTCGGTCGACCCGACCACGGGTGAGCTGCTCTCCATCGAGGCAGAGGTGCTGCCGCTGGCCGGCTTCACACCCGACCCGGAGGTGGCGGCCATCGTCGCGGAGGCGACCGCCGTCGCGACCGAGCTGGGCTCGGTGCCGCTCGGTGAGATCACGAGTGACCTGAATCGCGGAGTTCAGTCGACCGGCTCCGAGAACCGGGGTGCGGAATCGACGCTCGGCAACTTCGTCGCCGACGTGCAGTTGTGGGCGGCGCAGGATGCCGGGGCGCAGATCTCGTTCATGAACCCGGGCGGGCTGCGCGCCGACCTGAAATACGCGGCCAAGCCCACGACGCCCGGAGATGCGGAAGGGGTCGTGACCTACGCCGAGGCGGCGGGCGTGCAGTCGTTCGCCAACACCCTGTTCACCCTCGACCTCACGGGCGTGCAGGTGAAGCAGGTGCTCGAGGAGCAGTGGCAGCCCGCTGGGGCGAGCCGCCCGTTCCTCAAGCTCGGAGTTTCAGAGAACCTCGAGTACACCTACGACCCGGCTGCCGCAGCGGGTAGCCACATCACCGGGGTGTTTGTCGATGGCGAGCCCATCGACCCCGCGGCCAGCTACAAGGTCGTGGTCAACTCGTTCCTGGTGCCCGGCGGTGACAACTTCTTCACCTTCGCCGAAGGCACCAACGCGGCCGACACCGGCAAGGTCGACCTGCAGAGCATGGTCGAGTACTTCGAAGAGTTCCCCACGGTCTCGCCCGACTACGCGCAGCGTTCCGTCGGGGTGACGCTCTCGGCACCCGACGCCGACGGGTACTCCGCCGGCGACTCCGTGACACTGGGCCTCTCCTCGCTGCTGATGTCAGTTGACGGCCCCCGGGCGGGCACGGTGGTCGTGAGCGCCGGGGACGAGGAACTCGGCACCGCCGTCATCGACCCCGCGATCGTCGACACCACGGATGAGGTGGGGCGGGCATCCGTCACCATCACCATTCCCGAGGGCACGCCCGCGGGCGAGCTCGTGCTGACCGTCACGGTGCCGGAGAGCGGGACCACCGTCGAGGTGCCGCTGGCCGTCACATCCACCGACCTGCCGATCGAGAACCTCGCCCCGCCGGTCATCACGGGCCAGCCCCGCGTGGGCGCAACGCTCAAGGCGAGCGCCGGAAGCTGGAACGTGGATGCCCCCACCCTCGCCTACCAGTGGAACCGCGACGGCATCCCGATCGAGGGCGCAACTGCGGCACGCTACACCCTCGTGGGAGCCGACGCCGGTGCCGCGATCACGGTGACCGTCACCGCGAGCGCGGAGGGTTACACCGACGGGGTCGCCACCTCGGGTGAGTTCGAGGTGCGGAAGGCCGCGAGTTCGACGAGCGGTGACGCGAGTCGGCTGCTCGTCATCGGCGGCCAGTCGCTGGGCTACTCGGTCACGGTGCGCGGCTCCGCTGGGATCGTTGCGAGCGGCGAGGTCGCGATCTACGACGGCAGCCGCAAGATCGCGACGGTGCAGCTGGATGACCGGGGCCGGGCCACGGTGCCGATCACGGGCCTCAGCCGAGGCATCCACCTGCTCACGGCGCACTACCTCGGCAACGACCAGCTCGCCGCCTCGGTCGGCTGGCCGTCGATCGTGATCAAACTCTGATCCACAGGCCGCGGCGGGGTCACCTTGGGGGTCGGCCCCGCCGCTTATCGTTGAGGGGTGACCCCCGCCCTCGCCATCCTTGAGAAGACCTTCGGGTATTCGGCGTTCCGGGGGCAGCAGGCCGAGATCATCCAGACCGTCATCGACGGCGGTGACGCCCTCGTGCTCATGCCCACCGGCGGCGGCAAGTCGCTGTGCTACCAGATCCCCGCCCTCGTCCGTGAGGGCACCGGGGTCGTCATCTCGCCGCTCATCGCGTTGATGCAGGACCAAGTGGATGCCCTCTCCGCCGTTGGCGCGCGTGCGGCGTTCCTCAACTCGACGCAGTCGGGGGAGGAGCGGCAGCGCGTCGAGGCCGCGTTCCTCGCGGGTGAGCTCGACCTGCTGTACCTCGCGCCCGAGCGGCTGCGGGTCTCCTCGACGACGGAGCTGCTCGACCGCGGCCGCATCGCCCTATTCGCCATCGACGAGGCGCACTGTGTCTCGCAATGGGGCCACGACTTCCGGCCCGACTACCTGCAACTCTCGGTGCTGCACGAGCGTTGGCCGAGCGTGCCCCGCATCGCGCTCACGGCGACCGCCACGGAGCTGACGCGCCGGGAGATTGCCCAGCGCCTACAACTGACCGAGGCGAAACAGTTCGTGTCGAGTTTCGACCGGCCGAACATCCAGTACCGCATCGAGTCGAAGGCCCAGCCGCTGCAGCAGCTGCTGTCGTTGCTGCGCACCGAGCATCCGGGCGACGCGGGCATCGTGTACTGCCTGTCGCGGGCATCCGTCGAGAAGACCGCCGACTTCCTGGTCGAGAACGGCATTCCGGCGCTGCCGTACCACGCTGGCCTCGATGCCAGGGTGCGGGCCTCCAACCAGAGCCGGTTCCTCCGCGAGGAGGGCATGGCGATGGTCGCGACGATCGCGTTCGGCATGGGCATCGACAAGCCGGATGTCCGGTTCGTCGCGCACCTCGACCTGCCGAAATCGGTCGAGGGCTACTACCAGGAGACGGGTCGCGCCGGTCGCGACGGCCTGCCCGCGACCGCGTGGCTGGCCTACGGGCTGCAGGACGTGGTGCAGCAGCGCCGAATGATCGACCAGTCGGAGGGTGACCTCGCACACCGCCGCAACCTCACCGCGCACCTCGACGCGATGCTCGCGCTGTGCGAGACGGTGCAGTGTCGCCGGGTTCAGCTGCTCGCCTACTTCGGCCAGGCCTCCGAAGCCTGCGGCAACTGCGACACCTGCCTGTCGCCTCCCGAGACCTGGGACGGCACGGTTCCCGCCCAGAAACTGCTGTCGACGATCGTGCGCCTGCAGCGCGAGCGCAACCAGCGGTTCGGCGCAGGCCACCTCATCGACATCCTCACCGGCAAACAGACCCCGCGGGTCAGCCAGCACGGCCACGACGCCCTCGCGACCTGGGGCATTGGGCAGGATGTCAGCGAGCAGGAGTGGCGCGGAGTCGTGCGCCAGCTGCTCGCCCAGGGGCTCCTCGCCGTGGAGGGGGAGTACGGCATCCTCGTGCTGACCGAGGCGTCGGCAACGGTGCTCTCGGGGTCACGCCAGGTGATGCTCCGCCGCGAAGCCCCGAAGCGCTCGAAGGCCGCGAAGAAGGCGGTCGCCGCCCAGCTCCCCGAAGACGCGATCGGCCTGTTCGAGGCGCTGCGGGCCTGGCGCTCCGGTGAGGCACAGGCACAAGGGGTGCCCGCCTACATCGTGTTCGGGGATGCCACGTTGCGGGGCATCGCGGTGACCCGCCCGACAACCCTCGCCGAGCTCGGCGGCATCACCGGCGTGGGGGAGAAGAAGCTCGAGCAGTACGGCGAGGCGCTGCTCGCGGTCGTCGCTGCCGCCTGAGTGCCGGCGGCGAGCTTTGGCGCCCCCTTCTGCCTGTTCGCTTCTCCGGAGTTTTCGCGACATTGAGGCCGAAATCCGGTAACTCGTGAGGCTGGAGGCAGAAACTCCGGAGAAGCGTGCGGGGTGGCGCGAGGGATGTCTCGGGCCAGCCCACAGGCAGCGAACTCCGCCAAATGTCCGGCAGCCTGCCAGCGCACCCGAGATTTGGCGAGGTTCGTGCGTGCAGGTGCGACCCTCGCGTGGCCGCGGCTTGGGCCGACTGCGGCAGTAGCCGGGCGGGAACCAGAGCTAGTCGGTCGCCCCCGCCTGCTGCTCGGCAACGGCGCGGTGCACCTCGTCCATGTCGAGGGCGCGCACGGCGTCGATGACCTGGTCGAGCGCGGGAGCGGGCAGGGCTCCCGGCTGGGAGAAGACCAGCACGCCATCGCGGAACGCCATCAGCGTCGGGATGCTCGTGATGCCCGCAGCCCCGGCGAGCTCCCGCTCGGCCTCGGTGTCGACTTTGCCGAAAGTGACATCGGGGTTGGCCTCGGAGGCGGCTTCAAAGATGGGGGCGAACTGGCGACACGGCCCGCACCACTCGGCCCAGAAGTCGACCAGGGTGATTCCCGACTGGGTGACGGTGTCGCCGAATCCTTCGGCGGTGAGCGCAACGGTTGCCATGCCTCCAGCCTAAACACCCGTCTCACAGCGCGCGGATGCCACAAAGCCGGGCGAGCCTTATTGCAGGTTCTGCACAAGGGCCGCCAGCCCCGGCGGGGCACATTTGGCAGCACCCTACTGGCCGTTTTCGACAAGAACTGGGTCGGCGTAGCGTGTCGCCATGAGCCAGCTCACCGAAACCAGTGCAACGACGCCTGCCACCCAACCCGCCGCCGCGACCGTGGATGTCGCCGCCCTCGGACAGCAACTCATGGGCCGCTGGGCCGATATTCGCCGCACCGCTCGCGCACTCGCCGCCCGCCCCGAGGTCAAGCGCGTCGAGGGGCTGTCGATGGACGAGCACCGCGCCCGGGTGCTTGAGCAGCTGCACATCCTCGTGCAGGAAGGTGCCGTGCACCGCGCCTTCCCGAAGTCGGTCGGTGGCGAAGAGAACGCCGGCGGCAACATCGCCGGTTTCGAAGAACTGGTGCTCGCCGACCCGAGCCTTCAGATCAAGTCGGGCGTGCAGTGGGGCCTGTTCGGCGCGGCCGTCATGCACCTGGGCACCGAGCGCCACCACACGCAGTGGCTGCCGGGCATCATGAGCCTGGAGATCCCCGGCGCGTTCGCGATGACCGAGACGGGGCACGGGTCGGATGTCTCTGCCGTCGGCACCACGGCCACTTACGACGTGGACAGCGGCGAGTTCATCCTGCACACCCCGTTCCGCGCGGCGTGGAAGGACTACCTCGGCAACGCGGCGCTGCACGGCAGGGCCGCCGTCGTGTTTGCTCAGCTCGTCACGAAAGGCGTTAACCACGGCGTGCACGCGTTTTACGTGCCCATTCGCGACGACGACGGCTTCCTGCCGGGAGTCGGCGGCGAGGATGACGGGCTGAAGGGCGGCCTCAACGGCATCGACAACGGGCGCCTGCACTTCGACAACGTGCGGGTACCGAGGCTCAACCTGCTGAACCGGTACGGGGATGTCGCGGAGGACGGCACATACAGTTCCCCGATCGAGAGTCCCGGTCGCCGGTTCTTCACGATGCTGGGCACCCTCGTGCAGGGTCGCGTATCGCTTGACGGCGCCGCCGTGGTGGCAAGCAAACTGGCGCTGACGATCGCGATCTCGTACGGCTCGCAGAGGCGGCAGTTCACCGCCGCGAGCGATACGGAGGAGGAGGTCATCCTCGACTACCAGCGCCACCAGCGCCGCTTGCTGCCGCGCCTCGCGGAGACCTACGCGATGTCGTTCGCGCACGAGGTTTTCCTCGCAAAGTTCGACGACGTGTTCAGCGGTGCGCACGACACCGACGCTGACCGACAGGACCTCGAAACGCTCGCCGCCGCGCTCAAGCCGCTCAGCACCTGGGCGGCCCTGGACATTTTGCAGGAGGCGCGCGAGGCCTGCGGGGGCAACGGCTTCCTCGCCGAGAACCGCCTGACCGGCCTGCGCGCCGACCTCGACATCTACGCGACCTTCGAGGGCGACAACAACGTGCTGCTGCAGTTGGTGGCCAAGCGCCTGCTCACCGACTACAGCCGCAAGTTCGCACACGCGGATGCCGGGGCGATGGCCCACTACGTCGCCGACCAGGTGAACGAGGCGGCCATCAACCGCACAGGCCTGCGGCGCCTCGCCCAGTCGGTGGCCGACTTCGGTTCGACGGCCCGCTCGGTTGGGTACGTGCGCGACACCGACTCGCAGCGCCAGTTGCTCACCGACCGGGTGCAGACGATGATCGCGGAGATCGCGGGGCGGCTGCGTCCCGCGAGCAAGTTGCCCAAGATGGAGGCCGCGCAACTGTTCAACAGCAACCAGAACGCCCTCATCGAGGCGGCGCGGGCGCACGCCGAGCTGTTGCAGTGGGAGGCGTTCACCGACGGCGTCGAGGCGGTCACCGACGAGGGCACGAAGCAGGTGCTGACCTGGCTCCGCGACCTGTTCGGTCTCGGCCTGATCGAGAAGAACGCGGCGTGGTATCTCATCCACGGGCGCATCTCCGCGCAGCGCGCGCAGGCCATCACCGCCTACATCGACGACCGCCTGTTGCCGCGCCTGCGCGAGCACGCCCTGCCGCTGGTTGCCGCGTTCGAGTTCACCCCCGAGCACATCGGCGCACCGATCGCACTGGGCGCCGAGAAGGAACGCCAGGACGAAGCGATGGCCTACTACCGGGCGCAGCGTGATGCCGGCATTGCCCCCGTGCCTGAGAAAAGCGTGAAGGCGGTGGACCGCTCATAGCGCGCGTAGGCTTGCCGCGATGATTAAGTTCTTCGCGCGTGCCTTCCTTGCGCCCTTCGCGCGACTGCTCTTCCGCCCGGTGGTGCTCGGCAAACGCAACGTCCCGAGAACGGGCCCTGTGCTCATCGCCAGCAACCATCTCTCGTTCATCGACAGTGTCGTGATCACCCTGGTGGCACCGCGGTCGGTGTCGTTCCTGGCCAAATCGGAGTACTTCACGGGAACCGGGTTCAAGGGCTGGCTATCGCGGTCGTTCTTCACCGGGATCGGGGCGATCCCCGTCGAGCGCGGGGCGGGCCATGCGGCCCAGGATGCCCTCGACGCGGGTCTTGCCGTATTGAACTCGGGGGGCGCTTTCGCGATCTACCCGGAGGGCACGCGATCCCGCGATGGCCGGTTGTACCGCGGCCGCACGGGGGTGGCGTGGCTTGCGCTGAACTCGGAGGCGGCGATCATCCCGGTCGCCCTAACGGGGACCCAAAAGATCCAGGAGCCCGGCTCGAACCGGATACACCTGGCCAGGGTAACCGTGCAGTTCGGCGAGGCGCTCGATCTCCGCCGACACGGTGCTGCCACCTCGGGCCGTGCTCGACGGGAGGCGACCGACGAGGTGATGAAGGCGATCCAGGCGATGAGCGGCCAGGAGTTCGCGGGCGAGTACAACGAGCCGCCGCCCGCCACCGTTGCGGAGCGGGTGCGCCGGGTGTTCCGGCGCCGCGGCAAGTACTAGCGGGCAGACCCGGTACGCAGCCGGATGACCGCTGTCGCGCCGAGCACCACGACGACGGCAATGACAGCCGTCACCCCGGCGGGCACCGAGATGAGCTCCCCGGTCAGCCGCCCGACCGCGACCCAGGCCAGGCCCCAGGAGAGCGAGAGCGCCGGGGCGATCCGCCCGCGGCCGATGATCGCGAGCATGACGCCAACCAGGGCGGCGACCGCGAGGATGGCGACGGCCCAGGCATCCGGATGAATGCCAAAGCCGGTGAAACCCGCAGCGACGAGCACCGCTGTCGTATTGGCAGCGGTCGCGATGCTCACCCAGCCGAGGTAGAGGCCGACGGTGCCGTCAGTGATGATCGCGTCGATGGTGCCGGAGGGGCGGTGGCGCAGGCAAAGCACGAACGCCCAGCCGAGCACCCCGACGAGCGCGACGATCAGGGGCAGGCTCAGGGGCAGCAGGTCGAACTGCACGCTGAGAATCCAGGCGGCGTTCAGCAGGAGGGACGCGGCAATCCAGTAACCGAGGCGGCGGTGGCGTTCGGCGGTGGCCTGCTTCGGAAGCAGCTGCCACACGGCGTAGGCGATGAGCCCGAGGTAGATGACGCTCCAGATTGAGAACGCGGGGCCGGCCGGGGCGATCGGGGTGGCGGTCGCGCTCAGGGCACCGCCCGCCGCGTCCTGGATGGGGGTGCCGCCAGCAGCACCGGAACCCACGAACGAGCCGATGACCGCGATGACTGCGCTCGCGGCAACCGTCACCTGGCGGGCGATGTCGCGCGGCTCGCGCATGATCAGTGCTCGAGGAACGACAACAGTGGCGGGTAGGCGAGGCTTGCCAGCAGCACGAGCCCGGTCAGGGCGACGATGGCCGCCATCGCCACGAGAGCCAGCTGCCCGAGTACCGATATCACGCTCAGGATCTTCATGCCACCAGCTTAAGCGGCGGCAGCGCCGGTAGTACCGTTCGAAGCATGACTTTCAACGACGACGCGAGAATCGACCCCAGCCGCGCTCGCCGGCGCCGCAGCACCGGAATCGCCGTGGGTGGCGGCGGCGGTGTGCTGCTGGTCATTGGCCTGTTCATCGTGTCGCAGCTGACCGGCATCGACCTCAGTGGCCTTGCTGGTGGTGGCGGTTCGACCGAGGATGAAGCGCTCAGCCAATGCACGACAGGGGAGGCCGCCAACGCGAGTGTCGACTGCCGGATCGCCGCGGCCGCCGACTCCCTCGACACCTACTGGGCCGACACGGTCGAGGGGTACACGTCGACCGACGTCATCCTGTTCACCGGGCAGGTGGACACGGGATGTGGCGGCGCAACCAGCGCTGTCGGCCCGTTCTACTGCCCGCCCGACGCGCTCATTTACATCGATACCGCGTTCTACGACGACCTGCGCAGCAGCTACGGTTCCTCCGGTGGGCCGTTGGCGGAGATGTACGTGGTCGCGCACGAATGGGGCCACCACATCCAGAACATCACCGGCGTGATGGACAGTGTCGATCGCGAGGGCACCGGGCCTGATTCCGATTCCGTGCGGCTCGAGTTGCAGGCCGACTGCTACGCGGGTGCCTGGGTGGGGGCGGCCGCCGAGATCCGCAACGACGACGGGGTCGCCTTCCTTGAACCGGTCACCGCCGAACAGGTGGCGGATGCCCTGAGCGCCGCCTCCGCGGTCGGCGACGACCGCATCCAGGAGTCCACCTCCGGCCAGGTCACGCCCGAGACCTGGACGCACGGCTCGAGCGAGAAACGCCAACAGTGGTTCCTCGCCGGGCGTGACGGCGGCCCGCAGGCCTGCGACACCTTCGCGGTGGCTACGCCGTAACTACACCACGCCGGTGGTGCCGAGCAGCGTGCCGATCAGGAAGGTGGCGCCGAGGGCTGCCGCGCCACCGATAACGACCCGCAGGGTGGGTCGCAACCAGTGGCTGCCGCCGATCCAGGCGCTCGCGGCACCCGTGAGGGCGAGGGCGAGCAGCACGGCGGCGAAGGTGACGGGCACCCGGGCATCCGCTGGTGGCAGCAGGATCGCGATCATCGGCAGCAGCGCACCGATGAAGAAGGCGAGAGCGGATGCCCCTGCCGCCTGCCATGGGCTCACGACGTCCTCCTCGTTGATGCCGAGCTCGGCCTCGAGGTGGGCGGTGAGGGCGTCCCGGGCGGTCAGTTCGGCGGCGACCTGGTGGGCGGTCTGCTCCGACAGGCCCTTGCGCTGGTAGATGGCCGCGAGCTCGGCGAGTTCTTCCTCTGGCATCTCCGCCAGTTCGCGGCGTTCCTTGGCGATCAGGGCGTGCTGGGTGTCGCGTTGGCTGCTGACGGAGACGTACTCGCCGAGCGCCATAGAGATTGCTCCTCCGACGAGCCCCGCGACGCCCGCGGTGAGGATGGGCGCGATTGCGGAGGTGGCACCCGCGACACCGACGACGATCGCCGCCACGGAGACGATGCCGTCGTTGGCACCGAGCACGCCCGCGCGTAGCCAGTTGAGCCGGCTGGCGAGGCCGCCGCCGTGGGGCTCGTTCGCGTGGGCAATCGGGGTCGAAGGGTTCATGACCACAGCCAAGCACTCGCGGTCGCTCGGGGCCACGAAGGGAAGGCTTCGCTAGCTGTCCACCCGCAACCGGATCACCCGGTACAGGCAGCCGAGACCCAGCACGATCAGGCCGACGACGATCGCGGGCAGCGGCAGCGTTGCCACGAGGGCGAGACAGCCGAGCATCCCGACCACGAACACCGCGCGCGGGAACCGCCGTTGCCCTGGACCCTGGGTGAAGGCGGAGAGACCGGCGACGAAGTAGTACAGCAGAACGCCGAACGACGAGAAGCCGATGGCACCGCGCAGGTCGACGGTGAGCACGAGTGCGACGACGACGACGGCGACCGCGACCTCCGCGCGGTGCGGCACATGGAAACGCGGATGCACCGCCGCAAGCCACCGCGGCAGGTCCGCCTCCCTGGCCATCGCGAGGCTCGTCCGCCCGATGCCCGCGATGAGGGCGAGCAGTGCACCGAGGGATGCCAGGGCGGCGCCGACGGTCACGACGGGCGCCGCCCACATCCATCCCGCCGCGATGGCCGCATCCCGCATGGGCGCGCTCGACGCGGCGAGCCCGTCAACCCCGAGGGCGCCGAGAAGGGCGAGGCCGACCACAAGGTAGACGCCGATCGTGATCGACAGCGCGATCACGATCGCGCGGGGGATGGTGCGCGCGGGGTCTCGCACCTCCTCGCCCATCGTGGCGATGCGCGCGTAGCCAGCGAAGGCAAAGAACAGCAGCCCGGCAGATTGCAGCACCCCGTGCGGCCCGGAGGCGATGAGCGCAGGGCCGTCGATGGCGCCAAGGGCGGGCAGGCCCGTAGCCCCTGACCCGGCGACGGCGATCGCGAGAGCCGCCAGCACGAGCACCACGATTACCCGGGCAAGGCCCGCCGTGCGGGTCACACCCCGATAGTTGACGGCGGCGAGCAGGATGACCGCGGCCAGCGCGACCGGTTTCTCCCAGCCCGCGGGGGCGGCGTAACTGGCGAAGGTGAGCGCCATCGCGGCGCAACTGGCGATCTTGCCGATGACGAAACTCCAGCCGGCGAGGAACCCCCACCACGGCCCGAGTTGCTCACGGCCGTACACGTAGGTTCCGCCGGAAGTGGGGTAGGCAGCGGCCAGTTGGGCCGAGGCGAGCGCGTTGCAGGCCGCTACGAGTGCGGCAACCGCAAGCCCCACCAGCAGGCCTGCCCCTGCCGCTTGCGCCGCGGGGCTGAACGCCGCGAACACGCCCGCCCCGATCATCGAGCCGAGCCCGATGAATACTGCATCGGCCGTGCCGAGCCGGCGTTGCAGTGTGGGAGCGGCGGGCATGAGCGCAGGATAGCTGGTCGCGGCAAACGGGCGGGGAACACGGGACTTTAGTCCCTACCGCCGGCCCATGCCGGGAGAGAGCCTGAGCCCTGAGAGGTGCACTCATGAAACGGATCATGGTAGGTGTCAGCGGTACGCCGGGTTCGCAGCCGGCCCTCGACTGGGCGCTCGATTATGCAGAGAGCATGTCGCTCGAAGTCGAGTTGGTGCATGTCGTCGACGTGGGGTGGCGCTCGACGCCATTGCCCTTCGCGGAGTCGTTGCTGCTCGAAGCCGAGCGCAAGCTTCGAGAGTTGGCGACGAAACGCAGCACCTCGACCCCGGTGACCATCCACGCCGCAGTGCTCGTGGGCGATCCGGTCCACGCGCTGGTCGAGCATGCGGCGGATGCCCGGCTGCTCGTCATCGGCACGAACGGGACCGGCTCACTGCGCGACCGGGTGTTCAACACCCGTGCGGCAAGGATCGCCGGGCACGCCGCGGTCTCGGTCGTGGTGGTGCCGCACCGCGAGTCTGCTGGCACGGGGGTTGTGGTTGGCGTGGACGGGTCAGAGGCCTCAGCAGCCGCAGTCGCCTTCGCGGCCCGCGAGGCCGACAGGCTCGGAGAGCCGCTGCGCGCCGTGCACTCCTGGCACATTCCCGAACCATGGGCCGAAGGGTTCATCGCGACCTGGCCGGGTGAGCCCGACGACAGCGACCGCCTGCTGCTGGCCGAATCGGTCGCGGGTCTCGCGGAGACGTACCCCGACCTTGTCGTCGCGCAGGAGGTCACGTCGGTCAGGGCATCCTCTGCCCTCTATGACGCCGCCTTCGGGGCGCGGATGCTCGTGGTCGGCAGCCACGGTCACCGGGGCCTGGAGAAAATCTGGCTCGGGTCAACGAGCGAGGAGCTGCTCCTGGGTATGCCGACGGTTGTTGCGGTCATCCGCTGACCACACCTTGATGATCGACCACCCGACGGCGGCGATGGGCACGGCGAGCACGGCGCCGGTGATGCCGCCGAGGATTGTTCCCGCGGTCAACGCCACGAGGATCACGAGCGGGTGCAGGCTGAGCGACTGCGCCATGACGACGGGCTGCAGGAAGTTGCCTTCGAGCTGGTTGACGAGCACGACGATGCCTACGACGATCAGCGCGATGACCCAACCGTTGGTGACGAGGGCGACGAGGGCAGCCAGGATCCCGGCGGCGGTGGCGCCGACGATCGGGATGAACGCGCCGACGAACACGATGACGGCCAGCGGCAGGGCCAGGGGCACGCCCAGGATGACCAGACCGATTCCGATCCCGAGCGCATCGACGAGCGCGATGATCGCGGTCCCGCGGACATAGCCGCCGAGTACCCGCACCGACGTGTCGCCGATCCGCTGCCCGCGGGCACGCCGCGCGGGGGAGAGCGGCGTAAGGAAGAACGCCCAGATGCGGTCGCCGTCCTTCATGAAGAAGAACAGGGTGACCACGGCAAGGATCGCTCCCGTGATGAGTTCGCCCGCGACAGTCACCCCGGCGAGCGCGCCGGAGCCGAACTGTGCGCTGGTGAGGAAGTCGGTGACGGCGACACGGGCATCCTCGATCTGCTTCTCATTGATCGGCAACGGTCCGGTGGTGAGGAAGTCCTGCAGCTGGTCGACACCTTCCGTCGCCGAGGTGGCAAGCTCGTCCCACTGGTCGCGCACGGCGAAGACGATGAGGGTGACAAGCCCGCCGATGACCACGATTCCGCCGAGCAGGGCGATCCAGGCGGCAGCGATCGCGGGGAGGCCCCGGGCGCGCATCCATCCGAGCACGGGCGCGGCAGCCGAGGCGATGATGATCGCAATCAGCACCGGGATGACAACGAGCTTCAGTTGGATGAGGGCGAAAACGATCGCGGCCGCGAGTGCGACGATCACGAGTGCCTGGGCGCTGCGTAAGGCGAGCTTGCCGATCCGGTCGGTCAGCAGCCCGGGCAGAGTCGTCGCGGGGTCGGGCGGGGTCGGGGCTGGGGCCGGGCGGGTCTTCCAGAAGATCATGGCGCTGCTCCTTAGTCCCTATGAGACTGCCACGACCGGTGAACTTCTCCCAGCCCTTGTGCGGTCCGGGATCTCGCTTTAGGCGGGGATGCTCTCTTCATGAGCATCCAGGGCTGCCGTGCTCGACACCCGCGGAGATCCGGCGACGAACCAGTAAGCGAGCCCCACGAATACGGCCCCGCCGACCAGGTTGCCGAGACCCACCCAGAGCAGGTTGTTGCCGAAGTCGGCCAGGCTCGCGTGCTCGTACCCGGAAGTGATGCCGATCGCGAAGGTGGTCATGTTGGCGACCACGTGCTCGAACCCGGAGGCGATGAACGCGAGCAGCGCCCAGAAGATGACAACCAGCTTTGGCCCGTCGCTGGTCAGGCGCGCGCACATCCAGATCGCGAGGCACACGAGCACGTTGCACAGCACCCCGCGCACGAACAGTTCCAGCGGCGTCTCGTGGGACTTCGCTTCGAGCATCCCGCGCAGCATCTCGCCAGCGGGGGCATTGCTCTCCAGGACCTGGGAGGCTGACACCAGTGAGCCGAAGACGAAGGCCCCCACGAGGTTGGCGAAGAAGGTCAGCAGCAGGGTGCCGGTCGCCGGCAGCACCCGCACGGCCCGCATGAGGGCGCCCTGGGTGAGAGTCATCATGGATGACGTCGACAGCTCGCCACCCGAAAACACGACCAGGGTCAGGGCAACGCCGAACACGGCTCCGCTGACCAGTTTCACGGCGCCCGAACCTTCGGCCTGCAGTGGCCCGGCGGTCGTCACCATGAGTACGACCGCGACGCCGATGAACGCGCCCGCGAGCATCGCGGAAACGATGAAGCGCACGGGCGTCCGGACGCCCGCCAACTTATGGGCGGCGGCCTCGGCCTGGACCTTCATCGTTTCGGGGAGGGCAAGCATAGTCACACGCTAGGTGCGGGCGACGGATGACCGCAGAGCCGAAGGTCCCGCAGGGGCAAGTGCCACCCCCTTGACGGACCGAGCGGAGCGCATAGCGTGGAAGGACATTCTCAACGAGAGGAGAGGTCGATGCCTGGAGCACAGAACTCGAGCCTGAAGGATCCTGACCTGTATGAGGAACTCCGGAAGGACGGGGCTAGCAAGCAGAAGGCCGCGCGCATCAGCAATGCGGCAGCGAAACGGGGCAGGTCTGCCGTGGGCCGCAAAGGCGGCAAGGCCGGTGATTACGAGGACTGGACGGTGCCGCAGCTCCGCGCCAAGGCGAAGGAGATCGGAATGACCGGCTATTCCGGCAAACGCAAGGCCGAACTGGTAACGGCCCTGCGAAACGGTTAGCCGAAACGAGGATGGCGCGCGTGGATGACGGCAAAGATGTGGCGCACGACGGGCGCGACGAGAGCGCGAACGAGCGGTCAGACCGCAACTGGGGAGAGATCCTCCAGGAACTGCGGGTCACCCAGACCGGTACCCAGATCATCGGCGGGTTCCTGCTCGCCATTGCCTTCCAGGAGCGGTTCAGCGACCTCGACTCCTTCCAGTTGACGGTCTACGTGACCCTGGTGCTCCTCGCGGCGGTCACCACTGCCCTGGGGCTCGCGCCCGTGGGTTTGCACCGGGGCCTGTTCCACCAGCGTCAAAAGGTGCGCATGGTGTCGATTGGCGATGCGCTCCTCGTCGCCGACCTGGTTTTGGTTTCCCTGCTCACGGGCGGCATCGCGTTCTTCATCGTGGATGTCGTCGTCGGGCGACCGACCGCCATCGCGGCGGGCTGCGGCATTTACGGATTGTTGTTGGTGCTACTGGTTGCGTTGCCCCGTTATGGGCGCCGCCGGTGATCCTGTAGCGCCGTGCGCCATGACGACCACACCGCGTCCAGCCCCGAGGCGTGCGCGTGCGGCCCGAGAAAGCGGGCCACAGCCCCAGGCTGCTCCAGCACGAGGTCGCCCGGTCCCGCGGGCGGGCGATAGCCGATCGCGATGACCGAATCCACGACCCGATGGGTGCCCAGCACGCCCGGTCCCGGGAACGCCCCGTCTGCTTCCAGCCGTTCGACGAGCAACGGGCCGCCATCCCCGCCGACCGAAACGCGCGAGTCGATCGCACCTCCGATCTCGCCGTGGCGGCCGAGTACGAGCGTCTCCCTGAGGAGCACAGCGGCGTCGGGGCCGAGCACGAAGTCGGTGTGCCGCCCGGCGAACGCCTCGGCCGTGACGACGAAGGGCAGGCCGCGCCACAGGAGCCGTCCGCCCGCGCCGATCCGCGCCTGCACCTCCCAGGAGGACGACCCCGGATAGGCGACCGTGCCGCCGATGTCCTCGATCTCGAGAGAACAGCCGTCGCCCACGTCGATCTCGATCCGCACCGCATCGCCGTCGAGGAGAAGCATCTGCGCCGCCGCGAGGGCCACCGTCGCTGACGTGGCATCGCGGTCGATCAGCCGGGGGGCGAGTGCGCCGGTAACGAGTCCGACGCGGACGCGCGCCTCACCGGGGTGGACGGAGATCCGCGACGGTTCAGCGGCGAGCGGGGTCCCGGTCGTGATCATGGTTGTGCTCGTGGGCGTGATTGCCGTGGTCGTGCGCGTGCACGTGGCCGCCTTCGGGATGGTCTTCGTCGGCTTCGTCGGCATGGAAGTGCGGCGCCATCGGCCCCGGGTCCTGCGGCACGTGGGTGCCCGCCCGGTGGGCTGCGAGCATGCCCAGAACCCACGCTCGCAGCGAGGCCACGGAGCCAGCGTCATCCCGTGAGAGCGCGAGGACGGCCCGGCCTTCGCGAGCGGCGAGGGCATCGGCAACCATGAGCGGCACGTCCACGCCCACATACGGGGCGAGGTCAGTCTTGTTCACCACGAGGAGATCGGCACGCCCGATCCCGGGCCCGCCCTTGCGGGCCACGTCGCCGCCTCCGGCCACGTCGAGGACGAAGATCTGCGCATCGACCAGTGCCGGGGAGAAGGTAGCGGTGAGGTTGTCGCCGCCGGATTCGATGAGCACGACGTCGAGCGGTGCGAAGTCCCGCTCGAGGTCTTCGGCGGCGATCAGGTTGGTGGTGATGTCATCGCGGATCGCGGTGTGCGGGCAGGCTCCGGTCTCGACCGCGCGGATCCGCTCGGGCTCCAGCACTCCGGCCGAGCGCAGGAATCGGGCGTCTTCGTCGGTGTAGATGTCGTTCGTGATTACGCCGAGCTGCAGTTCGTTGGCGAGCGCGCGGCAGATCGTCGCGATGAGTGACGACTTGCCGGTCCCGACCGGGCCAGCCACCCCGAGCCTGAGCGCGCGGGTGGATGTGTCTGGTGCAGTTGTGGACATTTCAGCCACGGAAGAGCCTCCTTGGGGTTATGGCGTGCTG
The DNA here is from genome assembly GCA_044340535.1 of Rhodoglobus sp. GTDB lineage: Bacteria > Actinomycetota > Actinomycetes > Actinomycetales > Microbacteriaceae > Rhodoglobus. Next base: position 75,977 of record JBIITJ010000001.1, read on the forward strand.
TTCGGCCCACGCCTCGGCCTGGGGGGCACTGAGCGTCGGGATGTCGTCGGGTGACCAGATCCCCGCGATTGAGTCGACGAACGGCTCGATCGAAGCGCAGCTGTCCAGCACCAGGGCGACGCCGTCGGCGGGGTCGCGCGGGTCGAGTTTGAGGAGGGCGGCGACACCGCTGGCGAGGTCGTCGTAGACGGTCAGGCGAACGAGCTCCTCGGCTGCCAGCCCAACCTCTGCGGCGATGACGCCGAGCACCAGGGGGCGCGGCGGGGCGTCGGAGAGCAACTCGATGCCGTCGGCGGCGGGCCAGATGCGTCGCGCGAGTCGCAGCAGCCCCCGGCCGAGATCGCGCGAGGCCTCGCGCATCGCGCGGCTCGGCGTTCGTGCCGACCAGGCACGCTCCACCACTGCCAGCCCGTTTCCGTCGCGCCCGGTCCCGTCGAGCACCGAGTGCATCGCCGCGACCGCGGTTCCCGCGTCGACCAGCGCGGTGGTCCGGGCGCGCAGCGCAAGGAATCCGGCGACGTCGGTGGGGGACATCCCTCCCAGCAGCGCGGGTTCCAGGCCGGAGGAGTGGGCGTGGCCGCCGCTGGGCAACCGGGCGTCGGCGAGCAGCAGGGCGACGGTGCTGGCGGCGGCCGGTGTGGTCGGTTCGGTGCGGATCATCGGCTCAGAACAGGTTGTACAGCTGGCTGAGCGGGAGGGATTCGGCGGGCGCGGGCACCACGATCTCCCCGTCGATGGAGATCTCGAAGGTGTCGGGCCAGATCTTGATCGCCGGCAGCGCGAAATTGTTCTTTAGGTCAGCCTTGCCGATGTCGCGCGTCGGCTTCACCGCGCGCAGCTGCCGGCGCAGGCCGAGTTCGCTGGCCAGTCCCGCGTCGATCGCCGCAGGCGAGACGTAGGCGAACGACACATCCGCCCCGATCGCGTGGCCGAACGAGGGCCGCATCAGCACCGGTTGCGGGGTGGGGATCGACGCGTTCGGGTCGCCCAGCGCGCCCCAGGCGAGCGCGCCGCCCTTCATCACGACGTCGGGTCGCACACCGAAGAACTTGGGGCTCCAGATCACGAGGTCGGCGAGCTTGCCCACCTCGACGGAGCCGATGTCGTCGGCGATACCGTGCGCGATCGCGGGGTTGATGGTGTATTTCGCAACGTACCGGCGCGCTCGCTCGTTGTCGGCGGGCAGCCCCCCGTCGAGTGCTCCGCGCCTCAGCTTCATCACGTGGGCCACCTGCCACGTGCGGGTGACGACCTCGCCGATTCGGCCCATGGCCTGCGAGTCCGATGAGGTGATTGAGAGCGCACCCATGTCGTGCAGGATGTCCTCTGCCGCGATGGTGGTCCCGCGGATCCGGGACTCGGCGAAGGCGAGGTCTTCCGGAACCGCCGGGTTCAGGTGGTGGCAGACCATGAGCATGTCCAGGTGTTCCGCGACGGTGTTCACCGTGTGCGGCAGGGTCGGGTTGGTGGAGCCCGGGATGATGTGCGGCAGGCTCGCGAGGGTGAGGATGTCGGGTGCGTGGCCGCCGCCGGCGCCTTCGATGTGGAACGCGTGGATCGAGCGACCAGCGATGGCCCGCACGGTCGAGTCGACAAAACCGGCTTCGTTGAGCGAGTCGGAGTGCAGTGCCACCTGGAGGCCCCAGTCGTCAGCAGCCCGCAGCGCTGCGTCGATGGCTGCGGGGGTCGATCCCCAGTCTTCGTGCACCTTGTAGCCGCCGGCTCCCGCAAGCGCCTGCTCTCGCAATGCTTCGGCCGAGACGGTATTGCCTTTGCCCAACAGGAGCACGTTCACGGGGAGGCTGTCGAGGGAGCGCAGCATCGTCTTCAGGTGCCAGGCTCCTGGCGTGACGGTCGTTGCCTTTGACCCCTCGGAGGGACCGGTCCCGCCGCCGATGACCGTGGTGATCCCGGTTGCGAGCGCTTCGTGGATTTGCGAGGGCGAGATCAGGTGGACGTGCGAGTCGATCCCGCCGGCCGTGACGATGCGCCCCTCGCCGGAGACGACGTCGGTAGACGGCCCGATAATCATGTCGATGCCATCGCTGACATCCGGGTTGCCCGCGTGGCCGATGCCGACGATCAGACCGTCGCGGATTCCGATGTCAGCGCGCACGATGCCCCACCAGTCGACGATGATGGCGTTCGTGATGACGGTGTCGAGCGCGCCGCCTGCCCGCGGTGTCGTGGCCTGCGCCATCGATTCCCGGATCGACTTTCCGCCTCCGAAGATGGCCTCCTCCCCGCCGAAAGTGCGATCTTCCTCGATCTCGATCCACAGGTCGGTGTCGCCGAGGCGCACCTGGTCGCCGGTCGTCGGCCCGTAGATCGCGGCGTAGCGGGAACGGCTGATCCACACCATCAGAGCGCACCGTCCTCTTGGGCGCGGATCTGGATGCCCGGCACGATCCGGGCGCCGCGGATCGTCACCGCGTCGAGTTCGCGTGAGGCGCCCGGCTCGAAGCGCTGGGAGGTACCGGACGGGATGTCGAAGCGAAACCCGTGGGCGGCGGCGCGGTCGAACTGGAGGGCGTCGTTGGCGTCGGGGAGATGGATGTGCGAGCCGACCTGGATGGGCCGGTCGCCCGTATTGACGAACACCAGCCGGATTCTCTCCTCCGGGGTGCGATCGGCGTTGAGCTCGACGTCGCCGGGCAGGATGCGGAAGGCGCCGGGACCTGTGCTTGATGCGGTTGCCAAGGTGTGCCCTTCAGTCGATCGGGTGGTGGATGGTCACGAGCTTGCGGCCGTCGGGAAACGTCGCCTCGACCTGGATATCGACCAGCATCTCGGGCACCCCAGGCAGGACCTGCTCGCGGCGCAGGACGCTGCGGCCCGAGGCCATCAGGTCTGCAACGCTGCGTCCCTCGCGCGCCCCCTCGAGCACCCAGGTCGAGATGAGGGCGACGGACTCGGGGTAGTTGAGTGGGATGCCGCGGGCGAGCCTGTCGCGGGAGACCATGCCCGCTACGGCGAGGAGAAGTTTCTCGGTTTCCGCGGGCGTGAAATGCACGCTGCCCCTCTCGATACGCCGCTGGTTTACTGACATGACGCCCGATGCGCGCGTCGGTCAACTGATGTCAGGAGTCTGTCACAGCTGATTCATCCCCGCATCCGGCATATGGACTACTCATCGAAAGATCCGCATAATCACGGGCGTTTCTGCGGTACCGACCTTGACAGTTAACAAACTCGATACGTTTCGGAAATGGCAATGTAATGCCAGAGCCCCATGGTGAACTCATCTACAGCAGTCGGCAGGGTTCTGACGACGAAGAAGAACTGGGTCGGTCGCCCGAACGACGGCGGCCCGCTTGGAGCACCACGAGCAACCTGACCGGCGATCGGCGGATCCAACTGGATCTTCCGCGCGGGCGTGGTCGTCAGCGTCGCATTTCGGCGCGCCTACTGATCTCGTCCTGGACTCGCACCACATCACATCGAAATGGAGTTCTACATGCTCAACACCAGCAGGGGGCGCGTTAAGTCGCTCCTGGCCACGGGCGCGCTTGCCGCGACCGCGGCGCTCATCCTCTCCGGTTGCGGTGCCCGCGCGGGTGACGCCGAGGGGTCCGCTGCTCCCGCCGCCGCCAGCTGCATCGATACGTCCGGCGACACCATCAAGCTCGGCTTCCTCAACTCGCTGACCGGCGGCATGGCGATCTCCGAGAAGACCGTCTCCAACGTGCTGCACATGGCAGCAGACGAGATCAATGCCGACGGCGGCATCCTCGGCAAGCAAATCGAATACGTGCAGGAAGACGGCGCGACCGACTGGCCAACCTTCGCGGAGAAGACCGAGAAGCTGCTCACCCAGGACTGCGTCGCCGCTATCTTCGGTGGCTGGACCTCCTCCTCGCGCAAGGCCGTCAAGCCGGTCGTCGAGGAGAACAACGGCCTGTTCTTCTACCCGGTCCAGTACGAGGGCCTCGAGGCATCGCCGAACATCTACTACACCGGCGCGACCACGAACCAGCAGATCCTGCCGGCGATGGACTTCCTCGCCGCAGAGGGTGTGAAGACGCTCTTCCTGGCGGGCTCGGACTACGTCTTCCCGCGTACTGCGAACGCGATCATCAAGCTGTACGCGGCCGAGCTCGGAATCGAGATCGTTGGCGAGGAGTACGTGCCCCTGGACAAGGATGATTGGACCACCCAGGTGGCGAAGATCGCAGCGGCCAAGCCCGACTTCATCTTCAACACGATCAACGGCTCGTCAAACGTGGGCTTCATCAAGGCCTACTACGACGCCGGTCTCTCCCCGGAGACGACCCCGATCATCTCGGTGTCCATCGCCGAGGAGGAGGCGCCGTCCATGGGCCACGAGGTCACGGGCAACTACGCGTCGTGGAACTACTTCCAGTCGCTCGACACCCCGAACAACGCGAAGTTCATCGAAGACTGGAAGGCCTACCCCGGCAGCAGCGGCGTGACCTCCGACCCGATGGAGGCTGCGTACATCTCGCTGTACCTGTACAAGGCCCTGGTCGAGAAGGCCGGTTCGTTCGAGGTTGATGACGTGAACGCCGCCGCCGCGGAGGGGGGCATCTCCTTCGACGCACCGGAGGGCACCGTCACCCTCAACGGCGAGAACCACCACATCTCCAAGCCGGGTCACATCGGCAGGATCAACGCCGAGAACCAGTTCGACATTGTCTGGTCCTCTGACGGCGTGATCGAGCCCGACCCGTACCTCGACGGATACGACTGGTTCCCGGCCGACGTGCGCGATGCGCTCGTGGCCTCCGCGGGCTAGTCCCTCCCCACTGGACGCGGGGCTCCGGGTCGGAAACGGCCCGGGGCCCCGCGGAACAGAACCGCCTCGACCCCAATGCACAGAGAGGGACCGCCCGTGGATGGCCTCATATCCCCGCTGCTGAACGGCACAGCCCAGGGCGCCCTGCTTCTGCTGGCGGCGCTCGGCCTCTCGCTCACCTTCGGGCAGATGGGGGTGATTAACATGGCGCACGGCGAGTTCCTCATGGCTGGCGCCTTTATCGCCTACCTGACCCAGCTGGTCATCACCTCCAGCGATATCTCGATCCCGATTGCGCTGCCGCTTGCCTTCCTGGGCGCGGGGCTCCTCGGACTCCTGCTGGAGGTCGGCATCATCCAGTGGATGTACCGACGGCCACTGGACACCCTTCTCGTCACCGTCGGGGTGAGCCTGATCCTGCAGCAGGCCGCCCTGCAGATCTTCCCCGCCCAGGGCGTCCCGGTGGAGAAGCCAGGCTGGCTCGACGGGCAGCTCAATGTCCTCGGCTACGAGTGGCCCTACCGCCAGGTGTTCACCATCGTGCTCGCGCTCGTCTGTGTCGCCGCCCTGGCCGCCTGGCTCAAGTACACGTCGTTCGGCCGCCGGATCCGCGCAACCGTCCAAAACCGGGACCTTGCGGAGACCAGCGGGATCCCGACGCGCACGGTCGACCGGATCACCTTCTTCGTCGGGTCCGGGCTGGCCGGCGTCGCCGGTGTGGCGGCGTCCCTGATCGGCGGCACCAACTCCCAGATGGGCACGCAGTACATCATCCCGGCGTTCCTCGTCGTCGTCGCCGGAGGCATTGGCCAGATCAAGGGCACGGTCATCGCCGCCTGGGTGGTCGGCGTCGCCCTGGCCTTCTTCGCCGACTGGACGACCGGGAGCCTCGCACAGGTGCTCGCGTTCGTGCTCGTCGTGATCTTCCTCCAGGTTCGACCGCAGGGCCTGTTCACCGTTCGCACGAGGGGTCTGACATGACCAGGATCAAACCGTGGTTGCCGCTCATCGGCATCGGGGTGTTCGCCGTGCTCCTGCTGGGCGTCGCCCCCCAGGTGCTGTCAATGCACTGGATCAGCAACGTCGGCAAGTACTGCTGTTGGGCGATTGCGGCAGTGGGCATCGGCCTCGCGTGGGGACGGGGCGGAATGTTGGTCCTCGGCCAGGGGGTTTTCTTCGGCCTCGGCGCCTACTCGATGGCGATGCACCTCACGCTCGAGACCGCCGGCCCCGACCGGCTGCCGGTGTTCATGATCCTGTACGACCCGCTGGGCGACCTCCCGGCGTTCTGGGAGCCCTTCCGCAGCGACATCTTCACGCTGCTCGCCATCCTCCTGCTTCCGGTGATCGTGGCCTCGATCCTGGGGTATGCCCTGTTCAAGCGCCGGGTGAAGGGCGCGTATTTCGCGATCCTTACCCAGGCGCTCGCCGTCGCGCTCGCCGTGCTGATCAGTTCGACGATCCGCGAGACCGGGGGCGACACGGGGCTGAGCGACTTCAAGTACTTCTTCGGGTTTGTCCTGAACGACGACGGGAACAAGATCATGGTCTTCATGATCGCGGCCGCACTGCTCATCGTGTGCCTGCTTGCCGTGTGGCAGCTCAACCGCAGCCGCTTCGGTGAGCTGCTCGTCGCAACCCGCGATGCGGAGGAGCGGGTCCGGTTCCTCGGCTATGACCCCGCCAACGTCAAGCTGGTGGCCTTCGTGGTCGCCGCCGTTATGGCCAGCATCGCGGGTGCCATGTTCGTGCCCATCGTCGGCATCATCACCCCGGCCGAGATCGGAGCATCCGCATCCATCCTGATGATCGCCGGGGTTGCCTTGGGTGGGCGTGCTTCGCTCTTCGGGCCGGCGCTTGGCGCCATGGCGATCGGCTGGGGGCAGTCGAGTCTCGGCTCCAGCTGGCCGAGCGGGTGGATCTACATTCTCGGCCTGCTGTTCATCCTGGTGACCCTCTTCCTGCCACTCGGGTTGTCGTCGCTGCTCGTCAAGCTCAAGGACCTGGTCTGGCCACGCCGGGGAGCGCCTCCCGCAGCGACCGCCGCCGTGGCACCGGCAGCCGACGGGGTGACGAAGTGACCGCCGCCGAGGGTTCGCTCGTCGTCACCGACCTGCGCGTCGAGTTCGACGGCTTCGTTGCTGTCGGCGGAGTCTCCTTCGACGCCCACCCCGGCGAGGTTCGATTCCTCATCGGTCCCAACGGCGCCGGCAAAACGACGTGCATCGACGCCATCACCGGTCTATCCAAAGGCACGGGGTCGGCGATGCTGGGGGCGCAGGAGCTGCTGGGAAAGGCATCCCACAAGATCGTCCGGCTCGGAGTCGGCCGCACCTTCCAGACCGCGAGCGTGTTCGAAGAGCTGTCGGTGCTGCAGAATCTCGACATCGCGGCCGGCCTGCACCGTTCTTCGCTCTCGCTGCTGCGGGCTCGGCGCGGTGTCGAACCCGCAATCGAGCAGGCGATGGAGGAGACGGGGCTCAGCCACGAGCGTTCGACCCTCGCCGGCATCCTGTCCCACGGGCAGAAGCAATGGCTGGAGATCGCGATGCTGCTGGTGCAGGACGCGAAGGTGCTGCTGCTCGATGAGCCCGTGGCAGGCATGAGCCAGGACGAGCGCACTGCAACCGGTGAACTGCTCGGGCGGATCGCCGCCAAGCGCACCGTCGTCGTCGTCGAGCATGACATGGACTTCATGCGGCAATTCGCGACCAGGGTGACCGTGCTGCACCAGGGCCGGGTGCTCAGCGAGGGCTCGGTCGCCGAGGTGCAGGCCGACCCGCGCGTGCAGGAGGTGTACCTCGGCACTGCGGGGGCGCCGTCCGCCGCGACTACCACCAAGGAGGCCGACTGATGCTCGAGATCGTGGACATCGATGCAGGCTATGGCCGGACCAGTGTGCTGCAAGGGGTATCCATTCCCGGCTCCGCGAAGCTCGTCGCAGTCCTCGGGCACAATGGCGCGGGCAAGACCACGCTATTGCGTGCCACGATCGGGCTCATCCGCCCGACCCGCGGCAAGGTGCTCTTCGACGGCGAGGACGTAACCCACCTGACGCCGAGCCGTCGCGTCCAGCGCGGCATGGCCTACGTAGCCCAGGGGCAGCAGTCGTTCGGACAGCTGACGACGATGGAGAACCTCCAGCTGGTCGCCGACTCCAGGCGAAACGGCAAGGCGAAAATCGCCGAGATGCTCGAGAGATTCCCGGCGCTTGCCCAGTTCTCCACGCGGAAGGCCGGATTGCTCTCCGGGGGCCAGCGACAGCAGCTTGCCATCGCCAGGGCACTGATCACCGAGCCGAAATTGCTCATCCTGGACGAGCCGACCGAGGGTATCCAGCCGACGATCGTCGCCGAGATCGAGGAGACCATAATCGGGCTCGCCGAGGGGGGCCTCAGCGTTCTGTTGGTCGAGCAGCACATCGGTTTCGCCCTGGAGGCCGCGGAGCAGTACGTCGTTCTGGCCTCAGGGCGGGTGACCCAGGCGGGCGCTGGCGGCGCTGCGGCGCTGGGTGCCGTACGTGAGGCGATGGTGATCTGACCCAGATCGAATCCTCGCGGCAATGCGCGCGAAACACACCCTCGGCAGAATGCTGACATCGCGGATGCGCTGGAGGTGACGTCGAGTGGCTCGAGCCGATGACGCGCGCGCCGCAGCAGAGGACAGCCTCGAGGACTACGCGTTCCGATACGTGCCGCGGTCGTTCCGGCGCTGGAGCGCCATTTCGATCGGCGGCACCGCGCTGGGGTCGATCGCGTTCCTTGCCGATTTCTCGATCGGGGCCAGCGTGGGGCTCCAGCACGGCACCCCCAACGCGATCCTTGGGATCCTGCTGGCCTCAGTAATCATCTTCGCCGTGGGGGTTCCGGTCGCGTTCTACGCCGCGCGCTACAACCTCGACCTCGACCTGATCGCCCGCGGTTCTGGGTTCGGCTACTACGGCTCGATCATCACGACCATCATCTTCGCCGGGTTTACCTGCATCTTCTTTGCGCTCGAGGGCGCGATCATGGCGCAGGGCCTTGAGGCCGCCGTCGGACTGCCATTGCCCGCCGGTTACCTGGTGTCGACTGTCGTCGTCATTCCGATCGTCGTCTTCGGGATGCGGGCGCTGGAGCGTTTGCATTTCTGGACGACGCCACTCTGGCTCGCGCTGGCGCTGTTGCCGCTGATCTGGATCGTGTTCACGCAGCCCGATACCGTCACGGACTTCCTCGGGTTTCCCGGTGAATCCGGGGGCAAGGTCAGCTTCAGCGCGATCGTGGCGAGCGCCTCGGTGTGCTTTGCACTGACTCCCCAGTTGGCAGAGCAAATCGACTACATCCGGGTCATGCCCCCGCGGACTGCCGCCAACCGGACGTCCTGGTGGGCGGCGTTCCTGTTCAGCGGACCGGGCTGGGTCCTGTTCAGCGGTGCGAAGCAGGTGATCGGAGTGTTCCTCGCCGTCTACCTCGTCACCAAGGTCGATCCCGGAATCGGCAGCAGGGCCGTGGAGCCGGTGAAGCAGTTCCTTGGCATGTACCAGTCGCTGCTTCCCGACTGGATCGCCCTCGGCCTCGCGCTCATCCTGATTGTTGTCGCGCAGGTGAAGATCAACGTCACGAATGCGTATTCGGGCTCGCTTGCGTGGTCGAACGTCTACACCCGGGTCCGGAAGCGCTACCCCGGCCGCGCCGTGTTCGTGGCCTTCAACCTGGCGATCGCCCTGGCGCTCATGCTCATGGACGTCTTCAGCCTCATCTCGTTCGTCCTCAGCCTCTACGCCAATGTTGTAATGGCGTGGCTCGTGACGATCTCGGCCGACATCGCGATCAACAAGTACCTGCTGAAGCTCTCCCCTCGCTTCCCCGAATTCCGGCGGGGGATGCTTCATAACTGGAACCCCGTCGGGCTGACCTCCGTTGGGCTCTCATCCCTGCTCTCGCTGGCCTGCTTCGCCGGCCTCTTCGGCCCGGCGATGCAGCCGTTCTCCGTCCTGATCGCGATCGGGGTGGCCATCCTCCTGACGCCGCTCATGGCGATCCTCACGCGCGGCAGGTTCTATCTGCGGCGGCGCACTGACGGCATCCCGACGCCGATCCTGGATGAGGACGGCAACCCTTCGGGGGAGCGGCTGCGCTGCCACGTCACTGGCTACATGTTCGAGCGACCGGATATGCTGGTGTCTGGCGAGCGGGGGCCCAACGGCGAAGTTCAGTACGTCTCGTCGCTAGCACTGACGCTCGATGACTCCGGCCGATGCCTGCTTCCGCCGGAACCCGACGTGCCGCTTGGTGCCGGGAGGAAGTAGGACTCGTGATGGAAGAGCCGGTCGACACTCAGGCCGCGATTCTGGCGAGCGCCGTTGTGCTGCTGCGGGAGCACACCTTCGAGGACATCTCCTATCTCGATCTCGCCGAGGCCACAGCGGTGTCCGAACGCACCATCTACCGTCGTTTCCCGACCCGATCCCACCTGCTGGAGGCGCTGGCGAGGTGGATCGAGGCCGAGCGATTCCCGCTCGCCGAGTTCCGCACACCGGGGGAGTTCCGGCAGGCAGTTCGCGACCGCTTCCAGGCCTACGGGACGGCGCCGGGCTACGCGTTCGTCGCGGCGCGCGGGGCGGCGTTGTCGCCCACGACCGAGGCATCCGCGGCGCCGCTTACCAGCGCCATCCTCGCAATGCTCGACGAGGCGGCACCAACGCTGAATCGTCGTGACAAACAGCGCATCGCCGCGGCCGCGCGGTACTTTGCTTCCCCGATCTTCTGGGCTCGGATGCGGGCGGGATTCGACATGAACGCCGACGAGACCTTCGAGGCTTTCGATCGGGCGATCGGCCAGGTCCTCGCGACGGCTCCAGAAGCGAGTTGGGCGGCATAGTGACCGAGGATGGCCCGGCGGCGGACCTCTCCTCGACCCAGGCGGCGATCCTCGCGGCATACTCCGAACTGATCGAGGAGGTCGGCACTGACGACGTCTCGTTCCGGCTCATCGCGCTGCGTGCCGGTGTCGGCGAGCGAACCGTCTTCCGGTACTACCCGACGCGCGTCGACCTGCTCCTGGCGACCTCAGCGTGGATCGAGCAAACGATCTTCAGCAGGCAGGAATCGGAGTCCATCTTCGACGTGCCGATCGCGATCCGCGAGGCGATGGACGCCTACGACCGGCGGCCCGAACTCGCGCATGTCGTCGCAGAGACCGCGATGCGCGGTGTGAACGGTGCGGAGTCGGCGCCGCACCGGGATCGGTTCGACACCATGTTGCGCGAGGAGGTGCCTTCGCTGGGCGAGCAGGAGCGACGCCACATCGTGGCGGCGCTGTGCCACCTGGATTCGTCGACGACCTGGGTGACGATGCGTCGCGAGCTGGGTATGAACGGCCGGGACATCGCGGATGCCGCGATGTGGACGGCGGAGGCACTGCTCGACCCGATCCGTGACCGGATTACCCGACAGAACTAGACCGGGATCCTCAGTCTCTCCTCGAATCGACCGATTCTCCATACGAGTAGCGCGACCAGCCAGGTAACGACGAGCGTGCCGACGATGGCGTAACCCAGGAAATCGAGGCTCTCGAACCAGTCGAGGAATGGGCTCGCCCAGCCAAGATTATGGGCGAGCACGGACAACAGTTGGACCGATCCGATCACGAGTGCGATAAACACCGACATCACCGTGATCACCACGTTGTAGTAGACCTTGCGCGCCGGGTTCAGGAACGCCCAGCCGTACGCAAAGTTCATCAGTACGCCGTCAAGCGTGTCGAAGAAGCACATGCCAGCGGCAAACAGCAGCGGCAGCGAGAGGACTGCCCACCACGGCAACCCGCCGAGGACGGCAGCGCCCGAGAGCACCAGCAACGTGATCTCGGTCGCGGTGTCGAAGCCGAGGCCGAACAGCGCGCCGAGCGGGTAGATCTTCCAGGAGGCGTCGATCCGGTTAGCCAGTCGGCCGAAGATGCGGTTCAGTAGTCCGCGCTTGTTCAGCTCAGCTTCGAAACGTGCCTCGTCGAACTCGCCGGCGCGCATCCGGTGGAACACCTTCACGATCGCGACGGTCACCAGGATGTTGATGATCGCGATGATCATCAGGAAGACGCCCGAGACGGTGGGGCCGATGATCCCGGTCACCCGGTGCAGCAGCGAGCCGTCGTCCTGCACCTGGGTGTTGAACGCTGCAACCCCGAAACCGAGTACGACCGTCATCAGGAAAACGATCGTGGAGTGCCCGAGGGAGAAGTAGAAGCCAACCGCCAGGGGCCTCTTACCGTCAGCGGCGAGCTTGCGAGTGGTGTTGTCAATGGCTGCGATGTGGTCCACGTCGAAGGCGTGCCGAACGCCGAGCGTGATCGCAAGCAGGCCGGTGGCCCAGCCGAAAACCCCGGGACCGTCAGCGCCGTGGATCGCGTATTGCCCGGGGACCGCAGCGGCGAGGAGCACAAAACCGGTCGTGAAGAGCGCGACGACGACGCTGCCCATCAGGATGATCGAACGCCAGCCACCCGCATCGAGGCGGTAGCGGGGCCCGATGGCCGCCGGGGTATCGAGGACGGTCATGGTCTCCCCTCGATTGACCGGAACGGCACCCGCTCGGCTGTCGAGTCCTGCTGTCGATACTATCGCGCTGACTGCACCCGTCTGTGTCGAGACCGTGCCAATGAGGCTGTGGCCGGAGGCGTAGGGACGACTTTTGCTGTGCAGATCAATGTCGTAACCGTGCCAGGTATTGAGGAGGAGAGCGCGTCGGTGATCCGGGGCACTCAGAGGGAGGCCATGGAACACCGACTGCCAAGCACGGTCGAAACCAGGGCCCCCTCCAGCTCGGGCTACTCCGCCGACTAGACCGGTTCGGCGTTCTCAGGGTATTCGGGCAGTTCACCGAACGACAGGATGGTGGCCCCCGCCCGCTCATTGGTGAGACCGTAGTCGTCCCACGCGAAGACTTTGCCGACGTTGCGCTTCTGGCGGTAGTCGAGCAGCAGGCAGGCGGAGATCGGGCGGAACTCCACCCACCCCAGGAAGTAGAGGTCCTCGGCGATCTTGTAGTAGACGGCCTCGTCGGCCTGGGCACTGCCCCCGCGGTTCTTCCCCTTCAGCAGCTGCCACCCGACGACCTGGGTCGAGAAGTAGAAGTGCTCGAGAATGTGGTCATCCTCGTAGGCAACGACGGCACGCTTTCCGATGAGGTCGCGGGTGGGTGCGAAAGGCACGGTATCGGCTGTCGCGAGACCCTCGATCAGGGCCGCCTCCGTCCAGACTCGCATGTTGGGCGCGCCATCGCGTTCGCCGAGCAGTGACGCGAACCATAGTGCGGCCCCGGAGGCCAGGTCGAGGACGCCCGAGATGGATGCCTTCTCATCCAGTGACCACGTATCGAAGAACACCACGCCCTCGCGCATCTCGGCGAAGTCGACGACTGCACCACTGATGGTCGTCACACCGGCGTCGGTCGTGAATGTCCAATCGGCCGTGTCGGCGGTCAGGACCGTGATCGTGACGTGGCCGCCCTCAGTGCCGCTGAGGTCGAACGTGCGGCCAGCAAAGTCGAGGTCGTTGACGACGCGGTGGCCGTCCCATCCGGTGCGGAGGTTGACGGGCTGGGGCGCTGGATTTGATTCGAAGAAGCGCATCAGACGGGCATCGCATCGGCGGGGTAATCGATGGTCTCCCCGTAGCTGAGGATGGTGGCGCCAGCTGGCTCATTGGTGAGGCCCAGGTCGTCCCACGCGAAGATCTTGCCCACATTGCGCATGGCCGCGTAGTCCATCACGAGGCCGGCCGTGACCGGACGGAACTCGACCCAGCCAATGAAGTACAGGTCATCGGCGAGCTTGTAGGTGACCGAGAGGTCAGCCTGGGCGCCGCCAGCGCGGTTCTTGCCCTTCAGCAGCTGCCAGCCGAACACGGTCGTCGAGAAGTAGACATGCTCGAGGATGTGGTCGTCTTCGTAGGCGACAATCGCCCGCTTGCCAATGAGGTCGCGGCTCTCTGCGAACAGCTCGGTCCCCGCTGCCGCAACGGCGTCAACGAGGCCGGGCTCATAGGACGAGATCATGTTCGCTGCGCCATCACGCTCGCTGACGCGTGCACGATAGATGATCGCCTGGCCGGCGTCGTTGATGACGAGGCTCAGGGATGTCTTCGACTCGGGGTCAATCGTGTCGATCCAGAGGACGTCATCGCGCACCCGTTGCACGTCCACCCAGGCACCGGCGACAGCCAGGACGCCGTCGGGGTATGTCCACGACCAGTCGGCGCTGTCGGCGCCGATGGTGATAGCGACTGTGCCGCCGCTCTCGCCGGTCACCGCGAAGCTGCGCCCGGCAAGGTCGACCGCGGTGGTGGTGCGGTGCCCCTCCCATCCGGTTCGGAGGTTGGTCGGCTGGGGGCCGGGATTGGACTCGATGGTGTGCATAACTGCTTTCCTTCTGTTGTTAGCGTGCGGTATTGAAGTAGTGGCTGGGGTCGTCCTGCGGGACAGCGGACCAGGAAGCGCCCGCGTCGACGTGCTGGTCTGCCCAGAGCGGATCGAGCAACTGCGTGATCTGCTCCGCTCCGACGGACTCCAGCAGGGCCACGGCCCCGAGATTGTCCTCAAGTTGAGCGACCGTGCGCGCACCAACGAGCACGGTCGCGGTCCGGGGGTCGGCGAGTGGGTAGGCGATACCCAGGCGCGCGACGCTCGTGTCGAGCTGCCGCGCGACGGCCGCAAGCGACTCGCGCATGTCGACGATGTGCTGCTGGATGCCGCCGACATCCATCGCGATTATCCGCGACGTGGTAGTGCCGAACAGCAGGCCGCCCTCAAAAACGTCCGACGCCTGGATGCCCATCCCTGTGCGGGCGAGGAGCGTGCGCATGGGTTCGCCCGCTGCGACCGACCTGCGGTAGATGCTGTATTTGAGCTGGGCGCCGACGGGTGGCTGGATGCCCGCGGCGACGGCATCATCGTAGAGTCGGCCGATCTCGTCTGCCGACCAGTTGCTGACGCCCCAGTGCGCGACGAGTCCCCGCGAGAGCAAGGATTCGACCTCGTTGAGCACGAGGTGCCACGACGACGGCGGCACCATGACATCACCGAGCATCACCAGGTCGGCGTGGTCGGTCCCGTGGCGTCGCAGCGCCTGCTCGACCTGCTGCGTGAGCGTGATCGCACCCGGCTTGTTGGGCATCCACCCTTTCACCGACAGCCGGTACTGGTCTCGCGAGAGCCCGGCCTCCTGCACCATCCGGCTGAAGATGATGTCGGTGGGGCTGTCGTATGGGTCGGCCGAGTTCAGCCCCTTGGAGCGGTAAACGGCGAGGTCGAAGGTGTCGAGCCCTCGATCGATCGCGAGTCGCAGCAGTGCCACCGCCTCCTCGAAGACGGCGCGGTCCCAGGTGTGCCAGCTGCCCAGTGAAATCGGCGAGACCGTGAGGCCGGTCGTGCCGAATGCGCGCCTCATTCGATCTCCGTGGAGGCTGCTTCGGGGTGGTGCACTTCGTAGAGCCGCCTGACGAAGTGGCCGAGACGGGTCGACTGGTCCTGTTCGAGGAGGTCGCTGGCCTGGACGATGTCGATGAGCCGCCCCTCTTCCATGAAGACGATGCGGTCGGCCACGTCGCGGGCGAACTCGAGTTCGTGCGTGACGATCAGCATGGTCTTGCCCGATTCGTGGGCGAGACGACGGATGACCGCCAGCACCTCACCAACGCGCTCCGGGTCGAGCGCACTCGTGGGCTCGTCGAAGAGCAGCACCTGCGGGTCCATGGCCAGTGCCCGGGCGATGGCGACCCGCTGTTGTTCGCCACCCGACAGGCTCGACGGGTACTTGGTGGCGAGGTGTCCGAGACCGACGAGATCGAGCAGTTCGAGGGCACGATGCTTCGCGGTGGCGGGGGCGACGCCGAGTACCCGGCGCGGGGCATCCGTGATGTTGTCGATCACAGACCGATGCTGGAACAGGTGGAACTGCTGGAAAACCATGCCCACCAACTGTCGCTGCCTGGCCAGGGCTCTCGCGCTCAACGGCATCGCCTCCGAACCCCGCAGCTCATAGCCCATGAGTTCGTCGCCCACGAAGATCTCGCCAACGGTGGCGGTTTCGAGCCGATTGATGCAGCGCAGCAGGGTGCTCTTACCCGAGCCGCTCGGTCCGATTATCGCGACAACTTCGCCAGCGGCGATGTCGAACGTGACGTCGGTGAGCACTTCGCGCGTTCCGAACGTCTTGCCGACGTTGCGAATGGCAATGTCGCGGCCGCCATCGACTGCGGCGGCCTGCCGCGGGGTCTGGTCAGTAGGCACGGTTCATCCGTTTCTCGAGGCGGCCCTGCAGGATCGTGCCGACGACGGTCAGGACGAGGTACCAGATCGTCACGACGAGCAGCAGCGGGATGGTTTGGAAGTTCACGGCGTAGATTCGCTGGGCTGTGGTGAGCAACTCGGTGTAGCCGATGATCTGCACGAGTGCAGTGGCCTTGAGCATGCCGATGGCTTCGTTGCCGAGCCCGGGCACGATCACGCGGAATGCCTGGGGAAGGGTGACCCTGGCGAAGATCATGCCCGGCGGCATGCCGAGGGCGTTGGCAGCCTCGGACTGGCCCTTCGATACGGCGAGCAGCCCGCCCCGGATGATCTCCGACGTGTAAGCGGCCTCGCCGAACCCCAAGGCGATGATGGCGGCGGTAAAGGGGGTGATGACTTCGTTGGTATCCCAGCTGATGAACTGCGGGCCGCCGAGAGGCAGGCCGATCGAGAGGGTCGGCAGCAGGACGGCCGCGAAATAAACGAAGAGGATGAGCACTAGCAGGGGCACGCTGCGCATGAAGCCGACGTAGATCCAGGACACCGCTCGGAGCGTTGGGTCTTTCGCGGTCCGCATCAGCGCAAGGACCACTCCGAGCACCACGGCGATGGCCATCGAGACGACGGTGAGGAGCAGGGTCTTGCCGACCCCCGCGAGTATTTCGGGGGAGAAGAGGTAGGAGGCGACGGTGTCCCAACGAAGTGCATTGCTGCTTGAGAACACATCAATGACCAGGAGCACCACGTACGCGGCGAGCGCCGCGCTGACGATCCACGATGGACGAATCCGACGCTTGTACCGAATCGTCTCAGGGGCACCGACTGGTGTCTCGAGTGCGGGCATCCGCCGCCTCCTTCTCTAGGGTGAACTAAGCGACGAGTTCGCCGTTGACGGTGAGGCCCGGAACGAGGATGCTCGGGTCGACGTCGTAGCCTTCCAGGACCGCAGCGAGGCTGCCGTCTTCGAGTGCCGCTGCGACGCCTTCTTTCACGCGCTCGATCAGTTCGGTGTTCGAAACCGGAACCGCAACGCCCCACAGCGTCGTGCCCTCGATCGAGAGGACGTCTGCGTAGGTGTCGGGGTTCTCTTCCAGCAGCGAGCGCGACGAGAAACCGTCGGTCAGCGTGGCGTCGGCGCGGCCGGACTGCACGGCGAGGAAGGTCGCGGCCTGCTCGCCATACTCGTCAAGAACGATCGGCTCGAGCCCCTCTTCGACGCATGCGTCGCTCAGCGACTGGATGGCCACGGCTTCGCCCGAGGCCGTGGTGGTCGACAGCGTGAGGCCGCAGAGGTCGTCTTTGGTCTCGATGCCGACCTCGTTACCCTCCTGGGTGATGATCGAGTACACGGAGGTGAAGAGGTCGATAAAGGTGAACTCACCGCGACGGTCTTCAATGTCACCGAGGCCGACGATCATGTCGAGTCGACCGGAGATTGCTGCGGGCATGAGCGCTTCGAACGTGGATCCCTGCACGGTGACGTCGGCACCCATCGCGGGCCCCCATCCTTCCGTGGCCAGGTCGGCGAGAATACCCATGCCTACGACACCGTCCGGGTCGCAGTAGGAGAGGTCGCCGCCGGCGCAGAACATTCCTGCGGTGAGCGCGTCGCCCTCGGCTGCGGGTTCGGGTGAGCTGGTCGGATTGCCCGCGCAGGCGCTAAGCAGTAGTGCTGTGGTGGCCATGGTGATGCCACCGAAGAACGCTTTCGACTTCGTTTTCATTCGGACTCCTGGGGGAAGGGGGCTGGTGCGCTTCGTCAGATTATCGTCAACACATTGACAATCAATGCGTTACATATAATCTTCACTAGCCTGAAACACCGGCGAAATGTGAGGCGAGCATCGTGAAACCTGCTCGCTCCGCGATGATGATTGGACGAAGAGTGCCCGACCACGAAGACGCCGAAGCACCCGAGTACTGGCACTTCATTTCCCAGACCGTCGAGACGGTCGCTGCTCGCCATCCGGAACTCGACACCGACAGCCTCCGCCGCGTGATGGAGCTTCTGACGGCCGCGGACGCGCTGCGGTACGACCTGAAGAGCGACCTGCGCGAAGCCTCTGGCATTGCGGCCCCACCCCTCAACCTGATGAGCGCCCTCGACATCGAGGGCGAGATGACCCTGGCCCGGGCCGCGTCGCTCTCCAATATGAGCCGCGCGGCAGCATCAGCCCTGCTTGAGCGACTGGTATCGGCGGGGTTCGCCGTCCGCCGTTCATCGCCGACGGACCGCAGGAGCATCCTCATCGACCTGACTGCGGCGGGGCGCGAGAGCGTGCAACGATCCCGAGCGCACTACAACGCGCGGGAGCGGGAGTGGATGAGCGCGCTCACCGAGCAGGAACGCGACACCCTGAGCGAGCTCATCGGCAAACTCATGCGGCGCCACTTCGCCGATGAGAATGGCCACGCCCGGGGGTGACTGCGAGCTAGCGCCTTCGACGGGTGTCGAAGCTGCGAGTCACAGCTCAGACCAGCGCCTCGCCGCGTCAAACGGCGCCCGACCGTCAGCGTCGTTGTCCAGGTGTACGGAGACATCCTGGCCAGCCTGCATCGAGGCCGGCAGGCATTGTGGATTCACGAATCCTTGTGGGCCGCGAAGAATCGTGCGATCGCCGGGTCGTCCAGGTGGCCATAAAGTTCAGCCACATCCTCGTAGACCTCGACGGCGCCTTCGCGCAGGAAGGATGCTCGATCCGTGCCTCCCGTGCGGTGGCCCGATGCATGACGATCGATCCGACATTCCCGCGAATCACTATTCATGACTTGAGACACACCGCGGCATCCCTTGCCGTGTCATCGGGAGCGAACGTGAAGGCAGTCCAGCGGATGCTCGGGCACGCGTCCGCAGCGACGACCCTGGATGTCTACGCGGACCTGTTCGATGACGACTTGGATGCCGTTGCCGAGGCGTTGGATCGCCACGCCGCTGAATCAGTTGTAGTCAAAATGTAGTCAGATCGACCCTGAGCGACTGGCTGAATCCGCGAGGATGGCCTCAAGTCCCTCGTATTTGCTGCCCATTCGATGGTGGCTCCGACGGGCGTCGATCCCGTGACCTCACGATTTTCAGTCGTGCGCTCTACCAACTGAGCTACAGAGCCGGGAGGGGATGAACCCTTCCGTTACGCAAAAAGCCCCTCCTTGCGAAGAGGCCTTCCACGTTTGCGACCCTGACCGGACTTGAACCGGCGACCTCCGCCGTGACAGGGCGGCGCGCTAACCAACTGCGCTACAGGGCCTAGCTATTAACTTCTGTGTTTGGTGACCCCAACGGGATTCGAACCCGTGCTGCCGCCGTGAAAGGGCGGTGTCCTAGGCCACTAAACGATGGGGCCTCGAAGTCACAGAACTTCTTAGCTACCGAGGGTCAAGCATAAGGGGGCGCTGGGGTTTTGCCAAACGGAGAGGAATGCGGGCGGAAACGGCGAAAGGGTGCGGATGTCCGCGGCATCCGGCACCACCGCGGGTAGTTTCAAGTGGTTATTGAAGCTTGACCGCCCTGTTGCTACTGTTACGAATGTTAACAGTGTTGCCAACGTGACCGGTCACGAGGCAACACGATTCGGGGAGCAATGAGCACCACATCCATTCGCGGGGGAGCAGACCGTTCACGTCTGCGCCCAGTCTGGCTGCGCACCGTCGCGATCACTGCCGCCCTCGTCGTCGGGATCACCGGCACAGTGGTCGCGTCCAACCAGCCCGCGTGGGCAGACGACTACGCCACCTGGGCTGACGTCAACGCGGCGCGCAACGACGTTGCCGCCGCCGAAGCTCTGATCAGGACGATCGAAGCCCAGCTCGCATCGCTGAAGGCCAATGCCGAGCGCACCGCCCAGGATGCCGCCGACAAGAGCAACATCTGGATGGAAGCCGACCAGAAGTTCCAGGCCGCCGCGAGCCGTGCCGACACGCTCCAGGCCCAGGCCGACGAAGCCAACGCGCTCGCCGTAGTCTCCGAGCGACGGGCCGGCCAGATGGCCGCGCAGATGATGCGCAGCGGTTCTCAGGATGTCACCACCAACCTTCTGCTGAACGCCGGCGAGGCCGACGACCTGCTCTACGGGCTCGGCATGTCCGGCAAGATCACGGTGCAGGCCGACTCCATCTTCGCCCGGGCGATCTTCGACCAGAACACCGCGCAGGCGCAGACCGATGCGGCCGATATCGCCAAGACCGAACTCGAGGCGCTGAAGATCGCCGCCGAAGCCGCATTCGTCGAAGCGCAGGCCGCATCGCTGGCCGCCGCCGCCGCCCTCGAGGAGCAGCTCAACCGGCAAAACGAGCTCAACCAGCAGCTCGTCGTGCTGCGTGAGAAGCGCACTGCCACCGAGGCCGACTACCTGGCGGGCGTGCGCGAGAGATACGCCCGTGCGAGCCTCGAGGCCGGGCAGATCAGTGACAGCGGGTGGGTGCAGCCCGCGCGCGGTTACATCAGTTCCACGTACGGCGGGCGCGACCTGCGGGGCTCATACAACTTCCACACCGGTACCGACATCGCCAACGCCTGCGGGACGAACATCTTCGCGGCCTCCAGCGGCACGGTCACCATCTCCACGGGTGGCTGGAACGGCGGGTACGGCAACTACATCGTGATCGACCACGGCAACGGCATCAGCACCGCTTACGGCCACATCCTCGACGGCGGGCGTCTCGTCTCTGCCGGCGAGCGCGTCGACGTGGGCCAGAACATCGCCAAGGTCGGCACCACCGGCAACTCGACCGGCTGCCACCTGCACTTCGAGGTGCGCAGCAACGGGCGTTCACAGGACGCCCAGCCCTACATGCGCGCGCAAGGGGTGCCGCTTGGCTGATCGCCTCGAGGGTTCGGAGCGGTAATGCCACGGCGTCACCGCCCCTTCGGGGTGCTCACCATCGTCGTCGCCGGCACGCTGGCGCTGACCCTCGGTGCCGCACCCGCCTCGGCGGTCGACTATCCCTCGTGGGATGAGGTCGAGGATGCCCGCCAGGATGAAGCGGCGGCAGCTCGCGCGGTCGAGACCATCGAGGGCATGCTCAGTGATCTCGAAGCGCAGGCCGCCGAACTCAGCCGTGACGCCCTGATCAAGGGCGAGGAATACAACCAGGCCACGGCCGACCTCGAGGCGGCGGCGGCGAAAGCCGATCGACTCGACTCCCAGGCGCAGGATGCCGCGGCTCGCGCCGCCGCGTCAAGCCGGCGGGCCGGGCAGCTGGTCGCCCAGTTGGCGCGAACCGGAGGCTCAGACCTCAGCATGAAGCTGCTGCTGAGCGACAACTCTGACGGGCTGCTGAGCTCGCTCGGCACCATGAGCAAACTGAGCGAACAGTCCGCGCAAATCTACAACCAGGCCATCGTCGACAAGAACCTCGCCCGGTCGCTCACCGACCAGGCCGAGGTCGCCGAGGAGGGGCGTCGGGCTCTCGAGGGCGAGGCGCAGGAAGCGCTCGCGGCCGCACAGTCGGCAGCGGATGACCTGGTGGCACAGGTGGCGGAGCAGCGGGCATCCGCCGACCAGTTGTATGCGCAACTGGCGTCGCTCAAGGGCACGACGGCAGAGATTGAGCAGCGGTACATCGAGGGCATCACCGCCCCGCCGCCGCCGAGCATCCCGACCACCCCGTCGACCCCGAACGCCCCTGGCACGCCCAGCACCCCCGGCACGCCGAGCGACCCGGGCACGCCGAGTACTCCCGGCACCCCATCCACCCCGACGCCCGACCCCACGCCGCCCGCGCCGAGTTCGGGTGCCGTCGAAACGGCGATCGCTTTCGCCTACGCGCAACTGGGTGAGCCTTACCAGTACGGCGGCTCCGGGCCGGACCGCTGGGACTGCTCCGGGCTGACCAAGGCTGCGTACGGGTCGGCCGGCGTCTACATCGGTATCCACAGCGCCAACAGCCAGTACAACTACCAGGCGGGGCTCGGCCACCTCGTCGGGCTGTCACAGATCCAGCGCGGCGACCTGCTGTTCTACTCCAGCGGTGGCTCGACGGGCGCGACCAAGTACCACGTCACCATCTACCTGGGCGGTGGGCAGATGATTGAGGCGCCCGTGCCGGGGACGACCGTCGCGGTTAGCCCGGTCCGCAATGCCGACCTCGTGCCGTACGCTGCGAGGCCGACCGCCTGAGGCTAGTGGCCTTCGGCCTTCAGCTTCTCGAAGCCCGCCTGCACGATCGCATCGGCTTCGGCGGCGTCGCCCCAGCCGTCGACCTTAACCCACTTGCCGGGCTCGAGGTCTTTGTAGTGCTCGAAGAAGTGCTGGATCTCGCTCTTGGTGAACTCGGGGATGTCGCCGATGTCCTGGATGTGGGCCCAGCGCGGGTCCTTCGCCTGCACGCAGATGACCTTCGCGTCGCTGCCGCCATCGTCGGTCATGTTGAAGACCGCGACCGGGCGCACCGAGATGATGACGCCAGGGAACGTGGGGGCGTCGAGCAGGATGAGCGCGTCGACCGGGTCACCGTCGAGGCCGAGGGTGTTCTCGAAGTAGCCGTAGTCGGTCGGGTACTGGAACGAGGTGAAGAGGTAACGATCCAGGTGCACGCGGCCGGTCTCGTGGTCGACTTCGTACTTGTTGCGGCTCCCCTGGGGGATCTCGACGACGACGTCGTATGCGGTCATGTGCTGCTCCTCATGGTCTGCGATGTGCTGCCGATAACGTTAGCTGATGACATCCACCCGCCCGAGACTGACCCCGGCGATCGCCGACGTCCGCCGCGCCGTGCGTGAGGCCCTCTCTTCTGTTCACTTCTCCGGAGTTTCCGGGCGGCGCACCGGTCAAACCGGTAACCAGAGTGACTCGGCACCGGAACCTCCGGAGAAACGTCAGGGCGGGGCGGGGCCGCTCGTGCTCGTGGCCCTCTCGGGCGGGCCTGACTCCCTGGCGCTCGCCGCCGCCGCCGCGTTCGAGGCGCCCCGCGCCGGCATGCGGGTGGGTGCCGTCATCGTCGACCACGGACTGCAGGAGGGGTCGCGGGATGCCGCAGCGCGGGCATCCACGCAGGCCGTTGCCCTGGGCCTTGACCCGGTGGTCATCCGCACCGCCGTCGTGGGTTCGGAGGGAGGGCCAGAGGCTGCCGCCCGCACTGCCCGCTACCGGGAGTTGGACGCGGCGCTGACCGAACTCGGCGCGAGTGCCGTGCTGCTCGGCCACACCCTCGACGACCAGGCCGAAACGGTGCTGCTCGGGCTCGCGCGCGGCAGCGGCCCGGCAAGTCTCGGCGGCATGCGCGCGATGACCGGCCACTACCTGCGCCCGCTGCTCGGGCTGCGCCGTGCCACGACCGTGCAGGCGTGCGGGGATGCCGGCCTGCAACCCTGGCACGACCCGCAGAACGACGATGCCGGGTTCGCGAGGGTTCGCGCACGCCGGGTCGTGCTGCCCGTCATGGAGGATGCCCTCGGCCCGGGCATCCCGGAGGCCCTCGCCCGCACCGCCGAGCAGCTGCGCGAGGATTCCGAGGCTTTGGATCATTTCGCGGAGGAGATCGCCGAAGACCTCGCCGAACACTCCGAGGCGGGCATCTCGCTGCCGGTGCGCGCCCTCGAGGTGCAGCCCGCGGCACTGCGGCAGCGGCTGATCCGGCTGGTGGTGGCGAGCGAGTTCCACGTGTCGCTGAGCCGCGCGCAGACCCTCGAGGTGGCGCGGCTGGTCACGCACTGGCACGGGCAGGGCCCCATCGACGTGCCGGGTATTAAGGTGGAACGGCGCGGCGGACTGCTCGTGTTCGAGGCAAGACAGTAAGGAACCCATGGAACTCGCCGACGTCGCGGACGACCTGACCGAGGTACTGCTGAGCGAACAGCAGATCCACGACAAGATCGCCGAACTCGCCCGCCGTATCGAGCACGACTACGCCGGCGAGCGGGTGCTGCTGGTGGCCGTGCTCAAGGGCGCCGTGATGGTGATGGCAGATGTGGCGCGCGAACTGAAAATGCACGTCGACCTCGACTTCATGGCCGTCTCTTCCTACGGGGCCAGCACCGAGTCAAGCGGTGTCGTGCGCATCCTGAAAGACCTCGACGCCGACCTCAAGGGCCGGCACGTCATCATCGTCGAAGACATCATCGACTCGGGGTTGACCCTCGCCTGGCTGCGCGCCAACCTCGAAAGCCGGGGGCCAGCGTCGCTCGAGATCCTCGCGCTGCTGCGTAAGCCCGAGGCCGCCAAAGTGGATGTCGAGGTGAAGTACTTCGGATTCGACATCCCGAACGCTTTCGTCGTCGGGTACGGGCTGGACTACGCCGAGCGCTACCGCAACCTGCGCGGCGTCGCGGTGCTCGCCCCCCACGTATACGCCTGAGCCGGTGATCGAGCGAAGTCGACATCCGCTGGCCCGCTCGATCACCGGTGATCGAGCGAAGTCGAGATCCGTCTAGTCCCGATCCGTCCCTCGGCTTAACCTACACAGGGCATTCTCATCGCCCCTGAGCAACGCCTCTCGCTTGGCCCGCCCCCAGCTTTGTACTTGCTTCTCTCTCCGAAACGCGTCATCGATCCGCGTGTACTCCTCGAGATGAACCAGTTCGACCGGGCGACGCGAGCGGGTGTAGTTGGCGGCCTCGCCGCGTTCGTGCTGCGCGAGGCGCCGCTCGATGTCCCACGTGCTCCCGACGTAGTAGCTCCCGTCGTGGCACCTGAGCATGTACATGTACGGCATGGGGAGAATGCTCGCGGTCTGGGTAGGCGCCCGGGGTCGGTGTGGCGAACCTGTGGATAAGCGGCGGTCGAGCGAAGTCGAGACCTGGCGCTGGCTGGCTCGGATCTCGACTTGGCTCGGATCTCGACTTCGCTCGATCACCGGGTCTCGACTCCGCTCGACCACCGGATGCGCCTGAGGCGAACATCCAGACGACGTGCAGCGCGGTAACGGTAGCCTTACAGCACGTTTCTCCAGCAGGAAGGTCGGGGCCTCACACGCCCGAATAACATGGACTTCAAGCGCATTTTTCGTGGGCCGATCATCTACATCGCGCTCGCCGTCATCGCGGTGTGGATCGGCACGACCCTCCTCACCAGCAGCGGCTTCAAGCAGATCTCCACGCAGGAGGGGCTCGACCTGCTGAAAGGCTCGACCGTGCAGTCGGCGAAGATCGTCGATGGCGAACAGCGCGTCGACCTCACCCTGAGCAAGGCCGATGATGACAACGGCACCCAGGTGCAGTTCTTCTATGTCGCGCCGCGAGGCACCGAGGTGGTCGAAGCGATCAACGCCGCCGACCTCAAGGACTTCGATGATGAGGTGCCGCAGACCAACTTCTTCACGAGCCTGCTCGGAATCCTGCTGCCTTTCCTGATCATCGGTGTGATCTTCTACTTCCTGCTCAGCCGCATGCAGGGTGGCGGCAACCGGGTCATGCAGTTCGGCAAGTCGAAGGCGAAGCTGGTCGGCAAGGAGGCCCCCAAGGTGACCTTCGCCGACGTCGCAGGCTCCGACGAGGCCATCGAAGAGCTCGAAGAGATCAAGGACTTCCTGAAAGACCCCGCCAAGTTCCTGGCTGTCGGCGCCCGCATCCCCAAGGGCGTGCTGCTGTACGGCCCTCCCGGAACAGGCAAGACCCTGCTCGCCCGCGCGACCGCGGGTGAGGCGGGCGTGCCGTTCTACACGATCTCGGGTTCCGACTTCGTCGAGATGTTCGTGGGCGTCGGCGCCAGCCGCGTGCGCGACCTGTTCGACCAGGCAAAGCAGAACTCGCCCGCGATCATCTTCATCGACGAGATCGATGCGGTGGGCCGCCACCGCGGCGCCGGTATCGGCGGCGGCAACGACGAGCGTGAGCAGACCCTCAACCAGCTCCTGGTCGAGATGGACGGCTTCGACGTCAAGACCAACGTCATCCTGATCGCCGCCACCAACCGCCCCGATGTTCTCGACCCTGCCCTGCTGCGCCCCGGTCGATTCGACCGCCAGATTGGCGTCGACGCCCCCGACCTGCAGGGTCGCAAGCAGATTCTCGAGGTGCACGCCAAGGGCAAGCCGATGGCCGACGGTGTCGACCTCGAGGTGCTGGCGCGCAAGACGCCAGGCTTCACCGGTGCCGACCTTGCGAACGTGCTCAACGAGGCCGCGCTTCTGACCGCGCGCAGCAACGCACAGCTCATCGACAACCGCGCACTGGATGAGGCCGTCGACCGGGTCATGGCGGGACCGCAGCGCCGCACCCGACTGATGAACGACAAAGAGAAGCTCATCACCGCCTACCACGAGGGTGGTCACGCGCTGGCTGCCGCGAGCATGCGCAACACCGACCCCGTGACCAAGGTCACGATCCTCCCGCGCGGCCGTGCCCTCGGCTACACGATGGTGCTGCCGCTTGAGGACAAGTACTCGGTGACCCGCAATGAGCTGCTCGACCAGCTCACCTACGCGATGGGCGGCCGGGTTGCGGAGGAGATCGTCTTCCACGACCCCACCACCGGGGCTTCGAACGACATCGAGAAGGCCACGGCGATCGCCCGCAAGATGGTGACCGAGTACGGCATGAGCGCGAAGGTCGGTTCGGTCAAGCTGGGCCTGACCGCCGGTGAACCGTTCCTCGGTCGCGACATGGGCGCGAGCCGCGACTACTCCGACACGATCGCCGAGACCATCGACGAGGAGGTGCGTGCCCTCATCGACCAGGCGCACGACGAGGCGTGGCAGGTGCTCAACACCAACCGCGACACCCTCGACAAGCTCGCCACCGAGCTCCTCGAGAAAGAGACGCTCGACCACGTGCAGCTTGCGAGCATCTTCGAGGGCATCGAGAAGCTGCCCGAACGCCCGCAGTGGCTCTCGAGCAACGATCGCCCGCTCTCGGACCGTCCGCCCGTGAAGGTTCCGCACAAGGCGCCCGTCGACGCCGGCCTTGTTGACGGTGGTGTGCAGTCCGACACCACGACGAAGCCGAAGCGCACCCCGCGCCCCCGCAAGACCCCCGGCATCGCCACCGCCTAGAGTCACCATGGCCATCGACTCCGGGCGCATCGAGGCGGCCGTTGCCGAGTTGCTCGCCGCCATCGGCGAGAACCCGCAGCGGCCGGGCCTCGTCGACACCCCGAAACGCGTGGCCGAGGCCTACAACGAGTTCTTCGCCGGAATCGGTGACGACCCCGTGCGCCACCTTGCCGAGACTGTGCCGACCGAGGGTACGGGCGAACTCGTGGTGCTGCGTGACATCGAGTTCCGCTCGATCTGCGAGCACCACCTGCTGCCCTTCCTCGGGGTCGCGCATGTGGCGTACATCCCCGGCGACCGTATTGTCGGGCTCGGCCGGCTGCCGCGCGTCGTCGAGACCCTCGCCGCCCGCCCGCAGCTGCAGGAGAACCTGGGGGAGCAGATCGCGGATGCCCTCCAGGCCGGCCTCGAGCCCGCGGGTGTTCTCGTGGTGCTCGACGCGGTGCACGGGTGCGTCACCGCCCGCGGATCACGGCAAGCGCGCAGTTCCACAGTGACCATGGCCACCCGCGGCTCGCTCGGCGACCCCGTCGCTCGCGCCGAAGTGATGGCCCTGCTGGGGCAGCGATGACCATCCCACAGGTGTACGCGATCCTCAACGTCACCCCCGACTCGTTCAGCGACGGCGGCCAGTACAGCGGCGACGCCGCGATCGCCAGGGGCATCGAGCTTGCCGCGCAGGGGGCGGACCTTATCGACGTGGGCGGTGAGTCGACCCGTCCCGGGGCGCAACGGGTGACCCTGGACGAGGAGCAGCAGCGCGTGCTGCCCGTGGTGCGCGGACTGGTGGCGGCGGGCGTGAGCGTGAGCGTCGACACCATGAACGCGGCCACGGCGCACTCGGCGGCGCTTGCCGGGGCATCCGTCATCAATGACGTTTCGGGTGGGCTCGCCGACCCCGACATGTACGGCGTGGTCGCCGAGACCGGGCTGCTGTACATCGCCATGCACTGGCGCGGCCACAGCAGCGGGATGAACGAGCTCGCGACCTACGACGACGTGGTCGCCGAGGTGACCGGCGAACTGCGGGAGCGTCTCGCCGCGATGAAGGCCGCCGGTGTCGACCTCGACAGGGTCACGCTCGACCCCGGGCTCGGCTTCGCGAAGACCGCCGAGCACAACTGGGCGCTGCTGGCGCACCTCGGTGAGCTGCGGGCGCTCGGGCATCCGGTGCTCGTGGGGGCCTCACGCAAGCGGTTCCTCGGGGAGTTGCTGCCGGAGGGCGCCAGCCCCGCCGACCGCGACCTGCCCACCGCCGTGGTGACGGCGCTGGCTGCTGCGGCCGGAGCCTCCGCCGTCCGGGTGCACGACGTTGCCGCCACGCGCGCCGCCCTCGGCGTCTGGTCGGCCTGGAAGAACGGACTCACCGCATGAACCCGCTGAACCCGATCGGCACCGACAGCATCATCCTCACCGGGCTGCGCGCCTCCGCGTTCCACGGCGTGCTCGAGCACGAGCGCCGCACCGGCCAGGTGTTCATCATCGACGTGGTCGTGCACCTCGACCTGGCGGCGGCCGCGGCCAGCGACGACCTCGACCAGACGATCCACTACGGCGAACTGGCGGAGCAGGTGGTGGCCGCCGTCGAGAGTGACCCCGTCGACCTCATCGAAACCGTCGCGGAGCGGGTCGCCGGGGTGGTGCTGGCCCACCGTGCGGCGCTTGCGACCACCGTGACCGTGCACAAGCCGAGCGCCCCCATCAGCGTGCCCTTCGCCGATGTGTCGGTGACGATCACCCGCAGCGCCGCCCCCGCGGCGCGCACCACCGGGTTCTCGGCGCAATGAGCCAGCGTGCCATCGTTGCGCTCGGCAGCAACCTGGGCGACCGCGAAGCCAACCTCCGCGCCGGGGTCGCCGGCATCAGCGCGATCGCCGGGGTGACCGTGACCGCGGCATCCGGCATCGTCGAGACCGCCGCACTGAAACCCGACGGAATCGACCCGGATGCCCCCGCCTACCTCAACGCGGTCGTCGCCGTCACCACCACTCTCGAGCCGGCGCAACTGCTGGCCGCGCTGGCGGGGGTGGAATGTGACCTCGGTCGCGTGCGTGACACCCGCTGGGGCGACCGCACCCTCGACCTCGACATCGTCACCTTCGGTGACCTTCGGTTGGAGAGCGAGAGCCTGAGCATCCCGCACCCGCGCGCCGCGGAGCGCGCGTTCGTGCTCGCGCCGTGGCTGCAGTTCGACCCCGACGCCACGCTGCCCGGGCATGGCCCGATCGCCGCCCTGCTCGACCGGACCGCTGAAACACCCACCCCCTACCCCGCGGAGCCACTGCTATGACCCGCACCAAACCCCTGCACCTCCTGCTGCTCGCCGGCCTCGGTGCCGTCATCCTGTGGCTGGTCGAGACAGCCCTCACCGCGAGTGGCCGGGCGGTGGTCATCCCGCCGATCACGCTCGCTGCGGCCCTCGTGCTTATCGGCGTGATCATCGTCGTGATGGCGCTGCCGGTGCGCAAAGTCGCGCGCGGGGACCGCACCGCCCGGGTCGACCCCTTCTACGCCACCCGGGTCGTGATGCTCGCCAAAGCGTCGAGTCTCGGCGGCTCGCTGCTGAGCGGTGCAGGGCTCGGGATCATTGGCTACCTGCTGAGCCGCCCCGTGTTGCCGGCGCTAAACTCGATCACGATGGCGGTGGCTGCCACCGTCGGAGCGATCCTTCTTCTCGTCGCCGGGTTGATCGCCGAACACATGTGCACGATTCCGCCGGACGACGACGAGACGAAGCGTCCCGGAGCCCCAGACCCGCGAGGTATCACGTGAGCACCATTCTCGAGTTGCCGCAGGCCGACTGGCGTCGAGTCTCACCGAAGTACATCGTCGTCGACCTGGTCGGCACCCTGGTGTTCGGCGTGGTGGCCGTCGTCGTGGCATCCATCCCCGCCTGGCTCACGCAGCTGGTGTGGCTCTGGGCGATTCCGGGCTCCCTCGGCATCATCTTCCTGATCACCCTCGTCCTCGTTCCCCGGAGGGTGCGGTCCATCGGGTACCAGTTGCGCGATGACGACCTGGTCTTCCGCAGGGGGCTCATGTTCCAGCGTGTCGTCGCGGTGCCCTACGGTCGCATGCAGCTCGTGGACATCAACCGTGGCCCGCTCGACCGCGCCGTGGGGCTCAGTGAGTTGAAGTTCGTGACCGCGGCGGCGGCGACCGGGGTGGTGATCCCGGGTCTGCCCGAGGCTGAAGCTGAGGAGTTGAGGGACCGGCTGGTGGCGCTCGCGGAGACCCGCAGGGCGGGACTGTGACCGGAGCGGCCGAGCCGATCGGACGAGGCACGAGGCTCGCTGACGGGGAGTGGCACCGGCTGCACCCTGCGACCCCGCTGCTGAGGGGCGGGATCGCGCTCGTCGCGATTATCGGTGTCATCGTGGTCAACCTGCGTGACGTGTTCATCAACACGCTGATCGAGGGCGGCCCGGGTGACGACTTCGACCCGTTCGTCTGGATTCTCGAGCACGACTTCGCGGGCCTAATTCTCCTCGGCATTCTCGCCGGTCTCGTGCTGTTCGTTGGTGGGTTCTACGTGTCGTGGCGGATGCACACCTTCCGGATCACCGACGAGCAGGTGGAGGTGCGCAGCGGCATCCTGTTCCGAACCAACCGGCGGGGCAGGCTCGACCGCATCCAGGGGATCAACATCGCCCGCCCGGTCCTGGCGCGGCTCTTCGGTGCGGCGAGACTCGAGATCAATGTCGCAGGCCAGGACGCCAACGTGCAGCTGGCTTACCTGGGCTCCGCGGCCGCCGATGAACTGCGCCGCGAAATCCTGCTGCTCGCCTCGGGGACGACGATCCCTGCGGGCTCGGCCGCCGACCAGGCGGAGGCGAGTTCCAACGTCATCGAGAAACGCCTCAACGAGTTCCTGGCCCCCGAGCTCGACCCCGGCATCGCGGCTCCGGAATCGGTCGTGCAGATGCATCCGGGGCGCCTGATCGGGTCGATCGTCCTCAATGAGTTCACCGTGATCGTGCTGCTCGTCCTGGTCGGCATGTCGGTCGCCGTGGCGGTCACGGGCGAGATCTTCTGGATTTTCGGGTTCATCCCCGGCCTCATCGGGCTGGGCAGCTTCTACGTCACCCGCTTTACCCGTTCGCTGCGCTACAGCCTGGCCAGCACCCCAGACGGCATCCGGGTGGGATTCGGCCTGCTTTCCACGAGCAATGAGACGCTGCCGCCCGGTCGCATCCACGCGATCCAGGTGCGCCAGCAGTTGCTGTGGCGGCCCTCGGGTTGGTGGCAGGTCGTCATCAACCGTGCCTCGCAGTCCTCGGCCCAGGGCGCGGCCGGGCAGGCCAACACCACGATCCTTCCGGTGGGAAACCTCGACGACGTCACGAAAGTGCTCAGCCTCGTGCTTCCCGGCGTCGATACCGCGGCCCTCATTGCGGGGCTCACCGGTGGTGACCTCGGCGGCGGCTTCACCAACTCCCCGCCGCGAGCGCGGGTGCTGCGGTGGTTCTCCGTGCGCCGCAACGGTTTCGCCCTCGTGCCGGGTGCGGTGCTGCTGCGCCGTGGGGCGATCTGGCGCGAACTGGTGATCGTTCCCGAAGCCCGCATGCAGAGCATCGCCCTGCGGCAGGGCCCCCTGCTGCGTTCCCTGCGGCTGGCCGCCATCCGGTTGCACACCGTCGCCGGCCCCGTCAGTGCGCACCTCGGCGCGCTGGACTCGGCCGATGCGCTGCGGGCGTTCGAGCAGATCTCGGCAGCCGCGATCAGCTCCGCTGGCACCGACACCACGCACCGCTGGCGTTCCTGATGGCCACCCCCTCAGGCCGGCTCGGAGTCGGCATCATTGGCGCGGGCAGGGTCGGGCCCGTGCTCGGCGCGGCACTCGCGGGGGCCGGCCACGCGATCGTGGGAATCGCCGCCGTTTCCGAGAACAACCGCGATCGTGCGCGGGCGATGCTGCCGGATGTCCCGATCCTCGAGATCCCCGAACTGGTGGAGCGCAGCGAACTGGTGATCCTCGCGATCCCCGAAGCCGAGATCGCCTCCCTCGTGGCGGGGCTCGCCGCCACGGGTGCGTGGCAGCCCGGCCAACTGCTGCTGCACACCGCACCGGGGGTCGGATACTCCGTGCTCGCGCCGGCCTCAGCCGCCGGGGTCATCCCTCTCGCCCTCCATCCCGCGATGGTCTTCACGGGCACGTCGCTTGACCTCGTGCGGTTGCGGGAGAGTTACTGCGCCGTTGCGGCACCCGCGCCCGTGCTGCCGATCGCGCAGGCTCTCGTCGTGGAGATGGGTGCCGAGCCGATCGTCATCGCCGAGGGCGACCGGGCTGCCTATGCCGAGGCGGTGGCGACCGCGACCAGCTTCTCGGCATCCATTGTCGGCCAGGCCGTCGACCTGCTCGCAGGGCTCGGTATCGAGTCTCCCGGGGCGGTCATCGCGCCGCTCGTCCGCTCGGCCGTGGAGACGGCGCTCGCCGGTGCGAGTGCGACTACGATCGACCTGTCCTCCCTGGAGGTCGACGACCCGAAGGACACGCTGTGACCGCACCATCCCGCCCCGTAGTGATCGAGACCGTCCGGGGAATGCGTGAGGCGATCGCCGCCGAGCGTGCCGCCGGCCGCACCATCGCCCTGACCCCCACGCTCGGGGCGCTGCACGCGGGCCACATTGCCCACGTCGACCACGCGGCCACTATTGCCGACGTGCGGGTGGTGTCGATCTTCGTCAATCCCACCCAGTTCGGCGCGAACGAAGACCTCGACAAGTACCCGCGCACCCTCGACGCTGACCTCGAGCTTCTCGCGGCCCACGAGGTCGACTATGTGTTCACGCCGAGCGTCGAGGAAATGTACCCGGGCGGTCCCACCGAGACGAAGGTCACGGCAGGCAAGGTCGGGTCACTGTTCGAGGGCGCATCCCGCCCCGGGCACTTCGACGGCGTGCTGACGGTGGTCGCCAAGCTGCTGAACATCGTCACCCCCGACATCGTCACCTTCGGCCGGAAGGATGCCCAGCAGCTGTTCCTCGTCACCCGCATGGTCGCCGACCTCAACCTGCCGGTGCGGGTGGAGCCGATCGACACGGTGCGCGAAGACGACGGGCTCGCCCTCTCCAGCCGCAACCGCTACCTCGATGCGAAGGAACGCCGCGCCGCCCGCACCCTGTCGATCGCGCTTGAGGCGGCCGCATCCTCGGGTGACCGCGGCATCGACGCGACCCTTGCGGCCGCGCAGGGGGCACTCATGGGCGAGTCACTTGTCGTGCTGGATTACCTCAAGGTCGTGCATCCCCGCACCTTCATGCCCGTCGACGATGACTACCGCGGGCCGGCGCTCGCGATCGTGGCCGCCCGGCTCGGCAGCACCCGTCTCATCGACAACGAGCCCCTCTACCTCGGCTGACCCGGGTTCGCCCGCGGCCGTCTCGCCCGCCGATCCCCGCATCGGCTTAACCGATCTCAAGGAGTTTGCCCGGGCTGCGAGCGTATAGCGCGGCGAAATAGCGTCGGCTCGACCGGAACTCCTTGAGATCGGATGCCAGCCAGGGGGCCGGGCCACCCCCGGTAGCATTGACGGGTTATGAGCGACGACACTTCAGCCCAGCCCGAGCCGACCGACGAGCCCTCAGCAGAGGACATCTTCGAGCAGAAGGCCGTGCGGCTGGGCAAGCGCGAGAAGCTCATCGCCTCGGGCCGGGAGGCCTACCCGGTCGCGGTTCCCGTCACCACGACCATCCCGGCGCTGCGGGAGAAGTACGGGCACCTCGTCGCCGACGACACGACCGGCGATGTCGTGGGCATTGCGGGGCGCGTGGTGTTCCAGCGCAACACGGGCAAGCTGTGCTTCGCGACCCTGCAGTCGGGCGACGGTAGCCGCATCCAGGCCATGGTGAGCCTCGCTGCGGTCGGCGAAGAATCGCTCGACCAGTGGAAGGAGCTCGTCGACCTGGGCGACCACGTGTTCGTCTCGGGCGAGGTCATCTCGAGCCGCCGCGGCGAACTGAGCGTGATGGTGGACACGTGGCAGATCGCCTCGAAGGCCGTGCTGCCGCTGCCGAACATGTACTCAGAGCTCAGCGACGAGAGCCGCGTGCGCAGCCGCTTCCTCGATCTCATCGTGCGCGAGCAGGCCCGCACCACCGTCCGCGCGCGGGCCGCGGTGAACGCCTCCCTCCGCAGCACCTTCGCCGCCCAGGATTACCTCGAAGTCGAGACCCCGATGCTGCAAACGATGCACGGCGGGGCATCGGCTCGCCCCTTCGTCACCCACAGCAACGCTTTCGACACCGAGCTGTACCTGCGCATCGCGCCCGAACTGTTCCTCAAGCGCGCCGTCGTGGGCGGCATCGACCGGGTGTTCGAGATCAACCGCAACTTCCGCAACGAGGGCGCCGACTCCACGCACTCACCCGAGTTCGCAATGCTCGAAGCGTATGAGGCCTACGGCGACTACAACCGGATGGCCGACCTCACGCAACAGCTGGTGCAGAACGCGGCGATCGCCGTGGCAGGCCAGCTCCTCGTCACCTGGGCCGACGGCACGGAGTACGACCTCGGGGGGCAGTGGGATCGCATCTCGATGTACGAGTCGCTGCGCGCCGCATCCGGTCTCGACATCACGACCGACACCGACATTGCCTACCTGCGCGAGCACGCCGAGAAGATCGGCGTCGAGGTCGACCACCCCACCCATGGCAAATACGTCGAGGAGCTGTGGGAGCACTACATCAAGGTCGACCTGGTGCGGCCGACGTTCGTGATGGATTTTCCCGTCGACACCAGCCCCCTCGTGCGCGACCACCGGAGCATCCCGGGCGTCGTGGAGAAGTGGGACCTGTACATCCGCGGGTTCGAGCTGGCCACCGGCTATTCGGAACTCGTCGACCCGGTCATCCAGCGCGAACGGTTCGTGGAGCAGGCGCTGCTGGCGAGCAAGGGTGACGCTGAGGCGATGCGCCTCGACGAGGAGTTCCTGCGGGCGCTCGAGCACGGCATGCCCCCGACCGGCGGCATCGGCTTGGGCATCGACCGGTTGCTCATGGCGATTACGGGTCTCGGCATTCGGGAGACGATCCTCTTCCCGCTGGTGAAGTAGGCTCCGAACATGAGTGACCTGAAACTCCCCGGCGAGGACGAGAAGAAGAAGGGCGAGATCTCCTTCGGGCGCATCGCCATCTGGGTGATCGTCGGCGGGGTCGGCGCGTACCTGCTGCTGTCGGGAATCGTCGGGATCATCGTCAAAGGCCAGTAGTGGACCGCAAGACTTCCCGCCTCATCACCGGCCTCGGGCTCGCTGGGATTCTCGTGATCGTCGCGGTCGCGTTCCTCATCAACAGTTACGCTGGGTGAGTGCCTCAGGAATTCTGGTCGAACGCGATCTTCTCGCTGACGCCGACCGTCGTCGTTGGGCTCATCTTCTGGTTCGTGCTGCGGGCGATCATCCGCGCCGACCGCACCGAGCGTGAGGCTCGCGCGAAGATCGAGGCTGAGGAGCGCTCCAAGCTGGAGCAATCGCGCAGCGATTCCGCGACGCTTGTCGCCCGGGAGCCTGAGGTCAGCCGCGAGGTTTAAGCCGCACCGTCGGCAGCTCGGGTGCCGGCAGCGCCTCCCCGTCGTACCCCCGCACCAGGCCGAACCGCCCGTCGTCGCGCCCACCGGCGATGACGTCAGCCTGCCACTGCTGCCGGAACGCGACAATCTCGTCGTGGCTGCGACCAATGAAGTTCCACCACATCACGATCTGTTCTCCGAGCGGCACCCCGCCGATCAGCAGCAGCCGCGCGGCGGTGTTGCCCGTGGTCAGGGTCAGGATGCCCGAGCCCGGGGCCACATAGCCCAGGTGCGCCACGGCCACCGGGGTGCCGTCGACCGAGACATCCCCTTCGTCCACCAGCACGCCATGCTCGAACCGGGAGTCGACGGGCAATTCGA
Organism: Rhodoglobus sp.; assembly: GCA_044340535.1. Classification (GTDB taxonomy): domain Bacteria; phylum Actinomycetota; class Actinomycetes; order Actinomycetales; family Microbacteriaceae; genus Rhodoglobus. The sequence continues at coordinate 111,816 of JBIITJ010000001.1, forward strand.
TCGTGGTCAGCGGTGGAATGTCGAGCTGCGCACCGACCAGCTCACTGAACACCCGGGCCGTCGAGGTGGAGCCGACCAGCGACCCGATGAACACGTGAACCGTTGCGCCGTCGACGGTAACGGGGTTCGGCACGTAGGTCTCGAAGAAGGGATGCCCGTGCCGCGCGTCATCCGGAAGCGCGATCCACAGTTGCGCCCCGTGCAGCAGCTGGGGTTGGGGTGGCGACACCTCCGAATGGGCGATCCCGCTGCCGGCCGTCATGAGGTTCAACTGGCCCGGGCGCACGGCTGCGTGGCTGCCGACGCTGTCGCGGTGGTCGATCTCGCCCGCGAACAACCAGCTCACGGTCTGCAGCCCTGTGTGCGGGTGTGGCGGCACGACCATCCGGGTCACCTCGGGGCCGTAGTGGTCGACGAAACACCACGCGCCGATAAGTGAGCGGGCCCGCTGCGGCAGGGTGCGCCTCACGGGCATCGCCCGCGGCCCGCCCAGCGGAACTTCGCGCGGCTCAAGGATCTCGAGCCCGCTCGTCACGACGCTCCCGCCCACCACCTCCGGGGGTTCCTTCTCGAGGTTGCTCACGGGCAAATGCTAACCCCCGCACCGCGACTGTGCAGGAGTTGCTGGTGGAGGCGCGCAGGAATAGCAGATCCTGCACACTCGGTGGTCATTGTTCTCCCGGAACCACCACGAGTAACTCCCCGACCTCGCAGTCGAGCGCCGCGCAGATCGCGGAGAGGGTCGAGAACCGGATGGCCCGCGCCCGGTCGTTCTTCAATACTGAGAGGTTCACCACGCTCACCCCCACCAGCTCGCTGAGCCGGGTCAGCGTCATGCCGCGCTCGGCCAACAGCTCGTCGAGCCGACAGTGGATGCCCGTGTCGTCGTCATCCCCCATCAGACGAGGCCCTCGGTGTCCCGCTGTGCCCGCTCCCCGATGCGGAACGCCAGCGCGAGCGCGGCGACCGCGAGCCCGGCCATCAGGTAGCCACCGGGGAAGCTGAAGCTGCTGCCTCCGGAATACGGCTCGGGCGGCATCCCAGTGCCGAGCGCTTCTTCCTGGATCGCGGCCCGGAGGAATTCCGTGAGCAGGTCGGAGCCGGTGCCGAGGATGATGAGCGCGAGGGAGACCACGACGGCGGCGGTCGTCATGGAACGGGCAAACGGCTTGCCCCAGAACAGTCGCAGGCACAGGTAGATCACGGAGGAGATCAGCACCGAGTACAGCAGGAAGCCGACGACGTGCGAGGTGATGACGAGGGCCATGGTCGAGTCGCTGAGCCCCGAGACATTCACCGTGACTGTGCCGGGCGTGATCACTCCGTCAAGCCCGCCCATCGAGGTCACGGTGGCGGTGCCCGTGGTGGGGGCCGGAATGCTGGGCAGACCGCTGACGCTTAGCTGAAATGAGTAGACGTGGTCGACCAGCTTCTGTCGCAGCGAAGCCCAGGTGAAGGTGGCAAGGATCGCGAGGTACAGCAGCCCGAGGGCACTGATCGCGACGAGGATCACCCGCTCAATCACGTGCAAGGGTCTGACAGTCATCCCACACTCCTTATCGTTATTCGATGGTAACGATAAACGTTATGCTCCTCGCAAGCAACCCCCGGCGGCACGCGGTCACGCCGAGGGCGAACAGCGGACTATTCGGGGAGCTGGCTGGTTAGTCTCTCTATATCGGCACGGAATTCCGCCCCGTGCCTAAGGAGTGAAGATGTTCGAAAGATTTACCGACCGAGCTCGCCGCGTCGTCGTCCTGGCCCAGGAAGAGGCCAAGATGCTCAACCACAACTACATCGGTACCGAGCACATCCTGCTGGGCCTGATCCACGAGGGTGAGGGCGTCGCAGCCAAGGCCCTCGAGTCGCTCAACATCTCGCTCGACGCGGTGCGCGACCAGGTGCAGGACATCATCGGCCAGGGCCAGCAGCAGCCGACCGGGCACATCCCGTTCACGCCGCGCGCCAAGAAGGTCCTTGAGTTGAGCCTGCGCGAGGCGCTGCAGCTCGGCCACAACTACATCGGTACCGAGCACATCCTGCTGGGCCTCATCCGCGAGGGCGAGGGCGTCGCCGCCCAGGTGCTCGTCAAGCTCGGCGCCGACCTCAACCGGGTGCGCCAGCAGGTCATCCAGCTGCTCTCCGGCTACCAGGGCAAGGAGGCGGTCGCGGTCGGCGGAAACGATGCGACTCCCGACAAGGGCTCGCAGATCCTCGACCAGTTCGGCCGCAACCTGACTCAGGCTGCCCGCGACGGCAAGCTCGACCCGGTCATCGGGCGCGAGAAGGAGATGGAGCGGGTCATGCAGATCCTCTCCCGCCGCTCCAAGAACAACCCCGTGCTGATCGGTGAGCCCGGCGTTGGCAAGACCGCCGTCGTCGAGGGCCTCGCGCTCGCGATCATCCGCGGTGACGTTCCCGAGACCCTGAAGGACAAGCAGCTTTACACGCTCGACCTCGGCAGCCTCATCGCAGGCAGCCGCTACCGCGGTGACTTCGAGGAACGCCTCAAGAAGGTGACCAAGGAGATCCGCACCCGCGGTGACATCATCGTCTTCATCGACGAGATCCACACCCTCGTGGGTGCCGGAGCTGCCGAGGGCGCGATCGATGCCGCGAGCATCCTCAAGCCGCTGCTCGCCCGCGGTGAGCTGCAGACGATCGGGGCGACCACGCTCGACGAGTACCGCAAGCACTTCGAGAAGGATGCCGCACTGGAGCGTCGCTTCCAGCCGGTACAGGTGCACGAGCCTTCGCTGCCGCACACCATCAACATCCTCAAGGGCCTGCGCGACAAGTACGAGTCGTTCCACCGCGTCTCGATCACCGACGGCGCGATCGTCGCCGCCGCGAACCTGGCGGACCGCTACGTTGCCGACCGCTTCCTGCCTGACAAGGCCATTGACCTGATCGACGAGGCCGGCGCTCGCCTGCGCTTGTCGATCCTGTCGGCCCCGCCCGAGCTGCGCGAGTTCGACGAGAAGATCGCCGCCGTTCGTGGCCAGAAGGAAGGCGCGATCGAAGACCAGGACTTCGAGAAGGCCGCGTCCCTGCGCGACGAGGAGAAGAAGCTGCTCGGCGAGCGGCTGCGCCTCGAGAAGCAGTGGAAGTCGGGGGATGTCTCGACCACTGCTGAGGTGGACGAGGGGCTCATCGCTGAAGTGTTGGCGGCGGCCACGGGCATCCCGGTCTTCAAGCTCACCGAGGAGGAGTCGAGCCGGCTCATCTTCATGGAGAAGGCCCTGCACATGCGCGTCATCGGGCAGGAGGAAGCCATCTCGGTGCTCTCCAAGACGATCCGACGCACCCGTGCCGGCCTCAAGGACCCGAAGCGCCCCTCCGGTTCGTTCATCTTCGCCGGCCCCACGGGTGTCGGCAAGACGGAGCTCGCCAAGGCGCTCGCCGAGTTCCTGTTCGACGACGAGAACGCCCTCATCTCCCTCGACATGAGCGAGTACGGCGAGAAGCACACGGTCTCACGGCTGTTCGGTGCTCCTCCCGGATTCGTCGGCTTCGAGGAGGGCGGCCAGCTCACCGAGAAGGTGCGCCGCAAGCCCTTCTCCGTGGTGCTGTTCGACGAGATCGAGAAGGCCCATCCCGACATCTTCAACTCGCTCCTCCAGATTTTGGAGGAGGGACGCCTGACGGATGGCCAGGGGCGCGTTGTCGACTTCAAGAACACCGTCATCATCATGACGACCAACCTCGGGACGAAGGACATCACGGGCACGCCCATCGGGTTCACCTCGTCGACCGACACCGCCACCGGGTACGACCGCATGCGCGGCAAGGTTGTCGAGGAGCTCAAGAAGCACTTCAAGCCGGAGTTCCTCAACCGTGTCGACGAGACGATCGTCTTCCCGCAGTTGACCCAGCCTGAGCTGCTGCAGATCGTGGATCTCTTCATCAAGCGTCTCAGCGAGCGCCTGATGGACCGCGACCTGACAGTGGAGCTCACGGTTCCCGCGAAGGAGCAGCTCATCAAGGTGGGCTTCGACCCCTCGCTCGGAGCCCGGCCGCTGCGCCGTGCCGTCCAGCACGAGGTGGAAGACGCGATGAGTGAGAAGATCCTGCACGGCGAGCTGAACGCGGGCGACCACGTTCACGTCGACTTCATCGACGGTGAGTTTGTCTTCACGACCGGTCGCCAGGCCGGTCTCGAGGAGAAGGAACCCGCAGCAGTCGAGGCCTGATAGCCGCATGCAGCGAGCCCGGACGAGAGTCCGGGCTCGCTGCATTTAAGCTGGGCAGCGTGACATCCTTCTCCGTCCGCCGTGCCCGCACGGGTGACGTCCCCGCCATCCAGCGCCTCGTCGAACCGCTCGTGCAGGAGCGCATCCTGCTCGGCAAGGATCTCGTCGTGTTTTACGAGGCGGTGCAGGAGTTCCGCGTCGCCGAGACCGACGACGGTACCCTGATCGGCTGCGGCGCCCTGCACGTCATGTGGCAGGACCTCGCCGAGGTCCGCACCCTCGCTGTCGCCCGCGACTGGCTCGGCAAGGGCGTCGGCCACGCCATCCTGCAACAGATTGAGACGGATGCCCAGGCTCTCGGCCTCAGCAGGCTGTTCTGCCTGACCTTCGAGACGACGTTCTTCGGCAGGCACGGTTTCGAGCCGATCGGGGAGGACATCGTGGCCCCCGAGGTCTTCGCCCAACTCGCCCTCTCGCCCGACGAGGGTGTCGCCGAGTTCCTCGACCTGTCCCGGGTCAAGCCGAACACGCTCGGCAACACCCGCATGCTCAAGGTGCTGTAGCCCGTTTCCACCGCGTGCCTCCCCGCCCGCGCGCGCCGCTCGCTTAGCCTGTCCTCATGTCGACGTTCCGAACTCCGGTCGGTCCGCAGCCCAGCGGGGTTTACTGGCGCCGCCGCCTCATGGTCCTCCTCGGGCTGGCCGCCGTCATCGTCATCGTCATCCTCATCATCCAGCAGCCACGCGGCTCCGCCCCGACGGGCTCGACCACCCCACCGTCGCCGAGCGGTTCGCCCAGTTCGTCAGCGACGTCGAACAACCCCGCTGATGCGATCGCGTGCGACCTGAGCAAGGTCACGCTCGAGGCGTCGACCGATGCGGTGGGCTACGACCCAGGCGTTGAACCGGTGCTCTCCTTCGTGCTCACCAGCAGGGAGACATCCCCGTGCACGGTGCCCGGCGGCTCCGACATCCAGGAGTTCCGCATCACCAGCGGCGAAGAGCTCATCTGGAGCTCAAAAGACTGCCAGGTAGACCCGGTGGAGGGCACCGCCCTGCTGCAGCCGGGTGTGCCGTTCGCCGGCCCGACGCTGACCTGGGACCGCACCCGCTCCTCGACCGACACCTGCAACACCGAGCGACCCGAGGTCATCGCGAATGGCGCGAGCTACCACCTCGAAGTAATTGTCGGCGAGCTGAAGTCGGAGTCGACCCGGCAGTTCCTGCTGTACTGATGCCGCACGAACCGATCCGGTCCGAGCAGTTGGCTGCGGCGCTGGAGAAACAGGATGCCGTCGCCGTCGCGTTCGCGCTGCGCAACGACCGGGTTGTCGTGCCGGTCCTCCCCGTCGACGGGCCGCCCCAGGTGCGGGTGTTCCGGCGCGACGACGCCGACCGCTACATGCTCCTGCTGTTCTCCTCCGAAGAGGCCTACGCCCAGATGGCCCCGCACGAAACCGACCAGCGCGTGCTCGCCTACGACGGTGAGACCCTGCGAGACTTCCTCAGCCAGAACATCGGCGTGCTCGAATCCGTCTGGTTCGATGTCGCGGGCCCGCATGCGATGCAGGCCGCGCCGCAGGACGTGCTCGACGCGCTCGAACTCGGAAACGACTGATGCCCACCCACGTTCTCGCGATGCTCAATCGCCCGTCTCGGGATGCCCCCGCCCACGACCCCGACGGTGCGCCCTTCCGCTTCGCCGACCCTGCCAGCCCGCAGCTGAGCGCCCTCGACCTTGGTGCGACCCGGGGTGACGGCATCTTCGAAACCATCAGTGTCGGTTACGGGCGGCCGCAGAACCTCGAGCACCACCTGGACCGATTCCGCCGTTCGGCTGCGATGCTGGCGCTTCCCGAGCCCGATCTCGATGCTTGGCGCGCCGCCATTCTGGCAACCATCGCTGAGCTCGACCAGGCCGACGAGGCATTCGTCAAGACGGTGCTGACGCGAGGTGTCGAAGGCAGCGGCATACCGACCGGCTGGGCCTACGGCGCGCACTCCGCCGACTTCTCCCACGTGAGAGCCGAGGGCGTTCGGGTGGTACTGCTCGACCGCGGCTACCGGCACGATGTCGAGCGCACCTCGCCGTGGCTGCTCGCCGGCGCGAAGACCCTGAGCTATGCGGTCAACCGGGCGGTGGCCCGGGAGGCGGCGAACCGCGGCGCCGATGACGTGGTGTTCGTCTCGAGCGACGGCTTCCTGCTCGAGGGCCCGACCTCGACGCTCATCCTGCGCCGGGGTGACACGCTCATTACGCCAGGCACGGGCCTCGGCATCCTCGACGGCACGACGCAGGCCGCCGTCTTCCGGTTCGCGGAGGCACGCGGACTGTCCACCGCGTTCGAGCTGCTTGGGCCCGAGGCGCTGCGGGAGGCTGATGCCGCGTGGCTGGTGTCGAGCGTGCGGTTAGCGGCCCCGATCAACGCTGTCGACGGGCATCCGCTGTCAATCGACCACGATTTCACAGCGGAACTGAATGCCTATTTGCGGGCCCTAACGCACTAGAGGTAACGATGCGATGTCAAGCCATAGACGAAACCTTCTAGCCTCGGCCGGGGGCGGCTACGCTTGAGCGGTGGACGACAACGACTTCGGCGTGCCGGCGGGCTGGTATCCAGACCCGCTTGGGCTTCCGCAGTTGCGCTGGTGGGATTCGCAGGCCTGGACGGAGCACACCTCCGAAGCCCGTGCGCCCATCGTCATCCAGCCGTCATCGAAGCTTGCTTACGCTGACGACCTGCCGTCGCGCCGGGAACGGCGCGAGCGGGAGCGTCGGGAGAACGGCGACCTTCTGGAAGAGGTCGAGCCGGGCCCTCTGCCCGACACTCTCGATCCCGGCGTTGACGGCACCCAGGATGAACTGAGCGCCCAGCCGCTTCTTGCGATGACTCTTCGCGAACTTGAACCGCCGGTTGGCGACACCCTCGACGACCTCACTCCCGGGCCGCGCCGCGCGAGCTTCCACGCCAACGCGACCCCCGCCGCCTCCGCGCTCTCAGCAATGGCCGAAGAACTGCCCCCGGTGCGCGAGATCAAGAAGGTGCGTGCCTACACCGCGGCCGTCTGGACCATCGCACTGATGCCCGCCATCCAGGTGGCGCTGCTCATCGTGATGGTGACCGTTCTCGGTGTCGGCCAGAACGTGCCCCTCATGGCCACGGTGGTTGTCGCCCCGTACTTCGTGGTGATCGGGTTCGCGTTCTACGACCGGCTCCTGCTGCAGGTGTGGGGTCACTCCCGCCCGGCGAGCGCGTTCTGGTCGTTCCTCGCGGCGCCCGCGTACCTGATTGCCCGTGCCGTCGCCACGATCCGCGAGACCGGTAAAGGTTTCGCCCCAATCGCGATCTTCGGCTCGGCACTGGGTGGCGTGCTGGTGGCCGTGCTCGTGGTGCCCGGCATTGCGATCGGCCTCCTGCCACACCTGTTTGCGGCAGAAGCCGAACACAGCATCCAGGCGGATGCCGCCGCGATCGGCGCCGAGCTCACCGTCGAATGCCCCACCCCTCCCGTGCTACTGGGCGACACCTTCTCGTGCATCGCCACCAAGCCTTCCGGAGAGACCGACTCGATCGCGGTGAGCCTGCAGCGCGAGAACGGCTGGGTGGCCTGGCGGGTCGATGACTGGGGTGTCTGGGTCGTCGCCGACTAAGGCACCTAAAAGTCCGGGATGTCGACGCGCTCGTTTGTCGACGTTGCGAACGCGAGCCGCACGGCCTCACGCAGGTGCACCGCGTCGGAGTCGATCACCGTGGTGAAGCCGAGCCGCCGGGCTTCGGCTACGCGCTGCTTGGCCTGCGACGCGGGCCTGATCTCCCCGGCGAGGCTGATCTCGCCGATCACCGCCTGCGTTACCGCGAAGGCCTTGTCTTTGTAGGCGCTCGCGATCGCCAGGGCGATGGCAAGGTCGGCGCCCGGCTCGGTGACCCGGATGCCGCCAACCGTGGAGGCGTAAACGTCGAAGCCCGACAGGGGTAAGCCAGCCCTTCGCTCCAGGACCGCGAGCAGCATTGCCACGCGCGAGGAGTCGACGCCGTTGACCACGCGCCGCGGCTGCGGAGCCTGGGTCTTGACGATGAGGGCCTGCACCTCGACCGGCAGCGCTCGGCGGCCTTCGACGGCGATCGTCACGCAGGTGCCGCTTACGGGAGTGCGGGCGCGCGAGAGGAACAGGCCGCTCGGGTCGGCGACCTCGGCGATGCCGTCGCCGGTCATCTCGAAACAGCCCACCTCGTCGGTCGGTCCGAAGCGGTTCTTGTGGGCGCGGACGAACCGCAGGCTGGTCTGGCGGTCACCCTCGAACTGCAGCACCACGTCGACGAGGTGCTCGAGCAGGCGCGGGCCCGCGATCGTGCCGTCTTTGGTCACATGGCCGACAAGCAGCACGGGCAGGTTGCGATCCTTGCTGATACGGATGAGCGTGGAGGCCACTTCACGGACCTGCGAGGGGCCGCCGGCCAGGCCATCCGTCTGCCCGGATGAGACGGTCTGCACGCTGTCGACGATGACCAACTGCGGGGAGACCTGGTCGATCTGGCCGAGGATGGTTGCGAGGTCGGTTTCGGCCGCGAGGAACAGGGCGGGGTGCAGGGCGCCGGTGCGCTCGGCTCGCAGCCGCACCTGGCTGACCGACTCCTCGGCGCTGACGTAGAGCACGCGCTGGCCCGCCGCCGCGGCCCGCGAGGCCACCTCGAGCAGCAAGGTGGACTTGCCCACGCCCGGCTCGCCGCTCAGGAGGATCGCCGCGCCGGGCACGACCCCGCCGCCGAGCACCCGGTCGAACTCCGCGATGCCGCTCGGCCAGTGCGCGACCGATTCTGCGCCGATCTCGGTGATGGAGCGGGCGACGCGCGCCTGCGTCGGTGCTATGGCGGTGACGCGGGCGAGGGATGAACCCGCCTCCGCGACCGTGTTCCACTGCTGGCACTCGCCGCACTGGCCCACCCACTTTGCGGTCGTCCAACCGCATTCACTGCAGCGGAACTGGGTTACGGGGCGGGCCATGCCGCCAGCCTAGGCGGCACCGCTGTCACCGGTGCGAAGCATCCCCGGCCCGGCTCGCCTCGAGCGCGCGCAGCAGGGTCGCCGCGTCGTAGGGGCCGATGTGCCGCTTGGTGCCGATGAAGAAGGTGGGCGTCGAGCGCAGGTCCATCAGTTCCGCGTCGAGCAGGTCGTCTTCGACCCGACGGGCGACGGCGGCGGAGTGCATGTCCTCGATGAAGCGGTCGACGTCGAGGCCGAGGGCTGCCGCCTTCTCCTGAAGTGCGTCGCTGTCGAGGGCATCCTGGTCAGCGAACATGGCCACGGCAAGATCGAAGAAGCGGCCCTGCATCGCGGCTGCTTCACTCGCGTAGGCGGCCTGGAGGGCATTCGGGTGAACCTGCGTAAGCGGCAGGTGCCGGAAGACCCAGCGCACGTCGTCTCCGAGGGCATCGCGAACCTCATCGATGGATCCGGTCGCCCGGGAGCAGAACGGGCACTCGAAGTCGCCGTACTCGACAATCGTCAGCGGGGCGTCGGCCCGACCCCGGAAGTGGTCGCGCGTCACATCCACCGGGCGGGCGAGCACCGCGCCGACGGCGACGGGAGGCTTCACCCGGTCGACGATGGAGAAGGCGATCCAACCGGCGAGGAACGCGATCACCGATGCGGCAAGTACCCCGACGCGCGCGAGGTCCTGGGCTTCGGGGTCGACGATGGCAAGGTCGACGATGAACAGTGAGATGGTGAACCCGATTCCGGAGAGGGCGGCTCCGCCGGCGACCCGCGGCAGGCTGAGCCCGGGAGCGAGCTGACCTAGCCCCAGCCGGCGAACCACCCAGGTCGCGCCGGTGATGCCGACGAACTTGCCGAGCACCAGGCCTGTGATGATGCCCCAGGTCAGTGGGGAACTGGATGCGGCGAGGAGGGTTTTGCCGTCGAGGCGCACCCCCGCATTGGCGAGCGCGAACAGCGGCAGCACGAGGAACGCCACGTACGGTGCCCACGAGGTCTGCAGTCGTTCGTTGAGCGAGATCGAGTCACGCAGGCCGCGCACCACATCCCGGGCATAGAGCGGGTTCGGTGATTGCCTGAAGCTCTGCGTGAGGTTGGCGACCCGTTCGACCGCCATCCGTTGCGGTGCCTGGACCGGGATGAGAAGGGCCACCGCCACGCCGGCGAGCGTGGGGTGGATCCCCGCAGCATCCACCGCGATCCAGAGGGCTACCGCCAGCAGGGCGTACACCGGCCCCCGCGCGAAGCTCAGGAAGCGCACCCCGATGAGCGCGGCCAACAGCACCACGACGGCGAGGATCGGCACCAACTGGATGCCTTCGTTGTAGAACAGGCCGATCGCCAGGAGCGCGCCGATGTCGTCGACGACGGCCAGGATCACGAGGAAGGTGCGCAGGCGTGCCGGGAACTTGGGCCCGATGATGGCGAGCGCTCCGAGCAGGAACGCGGTGTCGGTCGAGATCACCACCCCCCACGCGTGGGCGTTCTCGCTGCCGGCGTTGAAGGCGAGGAAGACCAGCGCCGGCACCACGAGGCCGGCGGCGGCGGCAATCACGGGTGTCGCGGCGCGCGACCGGTCCGTCAGGTCGCCGATCGTCAGCTCCTTCTTCACCTCCAGTCCGACGGTGAAGAAGAAGAACGCCATGAGCACGTCGTTGACGAACTCGTGCAGGGTGATCTGCACGCTGCCGCCGAGGAGGCTGATCTCGAGGTGCGCCTCCCAGAACTCGTGGTACGAGTTCGCCCACGGCGAGTTCGCCCAGCCGATGGCGAGGAGGGTGAAGACCAGCAGGAGGGCCGCGGACATGCGCTGGGCGACATCGGGGGAGCGGCGCATGCGTTCCTTCCAGCTCACTGTCGACCTCCCGCTCGGCTGCTGACGCGTGGCACCATGCTACCGAGGCACTGACAAGGTGCTGAGGCGAGCGTCGATGGCCGCCTCGAACGCCGCCGCCCACGCCCGGTACCCGCGGTCATTCGGGTGGAACAGGTCGCCAGCGAAGTGACGGATGACCGCGATCGGGCGGGCCGTTGCTGCGTGGAGCGGTGCCACGGGCATCCCGCGCTCGGCGGCCATAGCGCGCAGGATGGTGTTGGCCAGCCGCACGTTCCGTTCGCCGGGCAGGAAGTGGAAGCTCGGCAGTTCGGCGATGATCGCATGGTCGGGCATGGCCGCGAGCAGTTCGCGGAGGTCACGCTCGAAGACCGCCTCATCGAAGGCGAGGATGTTGTTGGCGCCCACGCTGACGGTCACGATGTCGGGCTGCAGTTTGCGGAAGGTGGGCAGCTGCGAGTCGATTGCGGTGCGCACGGTGCCGCCGACGATCCCGAGGTTGACGACGCGCAGGCTCCCGCCGGTGCGCTCGCGGATGCGGCGGGCAAGAATGCCGACGTAACCGTTGTCCGGGATGCTCGCGCCGATGCCCTGCGCCGCAGAGTCACCCACCGCCACGTACAGCAGCTCCCCGGCCTCCGTGCGCCGCTGCCGCCAGTACTCCTTGTGCACCGGGGTCGCCTCACGGAACCGGCTCACCCAGGTTCGCCGCCGATGGACCAGGTACGCGATCGCGAGCACGATGCTGGCAACCAGCAGGGCGATGACGATCTCCACCCTCTGACTGTAGGCGGATGTCGGCTCCGCTCCGGTCGTGTACTAAACTCTCTCCCGGTACCGTGTCCGAGCGGCCGAAGGTGCAACTCTCGAAAAGTTGTGTGGGTGAAAGTCCACCGTGGGTTCAAATCCCACCGGTACCGCCAAGGAATGTAGACCGTCCCACCCGGGGCGGTCTTTTCCGTTAAGGCACAGGTCTGTTGATACCGCCGCTGTGATGACTCCAGACATCGTTCACTTCCTCGGAGCGGAATAGCGGCGGATACGATTGCCGGATGCCCGAACTCCTGACCCCCGAAGGAACCGCCTTCGTCACCGAACGGCACCTCGCGACCCTCTCCACCTTTGGGCGGGACGGTAGCATCCACGTGGTGCCGGTGGGTTTCACCTACCGCGACGGCGTCGTTCGGGTCATCACCTCAAGCACCTCGCAGAAGGTCGCGAACCTGGCCCGTAACCCGCGTGCCACCGTCTCGCAGGTCGAGGGCGGCCGCTGGATCACGCTGGCAGGGATCGCCAGGGTGCTGGATGACCCAGACTCGGTGGCGCTCGCCGTCGAGCTCTACTCCGGGCGCTACCGTGTGCCCGGAGTGAACCCCTTGCGCGTGGCCATCGAGTTGCAGGTCGACCACGTGCTGGGCTCCGCGGGCTTCATCGTATAACCCTGCGCGCGGCGCATGCCCCCAGGTGCTGCGGCGCGATCCTCTTACGCCTCCGTAGCGACGGCGGTGGCGAATGCGGCAGCCCGCGCCTGCAGCCCCAGGATCCGCTCCTCGCGTGCGGCCTCCTGGTCGAAGCCGAGGTAGGCCACCGGCGGGAGCTTGCGCACGTTCGTCGAGCACTGGAAGTTCTCGCACACCAGGGTGCCCAGGGTGTTGCCGTTGCGCCCGCCGTGGCCAGCGCGGCGTGCGCTGTAGAGCACGACATCGTTGGGCAGCGTGATGTCCTGGCACCACGAGCACTGCGCGCGCCGCCGGGGGTCGGCATCGGCCTGCTTGAGGATGACACCGACGATGGCGTCGTCCACGGGCACCACGATGTAGGCGCGCTTGGCGAATTTCGGATCGCGCCAGCCGAGATAATCAAGCTTCGACCAGTCGGGGTCGAGTCCGGGCAGCGTGAGTTCGGACAGTTCTTTGCGCGTCGCGTTGACGAAGGACGCGCGGATAATCGGGTCGGTCAGGGGTAACACAGTTTCTCCAAAGCTTCGGTAAGTGGGTACGACTCAGCACCGGGCCTCGACGAGACCCGGGAGCGGGGTTATCTGCCACCGGCGGGCGAGCCGCCGATGACCTCCACATACGAAGAGAACTGCATAAAGCAATCGTATGCGCGTTACGTCGCTCGCGCAGCGACCGCAAGGCCTGTCGGTAGCGGATGACGCGGCGTACCGTGACGGGATGAGCGATAAGACACCTGACGGATCGACCAACCTCACCGACGAGCAGCGCGCCGAGACGGCCGATGTCTCGGACAAGAACCAGCCGGACACCAGCTCCGGGGGTGCTCCCGAGTCGCCGGACGAGACCACCGACGAGGACGGCACCCCCGTGGAGAACCCCTCCGGCTAACCACCGTTATAGCGCTGGCCCGCCGCCGTCAACCACTGTCGGTGGCGGCGTTGCCCGCGTAGACCTGATGGTATGAGAGCACTCACCTGGCAGGGCACCAACTCGGTTGCCGTCGAAACCGTCCCCGAGGCCGTCATCGTCGACCCGACCGACATCGTCATCACGGTGACGTCGACTGCGATCTGCGGGTCGGACCTGCACCTGCTCAGCGTTCTCGGCCCCTTCATGCACAAGAACGACGTCATGGGGCACGAGACGATGGGAATCGTGCTCGAGGTGGGCGACGATGTGCGCTCCCTCCGGCCGGGCGATCGCGTGGTCATCCCGTTCGTCATCGGCTGTGGTTTTTGCTACATGTGCCAGCGCGGCCTGACCACCCAGTGCGAGACCACCCAGAACCGCGAGCACCAGGCTGGCGCGAGCCTCTACGGCTACACCGAGCTGTACGGCCGGGTGCCGGGCGGCCAGGCCGACCAACTGCGGGTGCCATACGCCGACTTCAACGCCATGAAGGTCAACAGCGACCTTCCCGACGAGCGTTACCTCTTTCTCAGCGACATCCTGCCGACCGCCTGGCAGGGTGTGCAGTACGCCAACGTGCCTGACGGCGGCACTCTCCTCGTGATGGGTCTCGGCCCGGTGGGCCAGTTCGCGTCCCGGATCGGACGTCACCTCGGGCACCGCGTCATCGCCGTCGACCTCGTGCCCGAGCGCCGGGCGATGGCCGAGCGGCACGGCATCGAGACCCTCGACGCCACCGACGACCTGCTCGAGCAGATCCGCGATCGCACCGATGGGCGCGGACCACACTCGGTTGTCGACGCGGTCGGGATGGAAGCACACGGCAACCCCGTGGCTGCCTTTGCCCAGAACGCGGTGGGGATGCTGCCGAGCGCCGCCTCGAAGCGGCTCGCCAAGAGCCTCGGCGTCGACAGGCTCGCCGCACTCATGACCTCGATCGAGTCGGTGCAGCGCGGCGGCACCGTCTCGCTCAGCGGCGTGTACGGCGGGGTGGCCGACCCGATGCCCATGCTGACGATGTTCGACAAAGGCCTCACCCTCGCGATGGGCCAGTGCAATGTGCACAAGTGGATCCCGGACCTCTGGCCGCTCGTCGAAGACCCCTCCGATCCGCTCGGCGTCACCGACCTGGTCACGCACCGCGGCTCGCTGGAGGAGGCGCCCGAACTCTACGAACTGTTCCGGAACAAAGACGACGGCTGCGTCAAGGTGGTGTTGCAGCCGTGAGCGGGGCCGATGACGTGACCGGGATGACCGACGACGAGAAGCGGCACGACCAGCTGACGCGGGCCCCGAAGTCGGACGAATCGGATGCCGCGCCGAGAATCGAAACCACGGAGAAGGCCGACGGGGTCACCCGCATCGACGTTGCGGAGACCGCGGCAGTGCGCCCCGGCAACCCCGGGAAGCAGCAACCCGAGTCGTAAGCCAGCCACTGCCCGCCCCTAGAATTAACTGCTCCCCACCCACCCCTCCGGAGAACCACCATGGGCACCCTCTATTACGGCGACGGCCGCACGCCGATCGCCGTTGACGACGAACAGCTTGCTCATGTGCGAGTCGTGGTCATCAGCAAACTACGCCGGAATGAACCATTCCCGCTGACGTGGCACCGGCCTGAGACCGACTCCGCGCACCGGTCGACGGTGTGGGTCTCGTCGCACAGCACCCTCGAGTTCGAGTTCGACGAAGCAGACACTCCCGAACTCGACATGGAGCGCCTCGAGCGGCTCTCACGGGACGCGTCCACCGCCCGCGGCCTCACGGTGGAGACGGCGCCCAGCGCATAGTCGGCCCTTCGCGTCAAGGCCCCGCGGGGTTCGCGCCCGCGCCGTAGCGTGGACACATGCCCCTGAACGCCCTCGCACTGGTGTGCACCCTGAAGCCCAGCCCTGCGCCGTCCAGCAGTGAGCTGATGGCTTCCCAGATCCTCGCCGCCCTCGCGAACCTCGACGTCACTGGCGAGTCGGTTCGGGTTGTCGACTTCGACGTCAAGCCCGGTGTCGAGGCAGACATGGGCGAGGGGGATGCCTGGCCCGGCATTCGCGAGAAAGTGCTGGCAGCAGACATCCTGATCCTGGCAACACCCACGTGGATGGGCCACGCGTCGAGCGTCGCGCACCGCGTGCTCGAGCGGCTGGACGCCGAACTCAGCGCCGAGGGCAACCCCGAGCCCTTCGGCAAGGTTGCCGTGGCTGCCGTCGTCGGCAACGAGGACGGCGCGCACGCGATCTGCGCCGAGGTGTTCCAGGCGCTCAACGATGTCGGTTTCACGATCCCGGCCGCGGCAGGCGTCTATTGGAACGGCGAAGCCATGGGTTCGGTCGACTACCAGGACCTACCTGCCGTGCCCGAAAAGGTGCAGGACACGATCGACAACGCCGCGGCGAACGCCGCCCACCTGGCCGGGCTGCTGAAGTCCGCGCCGTACCCGGGCTAACCGCCCACCCCACCGAGGAGGAGACACGATGACCACACTCGACAACGACCCCCGCACCCGCTACTCCAGCGAGGATTTCCCGCAGCAGGAACAGGAACAGCCCGGCCTCACCGGTGCCACCGAACCGAGGCCCGACCACGGTGAAGACAGCTACGTCGGCTCCGGGCGGCTGGAGGGCAAACGTGCCCTCATCACCGGTGGCGACTCCGGTATCGGCCGCGCCGTCGCGATCGCCTACTCCCGGGAGGGGGCCGATGTCGCGATCGTGTACCTGCCCGAGGAGCAGGGGGATGCCGAAGACACGGCGGCGCTCATCCGGGAGGCCGGGCGCACGGCCATCCTGATCCCGGGGGATGTGCGCGACGAAGAGTTCAGCAGGCACACCGTCGATCACACGCTCGCGACCCTCGGGGGCATCGACATCCTCGTGCTCAACGCCGCGTACCAGAAGAACCGCGATGGGCTCGAGACAATCCCGACCGAAGAGTTCGACCGGGTGTTCAAGACCAACCTGTACTCGGCAATGTGGATCACCGGGCAGGCCATCCCGCACCTGCAGCCCGGGGCGTCGATCATCGTGACCTCCTCGATCCAGGCCTTCAACCCCTCGCATGGGCTCATTGACTACGCCATGACCAAGGCCGCCCAGGTGGCCTTCACGAAGGCGCTCGCCGAGGAGCTCGGTCCGAAGGGCATCCGGGTCAACGCGGTCGCGCCGGGCCCGATCTGGACCCCGTTGATTCCCGCCACGAGCTGGCCCGACAAGCTGCCCACTTTCGGACAGGACACCCCGCTCGGCCGCGCTGGACAGCCCGCAGAACTGGCCCCGGCGTATGTGCTGCTGGCATCGGCCGAAGCGTCATACATGTCGGGAGCCGTCGTGCCCGTCACCGGCGGCAAGCCGCTCTAGGCGCATCCCTAGCGCCACGCACCACCACACGGTAAACAGTGAAGAACGACGACGGAGGCATCATGACCGAACCCAAGCACGTAGAGAACTGGCCCGGACGGGCCTATCCGCTGGGAGCGACATTCGACGGGGACGGCACCAACTTCGCGCTGTTCAGTGAGGTCGCGGAGAAGGTCGAACTCTGCCTGTTCGACGAGGACGGCACCGAGACCCGGGTGCCCTTCGTTGAAGTGGATGCCTTCGTGTGGCACGCCTACCTGCCCGGGGTTCGCCCGGGGCAGCGTTACGGCTACCGTGTGCATGGACCGTACGATCCTGCCGCTGGCCAGCGCGCGAACCCGAACAAACTGCTGCTCGACCCGTACGCGAAAGCGACCTGCGGCGAGATCGACTGGGACCAGTCGCTGTTCTCCTACGACTTCACCGACCCCGAAGTGCGCAACGACGACGACTCCGCAGCGCACATGATGCTTGGTGTCGTCGTCGGCACCACCTTCGACTGGTCGGATGACGTGCGCCCCCGTGTGCCGTACAACAAGACCGTCATCTACGAGGCGCACGTCAAGGGGCTGACCGAGCTGCACCCGGACATCCCCGAGAACGAGCGCGGCACCTACCGCGGACTCACGAACCGCTCGGTCATCGAGCACCTGCAGCGCCTCGGCGTCACAGCGCTCGAACTCATGCCGGTGCAGCAGTTTGTCAACGACTCGACGCTGCAGGAGAAGGGCCTCTCCAACTACTGGGGCTACAACACCATCGGCTTCTTCGCCCCGCACAGCGCTTACGCTGCGGCTGGCGACCTCGGCGAACAGGTCGACGAGTTCAAGTCGATGGTGCGCGCGATGCACCAGGCCGGCATCGAGGTCATTCTCGACGTGGTCTACAACCACACCGCCGAGGGCAACCACATGGGCCCCACGATCTCGTTCCGCGGGATCGACAACGCCGCGTACTACCGGCTGGTTGAAGACGACGAATCGTTCTACATGGACTACACGGGCACGGGCAACTCGCTCAACGTGCGCCACCCGCACTCGCTGCAGCTCATCATGGACTCGCTGCGGTACTGGGTAACCGAGATGCACGTCGACGGCTTCAGGTTCGACCTCGCATCAACGCTGGCACGCGAGTTTTACGATGTCGACAAGCTCGCCACCTTCTTCGAAATGGTGCAGCAAGACCCCGTGGTCTCGCAGGTCAAGCTCATCGCCGAGCCGTGGGATGTCGGCCCCGGTGGGTACCAGGTCGGTGGGTTCCCCCCGCAGTGGACGGAGTGGAACGGCAAGTACCGTGACACCATTCGCGACTTCTGGCGGGGCGAGCCGGCAACCCTCGCCGAGTTCGCCGACCGGCTGAGCGGTTCGGCCGACCTGTACGAACAGGATGGCCGCCGCCCCGTGGCATCCATCAACTTCGTCACCGCCCACGACGGCTTCACGCTTCGCGACCTGGTGTCGTACAACGAGAAGCACAACGAGGCCAACGGTGAGAACTCGCAGGACGGCGAGTCGGAGAACCGGTCGTGGAACAGCGGTGTCGAGGGTGAGACTGACGACCCCGAGATCATCGAGCTGCGCAAGCGGCGCGTACGCAACTTCCTTGCCACGCTCCTGCTCTCGCAGGGCGTGCCGATGATCGCCCACGGCGACGAGCTCGGCCGTACGCAGCGGGGCAACAACAACACCTACGCGCAGGACTCCGAGATCAGCTGGGTCGACTGGGCGAACGCCGACGAGGAGCTCATCGAGTTCACCGCGGGGCTCACCCGGCTGCGCGCCGAGCACCCGACTTTCCGGCGCGTGCGGTTCTTCAACGGTCGCCCGGTGAGCACCCGCGGGGCCGGCGAGCCGCTCCCGGACATCGAATGGCTGAGCCCCGACGCAACCCCGATGACCTCCGACGACTGGGACACCGATTTCGTGAAAGCCGCCGGCGTCTTCCTCAACGGCGCCGGAATCAGGGGTCGGGATGACCGCGGCCGCCGCATCACGGATGACAACGTGCTGCTGTACTTCAACGCCTCGGAATTCGACGTCGACTTCACGCTCCCGTCTGAGGAGTACGCGGAGAACTGGTTCGTCGCCGTCGACACCGCCGCCGGTGCCAGCGATGTGCACCGCCCCGCGGGCTCGCCCGTGACGGTGCGCAGCCGCTCGATGATCGTGCTGGTGGCCGCGTGAGCTTCATCCCCGTCTCCACCTACCGGTTGCAGGTGCGGGCCGGCTTCGACCTGTTCGAGGCCGCATCCCTGGTTGACTACCTGAAAGACCTCGGCGTCGACTGGGTCTACCTGTCGCCGCTGCTGAAAGCAGAAGAAGGGTCTGACCACGGGTATGACGTGGTCGACCACTCGCAGGTCGACCCCGCTCGCGGCGGTGCCGAAGGGCTCGACGCACTGTCGTCCGCGGCCCGCGCCGCCGACATGGGCGTGCTCGTCGACATCGTGCCCAACCACGTGGGGGTGGCGACGCCGAAGCAGAACGACTGGTGGTGGCAACTACTGCGCGACGGCCGCGAGTCCACCTACGCGGAGGCCTTCGACGTCGACTGGGACTTCGGCGGCGGCAAGATTCGCATTCCGGTCTTGGGCTCCACTGAGGCCATCGCTGAGCTGACGGTTATCGACGGTGAGCTCGACTACTACGGCCTGCGGTTCCCGATCGCGCCGGGAACCGAGGGCGGCGAGGCCTCCGAGGTGCACGCCCGGCAACACTACGAGCTCGTGGACTGGCGGCGGGCCGATGCCGAGCTGAACTACCGGCGCTTCTTCGCGGTGAACTCGCTTGCGGGCATCCGGGTCGAGATCCCGTGGGTGTTCGAGCAGTCGCACGCCGAGATCGTGCGCTGGGTGCGCGAGGGCCTGGTCGACGGCCTCCGCGTCGACCACCCGGACGGCCTGCTCGACCCGGGGCAGTACCTGGATGACCTGGCGCGCGCCACCGACTCCACGTATGTGCTGGTCGAGAAGATCCTCGAGGGCGACGAGCAGCTGCCCACCCACTGGCAGGCCGCCGGCACGACCGGGTACGACGCGCTCTCCGACATCGACCGGATTCTCGTGGACCCGGCGGGCCGGCTGCGGCTCGACCGCCTCGACGCGAGCCTGCACGAGGAGGAGGCGCCGGTGTGGGCCGACCTCATCCACGACACCAAGCGCGGCATCGCCGACGGCATCCTGCGCTCCGAGATCCTGCGGATTGCGCGACTGGTTCCGGGTCTCGACTCCGCGCGACCCCCGGGGGTGGAGCGGAGTCGCGACCACGCGGTCG
>JBIITJ010000083.1:0-8117 GCA_044340535.1 Rhodoglobus sp.
GGGCAGTGACCAGTCTACGGGGGCCGCTCCGAGGGCCGCGAGGTGCTCGTTGGCGCGGCTGAAGGGGCGCGAGCCGAAGAATCCGCTGCGCGCGGAGAGCGGGCTCGGGTGGGCACTGGAGATGTGGGGCGTGCCACCGAGGAGGGGCGTGAGGGACTGGGCATCCCGACCCCACAGGATGGCGACGAGCGGGCCACCGCGAGCAACGAGCGCCCGGATCGCGGCCTCCGTCACCGCCTCCCAGCCCTTGCCGCGGTGCGATCCCGATACTCCCGCCTGCACGGTCAGCACCCGGTTCAGCAGCATTACGCCGTGCTCGGCCCAGCCGCTGAGGTCGCCGTGGCCGGGCACCGGCAGGCCCAGGTCGTCGTGTAGTTCGGCGTAAATGTTCTGCAAGCTGCGCGGCACGGGGCGCACCGCCTTATCGACAGAAAACGACAGGCCCACGGGATGCCCGGGCGTGGGGTACGGGTCCTGCCCGACGATGAGCACCCGTACCTCAGCCAGCGGATAGGTGAAGGCGCGGAGCACCCGGTCGCCGGCAGGAAGGTACCGCCGCCCTGCCGCGTTCTCCGCCCGAAGGAAGTCACCCATGGCGGCGATGTCGTCCGCGACGGGAGCCAGAGCGGCGGCCCAGCCGGGGTCAACCAGCTCGGCGAGCGGCCGAGGGCTCACAGCGTGACGACGGGCAGCACCGACCAGGGGAAGTTGATCCAGCGGTCGGTGCGCTTCCAGGTGTAGGTCGGCTCGTATACGGTGCCGGGTTTCGTGTACAGCACGACGGTTCGCAGGTCTGCGCCGCCGGTCTCCAGCAGCTGCACGACCATCGCGAGGGTGCGCCCGGAGTCGGAGACGTCGTCGACCAGCAGCACCTTCTTGCCGACGATCGACTCCGCGTCCAGCAGCGGCGGCATCATGATCGGTTCTGGCAGCCGGGTGCCGATGCCGGTGTAGAACTCGGCATTGACGGCGCCACAGCTCTTGACGCCGAGGGCGTAGGCAATACCGCCTGCCAGTAGCAGTCCGCCGCGGGCGATGGCCACGACGATGTCGGGCTCGAAGCCGCTTTTCAGGATGTCACGCGCGAGGTCACGCGAAGCGGCACCGAAGGCATCCCAGGTGAGCACCTCGCGCTCGTCGGTCAACTCAGTTGCAGGCTCGGGGCTCGTCATGGCACCACGCTACCGGGATCTCGACTTCGCTCGATCACCGGTGGTCGAGCGACGTCGAGACCCGGAACCGCTAGCATCCGTTCATGTCTGTTCTGCGCGCAAACGCCGGTGCGATCACCTTCGGGCTTGTCGGTTACCTGTTCCTGGTCGAGCTCGTCAGCGGTGTGCTGCAGGGCTACTACGTGCCGCTAATCCCCGACCTGGTCGAGCATCTCGGCATCAGGGATGCCGATTTCAACTGGTTCGAGGCGGCGCAGCTGCTGCTGAGTGCGATCGTGGTGCCGGTGCTGGCGAAGCTCGGTGACATGTACGGCCACAAGCGCATCCTGCTGGTGTCGACGGTATTTACCGCGGGCGCAACCTGGTGGCTGGCGTTCAGCGGCGACTTCACCTCGTTCCTGATCGCGTGGGCGTTGCAGGGTTTCTATGTCGTGTGGCTGCCCCTCGAGGTGGCGCTCATCTTCGACCGCGGCCGGATGACCGGGCGCGGGGCATCCCAGACCCGCCGCGCGGCCGGCTATCTTGTGGTGGCCCTCGAGACCGGCGCAATTCTCGGCGCGCTCGGCGGCGGCCGGGTGTTCACCGCTCTCGGCGGCGACGTGCAGACCACGCTCATGGTCCCGGCGATCGCCGTCACCCTGGTGTTCTTCGCCATCCTCCTCGGCGTGCCCGAATCCACACCGCTGCCCGGGCGCTCGCTCGACTGGATCGGCTTCACCGTGCTCACCCTCGGCCTGCTGCTCATCACCTCGGGCCTGACCTTCCTGCGTATCAATGGGCCTGAGACCTGGTGGGTGTACGCCCTCATGGTTGCTGGCGTCGCGGTGTTCATCCCGTGGGGACGCTTCGAGCTCAGGCAGGCCGACCCGGCCATTGACCTGCGCGTGCTGCGCCAGCCGAACATGTGGCCCGTGCAGTTGACCGCAGGGCTCGTGGGTATCAGCCTGTTGGGTGCCCAGGCACCGCTCTCCACCTTCGCCGGCACCGACCCGGCCAACGGCTACGGCCTGGGAATGGAGGCTGACTCCATCTCGTACATCATTGGGGCCTACCTGGTGTCGATGATCATCGGGGCGCTGCTGTTTCCCCGGGTGTCGAAGTGGTCAAGCCCGAGGGTTGCCCTCATCATCGCGACCTTCTTCGTCGCGACCGGCTACCTGCTGTTCCTGGTCAACCACACGACGGTCGCGAGCGTGTTCATCAACATGGCGATTGCCGGCATCGGTTCGGGCGCCCTTGTCGGCGCGCTGCCGGCTGCTGCTGCTGCCGCCGCCCCGCGCGGGCAAACCGGCATCGCCACCGCGCTGACCAACACCACGAAGACGATCGGCGGCTCGTTCGCCTCGGCGATCTTCGCCATCGTGCTCGCCGCGGGGGCGGCGACCGCCGTCACGTCGACCGCCTCGAGCCTGCTCGGCTACATGACGGTGTTCGCAATCTGCGGCGGTGGAGCGCTGGTCGCTGCGGTGCTGCTGTTCCTGGTACCCAAGCTCGCCTTCGCCGATGTCGATGACGACTTGCTCCCGGGCGAAGTCAGCGAGGAGCCAGCACGCTCCTGATCACCTTGTGCGGCGCGGCCTGCGCCACGGGCTTGATGGTGACCAGGTCGAGGTTGACAAACGGCGGCAGTTCGAGCGCGTGCACGATCGACTCGGCAATGTCATTGGCGTAAAGCGGGTCGGTGACGTTCTCGTAGACGGCGTCAGCTTTCGCGCGGTCACCGCCGAAACGCACGAGGGAAAACTCCTCGGTCTTCACCATCCCCGGCGCAATCTCGATCACCCGGATCGGCTCCCCCGCGAGTTCCAGGCGCAACACGGCGGTGAGTGCGTGCTCGGCGAATTTCGCGGCGTTGTATCCGCCACCGCCCTCGTACGGCACGTGCCCCGCGATCGAGGTCACCATGACAATGCCGGCGCTTGCGCCCTCGACGATGCCCGCCCGCAGCAGCGGGAGCAGCGCGCTCGTGACCCGTTTGGTCCCGACGACATTGACGTCGAACATCCGGATCCAGTCCTCGGCGTCGCTGGCCTCGACGCTGTCGAGCCCGAAGGCACCGCCGGCATTGTTGACGAGGGCGTGGATGGGCCCGAGGGCCGCGATGAAGTCGCGCAGGGCATCCACGTCGGCCTGCTTGGTGACATCGGCGACGAAGACGTCCGCTCCGGTCTGCTCCGCGAGCGCTTCGAGCCGGTCAGCACGCCGGGCGACCCCGACCACCTCCCAGCCCCGCTCGCGGAGCAGGCGCACGGTGGCCTCCCCGATCCCCGAACTGGCTCCCGTTACTACCGCGCGTCGCATCGTCATGGCTCAAAAATACCGCCGCTATGGTGGAGTGGATGACGCAGCCCACCGCTACCGAAGCCCGGCCCCACGCGGCCGGGGGTGGGCGAGTGCCGTTCTGGGACAACGCGCGGTTCATCGCCGTCACCCTCGTGGTCATCGGTCACGGCATCCAGCGGCTGACCTACGACTCCGACAACGCCCTCATCCTCTACCTGTTCATCTACGCCTTCCACATGCCGGCGTTTGCGTTGATCAGCGGGTACTTCTCGAAGGCGAGTCCTCCCGGCACCCGGCAGATGAAACGGGTGCTCACCGACATCCTGCTGCCGTATTTCATCATGGAGGGCATCTGGACCCTCGTGCAGTTCCTCGTCGAGGGCAAGCGGGAGTTCAACCCCACCCAGCCGAGCTGGACGCTGTGGTTCCTGCTCGCCCTCGGGATATTCCGGCTCGTGCTGCCCTACCTCGCGCTGCTGCGCTGGCCCCTCGTCTGGGCGACGCTGTTCTCGGTGAGCATCGGCTATTTCGACAACGTCGACAGCACGTTTTCGCTCTCGCGGGCGATCGGCATCATGCCGTTCTTCGTGCTCGGCTGGCAGATCCACCGCTGGGGCCTCGTCGACCGCTGGCGCGCCGCCGACCGTGTCACCTGGTGGGTGCGCGGCGGCGCGATTCTCGTGCTCGCGGCCTGGCTGGGCGTGGTGATCGCGTTCATCCCGTTGTTCCGCCACATCGACCTCAGGTACTGGTTCTTCTACGACGACTCCTACCGCGGCCTCGGCGAGGACCAATGGTTCGCGGGTCTCGTGCGCCTTGGACTCATCGTGCTCGCGGTGCTCCTGAGCCTCGCGTTCTTCGCGCTCGTGCCACGCTCGACCACCTGGATGACGCGTTTCGGCCAGGCCACCATGTACATCTACCTGCTGCACAGTTTCGTGTTGTACCCAATCAGGGAGACCGGCGTGCTGCGGGATGACCACTCCTCCGCCCTCTGGCTGGTGAGCATGGTCTTCGCCTGTATCGCCATCTCGATCGCGCTTGCGAGCCCGCTCATCCGTCGCCTCTTCCGGCCCATCATCGAACCGAAGCCACGCTGGTTGTTCCGTGAACTGCCCGACGAGCGCCGCGAGCCGGGCGGCCCGTCGAGAACAGACCCGACGGGCTCCCGCCGCGAACGTTAGTGCAGGGAGACCCGCTGAGGCAGGGTGAAGACGAGCGCGAACGCCGCGACGGCGAATGCGGCGCTCACGGCAAGAGCGGGGGTTGCCGCCTGGCCGAATGCCGCGGGCAGGTCTGCGGGACCGGTGATCTCGCCGATGTTGCCGAAGAGCACACTCCCAATGATCGCGATGCCGATTGCCGCGCCGATTCGCTGCATGACACCGATCACCCCGCTCGCGGCACCCGCCTCAGAGCGGTCGACGGTGGCGACGATGAACCGCGCGTTCGGTGCGATGAACATGCCGGATCCGACACCGGCGACCACCAACGGCCCGAGCAGGGTCCAGTTGGTGAGGTCGGCGGTGGGGACGAACAGCAGGATCAGGAACAGCGCGATGAGCCCGAGGGACAGCAGCGCCGCACCCATGACGAGCACTGCTCGGCCGAGCTTGCCGGCGAGCCGGTCGCTCTGGGAGGCCCCAATGATGTTGCCCAC
Organism: Rhodoglobus sp.; assembly: GCA_044340535.1. Lineage (GTDB taxonomy): Bacteria > Actinomycetota > Actinomycetes > Actinomycetales > Microbacteriaceae > Rhodoglobus. Next base: position 5,116 of record JBIITJ010000083.1, read on the forward strand.
CGCGAAGGGGATCGAGACCAGGCCCGACTCGAGGGCCGAGTGGCCCAATCCCGCCTGCCAGAGGATCGAGATCGTGAAGAAGATGCTCGTGAATGCGGCGAAGAACACGAGCGCGAGGATCGTGCCGCCCGTGAAGGCGGGGTGGGAGAACAGGTGCGGCGGCACGAGGGGCTCGGCACCGGATGCGGCGACCCGGCGCTCCCACAGCGCGAACACGACCAGCAGCACGAGCCCCGCGCCAATCGACAGGTAGGTCCACAGCGGCCACCCCTCATCCTGTCCCTGGATGAGGGGTACCAGGATCGCGATCAGCGAGGCGCTGACCAGCAGCAGCCCCACGAGGTCGGTGGAGGCTTTCTTGCCTTCGGCCCCTGTCGGTAGAAGGAAAGCGGCTGCGATGAGGGCTGCGACCCCGATGGGCAGGTTGACCGCGAAGATCCACCTCCAGCCGTTCTCTTCGCCGAGAGCCTCGATCAGCAGGCCGCCGACGATGGGGCCCAATGCCGAGGAGACACCGATGACGGCGCCCATGATCCCGAATGCCCTACCCCGCGCCTGGGCAGGGAAGAGCAGCTGGATGAAGGCCGTGACGGCGGGCAGGAAGATGCCGCCACCGAGGCCCTGCGCCACGCGGGCGACGATGAGACCGAGGCTGTCGACCGCGAGCCCGCACGCGAGGCTCGACGCCGTGAAGATCGCCAGGCCCGTGAAGAACACCCACTTGTGGCCATACCGGTCACCGATCCGCCCGGCGGGGATCAGGACGAGACCGAATGCGAGGGCGTACCCGGAGATGATCCACGAGAGCGTGGCTTCCGAAGCATCCAATGACTCACGGATGGTCGGCAGCGCGACATTCACGATTGTCGTGTCGAGAAGTGCCATGAACATGCCTGCGAGCAGCACGACGAGGGCGAGCCAGGTGGTGCGGGGTATGAGCACGGGCGTTGCTGCAGGCTGGGCGGTGCTGGTCATGTGTCGTTTCCTGTCCTGGACATCTCGTCCTCGATGATCCCGGGAAGCTTCCCGAGCAATTCCTCGTGCCAACCGATTTCCGCGTCAAGGCGAAACAGCCGGTGGCGCATGACTTGTCTCTCCATCTCCGACAGGTAGTGTTCGATCTCCGGCAGGCGAGCGGCCCAGTGCCCACGCCGGGCGCGGAGGTTGTCCAGTCGTGCTTCCAGGAGCGCCGGCAGTTCGTCAAGCCGGTCCCTGTCGAGCCGGGTGAGGGCGAGGTCGACGGGATCTGGTCGGAGCACGATCGTGTCGAGGCCCTCCCGCCGCAGTTCGGCGAGCATCGCGACCCCGGCGGACGTCACGCCGTACACCGAACGCTCGGGGTAGTGGCCATCGCGCTCGACGCGCAGTTCCTCGATCAGCCCTTCCGCAGCCAGGCGCTTGATCGCACCGTACACGGCCCCCGCACCGAAGTCGGCCCACTCGTCGATGTGCTCTTCTTCGGCGAGCAGCCTCAGGGCATGGCCGTGCATCGCCCCGCGCTCGCTGAGCGAGCCAAGGATGAACAGGCGAATCGACGACACCCGACTACTCTCGCACGAGTAGTCGCGCGATAGCAAACCGTTACGCCATGTTGCGCGAGCCGTTGTCCCCTCGCATGGCACTGCCTAGGCTCGCTCAGCAGCGGGTGATCAACCGCCCGGCGAAGGATTCCGCTTTACCCACCACGCCACGACCAAACCAAGGAGACGTTCATGAGCGACTGGAAGTTCGAAACCAAACAGGTCCACTCCGGGGCCAAGCCCGACCCCACCACCAACGCGCGGGCGACACCGATCTACAAGACGACCTCGTACGTCTTCAACAACACCCAGCACGCCCAGAACCTGTTCGCCCTCGCCGAGTTCGGCAACATCTACACCCGCCTGATGAACCCCACCACCGACGTCGTTGAGCAGCGCCTCGCCGCCCTTGAGGGTGGCACGGCGGCGCTCGCCGTGGCATCCGGTTCGTCGGCCATCACCTATGCGGTACTGAACATCGCCGGGGCCGGCGACCACATCGTGTCGTCGTCGTCCATCTACGGCGGCACATACAACCTGTTCAAGTACACGTTGGCCCGGCTCGGCATCGAGGTCACCTTCGTTGAAGACCAGGATGACGCCGACGAATGGGCTGCAGCCGTGCGCCCCAACACCAAGTTGTTCTTCGCCGAAACCATCGGTAACCCGAAGATCAATATCCTCGACATCACCAAGGTCGCCGGGATCGCCCACGAGAACAACCTCCCGCTCATCGTCGACAACACGATCGCGACGCCCTACCTGATCCGCCCGTTCGAGTTCGGTGCCGACATCGTCGTGCATTCCGCCACGAAGTTCCTGGGCGGCCACGGCACCGTAATCGCCGGGGTCATCGTCGACGGCGGTTCGTTCCCGTGGACGGCGAACGCCGAGAAGTTCCCCGGCCTGAGCGAACCGGACCCCAGCTACCACGGTGTCAGCTACACCGGTGCGCTGGGCGATGGCATCGCCTACGTCATCAAGGCCCGGGTCACGCTGCTGCGTGACACGGGAGCTGCCCTCTCCCCCGACAGCGCTTTCGCCCTCATCCAGGGCATCGAGACCCTGTCGCTGCGCATCGAGCGCCACGTGTCCAACGCGCAGGAGCTCGCCGAGTGGCTCGAGAACCACGACGATGTCGCCTCGGTGAACTACTCGGGGCTGCCCTCGAGCCCGTGGTACGCCGCCGCCAACACCTACGCACCGAAGGGTGTCGGCGCGGTGCTCTCCTTCGAGCTCAAGGGTGGTGTCGACGCGGGTCGGGCCCTCGTCGAAAGCGTGGAGCTGTTCAGCCACCTCGCCAACATCGGTGACGTGCGCAGTCTCATCATCCACCCCGCCTCGACCACGCATTCCCAGCTGACCCCCGAGCAGCAGCTCACCACGGGGGTCACTCCGGGACTGGTGCGACTGTCGGTCGGCATCGAGAACATCGACGACCTCAAGGCCGACCTGCAGGCGGGCTTTGACGCGGCACGCGCG
>JBIITJ010000028.1:0-31866 GCA_044340535.1 Rhodoglobus sp.
GGTGTTGGTGGTGGGCAGGGTGCGCGCCACCCGGCTGCGGCGGGTGTTCGCGCCCGCCCGGCGGGTGCGGGCGAGTGACTGGCCGACGATCGCCGCCACGGTGCTGGTGGCCGCCGCCCTGGCCCTGCCGATCCTCGCCCTGGTTGAACGGTCGCTGCGCACTGACGAGGGCTACGGCCTCGCCAACTACGCGGGCCTCGCGGGGACGGGCTCCCGGAATGCCCTCGTGGTGCCGGTGTGGGTGGCACTCGGCAACTCGCTGGCGATCGCCGTGCAGGCCACCCTGATTGCGCTCGTGGTCGGGCTCGCCGCCTCGCTTGTGCTCAGCCGCTCGCCGCGCTCCCTCGTTGCGCGCCGGGCGATCACCCTCTTCGATGGCGCGCTCCTGTTACCCCTGGGAGTGTCGGCCGTGACCGTCGGTTTCGGTTTTCTCGTCACCCTCAACCAGCCGCCCTTCGACCTGCGTTCGTCACCGATCCTCGTGCCTATCGCCCAGGCGCTCGTGGCCCTGCCGCTCGTGGTCCGCACGGTGCTACCGGTGCTGAGGGGCATCGACCCGCGATTGCGCGAGTCGGCTGCGGTGCTGGGCGCGTCACCGTGGCGGGTGCTGCGGGATGTCGATCTCACGGTCGTCGCGCGGCCCGTGCTTGCGGCATCCGGTTTCGCGTTTGCCGTCGCCCTCGGCGAGTTCGGCGCGACGGCCTTCCTCTCCCGCCCCGACCGCCCCACCCTGCCGGTGGTCATCTACCGGCTCGTCGGCCTGCCGGGCGGCAACAATTTCGAGCTCGCGATCGCCGCTTCGGTCGTGCTCGCGGCGGTCACGGTTGCCGTCATCGCCCTCGTGGAACGCCTGCGGGTTGGTACGGTCGGAGCATTCTGATGAACGACATCACCCTCCAGGACATCGCAGCGAACGGCACTGCGCTCACCGCCCGCGACCTCACCGTCTCCTACCTCACGGGGGAGGGCCGTGCCGCGCGCACCGCGCTCGCCATCGACGGGGTAAGCCTCACCCTCGACGTGGGGCAGGTGTTGGGCATCCTGGGGCCTTCCGGCAGCGGCAAGTCGACCCTGCTGCGCGCCATTGCGGGCCTCGAGACGCTCGAGGCGGGCCGGGTGCTGTGGCGAGGCGACGACATCACTACCCTGCCCGTGCACAAGCGCGGCTTCGCCCTGATGTTCCAGGATGGCCAGCTGTTCGCACACCGCTCGGTCGCCGCAAACATCGCCTACCCTTTGGGCATCGCCCGGATGCCCAAACCCGAGCAGCGCGAGCGGGTGGCCGAACTGCTGCAACTCGTCGGGTTGCCGGGGTTCGCCGACCGTCGCGTCACCGAACTCTCTGGCGGTGAGCAGCAGCGCGTCGCCCTCGCCCGCGCCCTCGCCGCGGACCCGAAGCTGCTGCTGCTCGACGAACCCCTCAGCTCCCTCGACCGGGAGCTGCGCGAGCGCCTCGGCGGCGACCTGCGCCGCATCCTGGTCGAGACCGGCACCACCGCGATCTTCGTCACGCACGACCAGCGCGAAGTCGAGATGGTGGCTGACCGTCTCGGGATCATGATGGATGCCCGGCTCGCCCAACTCGGACCGGTCGCCGAAGTGCTGTCCACCCCGGCAACGCCCGCCGTGGCGCGGTTCCTCGGCCGATGATCATCCTGGTCGATGGTCGCTCCGGCTCGGGCAAGACCGAGCTCGCGCGGGCGATGGTGGCGGCTAATCCCGCGCTCCAGCTGGTGCGGCTCGACGACCTGTACCCGGGTTGGGATGGCCTTGATGCCGGTAGTGCTGCGGTGCCGGGCATCCTGTCGTCGCTGCGGTGGCAGGCCTGGGACTGGGCCAGCGACGCCCCGGGTGCGTGGCATGACCTGGAGCCCGGCCGACCCATCCTCGTGGAGGGCGTCGGCGCGATCAGCCGAGCGTCACGTCCGCTGGCCGATTGTGCCATCTGGGTTGACCTCGACGATGAGACCCGCAAGGCGCGTGCGCTCGCCCGCGACCCGTACTACGCGGAGCACTGGGAGCGCTGGGCCGCCCAGGAGGAGAGGTTCCTCGCGCGGGAGCGCCCCCGCGAGCTTGCGAGCGAGCGGGTCGTGACAGAGTTGTCGCCATGACTGGTCCGTTCATCTCGGTCGGCGAGCTCGCCGACGCTCTCACCGGCCCCACCCCGCCGGCCGTGCTCGACGCGAGCCTCGTGCTGCACCCTCCCGCATTCGACGGCGACTACCGGCGTGACTCGGGTCGCCCCAACTGGCTGGCCGGGCGCATCCCGGGCTCGCAGCACGTCGACGTTGCCACCCAGTTCAGCGACACGACCGCCTCGCTGCACTACACGCATCCCGAGCCGCAGGCGATCGCCGATGAGCTCGCCCGCCTCGGCATCAGCAAGGGGCAGCGTGTCGTCGTGTACGACACGACGGGCATGATGTTCGCCGCACGCCTGTGGTACCTTTTGCGCTGGATCGGGGTGCCCGCGGTCGTGCTCGACGGCGGTTTCGCCGCCTGGCAGGCTGCGGGCGAGCGGGTGGTGACGGGTGAGAGCCCCGCGCCGCAACCCGTGCCGAGCTGGCCCGCCGACGCGGTGCGGCGAGCGTGGGTGAGCCAGCAGGAGCTGCTGGAGCGAGCGAATGACACGCCCCTGGTCTGCGGGCTGCCGGCCGGGAGCTTTACCGGCGCCGACCCCTCCCGCTATGCGCGGCGCGGCCGCATCCCGGGCAGCATCAACGTGTCGAGCCGCGACCTGTTCACGCGTGACGGGCATGTGAAGTCGCGCGTTGAACTGATCCTCGCCTACGACGCTGCCGGGGTGGATGTCTCGGAAGACAGCGAGCAGGAGGTGTTGCTGTATTGCGGTGGCGGCATCACCGCCGCGGCGAACGCTCTCACCCTGGCCGCGATCGGCACCTCTGCGGTGCGCATCTACGACGGCTCGCTCGAGGAGTGGTCGGCCGACCCGAGCCTGCCGCTGGAACTGGGCGAGCCCGCTTAGCTGGTCCAGCGCAGCGTGTAGGTGCCGCCGCGCGGGTGGATCGTCATGGTGCCCGCGTCGCAGGTCAGCTCGAGTCCCACCGAGTCGTCGACGTCGACGACTCCCGTCGTGAACGGCACCGGGTCGAGCGGGGCGTCGTTGAGAGTCGCGGTCGTGCTGACGGTCAGCCCGGTGCCATCCCAGTTGCGGGGGATGGCGACTTCACCGCTGATGTAGGCCACGCCGCCCGCGGTGCCCGCGTGGTTCTCGGTGATGACGTTGACCTGGTCGGCTGCCGGGGTCCAGGTAACGGTGAGCGTGTAGTTCGAGTCGATCTCGACGTCGCCTTCGAGCGTCCAGTCCAGGGTCTGCGTGCCCTCGCCGACCACCTCGGTGGCCCGACCCTGGGCAGCCTGTTCCGCCTGCACCTGGGTCGCGAGGTCGGCGACGTCGAGGTTCCAGGTCTTGCCGAGTGCGCACGACTCGATGCTCGTGAGAACGCGCTCCGTGCCGACCGGCTCGATGAGGGCGCAGCCGCCCAGCCCGACCAATATCGCTGTGCCGAGCGCGGCGAACGATAGGTGCTGTGTCCTGATCACGAAGGGGCCTCCAGGTTGCTGAGTTCAGTTCCGAATCCTACGTGCACTTGGCTGGGAGCCCGGGAGGCGCACGCCGTCGCCCGCGACTCGCGGCTGCTCCGTCTACTCCCACCCGAGCTCGTGCAGCTGGGCGTCGTCGATGCCGTAGAAGTGGGCGATCTCGTGCACGAGCGTGACGTGGATCTGCTCCTTGAGTTCGTCGAGATTCTCGACGAACGCGAGGAGGGGTTCGCGATACAGGATGATCCGATCCGGCAGTTCCCCGAAACCGTAGCTGCCGCGCTCGGTGAGGGCGACGCCGTCGTACAGCCCGAGCAGGTCGAGGGAGCCGTCTTCGGGGCGGTCTTCGGTGACGAAGACCAGGTTGTCGAGCCCGTCCACCATGTCGTCGGGCAGCCGGTCGAGTTCGTCTATGACGAGTTGTTCGAACGCCTCGGCGTCCACCTCGTCGGAGTTCACTCGATCACCTCAATGAGCATTCCCTGCAGGTAGCCGAGCCAGTCGTAGATACCCAGCATGGCGTCATCCCCGATTCCTTGGTCGTCGTCCGTCTCGATTTGCAGGCGCGCGGCGATCGTCAGCCGCAGGTCGGTGAGGGACCGCAGCCAGGACTGCACCTGCGCCTCATCGAGCACGGCTGCCGCCTGCTCGAGGGAATCGATGACGGCCTGGGCGTTCGCCACTTTGCGCTGCACGAGGCTCAGCTCGGTCAGTTGGCGGTGTTCGGATGCCGCCTGCCGGTCGTCACGGTAGGCGTCGGGCAGCAGCCGGGCAAGCGCCGGGTCGAGCGGCGCATCCGCGGGCCCCCCGATACCGAGCTGGGCGTAGAGCAGGTCGACGGGGGATTCGGATGCCCGGGCCTGCAGCATCCCGAGCAGCTGCCGCATGAGGTCGGCGAGCACTGCCCGCTCCTGCGTGCCGAGCTGCACGGCGATCCCGGCGGCTTCACGGTGGAACGGAATCACGAGTCGTCCTTGGAGAGGGTCGCCCACAGGCCGAAATCGTGCATCGCCTCGACGTGCCGCTCCATCTCTTCACGGCCGCCGGATGCCACGACCGCCCGCCCCTCGTTGTGCACGAGCAACATCAGCCGCTCGGCCTTCTCCCGGGTGAACCCGAAGTAGCTGCGGAACACCCACGACACGTAACTCTGCAGGTTGACCGGGTCGTTCCACACGATCGTGACCCACGGGGTGTCGGGGCTCGTCGAGTGCTCGAGGTCCACGACAGGGGAGTCGAGAGTCTGTGACATCCCTGCCTCTCCCAGCGAATGCGAAAACGGCCTGACTTCGAGGTCAGGCCGTTCTCAGTGGGGTGATCGACGGGGCTCGAACCCGCGACATCCGGCTCCACAAGCCAGCGCTCTGCCAACTGAGCTACGACCACCATGGAACGTCGCGACCGTGGCGAGCACGGAAGCAACCGGTCAAGTGTATTACATGCGGTCCTGGTATTTTTCAACGACCGCTGACGAGATCGCCTGGACTTGCTCGGAGGTGGGGCCCGGCTCGGCCGTGAAGACCGCGCGACGGTAGTACTCGAGTTCGCGGATCGACTCCAGGATGTCGGCGAGTGCACGATGGCCGCCGTTCTTGGCCGGGGCGTTGAAGTAGACGCGAGGGAACCAGTGTCGCGACAGTTCTTTGATCGAGGAGACGTCGATGTTCCGGTAGTGCAGGTGGCTGTCGACGCGCGGCATGTACTTGGCCAGGAACATCCGGTCGGTGCCGATCGTGTTGCCCGCCAGCGGGGCCGTCTGCGGGGTCGGCACGTAGCGCAGGATGTACTCGTTGACCGCGTACTCGGCGTCTGCGAGGGCGACCCCGTTCGGAATCTCATCGAGCAGCCCACTGGACTTGTGCATGTTCAGCACGAATTCGCCCATGTTGTCGAAGGCCGACTGGTCGGGTTTGATGACGACGGAGAACCCGGGGTCGACGGGCACCATGTCGTAGTCGGTGATGACGACGGCGACCTCGACGAGTTCGTCAATGGAAATATCCAACCCCGTCATTTCGCAGTCGATCCAGACGAGCAGGTCAGTGCTTGAAGCCATTGCCGAAGTCTATCGCCGGGCGGCGACGCGACCTCCCCTGCAGGCTCGGGCGCGCGGGCACTCATCGGTATCTGGTAGGACTGGAGCATGACAGCTCCAGAGATCTCCCGCGGCGACGAGTACGTCGTCTTCTACACCGGTGGCCCTTACGACGGCCAGACGGACACCCGCATCAGCACGGATGGCACCTGGGAGTCTGAGATTACGGTCATCGCCGCATTCGACGGCAAAGAGACCCAGCTCGACTACGTTTCCCCGGTTGCCGTGAAAGTGGGCGAGCAGGTGCAGGTCACCTACACGTGGGACCCGAAGGACAGCGAACCGCTCGAAGACCTCGACGAGCGCAACGACTAGGAATCCCCGGGGCCCGTCGACGGTTGTTCCTCCAGTGAACCTGCTCTTCTTCTCCTCCAACTTCTGCGAGCCCTGCATGCTGACCCGCGGCGTCCTCGCCGAGGTCGCCACTCTTGTGCCCGCAGCCCGGATCGCCGAGCTCGACGTGGTGCGCGAGGCTGACGAGGCCGAGCGGGCGGGCATCCGCTCGACCCCCACGGTGGTGGTGGTGAAGGATGACGGCACCGAGGTGTTCCGCGCCGAAGGCGTGCCGACGGTCAACCAGGTGCTCGTCGCCCTCGCCAAAGCGGTCTGAGCGCCTCGCGCGGTACTCTGGGTGCGCGCCCTCGTAGCTCAGGGGATAGAGCAGGAGCCTTCTAATCTCTTGGTCGCAGGTTCGAATCCTGCCGAGGGCACATTTCGCTCGGGTCGACATGCCGGGTGTCGTCGTCTCCGAGCGTTAGTTGAGTCGCGCTCAGCGGGCGAGTACCGTGAGCGTCATGGCACGCGCCACCTCAAAGTCGGAATTGCTCGCCGAGATCGCGACCGAGCGTCACCGACTGGACGCCCTACTGGGATCGATTCCTCCGGAGCGAATGCTCGATGTGGTCACTGACGACTTGACGGTGAAGGATGTGCTTGCGCATCGTACCGAGTGGGCTCGGATGTTGCTGGGTTGGTACGACGACGCCCGTGCGGGCGTCGTCTCGGCCATTCCCAGTGCTGAGTTCAAGTGGAACCAGTTGCCCGCCCTGAACGCGCGGATCAGGTCGCGCTTCGCAGGGGTGCCGCTTCCGCAGGTCCAGGCCGGCTTTGCGGAAGTCCACGATCGCCTCTATGCGGTTGTGGCGGCGATGGACGAGAACGAGCTGTTTGATGTGCACCACTACGCATTCACCGGGAACACCACCCTGGCGGCCTACGTGACCTCGGCATCCGCCGCCCACTACCGCTCGGCCAGGAAGCTCATCCAGCGGTGGTGAAGGCGGAGGGGAGTGGGGTCGCGCCTGGCTGACCGGCAGTATGCCGCGATCCGTGGCGACGTTCGCCGCACCCGAGGGCTTGGACTTAGTCGGTTGCGGGCCGGGGGATGACCGGGCTCGAGTCCGCTGAGGCCTGGCTCGCGGCCCACTCGCGCTGCTTGACGAGAAGCTCGTCTTCCGCGGCAGGTGCCTCGTACTTCCAGGTGGTCAGGTCGGCGGCGAAAAGCTTGCGGGCCTTGCCTGGCTTATCCTGCCAGGCGATGAGGCCATCCTGCAGGTCGGCGAGATCCTGCTCGGCCTGGAACGCGTAGCTGGCCGAGTTCTTCTTCATCGAGGCCAGGTAGTGCGCTGCCCAATCGGCGGCAAGACCAGAACCTGCGACGGGCAGGAGCCGTACCCGAACCTCGGCCTCGCTGAGCTGGAAGTCGACGTGGTCTTTCTCGGTTGCCGTGAGGGTGCTCCACGCGGCGGCCCGCCGGGCTGCGGCGAGGAGGGTCGCGATCGCGGCGGTCTTGTGTTCGCGGTCCCGCTGCGTCACGAGGCGCTTGACGGCGCCACGGGCGATGAGAGCGGCGATGATGCCGCTCGCCATGATCGCGATGAACGGGAGGATCGAACTCGTGATGAGCTCACGGCCCTGGCGCGAGGTGATCCACTGGACGATGTCGTTCCACCACTCCTGCAACATGCAGGCACTGTAACCCCGCGCCCGGGGTGCCGCGGGGACCGACAGGCGCGTCGCTCAGAACCGAAAGCAGTCCATCGCGTCGTCGAAGCTCCAGAACTCCCCGACGGGCAGGAAGCGGCGCTGGCGCTGCAGCATCCGTTTCGCCAAAAAACGGGCCCCGCCCGGCGTCGACGATCGCTCGACGTAGCCGAGCACTTCGCCGTCGGACCGGGTCACCCGCCAGAGGTCGTCATGCAGCTGAACAGTGGAAACCCCGCCACGCACGGTGGTGTCGGTGTGGTGGGTGGGGGCGAAATCGAGGATGGTCACGATAACTCCTGGGGTCAGTGGTCTGGACAAGTTCGAAACTATGTTCGACCACCGACATTGCTACCGCGAGCCTGTGCCGTGCACCGCGAACGGCTCGATCGCCGCGATCTCATCCTCGGTCAGCGCCGGGCCGTCGAGGGTAGCCAGGTTGTTTTCGAGCTGCCTGACGCTGCTGGCACCGATCAGGGCGGAGGTGACCTGGGGGATTCGCAACACCCACGCCAGCGCAAGCTGGGCGAGCGTTTGCCCGCGGCCATGGGCGATCGCGTTGAGTGCCTGCGCGCGCTCCAGGTACTGCTCGTCGAGGTTCTCCTCGGTGAGCCAGCGCCCGGTCGCCACGCGCGAATCCGAGGGGACACCCTTCAGGTACCGGTCAGTGAGCAGGCCCTGCGCCAACGGCGAGAAGACGATGCCGCCCATGCCGAGTTCGTCCAACACCGGGAAGAGACCGTCTTCGATGTGCCGGTCGAACATGTTGTAACGCGGCTGGTGGATGAGCAATGGCACTCTGTGTTCCGCAAGGGCGGCGTGGGCCGCGCGGGTCTGCTCCGGGTTGTAGTTCGAGATGCCCACGTAGAGAGCCTTGCCCGAGTGTACGGCGGTGGCCAGCGCTCCCATGGTTTCCTCGATCGGGGTGGAGGGGTCGGGGCGGTGCGAGTAGAAGATGTCGAAGTACTCCAGGCCCGTGCGCTTCAGGCTCGCGTCGAGGGAGGACAGCAGGTACTTGCGCGAGCCGCCGTCCTGGTAGGGGCCCGTCCACATGTCGTAGCCCGCTTTGCTCGAGATCACGAGCTCGTCGCGGTAGGGCGCGAGGTCTTGCGCGAAGATCGTGCCGAAGTTGCTCTCCGCCGACCCGGGAGGGGGCCCATAGTTGTTGGCGATGTCGATGTGCGTGACGCCGAGGTCGAAAGCACGGCGTACGATGGCGCGCTGCGTTTCGAGCGGGCGGTCGTAGCCGAAGTTGTTCCAGATGCCGAGCGAGATCCTGGGCAGGTCGAGGCCGCTGCGGCCGGTCCTTGCGTACTGGGTGGAGCTGTAACGGTCGGCGCTGGCGTCGTAAGGCATGGTCCCAGCCTAGGGCTCGGTGCCACAGGGAATGCGAGCATGGAGAGAACGGTTGTTCTCTGTGGCCGACCCGGCCGATGATCTTCGAGAAAGTAGGCTCACCCCATGCATACATTCGTTCTCGCAGGCGGTTGCTTCTGGTGTCTGGATGCCGTCTACCGCACGTTACGCGGAGTCACTGATGTGGTCTCCGGCTACACCGGTGGCACGACGGCCCACCCGAGCTACGAGGCGGTGTGCACCGGTATGACCGGCCACGCCGAGGCTGTGGCCGTGACATTCGACCCCGAGGTGATCCCCGACAAGGTCATCCTCGATGTCTTCTTCAGCCTGCACGACCCCCGCCAGCTCAACCGCCAGGGCAACGACATCGGCACCCAGTACCGCTCGGCGATGTTCTACACGGATGACGCGCAGAAGCAGCAGTTCGAGGAGGCGCGCGACCGCGCCGCCGAGTACTGGGACGGCGGTATCGTGACGACTCTCGAGCCGCTCGGCGACTGGTACCGGGCCGAGGAGTATCACCAGGACTTCTTCGCAAAGAACCCCGGCCAGGGCTACTGCATGGCGGTCGCCCTGCCGAAGGTCAACAAGATCCGCAAGTCCTTCGCGGAGTACGTGCTCGCCAGCTAGTCCTCCCAGCGCCCCATCAACGGCGGTCGTTCCCCAATCGGGAGCGGCCGCCGTTTCGTCGCTCCGGGCGCCGCGACACTAGCTGGATGGAGCCCGGGTCGGCTATCCCGGCACGAGCGTCGCATCCGGGCTCCTCCCGCTAATCCACCGACAGACGGAGCCAACATGACCGACACGATCACCCTCACTGGCCTGGTGGCCACGGAGCCGAAGAACATCTTCACGAACGAAGGGCTGGCCATCACCAGCTTCCGTCTCGCCTCGACCCAGCGCCGCTTCGACCGCGCCAACCAGCGGTGGGTCGACGGCGACACCAACTGGTACACGATCACCTCATTCCGGCAGCTGGCCGTCAACGTCAGCACCTCGATCAAGAAGGGCGAGCGCGCCATCGTCACCGGGCGCCTGCGGATCAAGGAGTGGGACAACGGTGAGAAACAGGGCACCAACATCGACATCGAGGCTGACGCCATCGGGCACGACCTGGCGTGGGGTGCCGCAAGCTTCACCCGCAGCATCTCATCGAGCTCCAGCTCATCGTCGGAGGCCCCGGGATCCGACGCCGGCGGGCAGGCCAGCCTCGCCGAGGGGAGAGATGCCGAGTCGCCGGCGGCGCAGGCGGAAGGACTCCTGGTTGCGGAGAAGGAGACCGAGTCAGTCCCGTTCTGAGACCGACTCCGCAGTGCGGTTCCGGACGCGCGCCGGGCCGCCCCGTAGAATCTCCCTGACCGCCGACCGGCCGATGGAGGGATCCCGATGGCAGCCGCACGTGCATACGCCTCAACTGGCCTCGTCGCCGTAGCCCTCGTGATCGGGCTGGCCGGCTGCACTGCGGCACCGATGCCCGCACCCACACCGTCGGCGAGCGCCAGCGCACCGATCCCCGAACCCACGGAGACCGTGCCGGCGGTTCCGCACCGGGTTCCCAGCGGCACCGCAGAAGAAAACAAGCCGTACTTCGACCTCGTCAACAATGAGTTCTACACCGCCAACGGGATGTCAGACGGCCGCAGCATCATCGACAACCTCGTCGCAGCGGGGTTCCCGAAGTCCGATATGGAGGTAACTCCGGACCGGACATCCATCGACCTCGCCGCCGACTCCATCATCTTCTCGGTCAGGGTCAAGGGCGAGTGCCTTCTCGGCCAGGTTTCGGTGCGCGGGTATACCTCGGTCGTCGGCCCACTCCTCGGCACCGGCGGCTGCCTCGTCGGTGCGACCCGCCCCATCGACTGGTAACGGCTGCACGGGCGTCGGCCCGGCCGGTCGCCGCGGCAGGCCGGGCTCGCCCCCTTACGTAGAATGGGGGAATGGCCGAATTCATTTACTCGATGGTCCGCGCCCGCAAAGCGGTCGGCGACAAGCTCATCCTCGACGATGTGACGATGTCGTTCTTCCCTGGCGCGAAGATCGGTGTCGTCGGTCCGAACGGTGCCGGTAAGTCCACCATCCTCAAGATCATGGCGGGGCTCGACACCCCCAGCAACGGTGAGGCGCGCCTCAGCCCCGGCTACAGCGTGGGCATCCTCATGCAGGAGCCCGAGCTCGACGAGACCAAGACGGTGCTCGAGAACATCCAGGACGGCGTGGCGATCAAGCCCAAGCTCGACAGGTTCAACGAGATCTCGGCCCTCATGGCAGACCCTGACGCCGACTTCGACTCCCTGCTCGCCGAGATGGGCGTGCTCCAGGAGGAGATCGACGCCGCCGACGGCTGGGACCTTGACTCGCAGCTCGAGCAGGCGATGGATGCCCTGCGCACGCCGCCGGGTGACGCCGCGATCGGGCCGCTGTCGGGTGGCGAGAAGCGCCGCGTGGCGCTGGCCAAGCTGCTGCTGCAGAAGCCAGACCTGCTGCTGCTCGATGAGCCCACCAACCACCTCGACGCCGAGAGCGTGCTCTGGCTCGAACAGCACCTCTCGAAGTACCCCGGCGCCGTTCTCGCCGTCACCCACGACCGGTACTTCCTCGACCACGTCGCCGAGTGGATCGCCGAGGTCGACCGCGGCCATCTATACCCGTACGAGGGCAACTACTCGACCTACCTGCAGAAGAAGGGCGAGCGCCTCGAGGTGCAGGGCAAGAAAGACGCGAAGCTCGCCAAGCGACTGTCGAGCGAGCTGGAGTGGGTGCGCAGCAACGCGAAGGGTCGCCAGGTCAAGTCGAAGGCGCGCCTGGCCCGCTATGAGGAGATGGTCAACGAGGCCGAGAAGACCCGCAAACTCGATTTCGAGGAGCTGGTGATCCCCGTCGGTCCCCGCCTCGGTGCGCAGGTGATCGACGCGAAGAACCTGAAGAAGGGCTTCGGCGAGCGTGTGCTCATCGACAACCTGAGCTTCACCCTCCCGCGCAACGGCATTGTCGGCGTCATCGGCCCGAACGGTGTCGGTAAGACCACGATGTTCAAGACGATCACGGGCCTCGAGCCGCTCGACGGCGGTGACCTGAAGATTGGCGAGACCGTCGACATCTCCTACGTAGACCAGGATCGCGGCGGCATCGACCCGAACAAGACGCTGTGGGAGGTCGTCTCCGACGGGCAGGACTACATCCAGGTCGGCAAGACCGAGATCCCGTCGCGCGGCTACGTCAGCCAGTTCGGGTTCAAGGGCCCCGACCAGCAGAAGAAGGCAGGCGTGCTCTCCGGTGGTGAGCGCAACCGCCTCAATCTCGCGCTGACCCTCAAGCAGGGTGGCAACCTGTTGCTGCTGGATGAGCCCACCAACGATCTCGACGTCGAAACTCTCGGTTCGCTCGAGAACGCACTGCTCGAGTTCCCCGGTTGTGCTGTGGTCATCACCCACGACCGGTGGTTCCTCGACCGGATCGCCACGCACATCCTGGCCTACGAGGGCACCGAGGACGACCCGGCGAACTGGTACTGGTTCGAGGGCAACTTCGAGTCGTACGAAGAGAACAAGATCGAGCGCCTCGGGCCTGACGCCGCGAAGCCGCACCGCAGCGCGTACCGCAAGCTCACGCGCGACTGATCCGGTGATCGAACGAAGTCGAGATCTGCGGTGAGAATCCACGTTCCGATCCCGCTGCGCTGGAGCGATTTCGACGCCTACGCCCACGTCAACAACGCCGAGATGCTGCGACTCCTCGAGGAGGCGCGCATCCAGGCGTTTTGGCGGCCTGACGAGGGCACGGGGCCGGGCGCTGCGACGGCGGTACTGGATGCCCGCCCGGGTGCTGAAACCATCAGCCTGATTGCGCGCCAGGAGATCGAGTACCTCGCACCGATCCCGTACATGCGCGCACCGATCGACATCGAGATGTGGATCGGCCGCATCGGCGGGGCGAGCCTGGAGATCTGCTACGAGCTGTATTCCCCGGCGGGCGTCACGCCGCGGGTGCTGTTCACGAGAGCGGCAACCACTCTCGTCATGGTGACGGCGGCGACCGGTCGGCCGCAGCGCATCACCGACGACCTTCGGGAGATCTGGAGTCCTTACGTCGAGGAGCCCGTCGCGTTCACGAAACGGGGTTGAACCTCAGGAGCGAGGGGTAAGCGCCTGCCCGGCAGGGACCGGCCGGATTGCTTCGGATGACCGCAGGAGTGCGAGAACCTCGCGCGCGGTCACATCCGGCAGCGGCCTGGATGGGTCATCTCTCCAGGCGTCGAGCGCCAGTTCGACGACCATGAGGGTTGATTGTGCGGCGACGCGCACCCGAAGGTCGGGGGAGGGCAGGTTCAAGCGGGCGGCGATGGCATCTTCCAGCAACACCCGTTCCCGGGCCCAGACGTCCCACAACCGCGCTCGAGGCGCGGCGGAGCGGTCGAGAACGGCCCGCATCATGCGGATGCGCTGCTCGTGTGACTCGGCTTCGATGAAGTAGTCGTTGATCGCCTCTCCGAGCGCCGTGGGGATGTCTTCGGTTTCCGGGCGCGCCCGGAAGTAACCGGCGAGGGCACCTTCGCCCTCCATCAGGCCGTTGAGCAGGATCTGGTCTTTGGTGGGGAAGTAGCGGTAGAGCGTCGACGTCCCCACTTCGGCGGCGGCCGCGATCTCTTCCATCGTCGTTTCGTCGTAGCCCTGCTTCTCGTACAACGACAGGGCCGCGTCCACGATGTTGTCGCGGGTACGCACGGCCTTGAGTTCGCGAAGTCCCATGCCTCCAGCATAGAAGATTGCAGACGACTATCAAAAGGGATACAGTTCCGAACTGGTAGTGAACTCCCACTTGGGAAATCGCACCCGACTCGCACACGAAGGAGTGTCACATGATCGACCAACCGACGGTTGTCCCTGAAGCGCCAACGGCATCGGGTACGCCGCATACGCCCCTCGGCCGGCTTATTCCCGCCATGATGTCCTCGCAGATCGGCAACTATGTGGGTCTCCTCACGCCGCTGCAACTGTTGCTCGCCTTGCATCTCACCGACCTGGCCGACGGCGGGGACGCTACTGGCGCCTTCGGGATCGTCACAGGCTTCGGGGCGCTGTTCGCCCTGCTGTTCAACCCGATCGGTGGCAGGCTCTCTGACCTCTCGACCTCGCGCTTCGGTCGGCGGCGCACCTTCATCCTGTTCGGATCCCTCGCTGGCGCGCTCGCCCTCATTGCTCTCGCCTTCACGCAGGAGGTCTGGCAGGTCGTGATCCTGTGGTGCATCGTGCAGGCCCTGTTCAACTTCCAGTCGGCCGCGACGACGGCGCTGCTTCCGGACCAGGTGCCCAGTGCCAAGCGCGGCCTGGCCTCCGGGCTGCTCGGCTTGACGATCGCCATCGGGCCGCTGCTCGGGTTGACCCTCGCCAACTCGTTCACCGCAGGTTCGACGACGCAGTGGTTCGCCATCGCCATCGCTGCGGCGATCTTCGGGCTCATCGCCGTGGTGCTGATCCGCGATCCGCGCCACGTTCGCCGAGCCGACGAGGGCGGGTTCAATCTTGTCTTGCTGGCTCGCACGTTCTGGATCAACCCGCGCAAGCACCCCGCGTTCGGTTGGGCCTGGGCGACGCGATTCCTGATCACCTGCGCCTACGCCAGCAGCACGTACAACACGTTCTTCCTCATCCAGCGCTTCGGCGTCAGCACCGATGACGTCGGCGGGATCGTGCTCACCCTCTCGCTCGTCTCTATCGCGCTGCTGGCGCTGTCGAGTGTCGTGTCGGGCTCGATTTCTGACCGGGTCAAGCGACAGAAGCCGTTCGTCATCGCCTCGGGTGCGCTCTCAGCGGTGGCACTGGCGACCATGGCGTTCGCGCCGTCGATCGAGTTCGTCTTCATTGCCACGGTGCTGCTCGGGCTCGGCACCGGCATGTTCTTCGCCATCGACCTGGCGATGTGTGCCCGGGTGCTTCCCAACCCTGACGAGGCGGGCAAGGACCTGGCCATCATCAACATGGCGAACTCGCTGCCGCAGTCGATCGTGCCGTTCCTGGCACCCGTGCTGCTGGTTCTGGGCGGCTACACGCTGTTCTTCCTGTGCCTGGCCGCTCTCGGTGTCCTGGGCGCGCTCGCCGTGCTGCGTGTTCCCGAGATCGGGCAGGAAGCGGGAGCGCCCGGTGTCGTTCCGATCACGCGCGACTAGAGCGAGCGATCACCGAGACCCAATCCGATAAACACCCCTAGAAAGAGCCATCATGTCGACCACCGTTGCGGCCCAGCCTGGCGCCGTGTCATCCATTCTTCCCGTCGGCCCGTTCGAGGTCGCCGAGGCGCCCCTCGCCCCCGGAGCAGATCGCGCAGCGGTACCGACCGGGGGGTGGTTGCCCGCCGTCGTACCCGGCGGCGTCCACGAGTCGCTGCTGGCGGCGGGACGCATTCCTGACCCCAACTACGACCTCAACGAGGCGGAAGTGCGGTGGATCGAGGACCGCGACTGGTGGTTCAGGACGACGCTGTCCCGACCGACGGACCTTGCCGAGGGCGAACGCCTCCGACTGGTGTTCCACGGCCTGGACACGGTCGTGGACATCTGGCTCGACGGCGAGATGCTCGGCCATCACGAGAACATGTTCCGCCCCGCGGAGTTCGATGTCACCGAGCGTCTCACCGGGAGCAGCACCCTGGAACTGCGCTTCTCCCCGCCGCTTGCGGGGCTGGAGGTGCCGTCTTCGGTGATCGAGATGGGTACGCGACTCGGAGACGCGTTCGCGGCACTCGCGGGGGAGGGCGAGGCTGAGGGTGGGCTTGCCGAGATGCTGCCGCTGGCGGTGCTCCGGCGGAAGGCTACGTTCTCGTGGGGGTGGGACTTCGGCCCGCGTGTCCCCTCCATCGGGATCTGGCGCCCCGTCGAACTCGTGCGTGAGCGGGTCGCGACGATGACCGGCCACCACGTGCGAGCGACAACCGTGGATGCTGCGGCAGGCACGGCGACGGTGGCCGTCGATGTGGATGTCGAGGCCTTCGGGCCGGGTGACCTCGAGGTCGCGGTCGTCCTTCGCTCTCCTGCGGGCACGACTGTCGAAGCGCTCGTGCCGGTCGTTGACGGTCGGGCCGCCGCCTCCTTCGAACTGTCCGACGCTCAACTGTGGTGGACCCACGATCTCGGTGGGCAGCCGCTGTACGACGTGCGGCTCACGCTTTCTGCAGGTGACACGGTGCTGGGCACGATCGATGACCGGGTCGGCCTCCGCACGATCGCTCTCGATCGCTCCGACGATCCCGAAGGTGGCCGCATCTTCCGGTTTGTGCTCAATGGCGTGCCGATCTTTGCCCGGGGTGGTGCCTGGCTGCCGGCGAGCATGCTGGTCGGCTCCGTGGATCCCGACCGGATTGCGCGACTCGTGTCGACGGCGCGGCAGGGCAATATGAACATGCTGCGGATCTGGGGTGGAGGTATCTACGAACAGGACGCGTTCTACACGGCCTGCGATGAGGCGGGCGTGCTGGTCTGGCAGGACTTCATGTTCGCCTGCATCGATTACCCGAGCGCACTGGAGTCGCTCCAGCGCGAGGTGCGCCTCGAGGCCGAGTACCAGGTGCGTCGACTGCGCAACCGCGCCAGCCTCGCGCTGTGGTCGGGAAACAACGAGGTCCACCTCATCCACGGCTTCGCCTACCAGAACTACGAGGAGGGAAACTGGGGCTGGCACTTCTTCCACAGCATCCTTCCCGAGACCGTTGCCGCGCTCGACGGCGCGGTTCCGTACTGGCCGGGCAGCCCCTATGGCGAAGCAGCCGAGGAGGGCTTCATGGCCGTCAACGGCGTGCTCGACGGGGACCGGCACGCCTGGGAGGTCTGGCACGGCTTCGACTTCGGCGCCGGTGGCGGCGATTACGCCTCCGCGGGCGAGGCACGTCACTATCGCCGCTACGCCAACGACAAGGGCAAGTTCATCAGCGAGTTTGGCATCCATGCCTCCCCCGAGCGATCGACGCTCGAGAAGTGGATCCCCGCCGACCAGCTCACGGTGCACAGCGAGTCGTTCGACCACCACAACAAGGACAACCCGAAAGACAAGGGCGACGCGATGATGGAGATCATCACCGGCGTCCCCGCCTCACTCGACGAGTACGTCGATTTCACCATGGTCACCCAGGGTGAAGGACTCAAATTCGGCATCGAGCACTACCGCAGGCGAGCGCCGCACAACAATGGAACGCTCGTCTGGCAGTTCAACGACGTATGGCCGGGCTTCAGCTGGTCGGTGGTGGACTTCGAGGGGATCCCGAAGGCGGGCTACTACCTCGCGGCCGGTGCGTTCGAGCCCGTTCTCGCGAGCTTCACGCCAACCGCGGACGGTGGGCTGGAGTTGTGGCTGTCCAACAGCACGGCGGAGCCCGTCACCCGTACGATGCGGGTGGAGATCGCAGGCTTCCAGGGAGGCACAGTGTTCGAGACATCCGTCACGGGCACGGTCGCCGCGGGGGAGTCAGCGCGGGTCTGGGCGGGCACAGCCGAGGAGGTCGCTGCATCCAGCGCACGATTCGCGTGGGTGAGTGGCGAGGGCGTGCGGTCCAACCGCTGGTTCTTCGGCGAGATCAAGGATGTCGAGTTCGGCCCCAGCGAGCTTGAGATTGAGCGGGAGGATGTCGGGGCCGGGTCCGCGCGGATCACCGTCACGTCGCGCGGCTACTCATACCTGGTGCGGGTTCTCTCACCCGCCGGGTTCGTGCGGTTCAGCGACAACTACTTCGACCTGCGCGACGGCGAGTCGACGACCATCGAGGTGACGCAACTCCCCGAAGGCGTCACCGCCGCCGACCTGGTTGTCACCGGCTACATCGGGCAGCGCTCGTGAGCGGGTCGATCGCCCTCTCCAGCTTCAGCCTGAGGCAGCAGCTCGGCCCCATCAGGCTGGGCTACCGGGATGAGCAGGGCAACGACGCCGAGTACGTCCTGCCCATGCCCAGCGTCATCACCCTCGAGGAGTTCCCTGCGCTGGCGCGGGAACATTGCGGGGTCGACCTAATCGAGATCTGCCAGATCCAGTTCGCGGATGCCAGCGACGATCGGGTCGACGCCATCCGGCAGGCGCTCGACGAGGCGGGCGTCGGCCTGCTGACGATACCCATCGACGTCGGTAACCTCGCCGACCCCTCGCCCGAGCGCCGGCGCGCATCGGAGGAGGCGAACCTTGCGTGGTTCGATATCGCGGCCCGCCTGGGATCGCGTTTCGTGCGAATCAACGCGGGGTCGCCGTTCCAGGCCGAGATCGACCTCGCGGATGTGGTCGAGAGCTTCGATCGCCTCGCCGATGCCGCCGCCGCGCGCGGGCTAGGTCTGCTCGTGGAGAACCACGGTGGACCGAGTTCCGACCCCGCAGTGCTGCTTGAACTGCTCGAGACGATCGGTTCCGATCGCCTCGGCCTGCTGCTCGACACCGGCAACTTCGAACCACTCATCAGTTACGCGTCGTCAGCGTTCGCGGGGGAGCGGATGCCTGCCGACGAACTCGACTTCACCCCCGTATACGAACGGGTCGAGCTGCTCGCACCGCACGCCCAGGTGGTCCACGCCAAGGCGCACGAGTTCCGCGGCGAGTCCCACTACCCGGTCGACCTCGAGCGTGCGCTGCGCCTCGTGCGTGCTGCCGGCTTCGCCGGCCCGGTCACCGTCGAGTACGAAGGCAGCGAGGGCGACCCGTGGGAGCAGTCCGCGCGGACGGTGCAGCTGGTGCGTGACATCTTCGCGGGGTAGCCGCGGCGGCACCCTCAGGCCTGCGGCACCCGCACGGTAATCTCCTGCGCGACACTCGCCAACAGCACACCGTCGCGGCTGTAGATGCGCCCCGTGGAGAGCCCGCGACCGCCGATCGCCGTGGGGGACTCCTGCACGTACAGCATCCACTCGTCGACGCGACCGAACCGGTGCAGCCACATGGCGTGGTCGAGGCTGGCGACCTTCATCCCGGGCGTGATCCATGGCAGGCCATGCGCGCGCAGCACCGACTCCTGGATCGAGTAGTCGCTCGCGTACACGAGGGCCGCGCGGTGCAGGTTCTCGTCGTCCGGCATCGCACCGATCGTCTTCAGCCACACCGCCTGGTGTGCGACGGCACCGCCTTCGACGCTCAGGTAGATGGGGGAGGGCACGTGGCGCAGGTCGAAGGCGCGGTCGGTCGACCACGCCTTGGCGACGGGATGCTCCAACCCCGCGAGCACTTCACCGGCCGTGGGCAGCGTTTCCGGTTCGGGGAGACCGGAGGGCATGTCGATCTGGTGGTCGAGGCCGGGGTCGACATCCTGGAAGGAGGCGATCATCGAGAGGATCGGCAGGCCCTCCTGGTGGGCCTGGGTCCGGCGCGTGGAGAAGGAGCGCCCGTCGTGGATCCGGTCGACCGAGAAGGTGATCGGCAGGTCGATGTTGCCGGGGCGCAGGAAGTAGCCGTGCATGGAGTGCACGTTGCGATCCTCGGGGATCGTGCGCTGCGCTGCGACGAGGGCCTGCGCGAGCACCTGCCCTCCAAAGACCCGGCCATGGGGCATCCATTGGGTGACGCCCGTGAAGATGTCTTCAGTGGTGCGAGCACCCGTGTCGGTGAGGTCGAGCGCTGCGAGAAGGCCGGTCAGCGGATCGCTCATGCCCTGTAGTTTAGAAGACCTATGAGCCGACAGTTCACCCTCACTGATTCCCTGGCCCTGGGCGATCTGCAGGTCTTCCTCGAGCGCGCGCAGCGAGTCGACGACGGTTCGGTACGCCTCATCTGCGGCTCGGGTGTGCTGGCGGTCTACGTCTCGGTGCTGCATCCGGCGGGCCTGCTCGACCAAAGCCCGACCGTCCTGGGGCTGCGCACGTTCGCGGCCACGAGCCCCGAATCATTCGACGTGGTGGTGCCGGTGCGCTCGCTGCTGGCCCGGATCGAAGGCCAGTTGGTCTCGGCCGTGGAGAGCGAGCCGATAACTGTTTCGCTCCCGATGGAAGTCAACACGGTCACCTGGGCGGCGATTTCCCCGCCGCGCGGCGGCTGGCACGCGCTCGATACGCTCGAGGAGCGAGTGCTGGATGCCGCGGCTCGCGCCGGCATCGATGAGGTCGCGGCGGCCATCCCCACCGGCACCGGTGAACAGATCGTGCACCGGGTGCGCAGCGAGATCTGGGGTCGCTCCATCGACGGCTACGACTTCATCCCGGCGGGCGCCGGGTTCGCGGCGGTGAGCCTCGGCTTCCTGAGCGGCAGCATCCTGGGTGACGGCGAAGTCGCCATCTTCGAATCGGGCCCCTGGACGCGCCTGACCACGAAACGTGGCCACGTGCTCGTCAAGCGCCGCGCCTGGACGATGGCGCGCTAGCGTTCACCGCGAGGCGAACGCTACGGGCCGAGCGGGCCCATCTGCTCGATCATGGTGGCGACCATGCTGGCAACCCAGATCAGCGAGACGATGATCGTGAGCACGATCATCCCGATCGCAACCCAGAGCACCGCCGAGCCGTGCCCGGTGCGGCGCTTGGCGATAACCGCGCGGCCGATCGCGTACACCGGGTAGCCGGCGAGTCCAATGAACGACCACGCCCAGTGGAATGGCTTCGGCATGCCGGCGGCCTGCAGCGACTTCCAGTCGAAATAGGAGGCGACGATGGCCGCGGCGGACGTCAGCCAGCCAACGAGGGTGAGAATCACGACCTGCGGCGAGGTCAGCAACGCCATTTGCGCCTGCATCGCCGCCGCCTCGTTGTCGAGGGTCGAAATGTCAAACATGGGGCCGAAATCGAGGGTGAACAGCAGCGGCAGCGACACGTAGGGCAGGAAGACGACGAGCCAGATCCACGGCCCGTAGACCGGGGTGCCGGCCGGGGCAGTCAGCGCCGCGGCCTGCCCTTCGGCGTAAGGCTGCTGGTAGTCGGTGGTCCACTGGGTGCCGTCCCACCAGCGCGCGCGGGGGCCGCCTTCGGGGTCGGGATACCAGCCTGCGGGTGTGGTGGGAGTGTTAGTCACCTTTCGATCCTAGCCGCGGGGGCCCAGGTTACGAGAGATCAGGAGACGAGAGTGAAACCTTCGTCGATCCAGCCGGTCACGCCGCCGATCAGCTTTTTCACCGGGCGCCCCAGGCGAGCCAGTGCAACGGCGGCACGGTCGGCACCGTTGCAGTGCGGGCCGGCGCAGTAAACGACGAACGTGGTGTCGACCGGGAAAGATTCCAGGTTGCGCTCGTTGATGCGCCCGTGCGGCAGGCTCACCGCCCCGTCGATGTGGCCCTCGGCGAACAACGCCGGGCTGCGCACGTCGAGCACCGTGAAACCCTCGTGCCCCTGCTCGAGGGCGAAGTGCACATCCCAGCAGTCGGTTTCGAAGGCGAGCAGGGAGGAGAAGTGCGCGAGCGCATCCTCGGGTGCGGCGGCGGGCACGTCGGTAACCGGGTGGGGGTCGGTGATCAGTGGCATGGCAACACTGTGCCCGATGCCTGCGTCGCTCCGCCAGCCAGCGAACGCCGCGCCTCGTCGACTTGCTGCCATTACACCTGCGCGGCCACCGCCCGGCCAGCGGCCCGCCCGCTGAAAATGCACCCACCCAGGAAGGTGCCCTCGAGCGAGCGGTACCCGTGCACCCCGCCACCGCCGAAACCGCTCGCCTCACCCGCGGCGAACAGGCCCGGGATGACCGTGCCGGAGGCATCCAGCGCCCGCCCACCCAGGTCGGTCTGGATGCCGCCGAGGCTCTTGCGGGTGAGGATGTGCAGTTTGACCGCGATGAGCGGACCGGCCGCCGGGTCGAGGATGCGATGCGGCTTGGCCACCCGGATGAGCTTGTCGCCGCGGTAGTGGCGGGCCTGCCGGATGGCATTGACCTGGGCATCCTTTGAAAAGTCGTTGGCGAGCTCGCGGTCGCGCGACTCGATCTCGAGCCGCACCTGCGCGGTGTCGATCGTCACGTCGGGGGAGAGCTTCTGCATGCCCGCGAGAAGCTCGTCGAGGGTGGCGGCGACGACGAAGTCTTCGCCCTTCTCCTTGAAGGCCTCGACCGGGCCGGTCGCGCCCTTGCCGAGCCGCTGCTTGAGCAGCTCGCGCACGCTCTTGCCCGTCAGGTCGGGGTTCTGCTCGCTACCGGAGAGGGCGAACTCTTTCTCGATGATCGCCTGGGTGAGCACGAACCAGGAGTACTCGTGGCCGGTCGCGGCGATGTGCTCGAGGGTGCCGAGCGTGTCGAAACCCGGGAAGAGCGGCACCGGGAGGCGCGTGCCCGTGGCATCCAGCCACACGCTTGACGGGCCGGGGAGGATGCGGATGCCGTGGTGCGCCCAGACGGGTGCGTAGTTCGTGATGCCCTCCACGTAGTGCCACATGCGGTCGCCGTTGACCAGCCGCGCGCCGGCGCTCTCGCTGATGCCGAGCATGCGGCCGTCGACGTGGGCGGGCACGCCGCTCAGCAGGTGCTTGGGGGCGGCACCCATCCTCGTGGGCCACTGCTTCCGCACGAGGTCGTGGTTGCCGCCGATGCCGCCGCTGGAGACGATCGTGGCACCCGCGCGCTCCTCGAAGTCACCGGTGACGTCGCGGTTGCTGGGGCCGCCGCGCTCGGCGCTGTCGGGGGCGAGGATGACCCCGCGCGCGCCCACGACGGCACCACCCTCCACGAGCAGCTCGTCAACCCGGTGCCGGAACTTGAGCGTGACGAGGCCGCGCTCCGCGCCGTCGCGCACCGCCCGGATGAACGGCTCCAGGATTCCCGGGCCCGTGCCCCACGTGATGTGGAACCGTGGCACCGAGTTACCGTGCCCGTTGGCGGTGTACCCGCCGCGCTCCGCCCAGCCGACCACCGGGAAGAAGCCCACGCCCCGCTCTTTCAGCCACACGCGCTTCTCGCTCGCCGCGAACTGCAGGTAGGCCTCCGCCCACTGCCGGCCCCACTCGTCTTCGGGCCGGTCGAAGCCCGCGCTGCCGAACCAGTCCTGCCGGGCCAGCTCATACGAGTCCTTGATGCCCATGCGGCGTTGCTCGGGGGAGTCGATGAGGAACAGCCCGCCGAACGACCACCACGCCTGCCCGCCGAAACTCGCTTCGGGCTCCTGCTCGAGGATCGTGACGCGCTTGCCCGCGGCCACGATTTCTGCGGCGGCGACGAGGCCCGCGAGGCCCGCTCCGATGACAATTGCGTCCGATGTTGTGGGGGTGGCTGCCATGGTGACTCCTTTGTCCACCGACATCCTAAAGGCGGCTCAGCCCGCAAGTATCTCGTCCGCGTTGTCGGCGATCCAGTCCATCAGCGGCAGCAGGCGGGAGGCGAGGGCGTGCCCGCGTTCGGTAAGGCTGTACTCGACGCGCGGGGGAATCGTGGGGTGGGCATCCCGATGCACGAAACCGTCAGTCTCGAGGGTGCGGAGCGTCTGCGCGAGCATCTTCTCGCTCACGCCTTCAACGACACGACGCAGCTCGCCCCAGCGTAGGGTCTGCTCGGACAGGGCGATGACTACAAGCACGCCCCATTTGCTCGTCACATGGTCGAGCACGGTTCGGCTCGGGCAGTTCGCGGGGAGGATGCCGGCGGTGAAACCGTGTTGCTCGCTAACCTTCATGACAGCAACTTACCAAAAAGTGGGTACTGTGCTGTGGGAAGTATCTGCGTGAGCGCGCGGTTGTGGCCCGTGAACCAACGAAAGGACCCACCATGTCAATTGTCGTCACCGGTGCAACCGGCCACCTTGGCCGCCTCATCGTCGAAGCCCTCCTGCGCGACGGAACCCCCGCGAGCGAGATCGTCGCGGGCGGCCGCGACCTCGCCAAGCTCGATGACCTGAAGGCCCTTGGCGTTGCCGTCGCCCGCATCGACTACAACGACCCGGCGTCGATGACGGCGGCGTTCGACGGGGCCGACACCCTCATGCTCGTGTCGTCCGGCGTACCGGGCAACCGGGTTGCCGAGCACAGCGCCGCGATCGACGCCGCGAAGGCCGCCGGCATCACCCGCATCGTGTACACGAGCGCCCCTGCCGCGACGACATCCGCCCTGTTGCTGGCACCCGAGCACAAAGCCACCGAGGAGTACCTGCAGGCAGCGGGCATCCCGTTCACCATCCTGCGCAACAGCTGGTACACCGAGAACTACACCGGTGCCGCACAGCAGGCGATCGCCACCGGCACCCTTGCCGCGAGCGTCGGTGACGGCCGGGTGGCGAGTGCATCGCGCGTGGACTTCGCGGATGCCGCAGCCGCCGTCCTCACGAGCGACGGGCACGAGAACGCCACGTACGAGCTCTCGGGCGACACCGCCTGGGACCACACTGAGCTCGCCGCCACCATCTCCGACATCTCGGGGAAGCCTGTGGTCTACACGCCGCTGACCCCCGAGGAGCACCAGGCCGCCCTCATCGCGGCCGGTCTCGACGAGGGCACCGCGGGCTTCGTGGTGGGCCTCGACGGCAACATCCGCGACGGGTTGCTCGCGGTCACGACGGGCGACCTCTCCCGCCTCATCGGCCGCCCGACCACCCCGCTGCGCGAGGGTCTCGCCGCGGCGCTGTAGCGCGGCGCCGCTGCCGTTTCCGCACCGCCTTCTCCGCTGCCGTTTCCGCACCGCCTTCTCCGCACCGAGTGTGCACGATCGACCGTTCCGGGTCGCGCCCAACAGTCGATCCTGCACACTCGCGGGGCCGCGGGCGGTCGCATGCCCTACCGGATGATGGGCCCGGCTAGTCGTCGAAGGTGTTCACCATGGCGTGGGCGGCGCGGTCGAGGTAGGCCCAGAGCGTGGCATCCTGCAGCGGCGGCAGTTCGAGGGTGTCGAGAGCGGCGCGCATGTGCGTCAGCCAGCGGTCGCGCGCGTCAGGGTTGACCTTGAAAGCGTTGTGCCGCATGCGCAGCCGGGGGTGCCCGCGCTCCTCGCTGTAGGTGGTCGGTCCACCCCAGTACTGTTCGAGGAACCCGGTCAGGCGCTGGATGGCCGGTTCGAGATCAGGCTGGTCCGGATACATCGGCAGCAGCACCTCGTCGGTGGCGATGCCGTCGTAGAACGCGCGCACCAGCTTCTCGAAGGTGGGCCGACCGCCCACCTGCTCCCAGAAGTTGCCCTGCACGGCCTCGCCGCCGGCGCTCATGCGCAGGGTCACCGGGTTGGGTTCGTGACCGCTCATTCGCGTGCCTTCGCTTTCGCCTCGAGATTCTGCACCGCGACCGGCTTGGTCTTGGGCGGGCGCGCGCCCTTCACACTCGTGGCGCCGTCGTACCCGCTCAGCACGATCGAGTTGAGCGCCGGCAGCCGCACACCCATCTCGTCGAGGGCGCGCTTCAGGCGGGCACGGAGTTCGCGAGCCACATCATCCTTCGCCGACGCCGCGGTGCGCACCACCAGCCGCACCACGACCGCCTCCGCCGAGATCGACTCGATGCCCCAGATCTCGGGCTTCTCGAGAATGCGCGACTTCCATTTGGTGTTCGAGGCCATGTCGACGGCCACCGCGAGAATGCGCTCCTGCACGAGTTCCACGTCAGCCTCGTACGGCACCGCGAGGTCGATGATGGCGCGCGCCCAGCCCTGCGACATGTTGCCGACCCGCAGGATTTCGCCGTTGCGCACGAACCAAAGGGTTCCGTTGACGTCGCGCACGGAGGTGATGCGGATGCCCACGCCTTCGACCACGCCGGTGGCGGGCCCGAGATCCACGACATCCCCGACCCCGAGCTGATCTTCCGACACCATGAACAGCCCGCTCAGCACGTCTTTGACGATGTTCTGGGCGCCGAAGCCGAGACCCGCACCGAGGGCCGCGGTGATGAGGGCGAAGGCCCCGGTCGCTTCAGGGACGAGCGTCGTGAACAGCACGAGCACCACCAGGATCACCAGGATCGCGCTCACGATGTTGCTGAACACACTGCCGAGGGTGCGGGTGCGCTGCACGATTCGCACGGCGGCCAAGGGCGACATCAGCAGGGCCTGGGTGTCTTCGGCGTTCTGCTTCTTCTTGGCGCCCGAGACAATGCGGTTGACCACGCGCCGGATTATGAATAGCAGGATCCAGCGCAGGATGAACGCTCCGACGAGCACGCCGAGCACGACGACGAGCTTGTTCCACGGCGTGCCCGCGGTCAGTATCTCGACCCAGATCGTGTTCCAGTCCATCAGGCCCCGTCGCGCTCCTGCGCCTTCAACGCGCGCTCGACACCCGCGAGGTTCTCGATCACCATGCGGCGCAGGGCTGGCACGTCGGGGTTCGCGTTGAGCCAGGCCTTCGTCGCGTCGACGAGCGCCTGCGAGGCCAGCGGAGCTGGGTAGAGGCCGAGGATGATGTACTCCGCGATCTTGTAGCTGCGGGTGGCCCAGATCTCGTTGAGCGCCGCGAAGTACGGCTCCACGAGTCCCTCGAGCGAGGCCGGGTCGTTGACGTGCTGGTAGCCCATCGTGGCCATGCGCACGATCGCGTTCGGCAGGTCGTCGCTGTCGACGAGCGAGTCGAATGCGGCCCGCTTGCCCTCGGCGGTCGGGATGCTCGCGCGAGCGCGCGCTGCTGCCTGGGCGCCGTTGGAGGTGTTGTCGGCGGCGAGTTCGGCGTCGACCGCCGCACCGTCGAGCGCGCCGACCAGCACGAGACCTTCGACGATCTCCCAGCGCAGGTCGGTGTCGACCTCGAGCCCGTCGAGGCTGATGCTGCCGTCGAGGAGGCCCTGCAGGGTCGCCGTGTGCTCCGCGGTGGAGGCGATGTTGGCGAAGAACTTCACGAACTGGAACTGCGAGTCCGAGCCTGCGGGGGCGGCCTGCGCGAGCATCCAGAGTCCATCGCCCACGGCCGCGATCGTGGCGGCCCTGCGCTCGGGGGCGACGTAGTAGCGGGCGACCGTGGTCAGCTGGCTGAGCGTGGTGCGCACGGTCGTCGACTCGGTCTCAGAGGCGATGTTGTTCAGCACGAGCTGCACGTAGTCGCTCGGGCTTGCCTCGGCGTCGCGCGTTGCATCCCAGGCGGCACCCCACACGATGGAGCGCGCGAGCGGGTCTTCGATGTCGGCGAGGTGCTCCATGGCGACCGCGAGGGAGGCCTCGTCGAGGCGGATCTTGGCGTAGGCGAGGTCGTCGTCGTTGACTAGCACCAAATCGGGGCGCTCCAGCCCGACGAGCTCGGGCACGTCGGTGCGCTCGCCGTCGATGTCGATCTCGATGCGGTGCTCCCGGACCAGCGAGCCGTCGCGGAGGTTGTAGAAGCCGATCGCGAGGCGGTGAGGGCGGATGGTGGGGTACTCGGGGTCGGCCGACTGCAGTACCGCGAAGCCCGCAATCATCTGTCGGTCACTGAGCGGAGTCGAAGTGTCGAGGTCGATCTCGGGCCGCAGGGTGTTGACGCCCGCGGTCTCGAGCCAGAGCTTGCTCCACTGCGTGAGCTCGCGGCCGCTGGTCTTCTCCAGTTCGACGAGCAGGTCGGTGAGCTCGGTGTTGCCGAGGGCGTGCTTGGCGAAGTACGCCGCGACACCCGCCATGAAGGCCTCGAGCCCTACCCAGGCGACGAGCTGCTTGATGACCGAGCCGCCCTTCGCGTAGGTGATGCCGTCGAAGTTGACCTGCACGTCGTCGAGGTCGTTGATGGTGGCAACGATCGGGTGGGTGGAGGGCAGCTGGTCCTGCTTGTATGCCCAGCTCTTCTCCATCGCCTGGAAGGTGGTCCAGGCTTCGGTCCACTCGGTGGCTTCGGCGGTTGCGAGGGTGGAGGCCCACTCGGCGAACGACTCGTTGAGCCACAGGTCGTTCCACCACTTCATGGTCACCAGGTCGCCGAACCACATGTGCGCGAGTTCGTGCAGGATCGTGACGACCCGGCGCTCCTTGATCGCGTCGGTGACCTTCGAGCGGAACACATAGGTCTCGGTGAACGTGACCGCGCCCGCGTTCTCCATGGCGCCCGCGTTGAACTCGGGCACGAACAGCTGGTCGTACTTCTCGAAGGGGTAGGGGTACTGGAAGTGCTTCTCGAAGAACTCGAAACCCTGCTTGGTCTTCTCGAAGATGTAGTCGCTGTCGAGGTACTCGCTGAGCGACTTGCGGGCGAAGATGCCGAGCGGGATGACCCGGCCGTCGCTGCTCGTCAGTTCGTCGTGCACCGACACGTAGGGGCCCGCGACGATCGCGGTCACGTAGCTGGAGAGGATGCCGGTCGCCGGGAACACCCAGCGCTTGGCGTCACCGCTGGTCGAGCCTGTCGAGACCAGTTCCGGCTCCGGCGCGGGCGAGTTGCTCACGACCACCCAGTGCTCGGGCACCGTCACCGTGAACTGGAAGGTGGCCTTCAGGTCGGGCTGCTCGAACACCGCGAACACGCGGCGCGAGTCGGGCACCTCGAACTGGGAGTACAGGTACACCTCGCCGTCGACCGGGTCGACGAAGCGGTGCAGGCCTTCGCCGGAGTTCGTGTACGCGGCGTCGGCGACAACCTCGAGCACGTTCTCGGCGGCGAGATTGTCGAGCTGGATGCGCACGCCATCGCTCACGGATGATGCATCCAGCGCCACCCCGTTCAGCGTCACCGAGTGCACCGCTGCGGTCATGGCATCGATGAAGGTGGAGGCGCCCGGCGTCGCGGAAAAGCGCACGACCGTGGTGCTGCCGAAGGTCTCGGGCCCGGTGGTCAGGTCGAGGGTGATCTCGTAGCTCGAGACATCCACCAGCCCTTTGCGCTCCTGGGCTTCGACGCGGGTGAGGTTCTCTCCGGGCATTGCTGTGGCTCCTTCTGCGAGTGGACTGTGTCCAGCAGCCCAGCCTAATCGCCCGCTATGGCAGCCATGACGGATGCCTAAACTGTCGTCATGCGCATCCACATCGCGACCGACCACGCCGGCCTCGAGTTCAGCGAAGACCTGCAGCAGCACTTGCGTGCCGCCGGCCACGAGGTCATCGACCACGGGCCGACCAGCTACGACCCGCTCGACGACTACCCGAGCTTCTGCATCAACGCGGCGCACGCCGTCGTCACCGACCAGGCCGCCGGCATCGAGTGCCTCGGCATCGTGTTCGGTGGTTCGGGCAACGGCGAGCAGATCGCGGCCAACAAAGTCACCGGCGTGCGTGCCGCCCTGGTCTGGAACGAGTCGACCGCGCAGCTGGCCCGCCAGCACAACGACGCCAACGTCATCTCGATCGGCGCCCGTCAGCACACAGTCGATGAAGCCAAACGCTTCATCGACGTCTTCATCGCCGAACCCTTCTCGGGCGAGGAGCGCCACGCCCGCCGCATCGCGCAGCTCGCCGAGTACGAGACCACCGGCCTGATCGCCGGGCACCACATCGATGCCTGAGGGCCATTCCGTCCACCGCATCGCGCGGCAGTTCGCCCTGCACTTCGTGGGGCACCGGGTTGAGGCATCCTCCCCGCAGGGTCGCTTCGCGAGCGGTGCCGCCCAGATCGACGGCCACGAGATGGTCGACGCGAAAGCGGTCGGCAAGGTCATGTTCCTGCAGTTCGACAACGAGCTGTGGCTGCGCGTGCACCTCGGCATCTACGGCGCGTGGGACTTCGCGGGCGACATCACCGCTGACGCCACCACCGCCTCGGCGGGCGGGCGCATGGGGCAGACCAACCAGAAGGGGACGGTGGTCGGCGCGCACGAAGATTCCCTGAGTTCAATTGGCGCACCCCGCAGAACCCGGCTCCGGATGGCCGAGCAGGAGGTCGAGGGCACGGTCGACAGCTTCCCGCCCGAGCCGATCGGCGCGGTGCGGGTGCGGTTGCTGACCGAGGCAACGTGCGCCGACCTCCGTGGGCCGACGGCGTGCGACATCCTGACTGCAGAAGAAGTGCAGGCCGTCATCGACAAGCTCGGGCCCGACCCGCTCGTCGACGACGGAGCGGCCGCCGAAGAACGGTTCGTCGCGATCGTGAAGAAGAAACCGACCCCCATCTGCCTGCTGCTGATGGACCAGTCGGTTGTCGCCGGCATCGGCAACGTGTACCGGGCTGAACTGCTGTTCCGGGCGCGGCTGAACCCGCACATCCCCGGCCGCGACCTGCCCGAAGACACCGTGCGCGCGCTGTGGCGCGACTGGGACCACCTGCTGCGCATCGGCGTGCAGACCGGCCAGATGATGACGATGGATGGCCTGAGCCCCGAGGCCTACGACGGCGCGATGGCAAGCCGCGCCGACCGGCACTGGGTCTACCACCGCACGGGGGAGCCCTGCCGGGTCTGCGGCACCCCGATCGTGATGGAGGAGATCGGCGGGCGCAAGCTGTACTGGTGCCCCGTGGACCAGGCGTGATCCTCAGTAACGCGCGGCTGGGCGGCCGGATCGTCGACCTCCGCATCGAGGGCGGCGTCATCACCGAGATCGGCGAGGCCTTGGGCGCGGGCGATGACCTCGAAGGCCGCTGGGTGTCGCCCGGGCTCTGGGACCACCACGTGCACTTCACCCAGTGGGCGTTGCACTCCCAGCGCGTCGACCTCTCGGCCGCGACCTCCGCGCAGGGTGCGGCCGCGATCATGGGAGCCGCTGCCGAGCATGCGGTCGGGGTGCTCATTGGCGGCGCATTCAACGACGCCCTGTGGCCGGATGCCCCCACCGCAGAGCTGCTCGACGGCGCCACCGGGGCCGTGCCCACGGTGCTGGTCAGCAACGACCTGCACGCCGTGTGGCTGAACTCGGCGGCCCTCGCGGTGTACGGCCACACCGGGCATCCCACCGGCCTGCTGCGCGAAGACGACGCGTTCGAGATCGAGAAGCAGTTGGGCACGGTGCCCGATGCGATCATCGATGGCTGGGCGATGGCGGCCGCTGCCGCTGCCGCCAGGCGGGGCGTGGTTGGCATCGTCGACTACGAGATGGCCTGGAACGTGGAAGCCTGGCAGCGCCGCATCGCCGCTGGGCACGACGCGCTGCGGGTGGAGTTCGGCGTCTACACGCAGCACCTCGACCGTGCCATCACCCAGGGCATGCGCACCGGCCAGCGCTTCGGCGAACTGCTGACCATGGGGCGGTACAAGGTGCTCTCCGACGGCTCGCTCAACACCCGCACCGCCCACACGGTCGACAGCTACAGCGACGGCTCGCACGGGCAGTTCACGATCCCGTACGACGAGCTCGTGCCGCTCATGCGGAAGGCCAGTGACGCCGGCATCATCCCCACCATCCATGCGATCGGCGACCTCGCCAACACCCTCGTGCTCGACGCGTTCGAGCAGCTCGGCGTCGGCGGCCGCATCGAGCACGCCCAACTGCTCACCGACAGCGACCTGCCCCGGTTTGCGGCCCTCGGCGTCGAGGCGAGCGTGCAACCCGAGCACGCCCTCGACGACCGCGATGTCGCGGACGCCTACTGGGCGGGCCGCACCGGGCGGATGTACCCGTTCCGCAGCCTCCTCGACGCGGGTGCCGCACTCGTCTTCGGCTCGGATGCCCCCGTCTCTCCGCTTGACCCTTGGGTCGGGATCGCGGCAGCCGTCACCCGCACGAGCGGCGGGCGTGAGCCGTGGCATCCCGAACAGCGCATCAGCACCGCCGAAGCGCTCGCCGCCTCCAGCCGCAGCACCATCGCCGTCGGCCAGCCCGCCGACCTCGTCGTCACCGACCTCGACCCGCTCACGACAACGGGGGAACAGCTGCGACGGATGCCCGTGGCGGCGACGCTCCTCGGCGGCCGCTACACGCACGACGGGCGTTAGTAGCTCGCGCCCTCAGCGCTTCTGCCACCGCTCGCGTCGCCCCAGCCGCCGAGTGTGCACGATCGACCGTTCACGCCGAGCATGAACGGTCGATCGTGCACACTCGTGGCGGGACGGGCGGAACCGTGTCGCACCGGGGGCTAACCCCACCGCGGGTTCGTGAGGCTGCCACATGGTCGCCCGGTGCCGCCCGCAGAAAGCTGGTCAGGTACACAATTGACCAAACGAGGACATCATGACCACCACCAGTTCAGCCCCACCCGCGACCACCGGATAC
>JBIITJ010000098.1:0-5308 GCA_044340535.1 Rhodoglobus sp.
GCGGGAACTCGTCTACCTGCTCGTGGCCTTCCCCCTCAGTCTCGCGGGCTTCACGCTCACGATCGGGCTGTTCTCCGCGGGAGTGGGCACCCTCGTGACCGTGGTCTTTGGCCTGGCGCTCATCATCGCGGCGCTGTACGTCTCGCGCGGGTTCGGAACGGTCGACCTCGCCCTGCTGAAATGGACGGGCCGCCCCGAGATCGTCGCCCCCGAATGGCAGGATGCCCGCGCACGCACCGGGTTCACCGGCTGGCTGCGCGCGGTACTCGGCAACGGGCACTACTGGCTCGCCCTGCTCTACGTCATGGTCGTGCAGTTCGTGGTCACGCTGCTGGCCTGGACCATCACGGTCGTCTGGATGTCGCTCATCCTCGGCGGTCTCACGGGATGGTTCTGGAACCTCATCTTCCCCGGCTCGGTGCAGTTCTCTCCGCCATGGCTCGACGGCGGCACCCTGCCCGCCCTGGTCCTGGGCTTCCTGCTCGGCGCGGCCGCGCTCGCCACCCTTCCGTTCATCACCCGCGGGCTGGTCAGCCTGCAGTGGGCGGTGGCGCGCGGCATGCTCGGCGCGTGGAAGTCGGATGCCCTGCGGCGCGAGGTCGTCTCGCTCGCCGAATCCCGGGGTGCCGCCCACTCTGCCGAAGGCCACTCGCTGCGCAGGCTGGAGCGTGACATCCACGACGGGCCGCAGCAGCGCCTCGTGCGCATGCAGATGGACCTGGCCGCCGCGGAACGCCAGCTCGACACCGACCCGGAGAAGGCGCGCACGTTGATCGCGGAGGCTGTGCAGCAGTCGAAGGACGCGCTGGAAGAGCTGCGCGCCCTGTCCCGCGGCTTCGCACCCCCGATCCTGCTCGACCGGGGCCTCGTCGCCGCGCTCGAATCTGCGGCCGTGCGCAGCACCATCACCACTCGCGTGGTGGACAATCTGCCTGCCGGCATCGAACTGCCGCAAGAGATCGAACGCAACGCCTACTTCGTGGCCTCGGAGGCCCTCGTCAACGCAGGCAAACACTCCCGTGCCACCGACATCGAGATCCGCGTGGGCACGCACCGGGTTCCCGACACCGACCAGACCTGGCTCGACCTCGCCGTCACCGACAACGGTGGGGGCGGCGCGTTCACCGTCGCCGGGCACGGAATCGCGGGCCTCGAAGAACGCCTGCGCGGCCTCGGCGGCACGCTGGAGGTGGCAAGCCCGGCCGGCGGCCCCACCGTGGTCTCCGCACACCTGCCCGTGACCGTCTCGGTAGCCTCGTCGGTATGAGTGCACTCCGCGTGGCGGTCGCCGACGACTCCGTGCTGCTGCGCGAAGGCCTCGTCCGCGTGCTCGATGAAGCCGGGTTCGAGGTGGTCGGCTCATTCGGCGACGCGGTCGAGCTGCTCGCAGCCCTCGACCAGCTCCAACCAGACGTCGTCGTGCTCGACGTGCGGATGCCGCCCACCTACCGCGACGAAGGCGTGCGGGCGGCCATCGAGGCACGAGCACGGCACCCGAAGCTCGGGATACTGCTGCTCTCGCAATACGTCGAAGTCGCCTACGCCCAGGAGCTGCTCGGCAGCGGCTCCGGCGGTGTGGGATACCTGCTGAAAGACCGGGTCGCCTCGCTCGATGAACTGCGGGATGCCGCGGAGCGCATCGCGGCGGGCGGCACCGTGCTCGACCCCGAGGTGGTCGCGCAACTGCTCGGTCGCCGCAGCGACCCGCTCGCCCGCCTCACCCCGCGCGAACACGAAGTGCTCGCACTCATGGCCGAGGGTCGCACGAACGCCGCCATCGGCGCCACGCTCGTCATCGGCACGGGCGCGGTGGAGAAGAACGTGACATCCATCTTCCAGAAACTGGGACTGGATGACTCCGGCACCGATCATCGTCGGGTGCTCGCCGTGCTCACCTGGCTGCAGCGCTAACCCGTTAACGACAGCGAGCCCGCCCCCTGAGGGGCGGGCTCGCTCAAGCGTTGTTACTTCGTCGCGAGGTGCGCGAACAGGAACCAGCGGTCCTTCTCCAGGCCGCGCGCGATCTCGATCGCTACATCCTGGCTCACCGCGTCCAGCTCGCCGAGCTCGGTGACCGCGGTGCGGACGGTGACCAGGGTTGCGTCGATGGCGGCGATAACCTCGGCGATCACCGCATCCGACTGCTGGAAACCGGCCGTCATCGTGGGGGTGGTGGCCTTCGAACCGACCGTCTGGATGCGGGCGTCGATCGGCAGGCCGAGAGCGATCACGCGCTCGGCGGCGGTGTCGGCGTAGTCGCGGGCGTGGTCCACGACCGTGTCGAGAAGCTCGTGCACCGCCTGGAAGTTGGCGCCGCGCACATGCCAGTGCGCCTGCTTGCCGTCAACGGACAGGGCGGTGAGATCGGTAACAACCGGGCCGAGGAACTGTGCGACACCCGAGGTGACGTCCGGGTCGCCCGACGTAACAGGTACTGCCTTGATTTCAGTCATGGTGTGACTCCTTTGCGTCGGTTACAACGCTAGCGACCCCCGGAAATTCCGCAAGGAAGCTGAGGCAAGGCTTACCGGCGTGGCGTCAGGAGGCGAGCTTGCGCCACTCCGCAACGGGTGCTTGGCCGATCGACACCTGCACCTCGGGGCG
This sequence comes from Rhodoglobus sp., assembly GCA_044340535.1. Lineage (GTDB taxonomy): Bacteria > Actinomycetota > Actinomycetes > Actinomycetales > Microbacteriaceae > Rhodoglobus. Next base: position 2,605 of record JBIITJ010000098.1, read on the forward strand.
CGGGTATTCGAGGCGGTCGGTCCAGGCCTGGCCGTCCCACCAGCGGAGCATGGCGGTGCCGGCGGGATCCGGGTACCAGCCAAAGGGAGCGATTTCGGGCGCGTTGGAAGTGAAACTCGACATGGGTGGTGTCCTGTTTTCGCCCTGCCGCTGGGCACTTCGGGTGCGGCATTGGTGGCTCACCGCGGAAGCCGATTCGGGAGCGGTGTCCTCATAATAGAGGACACCTTTGTACCCGCTCCAGCCCCCCAGACGGGGGGTATCGGCCGTGGATATGATGGTCGGGTGAACATCATCGGATTCATCATCTCGTTCGGCCTCTTCGTGCTCGGCATTTACGTCATGGGTTCGGCCTTCGCCGTGACGGGGTACGAGTCCCTGGTGTTCGTCGGTGGCATCCTCATCACGACCGTGGGCGTGTTCATCCCGATCCACATCCTCAAGCGCATCAACGCTTAACGCCGCATGGCGAGCTTCATGAGCAGGCTCGCGCCGCTCCTCATCCGGCTCCGCGGATCCAAACGACAATTCGGTTCAGCCGAACGCACCCTCGCCGCGGTCGAGAAACTCAGGGAACACCCGCGACCCTTCCAGCCGCCAGCCCGGCTCACCCGCACCCACGAGGTCATCCGGCGCGATGTCGACGGCTGGCCCATCTACACGGTCGCGCCGCGCACCACCCCCACCACCCGGCACGTCGTCTACCTGCACGGCGGCTGCTACGTCTTCCAGATCACGACCTTCCACTGGGCGTTCATCGGCCGGCTTGCCAGTGAGGCTGGTGTCACCGTGACCGTGCCGATCATGCCGCTCGCGCCCGACGGGGTCGCGAGCACGGTCATCCCGCGGGTTGCCGAACTCGTGGCATCCCTCGTCGCGGAGGTGGGCGCAGACAACGTCAGCATCGTCGGCGATTCGGCGGGCGGCGGGATGTCGCTCGCCGTCGCCATGGCGGTGCGCGACCAGGGCCTCCCGCCGCTGCACTCCATCGTGCTCATCTCCCCGTGGCTCGACGTGAGCGGCACCGACCCGAAGCTGAAGGAAATCCTGCCGCGTGACCCGTGGCTCGACATCCCGGGCACCCACGCCGCCGGCGCGCTGTACCGCGCCGAACTGCCGGAAGACGACTGGCGGGTCAGCCCCATCCACGGCTCATTCGAGGGGCTCGGGCCGATCACCATGTTCAGCGGCACCCGCGACATCGTCAACGCCGACGCCCAGCGCCTCGTGCAGCGCGCCGCCGAGACGGGGCTCGCGCTCGACTACCACGAGGGGGAGGGCATGATCCACGTCTACCCGCTGCTGCCGATGGCCGAAGGGGATGCCGCGCGCGAGGTCATCGTCGCGGCCGTGCGCTGAGCCACTCGGTGCTGTAACGCCCGGCAGGTAGGCTGCCCGGGTGAACCTGCGACCACACGCCCTCGTGACCCTGCTCATCACCGGCGCCCTCCTCTCGGGGTGCAGCGTCGTCGACCAGGGCGCCTGCCAGGCCGCCGTCGACGCGGCCACCGCTGCCGCCGAGACCGCACGGGCCAGCTCGCAAGAGCTCTCGACAGCGCTCAAGACCGCGTCCGAGGGCACGCCCGCCGACTTCGCGACCGTCGCCGATGCGGCCACCACCTGGGCTTCGGACCTGGATGCTGTAGCCGCCGCCTACACGCTGCTCGTACCGCTGACCGGCAGTGATTACTCCGCGGCTGCGGCCACCGTCGGAGCAACGGCTACCTCAGCTGCCGCCGGGGTGCGGGTCTTCGCCGAGGTCGCCGAGGAGTACGCGGCCACCGCGGACGAGGCGACCGGTGCAGCGCTGAGCACCGCCTCGAGCACCCTCAGCTCGGCGCCGAGTGACGTTGCCGCTGCGCTCAGTGCGGCTGCTGCGGCGGCGAATGGGGTGCAGGTCTGTCAGTAGATCGGCAGCGCGAGCAGGTTGTCGCTAGTCGTACCGTCCGGCCTCGTGCGCAGATACGGATGGCCACCATTCGGGACGACATCCACGTAGCTGGAAGATCCGCCGCCGCTGACATAGACAGTGTCGGGATTCTTGGCGACATGCGCGACGGCGACTGACTTGACGACCCACTGGCTCGTCTCGCCGTTGCGGCCCTCGAAGAAGTAGTCAGTTATGACATCGAGCTTGGGCGGTTTGCTGGACACTTTGATTCCGGTGATTTGATACACGGTCGGAAGCCTTTCGGTTATGAGAACGGCTCGGGTGGCCGTGCTGAAACGATCTCATACGCCGCCGACATTCCTGTGTCTGGTCAGCGGGGGCCGATTCGATTGACGCGCCGTTTTAGATGAGAGGGGATGACGGGAATCGAACCCGCGTAGTCAGTTTGGAGGATTTATTGGCGCCGACTTCTGACCGGCTCTTTCGCTACTAAAAGCAGAAACAGCGGGGCACGACTTAGCGCCGTTGAGCGGACCGTGCCAACATTGGGCTGAGTTAGTGGCACGGATCTGGCACAGACCACACGCCGACGAGTTCTCTCCGAATATGCAACTCGGGCGTGTCGCGGCTAGTCGAAACGAACCCGGCCACCGCGCGGGTTTAGTCAGCCCACCGCGCCGCCCCAGTAACCTTCCTTCATGAGCGACTGGTCCCCACTCGGCTTCGAGAACGACGCAGACTTCCACGGGCTTGTCGATGGAGTTCCGCCGTGGCTCGAACAGTCGTTTTGGGACTGGATGCGGAACCGATTCA
>JBIITJ010000084.1:0-7975 GCA_044340535.1 Rhodoglobus sp.
CGCGATCGCCTCCGGCACTTCCTCGCCCTCGAGGTAATCGTCGATCTGCTGGTAGGTGAGCCCCAGGTTGGCCTCATCGGTCTGGCCCGGGGTGTTGTCGAGAAGGTCGGCGGTGGGGGCCTTCAGGTACAGCCGCTCCGGCGCCTCGAGGAGCTCAAGCAGCGAGCGCCCCTGCCGTTTGGTCAGGCCCGACAGCGGCAGGATGTCTGCACCCCCGTCACCGAACTTGGTGAAGAAGCCGGTCACCGCCTCGGCCGCGTGGTCGGTGCCCACCACGAGGAGTCCCGACTGCCCGGCGAGCGCGTACTGGGCGACCATGCGGGCACGCGCCTTGACGTTGCCCTTCGTGAAGTCGATCATCTCGGCGCCCGTGGCGTCGAGGTACTCGGCCTCGAACCCGTCGACGGCGCGGTGGATGTTGAAGGTGACCTGGTGGTCGGGGCGGATGAAGCCCAACGCGAGCTGGGCATCCTCTTCGTCTGCCTGCACGTTGTAGGGCAGGCGCACCGCGGTGAACTCGGCCGGGTACTCTTCGGCGCGCAGCTCCTCGACGGCGAGCTGGCACAGCCTGCCGGCGAGCGAGGAATCCTGCCCGCCACTGATGCCGAGCACAAGCCCCTGCGCGCCGACCGTGCGCAGGTACTCCTTGATGAAGTCGATGCGCAGCCGCACCTGCTCGGCGGGGTCGATCGAGGGCAGAACGTTGAGGTCGTAAATGATGCGGGCCTGCAGCGGAGTCATGCCAACGAATCTACTCCCGCTACTGCAAGGCGGGGATGACTTCGCGCTCGAACAGCTCAAGCCCGCTGCGGTCGTACGCCGCCTCGGGGAAGTAATGGATCGCGTAGGTCATCCCCCGCGACTGCATGTCGCGCAGCCGGTCGATGACCTGCCCGGGCGTACCCACCGCGAGCGCATTGGGGCCCCGGTACTCGGCCGCAAACGCCGCCGCCTTCTCTTCACCCAGGTACGGGATGACCCGGCTCTCGATCGCGTCGATCCGCTCCGCAACCTCCGCCTCGGTCTCCGCGACGATGGTGTTGTAATTGGCGGAGCGCACGATCCGCTCGAAGTCGGTTCCGGCATCCATGCAGTGCTGGCGCAGCAGCGCGCTCTTGGCGTCGAAAGTCTCGGGGTCGCCCGCAAAGTTCGTGTAGTCGGCGTACTCCGCCGCGATTCGCAGCGTCACCTTCTCGCCGCCACCGGCGACCCAGATCGGGATGCCACCCTCCTGCAGCGGCAACGGACGCACGATGGCCCCGTCGACCTGGTAGTGCTCACCGTTGAGCGTCGCGGTGCCGGTCGTCCACGCCTGGCGCATGATCTCGACCCCCTCGCGCAGTCGACCGAGCCGGGTGCCCGCGCTCGGGAAGCCGTAGCCGTAGGCCTTCCACTCGTGCTCGTACCAGCCGCCACCGATCCCCATCTCGGTGCGGCCGCCCGAAACAATGTCGACCGTGGCCGCGACCTTCGCCAGGTACGCCGGGTTGCGGTAGCTCATGCACGTGCACATCTGCCCGAGCCGCACGCGCGAGGTGCTCGCCGCGAACGCCGCCATCAGGGTCCAGGCCTCGTGGGTGGCCTCCTCGCTCGGCACGGGGACGGTGTGGAAGTGGTCGTACACCCAGATCGACTCCCACTGGCCCGCATCGGCGTGGGCGGCGAGCGCACTCATGGCCCGCCACTGTTGGGCCGGGTCGATACCCAGCAAGTCATGACGCCAACCCTGTGGCACGAACATCCCGAATCTCATGCCCCCAGCTAACCACGGGGGTCCGCGGCGCAGTCTCCCCTTGCGCGAGTGTGCACGATCTGCTGCTTCGAGCGCGTTGCAACAGCAGATTCTGCACACTCGCCGCGACAGGTGAACACGCTGACAAAGAAGAAAACCCCCGAACCACAGGTTCGAGGGTTTTCTTGGTCCTGCTGGAGGACTTTCGTTGCGGGGACAGGATTTGAACCTGCGACCTCTGGGTTATGAGCCCAGCGAGCTACCGAACTGCTCCACCCCGCGGCGTAATACAAGGGTAACACAGTGGGCCGGAGGGCCTTCGCCGGTGCTCGGTAAGCTGCTCAGCATGACCGATAGCGCCATGCACGACGCGCTCGGGCTGATTGCCGAACTCTTCAGTTGGGTCGGCCTCGGGGTGGGGCTCCTCTTCCTCGGAGCCTGGGGAGTCGTCGCGCTCGCCCGCACGGCCTGGGTCGCCACCGATGCGGTGGTTCTCGATGACGGATTCACGGCGCGCTGGCTCACCGAGGAAGGCGAACTCCACGAACGTCGCCTCGAGGCATGGGAACTGCACGACATCGCAGACTCGGAGCACGTCGCCGTGCTGTACCGGCGCTACTCCCCCGACCGGATGCGGCTGGCCAGCGCCAGCCACGGCGGGCGCACACTCGGGATACTCGCGATCGTGTTCCTGGCGGTCGGCGCCGTCGCCCTCGTCGGCTCAATTGTCCTCATGCTGGTGGGCTAAGCAGCCACCCGCGCAGGAGCGGGATGCCCACCCCAGCCGTGACGGCGGGGCGGGCATCCGTTCTCTCCGTTACTCGCTCGCGGCGATCGCGCGCTCGATGGCGTCCTGCATGTCGGCGTCCGCCTCGGCCGCAGCGACCAGGTCGTTCGCGGCGTAAGCAGCTTGGCGCGCGGCGAGTGCTGCCTGGTAGTCCGAGAGAGCCTCATCGAGGGCGGCGTTGTCGGTCGGAGTGGACGGTTCCTCGGTGCCGGGGTCTTCGCCGTCACTCGGAACCTCGGGCACATCCGGCACGTCGCCATCGCCCGCTTCGGCACCCGAGTCGCCACCGAACAGCACGTCGAGCGCCTGGTCGAGGGTGTCTTCGAAGGCCAACTGGTCACCGAAGGAGACCAGGATCTTGCGCAGCAGCGGGTACTGCGTGTCACCGGTCGACGTCACGTACACGGGCTGGACGTAGAGCAGGCCGCCGCCCACCGGGAGCGTCAGCAGGTTGCCGCTGATGACCTCGGTCTGCCCCTGGCGCAGCAGGTTGAGCTGCTGGCCGACGGCGGCATCAGAGTCGAACTGCGCCTGCACCTGGCCGGGGCCGGGCACCGTGGTCTGGCTCGGCAGGGTGAGAAGCGTGAGCTTGCCGTAGTCCTCACCGGGGTCGGAGTTCGCGGTCAGGTACCCCGTGAGCACGCTCCGGGCATCGGTTCCTGTCGCGTTCGGAATGAAGGTCGAGTACAGCGTGAACGCCGACTCATCGGTGCCCGGGACCTTCATGGTCAGGTAGTACGGCGGCTGCAGCGTCGGGTTGTTGGCGGCAGAGATCGGGTCGGCCGGGGTCGTCCACGCGTCATTGCCCGAGTAGAAGGTGCCCGGGTCGGTGATGTGGTACGAGCCGAGAATCGAACGCTGCGCCTTGAACAGGTCAGCCGGGTAGCGCACGTGCGACAGGAGGTCTTCACTCATCTCGCTCGCGGGCTTCAGGGTCGAAGGGTAGATCTTCTGCCAGGTGGCGAGCACCGGGTCCTCGGCGTCCCAGGCATAGAGCGTGACCTCACCGCTGTATGCGTCCACCGTCGCCTTCACCGAGTTGCGGATGTAGTTGATGTCGTCGAAGGCGATCTGCGGCTGCGGCTGGTAGGTGTCCGCGATCGCGCTGGAGAGCTGCTGCACGGTCGAGTACGGGTAGTTCGCGCTCGTGGTGTAGCCGTCGACGATCCACTGGATCCTGCCATCCACGACGGCCGGGTACGGGTCGTTGTCCAGCGTGAGGTACGGGGCGACCTTCGCAACGCGGTCCTTCGGATCGCGGTCGTAAAGGATCTGCGACTCGTCGTTGACGAAGTCCGAAAGGAAGATCTGTTCTGACTGGAACTTCACCGCGTAGATGAGGCGCTTGAACGCATTATCCAGCGCGGGGCCGCCCTCGCCCTCGAAGGTGGTGGTCGGGTTGGCGCTTGACTCCTCGTCGTTACCCGCCGGGTAATCCAGCTCAACAGGCTCGGAACCCTCCGGCGCACCAACGATCGAGTACTCGGGCGAGTCCTCGCCGAAGTAGATGCGCGGCTCGAAATCGCCGAGCTCGTCGCTCAGCGCACCGCTACCCGGGATGCCGGACTCGAGGAACACCGGCTGGCCGTCGGCCGCGCGCTGGTTACCGTATGCGGCAACCACCCCGTAGCCGTGGGTGTAGATGATCGTGTCGTTGTCCCAGCCTCGCGAGCTCTGACCCTCCTGGTTGAGTTCGCGCAGTGCGATAACCGTGTCCTGCGTGGTGCCGTCGATCTCGTAACGGTCGACATCGAGATACTCGGGGAACTGGTAGAACTGCCGAACCTGCTCGAACTGGCGGAAGGTCCGCGTGATGAGCGCGGGGTCGATGATGCGAATATTGGCCGTCGTCTCAGCGTCTTCGCGGAGCGCCCCTTGGGTCGCATCGGTTTCCGCGTTGTAGGGCACCTCTTCGACATCGGCCACGCCGTAGGCCGCCCTCGTGGCATCGATATTGCGCTGGATGTACTCGGCTTCGACGCGCACCGCCGTCGGCTCAACCTGGAAGCGCTGCACGATCCACGGGTAGATGCTGCCAACGACGAGGCCGCTGACGAGCAGCAGCGCCGTGCCGATGATGGGCAGGCGCCAGCGGCCGATGATCGCGGTGACGAGGAAGAGGATGGCGACGAGGGCGGCGATGCCAGCCAGGATGGCGCGGCCCGGGATGGTCGCGTTGGCCTCGGTGTAGCCCGCGCCGGTGTCGAGGAAGCCCGCACCCTTGTTGTAGAGGGTCGTGTACTGGTCGAGCCAGATGCTCAGGGCCTGCAGGGCGACGTAAACCGCGGCGGTGACGGCGAGCTGGATGCGCGCTGAGCGGGAGATGCGCACGTCACGACCGCTGAACCGCAGAGCCCCGTAGAGGTAGCTGACCGCGAGGGCGCCAAGTCCCGCAATGAGCACGACGGCCGACGCGAAGCCGACGACGCCGTGGAACAGCGGCAGGTCGTAGAAGTAGAAGGACACGTCGAGCCCGAACTGCGGGTCGGTGGTGCCAAAGGGGGTTTTGTTGAGCCACTGCAGTGCCGTCTGCCACTGGCTGGATGCCGAAACACCCCCGAAGACGCCGAGCAGTACGGGGATGCCGAACATCGCCAGTCGGCGCAGCGGCTCAATGACCTGCTGGTATCGGTCGAGCTGCGAATTGAGCTTGGCGTAAACGGGTCGGGAACGGAAGGCGATCTCGATGCTGACCCACACCGGCAGCGCCATGCCGACGAAGCCGATGAGGAAGAGCACGGCCCCCGCGACCCAGCCGGTGGTGAGCACGTTGAGGAAGCCGAGCTGGTCGTACCAGAGAACCTCGGTGTAGAGGTTGGCGACCACGAAGAAGGCGATCACGACAACGGCGATCACCACCGCGGTGATTGTCAGGCTCACTCTCGTGCGGTTCGCGGACGGGGACGATTGCTGTGTCGACACTGGCTGTGCTCCTGCTGTTGGGGGGCTTGGCCCCCATCTTAAAGGGGCAAACTGACGGGATGCCCGGGATTCAGTCGATCGGGCAGGTGGGAACGCCCGAAACCTCGCCGCCAGAGGCAACCACCTCGAGCGCCGCGAGCGCCTCATCGAGGGTCTCCACCGCAAAGACCGTCAGGCCGTCCGGCACGTGGCCGGTGACCTCGTCGCAGTCCGCGGCGGGGGCCAGGAACCAGTCGGCACCAGCATTTCGGGCACCGTAGAGCTTCTGGCGGATTCCGCCGATCTGGCCCACCTCACCGTCAGCACTGATCGTGCCGGTGCCCGCAACGGTCTCGCCGCCGCCGAGGTCACCGGGGGTGAGTTTGTCGATGATGCCCAGAGCGAACATCATCCCGGCGCTCGGTCCGCCGACGTTCTCGAGCTGGATCTGCACGTCGAACGGGAAGTCGTACTCGCTGCCAACGAGGATGCCGACGACGGGTCGCGGGGTCGGCGCATCACTCAGTTGCGGCGTGATCTCGACCGTCAGGGGCTCCCCGTCGCGGGTGATCTCGAACTCGGCGGGCGAGTCGGCGCCGTTGTCGGCGATCGCGTCCTGCAGCCCGGTGACGTCGGGGAAGGTGGTGCCGTTGACCGACAGGATGATGTCGCCCTCCTGCAGGGCGCCGTCGGCCGGCATATCGGGCTCGACAGCAGCGACGGTGAGGGTGCTGGAGAACTCGTAGCCGAGATGCGTGAGGGCGGCGGCGACCGCCTCCTTCTGCGAGTTGGCCATGTCGACACGGCCCTGCTCGTTCGACTCGTCGAGACTGGTGCCCGCGGGGTAGACCGCATCGACGGGTACGACCGCCTTGCTCGGGTCGAAGTAGGCCACCGCGATCTCCAGCCAGGAGGGCAGGTTCTCCCGGTTTCCGACGACGCTCACCGTGAGCATGTCGAGGGTGCCCTCGGTGGGGTAGGTGTCCTCACCGGGAATCTGGATCATCGGGGTCGACTCCCCGTCTATCTGGACCTCCCCGAGGGTGTCGTACACCGGACCCGGCTGCTCGATCACGTAGGGGGCGGGGATGATCGCCACCACCGTCACACCGATGAGCGCGAAGCCCAGGACCGACCAGCCAAGCCAGCCGCGACGACGAGACGGCGGCAGGTCCGGCTCAATGTCGGTGAAGAGTGCCACCGGGATCCTTAGGGGGAGATCGGGACTGTTCGCCACGGGCGCACAGCGGGAGAGGCAAGCCTAGGCGAAAACCCAGTGAGCCTGCCGAGGGCGGGGGTAGCGTTGATTTCATGGCTGATAATTCGCGGGATGACGCTGGCTCGAGCGACCCGGAAGACCAGTTCCGCGACATGCTGCGGGACTTCCTCTCCGGCAACGGTGAGATCGACCCCGCCAAGCTCGCGGGCGCCGCGGGGCTCCCCAACGACCCCGAAATGGTCGCGCAGCTCATCAGCCAGCTGCAGGGTGCGCTGCAAAACAGCGGCGAAGGCACCAACTGGGGGCTCGCCCTCGAGCAGGCCAGGTCGATCGCAGGGCGCGGCACCGTTGTCTCCCTGCCTGCCGAACGCTCGCAGCTCGAGCAGGCCATGCACGTCGCCTCGCTGTGGCTCGATGAGGTCACCTCGATCTCCGAGCTCGCCGCGGAACCGAAGCTGATGAGCCGCCAGGAGTGGGTCGCGGCGACGATGCCGGTGTGGACGCAGCTGGCCGAACCGGTCGCCGACTCGATAGCCAACTCACTGACCGACGTGCTCACCCAGAACACGCCGGAAGAGATGGGCGACATGCTCAAGGGCGCAAGCCAGCTCATGCGCAACGTCGGGGGCACCTTGTTCGCGATGCAGCTCGGCCAGGTCGTCGGCCAGCTCTCCAGCGAGGTGGTCTCCGGTGGCGATATCGGCATCCCGCTGCTCGACGGCGAGTACGCCGCGATCCTGCCCCAGAACGTGCTCGGCTTCGGCGCGGGCCTCGACATCCCGGCCGACCAGATCCAGCTCTACCTCGCCGTTCGCGAGCTGGCGCACGCCCGCCTGTTCCGGCACGCCAAGTGGCTGCGCCTGCAGTTGCTCACCTCGATCACGGAATTCGCCAAGGGCATCCACATCGACACCGACCGGATGCAGGAGCTCGCCGCCGACTTCGACCCCAACAATCCCGAAGAGCTCAGGTCAGCGATGACCAGCGGTGCCCTGATTCCCCCGAAATCGGATGAGCAGCTCGCCGCGCTCGGTCGGCTCGAAACCATGCTCGCCCTCATCGAAGGCTGGGTCGACGTCGTCACCGCTGAAGCCACCAAGCGCTTACCGTCGAGCGCCGCCATCGCCGAAACCGTGCGCCGCAGGCGGGCATCCGGCGGGCCTGCAGAGTCGGCGTTCGCCACCCTCGTCGGGCTGGAGTTGCGGCCGCGACGGTTGCGCGAGGCGGCGGCGATGTGGCAGGCGGTCTCCGATGCGGTGGGTGATGCCCAGCGCGACGAACTCTGGTCGCACCCCGACCTGGTGCCTACGGGTGACGATATTGACTCCCCCGACGC
>JBIITJ010000021.1:0-36819 GCA_044340535.1 Rhodoglobus sp.
TTCGGCAACCTCGCCTCGCGCGTGCTCGCGATGGTCACCCGCTACTTCGACGGGAACATCCCGCAGGCGGCGGTTGACGACTCCATCCGTGACGTCGCGCTGCGGGTGACGGATGCCGCGGAGTCGGCGATTGACCGGTTCGCCATCAACGAAGCCATCTCGAGCATCTGGGAACTCGTCGACGCCCTTAACGGCTACATCACCGAGCAGGAGCCCTGGGCCCTCGCCAAGGACCCGGCCGACCGGGAGCGCCTCGAGCAGGTGCTCGCGAGCGCGATCCGCGGCCTCGGCACGCTCGCGGTGCTGCTCGCCCCCGTGCTACCCCAAGCGACCGCGAAGCTGTGGCAGGCCCTCGGCGGCACGGGAGACATCGAGGCCCAGGTCATCGGCAGCGCCTGGGACTGGCAGGGCGGCCCGGCCGTTACGCCGCTGGAGTCACCGCTGTTCCCGCGGATCGAAACCGAGACCACAGGAGCCGCGTGAGCGAGGCCCACATCAGGCACCGCGAGACGGACGGTACTCGAGACCTCGAGTACCCGCCGCTCCCCGAGGCGCTCACGGTGGGCGTGTACGACAACCACACGCACCTCGAGATTTCCGACGGCCTGCCGGGCGGGCAGCTGGACTACCGGGAGCACCTCGACCGGGCATCCAGTGTCGGTATCCGCGGCGTCGTCCAGGTCGGTAACGATCTCGAGACCTCCCGCTGGTCGGCCGATATCGCCTCGCGTGAGCCGCGCGTGCTCGCGGCTGTCGCCCTGCACCCCAACGAAGCCCCCCGCTACGCCGCCGAGGGCGGCCTCGATGAGGCGCTCGCCGAGATCGACGAGCTCGCGGGCCAGCCCCGGGTGCGCGCGATCGGCGAGACGGGGCTCGACTTCTTCCGCACGGCGGGTGACGCCGACCTCGTGGCCCAGCTGCGCTCCTTCGAGGCGCACATCGAGATCGCGAAAGCGCACAACCTCGCCCTGCAGATCCATGACCGGGATGCCCACGCCGAGGTCATCGCGACCCTCCGGAGGGTGGGGGCCCCTGAGCGCACCGTGTTCCACTGCTTCTCCGGCGACGCGGAGATGGCGCGACTGTGCGCGGACAACGGCTGGTACCTCTCCTTCGCGGGCACGGTGACATTCAAGAATGCGGGCAACCTGCGCGAAGCGCTCGAGGTCATCCCGCGCTCGCGCATCCTCGTCGAGACCGACGCGCCGTACCTCACCCCGCACCCGCTGCGTGGCCGCCCCAATTCGCCGTACCTGCTGCCGTACACGCTGCGCGCGATGGCCGCGCACCTTGAAACCGACGTGTCGATGCTCGCCGCCCAGGTCACCTCGACGACGGAGGAGGTGTACGGCCGCTGGGACAGCGAACCCGTCACTCCGCCCGACGGCCCGTTCGCGGACCTGGCCTGACGGTGGGTGCATTGCTCGGCCCGGCGTCAGGCGGCAGCCTGCTCGGGCCAGCACAGGTTCGGGATCTCGCCGCCCTGCTCGACCTGCAACCCACCAAGAAGCTCGGGCAGAACTTCGTCATCGACGCCAACACCGTCCGCCGCATCGTGAAATCGGCGGGGGTGACCGCGGGGGAGACGGTGGTCGAGGTCGGCCCGGGGCTGGGATCGCTGACCCTCGGGCTGCTCGAGGCCGGGGCATCCGTCGTCGCGGTTGAGATCGACAACCGCCTCGCCGCGCAGCTGCCGCTGACCGTTGCCGAACTGCAGCCGGATGCCCAGCTGACCGTCATCACGGAGGACGCGCTCAAGGTCACCGCCCTGCCCGGCGACCCGACGGTGTTCGTGGCGAACCTGCCGTACAACGTGTCGGTGCCCGTGCTCCTGCACTTCCTGGAGCACTTCGCTTCGCTCGACCGCGGCCTGGTCATGGTGCAGGCGGAGGTGGGGGAGCGGGTCGCGGCCGGCCCCGGCTCCAAGGTCTACGGCGCACCGAGTGTGAAGGCCGCCTGGTACGGCGAGTTCTCGACGGCGGGCAAAGTCAGCCGCCAGGTGTTCTGGCCGGTGCCGAATGTCGACTCGATCCTGGTGAGGTTCCAGCGGCACGAGCAGCCCGGCACCGAGGCCGAGCGGCTGGCCACATTCTCGCTCGTGGACGCCGCGTTCCAGCAGCGTCGGAAGATGTTGCGGCAGGCCCTCGCGGGGGTGCTCGGAGGCTCTGCCGGGGCATCCGCCCGCCTGGAGGCTGCCGGGGTTGCGCCCACGGCCCGGGGCGAAGAGCTCACGGTCGCCGACTACCTGGCAATCGCGCGCTCGGCCTAGCCGTTAGGTTGGTCTCATGAGCGCCGCACCGCCGCCCACCATGGTGCACACCCGGGCCCCGGGCAAGATCAACGTCTTCCTCAAGGTTGGTTCCCTGCTCGACGACGGCTACCACGATGTCGCGATCGCCTACCAGGCGGTCTCGCTGTACGAAGACATCCGGGCCTACCCGGCCGACGATTTCTCGGTGAGCGTCTCGGGCACGGTGGAGCTCGGCCGGGTTCCCACCGACGCGACGAACATCGCCATCAAGGCCGCACGGTTGCTCGCGCGCCGCACCGGCTACCGCGGCGGCGTGCGGCTGGAGATCGAGAAGCACGTACCCGTCACCGGCGGCATGGGGGGCGGGTCGGCGGATGCTGCGGCAACCCTGTTGGCCTGCGATGCGTTGTGGGGTACCGGCCTGCCGCGCGAAGACATGCTCACGCTCGCCTCGGAGCTGGGCGCCGACGTCCCGTTCGCGTTCACCGGGGGCACAGCGATCGGCACCGGTCGCGGTGACCAGCTGAGCCCGGCGCTCGCGAAAGGCACCTTCCAGTGGGTGCTCGCGCTCGCCGACTTCGGCCTCTCCACCCCCGCCGTGTACCGGGAGCTCGACGAGCACCGCGACCGGCACGCGCAAGACATCTTTCCCGCCCAGGTTGCGCCTTCGGTCGACGCGGACGTGCTGCAGGCGCTGCGTGCCGGTGACCCGCACATGCTCGCCGAGACCCTCTACAACGACCTGCAGGCTCCCGCGCTCAAGCTCGAGCCCTCCCTCGCGGCAACCCTCGAACTGGGCGAGCAGAACGGCGCGCTCGCCGGCATTATCTCGGGCTCCGGCCCCACCGTCGCGTTCCTCGCCGCCGACCTGGACTCGGCACTCGAACTGCAGATTGCGCTCAGCGCGGCCCGGCTGAGCGTCGTTCGCGCCACCGGCCCCGTGCACGGCGCGCGCATCGTCGGCGACTAGAATTCTGTCCCTATGGCCATCCCTTTCTCGCTGCCTCTCATCGATGAGGATGTGATCGCCGAAGTCAATGACGCGCTCACCAACACGGGCTGGCTCACCACCGGTCCGAAGGTCCGCGCGCTGGAGGCCGAGATCTCGGCCATCACCGGCACGCCCGTGCTGTGCGTGAACTCCTGGACTTCGGGCGCCATGCTCATGCTGCACTGGTTCGGGGTGGGGCCGGGCGATGAAGTCATCATCCCCGCGTACACCTACAGCGCGACCGCGCTGTGTGCGATGAACCTTGGCGCAACCGTCGTCATGGTCGACGTCGACGACGATTTCACTATCTCCGCTGAGAAGATTCGCGCCGCCATCACCCCCCGCACGAAGGCGGTCATTCCGGTCGACATGGCCGGCTGGCCCGCCGACTACGACGCCATCCGCGCGGTGCTCGACGATCCGGAGGTGCGGGCACAGTTCAGCCCGGCCACTCCCCGGCAGGAGAAGCTCGGTCGCGTCCTCGTCGTCTCCGACGCCGCGCACTCCATCGGCGCGACCTACAAGGGCGCACCGGTGGGCCAGCAGGCGGACGCCGCGGTGTTCTCGCTGCACTCCGTCAAGAACATCACCACGGGCGAGGGCGGCGCGATCGCCATCCACCTGCCCGAGCCCTTCGACAACGACGAGGAATACGTCTTCCTCCGGGCCTTCGCCCTCAACGGGCAAACCAAGAGCGCGTTCGAGAAGAACCAACCGGGCGCCTGGCGCTACGACATCATCGACCAGGGCATGAAGGTCAACCTGCCCGACATCGGGGCTGCAATCGGTCTCGCGCAGATCCGCAAATACCAGTCGACCCTGCTGCCGCAGCGCAAGCACATTTACGCGCGCTACCAGGCGGGCTTCGGGATGCACGACTGGGCGATCCTCCCGGTGTCGTCCGACAGTGACCGCGACAGCTCCTGCCACCTCTACCTGCTGCGTATTGCGGGAGCCGACGAAGACCGGCGCGACCGCATCATCCAGGCCATCGCCGACCGCGGGGTCGCCGTCAATGTGCACTACATCCCGATGGCGATGCTGACGCTGTTCAAGTCCCGCGGCTATGACATTGCCGACTACCCCAACACCTACGCGCTGTACTCCAACGAGATCACCCTGCCGCTCTACAACGGGCTCAGCGACACCCAGGTCGACGAGGTCATCGCGGCGGTTGTCGAGGCAGTCGAGACCACCTCGTGAGCGCGTTCTCCCTCGACGAGTTCATCGCGAAGCACGTCATCGGGCGCGACGAGAGCCTGTTCGCGGCCGACCTCGCCGCCCACGACGCCGAGCTCCGCGCCGCCGTCGAGGGGCGCTCGGCACTGGTCATCGGTGGGGCGGGCACCATCGGGTCATCCTTCATCCGGGCGCTGCTGGCCTACCGGCCCTCGCGACTGGTCGTCGTCGACCTCAACGAGAACGGTCTGACCGAACTCACCCGCGACCTGCGCAGCCGCGACGGGCAGTACGTTCCCGACGACTACAAGACGTATCCCATCAGCTTTGGCGACCCCGTCTTCGAGCGGATGTTCCGCCGCGAAGGCCCCTTCGACATCGTCGCCCACTTCGCCGCGCACAAGCACGTGCGCAGCGAGAAGGATCGCTACTCGATCGAGGCGATGCTCGAGAACAACGTGATGAACACCGTCACCCTGCTCGACCTGCTGCTCGAGCTGCCGCCGCAGCACTTCTTCTGTGTATCCACCGACAAAGCCGCCAACCCCGCCAACGTCATGGGTGCCTCCAAGAAGCTCATGGAGGAGGCGGTGCTCGCCTACTCCGAGCAGCTGCCCGCCGTGACCGCGCGCTTCGCCAACGTCGCCTTCTCCAACGGCAGCCTTCCCGCCGGCTTCCTCGAACGCATCGCCAAGAACCAGCCGCTATCGGCCCCGCACGACGTGCGCCGGTACTTCGTCTCGCCCGAGGAGAGCGGCCAGCTGTGCCTGCTTGCCTGCCTGACCGGCCAGCCCGCCGACATCTTCTTCCCGCAGCTGGATGAACCGCGCATGCTGACCTTCTCCACCATCGCTGATGCCCTCCTGCGCGACCTGGGCTTCGAGCCCGACCACTGCGCGAGCGAAGACGAGGCGCGGCACAAAGCCGCCATCCGGGCCGCCGACGACCCCACCTGGCCGGTGTACTACTTCGCCTCAGAAACCTCTGGCGAGAAGTCGTTCGAAGAGTTCTACACCGACACCGAAACCGTCGACCTCGGGAGCTTTGCCGCGTTGGGCGTCGTGAAAGGGTCTCCGGTGAACACGGTGGCGGGCATCCGGCGCACCATCGACGGGCTGCGGGCGATGTTCGCAGAACCCGAGCTGCCCAAGCAGGCGATCGTCGACGCGTTGGCTACCCTCGTCCCCAGTTTCCAGCACGTGGAGACCGGCAAGAGCCTCGACCAGAAGATGTGACCGTGTACTCCTTCCTGAAGAGACTCATCGACTTCCTCGTTGCCCTCGCTGCACTGCTCGTGCTCGCAGTGCCGCTGCTCGTCATCATGGTGGCGCTGCGTTTCACCGGTGAGGGTGAGGTGTTCTACAAGCAGGACCGCATCGGCTACCGCAACAGCACGTTCGGTATCTGGAAGTTTGCGACCATGCTCAAGAACAGCCCCAACATGGGCACCGGCTCGTTGACCGTGCGGGGCGACCCGCGGGTGACGACGGTCGGTCGCATCCTGAGGGCCACCAAGATCAACGAGGTGCCGCAGCTCATCAATGTGCTCACCGGCGACATGAGTTTCGTCGGCCCCAGGCCCCAGATGCACGTCGACTTCGACATCTACCCCGAGCACGTGCGCGAGACCATCTACTCGGTGCGGCCGGGGGTGACCGGCATCGGGTCGATCGTCTTCCGCGACGAGGAGCGGCTGCTCTCCCAGCCCGGCGTCGACCCGCGGGCGTTCTACGAGGAGAAGATCGCGCCATACAAGGGGGCGCTGGAGATGTGGTACCTCGAGCACAAGTCGCTGTGGACCGACCTTCGCCTGCTCGTGCTCACGGTCGTCGTGGTGTTTGCGCCGGAGTCGGGCATCGCCTACCGCGTGTTCCCCGACCTGCCCCCCAAGCCTCAGTGGCTGCACGTCTAGGTTGCCGCTGAGGTCACCGCAGTAGGATCGCGGGCGTGAGCCCTCGCCGCGTCATCCTCTGGTCTGCTCTCGTCGGCGCGCTCGCCGCCGTCGCAACCCTCGCGGTTGCCGAGTTGCTTGCCGCCCTCATGGCCACCCCCGAGGGCAGCCCGCTGTTCGCCGTCGGTTCGGCGGTCATCGACCTCGCCCCCGGCTGGCTGAAGACCCTCGTCATCGGGCTGTTCGGCACCGCTGACAAGATCGTGCTGCTGGTCTGCCTCGGCCTGCTGGTGGCAATCCTCGCGCTCGGCATTGGGGTGCTGCAGTACCGTCGCCCACCGTGGGGTGTCGTCGCCCTCGTCGTGGTGGGGGCCGTCGCGCTTGCTGCCGTTGCTACCCGCGCCGGTGCGGATGTCTTCGCCGCCGTGCCCACCATCATCGGCCTCGTGGCTGGCCTCATCGTGCTGCGCACCGCGACCGACCGGTTGCGGATGTGGACGGATGCCCGTGCCACCCGCCCCGCGAAGACCGCCGTCACCCGGCGCAACTTCCTGCTCCTGTTCGGCGGCACCGCCGTGGGGGCACTCGCCATCGGCATCGGAGCCCGCGCCATGAACGCCGTAGCCTCCGCCGTGAACGCGCTCCGCGAGAACCTCGTGCTGCCGAAGCCCGCCGTCGCGGCGCCCGCCGTTCCCGCGGGGGCCGAGCTCGACATCCCGGGCATCACCCCGCTGTTCTCCGACAACGCCACCTTCTACCGCATCGACACCGCGCTGCAGGTGCCCGTCATCGATGCCTCCACCTGGACGCTCCGGATCACCGGCATGGTCGAGCGCGAGGTCGAGATCACCTTCGACGAGCTGCTCGCCCTGCCGCTGGTCGAACATGATGTCACCCTGATGTGTGTCTCGAACGAGGTGGGAGGCGACCTGGTCGGCAACGCGCGCTGGCTCGGCTACCCGATCCGTGAGCTGCTGTTGCAGGCTGGCCCGCTTGCCGGAGCCGACATGGTGCTGTCCCGCAGCTCCGATGGCTTCACGGCCGGGTCACCGCTTGAGGTGCTGCTCGAAGAAGACCGCACTTCGCTGCTTGCGGTGGGGATGAACGGCGAGCCGTTGCCCATCGAGCACGGTTTCCCGGCTCGCCTCGTGGTGCCGGGCCTCTACGGCTACGTGTCAGCCACCAAGTGGGTCGTGGAGCTCAAGGTCACCACGTTCGACGCCGACATGGGGTACTGGACTCCCCGGGGGTGGTCCGCGCTGGGACCGGTGAAGACGGCCTCCCGGATCGATGTGCCGCGCAGCGGGGCATCCCTCGCCGCAGGCAGCGTCACGGTCGCGGGCGTCGCCTGGGCGCAGCACCGCGGCATCGAGGGCGTGGAGGTGCGCATCGACGGCGGGCCGTGGCAGGAGGCGACCCTCGCCGCCGCGATCTCCACCGACACCTGGGTGCAGTGGTCGTGGCAGTGGGATGACGCCACGCCCGGCAGCCACACGGTCGCCGTGCGCGCCACCGGTGCCGTGAACGACACGCAGGGCGAAGCGCGCGTTCCCCCGGCCCCCAACGGCTCCGAGGGCTACCACTCGGTCGCCGTCACGGTCACGTAGCCCGCGCGCCGCCCCGCATCCCGTCCCCCCGCGTTCCTCCCTCGACCGCTCACGCCCGCCCCCCGTTCCCACGCCTCGACCGCTCACGACCGCCCCGCCACCCGTTTCCGCGGCGAGTGTGCACAGGTCGGCACTATGGCTGGCTTCTAGGAGCCGAACCGAGCGCACTCCTGCCGCTGTGGACAGTTCCGGATGCCCTTCGGCTGTCCGTTTGACCCTTAAGTGTGAGAAAACCCGCCGCCCTGCCGCCGGCACTCGGGAGCGTCTTCGCGGTTCGGGAGGCGCTCGCGCTTGGCGTGAATCGTGATCGCCTGGAGCGGAGTGACTTGATTGCGCCCTTCCCGGGCGTCCGTATCGTGCGGAGCGCCGTCGAGCCTGAGGTGGCCACCCTGTTGCAGGTGTGTTCGGCATGGCAAGCGATTGCGCCCGCCGTCTTTGCCTTCAGCCACGTCACGGCAGCTCGAATATATGGGATTCCCCTCCCGTCGAGGCTGGAGCGTCGCGTAGCCCTCGACGTAGCCGTGCCCGCGGGCGAGGTCCAACCTCGAGGCCGCGGCATCATTGGTCATCGCCTCCGCGCTCTTGAGTATCGGGACCTTTCCGGTCTCCCCGTCGTCCCGCCGGAGCAGGCATGGATGTCCCTGGCAGGAGTGTTATCGATCGATGAGCTTGTAGTCGCCGGCGATTTCCTGGTTCGACGCAAGCGCCCTCTGTCGACTCTGCCGTTGCTTCGGGAAGCGGTCGCGCGGATGGCGCGGATGCGCGGTGCCTCGCGCCTCCGGCAGGCCGTTCAGGAGGTCAGACCCGGCACGGACTCCCCGCCCGAGTCACGTGTGCGACTTGTCATCGTGCGGAGCGGACTACCCGAGCCAACCGTCGGCCACACCGTGATCGATACAGACGGATACTTCGTTGGAACACCCGACCTGGCGTACATCCCCGAGCGAATTGCCATCGAGTACGAAGGCGACGGCCACCGCACGGACGCCCGCGTGTTCAGGGACGATATCGCGCGGCGAGAGTTGTTCGAGATCGCGGGATGGCGGGTTCTGCGGGTTACCAGCGATGACCTACGTGACACCGTGCACCTGGTTGAGCGGGTCCGAAGGCTGCTGGCGCAGCGCAGATTCTCGTGACTGTGCATCATTCGGCGTTACGGCTGGCGGCTGTGTGCCGAACCATGCGCACTCGGTGTCGGCGAGGTGAGGGCGACGTGGCGGCGGTGCCCGGCCAGCCCTCAGAACAGCGGCGGGATGCCCGGGTCGTGGGCTACCCCGGCGATCGCGGGCCCGAGCCTCAGGGTGCCGTCGGTGAGGGGCTCGCAGCGCATCCCGCCGCGGCCGCGCAGCGCGCGGTGTGCCCCGGGCGCGAGCGTGACATCCATCCAGGCGCAGGGGTTGGCGGGCCGGTGCGCACGGAACACGACGGGGCCCGATCCCGTGTCGAGGCTGAACTCCTGTCCGCGCATCTCGTCGATGGGCAGGCCGCGCACCACAATGTTGCGCCGGGTGTCGGCGGCGTCGAGCGGCCCGGTGCCGAGCGTGAGCGCGACGTGGTCGAGCGATTCGGCGGCGAAAACGGTGACGGATGCCGTCACATGCGCCCGTTGCCCGAAGTACCGGTCCCCGGGTATTCCGAGGTGGGCGCGGATGTCGACGTGGTCGCGCAGTTCGGGGCCCGTCGCGTCGAGCGGCCCCTCGGAGGGCCGCCCCTGGTACCGGTGCAGGGGCGACGCGAGCAGCAGTTCGATGGTCACCTCACGGGCGTAGGGGAATGCGGCCACGCCCGCAACGGTACCCTGAGGCAGTGGCACATCTCCTTGGCGCTGAAGCGCTGCACCTCGAATACCCGACGCGGGTCATCTTCGACTCCCTGACGATCGGCCTCGATGAGGGGGATCGCATCGGCATTGTGGGCCGCAACGGCGACGGCAAGTCGACCCTGCTGAAGATGCTCTCTGGCCGGTTGGAGCCCAACTCGGGCCGGGTGACTCGGCGCAACGGGATCACTCTCGCGGTGCTCGACCAGTCGGACGAGCTGGACGAGACCAAGACCGTCCACCAGACGATCATTGGCGACATCGATGAGCACGTGTGGGCGGGCGACCCGAAGGTGCGTGATGTCATCGCCGGCCTTGCCGCCGACATCCCGTGGGAAGCGAAGATCGGCGACCTGTCGGGCGGCCAGCGCCGCCGGGTTGCGCTCGCGGCCCTGCTGATCGGCGACCACGACATCGTGTTCCTCGATGAGCCCACCAACCACCTCGACGTCGAGGGCATCACCTGGCTCGCGGGGCACCTGAAGCGGCGCTGGTCGACCAACTCGGGCGCCCTCGTGGTGGTGACCCACGACCGGTGGTTCCTTGACGAGATCTGCACGGCGACCTGGGAGGTGCACGACCGGTTGGTCGAGCCGTTCGAGGGTGGCTATGCCGCGTACATCCTGCAGCGCGTGGAGCGCGACCAGATGGCCGCGACGATGGAGTCGAAGCGCCAGAACCTGATGAAGAAGGAACTGGCCTGGCTGCGTCGCGGGGCACCGGCGCGCACGGCGAAGCCGAAGTTCCGCATCGACGCGGCGAACGCGCTGATCGCCAACGAGCCGCCCATCCGCGACTCGGTGAGCCTCGCGAGCATGGCCATGCAGCGCCTCGGCAAAGACGTGGTCGACCTCGAGAACGTGAGTGTCAGCTACGGCGACAAGCACGTGCTGAAGGACGTCACCTGGCGCATCGCCCCGGGCGAGCGCACGGGCATCCTGGGCGTCAACGGCGCGGGCAAGAGCACCCTGCTGTCGCTGGTTTCGGGAACCCTGCAGCCGACGAGCGGACGGGTCAAGCGTGGCAAGACGATCAAGGTGTCGACCCTCACCCAGCAGCTGGCTGAGCTCGAGGATGTCTGGAACGACCGCGTCAGCGACGTGATCTCCCGCCACAAGAGCAGCTACATTGCGGGCGGCAAGGAGATGACGCCCACGCAGATGCTGGAGCGGGTGGGCTTCCAGAGCGCGCAACTGAGCACCCCGGTGAAGGACCTGAGCGGTGGGCAGAAGCGTCGCCTGCAGCTGCTTCTGATCCTGCTGAGCGAGCCGAACGTGTTGATCCTGGATGAGCCGACCAACGATCTCGACACCGACATGCTCGCCGCCATCGAGGACCTGCTCGACACGTACCCGGGAACCCTCCTTGTCGTCAGCCACGACCGGTACCTGCTTGAGCGGGTCACCGATAACCAGTACGCGGTGATGGACGGGCACCTGCGCCACCTGCCGCGCGGGGTCGACCAGTACCTGGAGTTGCGCGCGGCCGGTGATCGAGCGGAGTCGAGATCTGGCGGCCAGGTCTCGACAAGCTCGACCACCGAGAAGAAGCTCGGCGGTGCCGAGCTGCGCAACGCCCAGAAGGAGCACGCCGCGGCGGGTCGCAAGATCGAGAAGCTGAACGGCCAGATCGCGGAGCTGCACGAGCGGATGGCCGCGCATGACCAGAACGACTACACGGGTCTCGGCGCGCTCAGCACCGAGCTGGGCGCCCTGCAGCAGCAACTCGACACGGTCGAACTGCGCTGGCTGGAACTCGAGGAACTGCTCGATTAGCACCTATGGCGTTAGTACAGCGACAGCTGTACTATTGCCTCATGCTCGCGATCGCCTCCCAACTCGACGCCATGCACAGGCTCGGCCGCGCGATGGCCGATCCGACGCGGTCACGCATCCTCATCGAGTTGCTCGAGAAGCCGGGCTATCCGTCGACCCTCGCCGACGAGCTGGGGCTTACGCGGCAGAACGTCTCGAACCACTTGGCCTGCCTGCGTGATTGCGGCATCGTGGTGGTCGAGCCGGAGGGCAGGCAGTCTCGCTACGAGATTGCAGACCCGCTGCTTGCGCACGCACTCAGCGACCTGATGAACGTGGTGCTGACGATCGACGAGAGCCATGAGGTCGGCCGATGAGCCACGACCACGACCACGCCCCGGCTGCAGCGGGCCGCAAGCGCATCGTCATCGCCCTCTCCATCACCTCGGTGGTCTTCGTCGCCGAGATCATCGGCGCGGTCGTCACGGGCAGCCTCGCACTGCTCGTCGACGCCGCGCACATGCTGACGGATGCAGGTGGGCTGGTCATCGCGCTGGTGGCCGCCACCCTCGCCACCCGGCCCGCGACCCAGGCCCGCACCTGGGGTTGGTTGCGTGCCGAGGTGCTCGGGGCGGGTGCCCAGGCCGCCGTGCTGCTCGCCGTCGGCGTATTCGTGCTCATCGAGGCCGTGCAGCGCCTGTTCAACCCGCCCGAGATCGACGGGCCGCTGCTGGTGCTCTTCGGGGTGATCGGCCTGGTCGCCAACGTCGCCTCGATCGCGGTGCTCGCCTCGGCGCGCACCACCAACCTCAACCTGCGGGCCGCGTTCCTGGAGGTGCTCAACGACGCGCTCGGTTCGGTCGCGGTGATCGTCGCTGCGATCGTGATTGCGTTGACCGGTTTCGCCTACGCGGACTCGATAGCCGCGATCGTGATCGGTGCCCTGATCGTGCCGCGCGCGATCATCCTGTTGCGCGACTCCGCCAACGTGCTGCTGGAGGCGACCCCGAAGGGGCTCGACCTGGAGGCGATTCGCCGCCACCTGCTGGGTCTCGACCACGTGCAGTCGGTGCACGACCTTCACGTGAGCCAGATCTCGACGGGACTTCCGGTGCTCACCGCCCACGTCGTCGTTGACGACAGCTGCTTCTACGACGGGCACACGGCGCACATGCTCGATGACCTGCAGCACTGTGTCGCTGCGCATTTCGAGGTACAGATCGAGCACTCCACATTCCAGTTGGAGCCCGCGGGCCACGGCGCGCACGAGCACCCCACCCACGACTAGTCGAAGTCGAGGCTCAGTTTCCGCAGCAGCGCGCTCAGTCGTTCCTGGTCTGCTTTGGGCAGCCGGTCGAGCAGCTCAGATTCGGC
Organism: Rhodoglobus sp.; assembly: GCA_044340535.1. Lineage (GTDB taxonomy): Bacteria > Actinomycetota > Actinomycetes > Actinomycetales > Microbacteriaceae > Rhodoglobus. The sequence continues at coordinate 12,867 of JBIITJ010000021.1, forward strand.
TTCGAGCAGGCCGGTGATTGCGACATCCACGCGCTCGCGGCCCGCCTCGGTCATAACCACGAGGATGCCCCGGCCGTCGTGCGGGTCGGTGCGTCGCTCCACGAGCTTGCGTGCGACGAGGCGGTCGATGCGGTTGGTCATGGTGCCGCTGGATACGAGGGTCTGCTGCAGCAACGCCTTGGGGCTCAGTTGGTACGGGGCGCCGGCTCGGCGGAGCGCCGAGAGCACATCGAACTCCCACAGCTCGAGGTCTGACGCGGCGAAGGCCGTGCGCCGCGCCCGCTCCAGGTGACGCGCGAGCCTGCCGACGCGGCTGAGCACCTGCAGCGGCGAGAAGTCGAGGTCCGCGCGCTCGCGTGACCAGGCATCCACGATGCGGTCGACTTCGTCATGAGCGGGCATCCGTCAATTATGGACCTCGCTCCGGGTCTCGCGGTTAGCCGGCCTGCACCACGACTGGCGTTATGCCGCCCATGTCGACTGCCGTCATTGCGGTGCCCGATTCGAGCCCCAGCGCGTCTTTGTGCCAGCCGAGCGGGTCGCGGTACACGAGCGACAGTCCGCCGTCTTCGGCCAACACCACCTGTGACGCTCCCTCCGCACCCACCGCCGAGAGTCGGCCAGCAGCGGGGACCCCCGTCGAGTCGCGGTGCCACCAGATGCCGTCGGACCAGAGTCGGTAGAGAATCCCATCCTCTATGGAGTACGCGTCGATGAGGGTACCCCCGACGCTGACGGCCGTGATCGGGCCGGAGGCGGCAAGCCCGGTGGATGTCACGAACCAGCCATCACCGTTGTTGCTCACCTGGTAAAGGGTGCCACCTTGCGAGACGAGAATGGTGGGCCAGGGCCCCCCGGCGTTCACGGCGGCAATGTCACCCGTAATCTCCACGCCCGTGTACTCGGACACCCAGCCGTCGGCTTGCTCGCTGGAGACCAGGAGCCTCGTGCCGTCCAGCGACACGACCAGGGGCGACACCCCACCCATGTTGACGGCTGACAGTGATCGGGCGCGTAGCGCAAGCCCTGTCGCGGTGTTGTGCCAGGCGCCATCGGCGAACTTCGCGACCATGAGTTCATCGGTCTCAACAAAGGCAACGACCGGCGAGCGGCCTCCCATGCTCGCGGCCGAAAGCGCCGGGGGCTGGGCAGCAATGCCGGTGCTGCGTTCTCGCCACAGTCCGTTTCCCCCGGTAGCCTGCCGCAGCCAGGTGGCTGTGTCGCCGTAGTGGATGAAGTTCGAGACTGAGGCGGTCCGAACGAGCCGGAACAGCAGCTGCCCGCTGCCGTCCGAGTTCCAGTTGTCCTCTGAGACGAGGATCGTGCCGTCGGCGTTGATCTTCTCGACGTAGGCGACGTGGCCGGCGAAACCACTGCCACCTTCGAACGCATCCCATTGCGCAACCGAGCCAACCGAGGGCACGTCATCCACGAGGTACCCGTCCTTCGCGGCGTTCGCGGCCCAGTCTGCCGCGTTGCCCTGCTGGGAGGCGGGCCGGGGGACACCGGCGCTGCTGAGCTTCCACGCGACGTAGTTGGTGCAGTTGTGGCCAGCCCCCATGCCCCAGTACGAGGTGCCGTTAGTGGCACCCCTGCCTGCCTGCCAGGCGCCTCCGTCGCATTCGTCGCTCGCGCACACCGTGTCGGCGTGGGCGACAACCGTGCCTCCGAGCGCGAGCGTGATGCCGAGGGTGAGCGCGGTGCCCGCGCGGAGGGACACTGAACGCCAATCCGGTGAGCGAGGAGTCAAGATCACCGAGCCATGTTGCCACCAGCGCGGTATCCACATGGTGCGGCGGTCGAGGCTGACCGCCTTTTCGGAAGGGTTGTTGCGCCTCGTGCACCCGTCGTTCACCGCACCGACAGTTGTTGGGCACCGCGGGCGCCGGTACGACGATTCGGACTTTCTGGCAGACTGGCATGGCCCTGTTAGGGCGCAATCCGCCTTGGTGTAATGGCAGCACGGCAGCCTTTGGAGCTGTTAGGTCTAGGTTCGAGTCCTGGAGGCGGAGCAACGACTGCGACACCTGCTGTTCACCTAGCTCACCGTTCTCGGTAATGCGTTTGACCACACCCGTTACCCCGGCCTGCCTTTACTCCCAGTCGCGCCACGATGATCGCGGCCACCCGAGGTAAAAGGTATCCCGCGACATGTCAGGCCCGCGTATCGTCTTCAGCCGATTCCTGTCGGTTGACAGCCCGAAGCTGTCCCCGTGGACGGCGCATCGAAACCAGGTGATTCCCGGGATACCCGCGCCAAACACCCACCTCGACCTGGGCGATGGTGTCGTGGTGTGGCAGTTGGTCTCCGCGAACAACCGCCCCCTTGCCCGCAGCGTTGCGCTCCATGGCAGTTTCCACGACGCCGACGACGACGCCAGGGGGGTTGTATTCGCTCGGGCGAACCTAGCGAGTGAACTGGTCAGCCAGCCCAGCCGCGGTTCCTACGGCTGGTACACGCTCGATGGAGACAGGCCGGTCATGGTGTGTGCCCGTTGGTACCTCACGCCGCGCGACCGGGCGCACTCCATCGCGCTTGCGCTGCGCTCACTCGGCGACGCACAGCTGCACCCCGGTGTCCGGCTGATCCACCAGTCGACGAGGGGCGGTGCCGTTGAATCGCTGCCTGCCTGAATGACACTCGCCACGCACCCTGACCCGAGGAACCCACGTGCCTGCGCTCCCCACAATTCTCTTTTCGTCCTTCCACTCTGGCGCTGACCCACAGCGACAGTCCTGGGCACGCTTCCGCGAGCAGGTGAATACCCGCAGCAGCGCAAGCCTGGTCGTGGTCTCGTCACCCGAACAACCTGCTTCCGCGGCTCGCCGCCCCCTCGCGTCATCCGGCGATGGTGAGTCGGGAATCTGGAGACTGTTGGCGCCCAATAATCGCGAGCTGGCGCGCAGTTCGTTCCTCTACGGCAGCTTTGCCGCCGCCCACCAGCATGTGATCAGGCTGCGTGGGGCCGATGCCCTCACTTCCAGCACGGTGGCCGGCCCCTTGGCACAATCATTCGGCTGGTTTGTCGCTTGGCGCGGAGTGCCCGTGATGACCTGTACGAAGTGGTTCGGCAGCGTGTCGTCGAGCAATGAGGCTGCACAGGCCGCGCTGGCCTCATTCATGAGGGCCGTCGTGAGTGACGCGCCACTGCGTTCGACGACGTCAGGTCGCCGCACGACGCGGGCTGGCCGCCAGGGTCAGCGGGCGGCGTGGTGAGGAAGGACGGTCGTCAAGGTGCACTTCAGGATCAGTACCTCTCTTGTTCACCTTGCACACCAAGCATCGGCGGAATGAAGGTGCCGCGTGTCCAGTGAACGTGCGATGGCTCCTGCGCGCCGTGCCCTGCTAGCCCGCCGTTCGACATCGGACACGATCTTCCAGACGGTGTCGTACACGGCGGGCGCAACCACAGTTGGCATCATGCTCGCGGTCGGGCTGTTCTTGACCATCCGGGCATCCGACGCGCTGGGCGTGGCGGGTTTCTCGTTCCTTGTCGAACAACAGTGGTCGCCGGAGACGCGCACGTTCGGTATCGCCGCTGTCCTGTTCGGTACGGTCGCGATCGCGGTGATAGCGATGTGCGTCGGCGTGCCTCTCGCGCTGGGTACGGCACTGCTGCTCTCTGAGGTGGTCGGGGGGAAGCTGCGGTCTTTCCTGGTCTCGCTCATCGACCTGATGGCGGCCGTTCCCAGCATCGTCTTCGGCCTCTGGGGTGTGTTCTTCCTACAGGCGGCCGTCATCCCCGTCTCGAAGTGGCTCTCGCAGACCTTCGCGTTCATCCCCATATTCGCGGTAACTGACGGCTCAGGGATGGCCCTCACGGAAGCGAGCGCCTTCACGTCGTCGGCCCTGATCGCGGGAATCGTCGTGGGTCTCATGGTCGTGCCCACCCAGACCTCGGTCATGCGCGAGGCGTTCTCGCAGGCGCCAGTCGGAGAGCGCGAAGGTGCGTTCGCCCTCGGAGCGACGCGGTGGGGCATGATCACCTCGGTGGTGCTGCCCTTCGGGCGGGGAGGGATCATCGGCGGAATCATGCTCGGTCTTGGCCGGGCGCTCGGCGAGACCATCGCCGTATATCTCATCATCTCGCCTATCTTCACGATCAACTGGCAGGTGCTGAAGACCGGCACGAACTCGGTTTCCGCACTTATCGCCCTGCGTTACGGGGAGGCAACGTCGTTCGCGTTGTCGGCGCTCATGGCCGCGGGACTCGTGCTCTTCCTCATCACTCTCGCCGTGAATTTCACCGCGTCGTCGATTGTTGCGCGTTCGAGATCGGGTGCCGAAGGTGGCTGACGACGTGACTATCGTGATGGACGACCTATCCGAGGCAGAGTTTGATTCCTCTGACTCTCGCAAGACGGCAGTGGTCGAGTCCCCCGCGGGCGGTGACTCGCGCCCCCACCGGCAGGTGCACAAGTCAACGCTCGACGAGCGATTCAATGTGATCGGCGCGCTGGTGGCATCCGCGACCACCACGACCCTCTTGTTCGGCTGGATCACTCCACTCACCGGCGAGGTCGGGTGGGTTGTCGTCGCCTTCCTGCTGTTCATCGGTTTCTACGTGCTACTGGTGGCACTGCGCTCAGATTGGCAGGACGTGAAGGACCGGGTAGCCACGGTGCTTCTCGTGAGTGCGGGAAGCGTGTTATTCGGTGCGCTCGCGTTCATCGTTGTCTACACGGTCGTGCGCGGAGCCGAGGCATTACCTTTCCTGAACTTCTTCACGCAGACGATGGCGCTCACCGGCCCGCTCGACCCGCTTGACAGCGGCGGAATCCTGCACGCGATTGTGGGCACGCTCATTCAGATTGTGATCGCGCTCGCGATCACTGTGCCGCTGGGGTTGGCGACGGCAATCTTCCTCAACGAGGTCGGGGGAAAGTTCGCTCGTTTCGTGCGCACTATTTCCGACGCCATGACGGCGCTGCCTTCCATAGTTGCGGGCCTCTTCGTCTACGCCGCGGTAGTGCAGCTCATCACGCACCAGCGCTCGGGATTTGCTGCTGCGCTTGCCATCGCGGTCATGATGCTGCCGATCGTGATACGTGCCGCTGACGTGGTCCTTCGGCTTGTGCCAGCAAACCTGCGGGAGGCCTCCTATGCGCTCGGCACCAGTCGCTGGCGCACGGTGTGGCATGTCGTACTGCCGACTGCCCGATCCGGGCTTGTGACCGCGGTGATCCTGGGTACTGCTCGCGGCATCGGTGAGACCTCGCCAGTGTTGCTTACCTCCGGAGTTACCGCCGTGATGAACCTCAACCCCTTCGACGGCCCGATGATCTCGCTGCCGCTTCAGGTCTTCGCGTTCGTACGCTCGCCCGAGCCGAACTTCATCGCGCGAGGGTTCGGCACCGCCGCGGTGTTGCTCGTTCTCGTACTTGGGCTGTTCCTGGTTGCGCGCATTATCGGTGGCAAGGGGCCAGGCCAGTTGTCTGATCGACAGCGTCAACGGGTCGCTGCGCAATCACGCCAAGACCTTGTCCGCATGACGCCCCAACCAAAGCCCGAGGAGTCCTCCCGTGTCACGTAAGCGCCGCTCGTCGCGGATGCTCAGCGCCCTGCTGCTCTTCGCTCTCACGCTCGCGTGTGTGCTGGGAACCGGCTCTGTGCCCGCCGCCCGCGCCGACAACCCCTACCTGCCCATCACCGGCACCGGCTCGACGTGGTCCCAAGGGGCTATCGATCAGTGGAAGTCGACAGTGGCCAACAACAATGGGATGACCGTGAATTACTCCGGAGTCGGGTCCTCCGCTGGCCGTCGTGACTTCATCAATGGGAGCGTCGACTTCGCCGTTAGTGAGATCCCGTTCCAGGCCAGCCCGCAGGACGGCTCCGCTGCCGAGTTGCCTACCATCGGCTTTGCCTACATGCCGATTGTCGCCGGCGGCACAGCTTTCATGTACAACCTCAAGATTGGCGGCAAGCGCGTTACGAATCTTCGCCTGAGCGGCGAGACCATCACCAAGATCTTCACCGGCTCCATTACCAACTGGAACGATCTCGCGATCAAGGCTGACAACCCAGGCCTCGCCATGCCGGACAAAGCGATAGTTCCCGTGGTCCGCTCCGACGGCTCGGGCTCGACCGCGCAGTTCACCCTCTGGATGTCGAAACAGTTCTCGAGCCTGTGGAATGCCTTCTGCGGCTGCTCAGGGCTCACCTCGCAGTATCCGGCATTCGCCAACTCGAAGGCTCAGGCCGGATCCGACGGCGTATCAGGCTATGTGTCGCAGGACTATGGTGAGGGCGCCATCACATATGTTGAGTATTCCTACGCGGTGAAGGCCGGATTCCCCGTGGCGAAGGTGCTCAATTCGGCAGGGTATTACATTGAGCCAACGGCCCCCTCCGTCGCAGTTGCCCTCCTGCAGGCGCAGATCAACACTGACCCGAACTCGAAGGACTACCTCACGCAGATTCTCGACGGTGTATACAACAGCGCCGATTCGAGGACGTATCCGCTCTCGAGCTACTCCTACATGATCGTTCCGACTCAGGTCGCTGGGATCTTCACGGCCGAGAAGGGGCGAACCCTGGGTGCATTCGCGCGATACATCCTGTGCGAGGGGCAGCAGACCGCGACGCCGCTCGGGTACTCGCCACTGCCTCTCAATCTAGTCATTGCGGCCTCCGACCAGATCAAGCGCATCCCCGGGGCGGGCAGTGCCGGCATCGACCTCGCGACGTGCAACAATCCCACGTTCAAGCCCGGCGACTCGCCGGGCAGCAACCTGCTTGCCCAGACCGCCCCGCAGCCCGCCGACTGCGACAAGAAGGGCCCCAACCAGTGCACGGCCGGCACCGCAGGCGCCGTGCAGGAGACTCCCCCCTCCGGCAACGGTGCCAGCAGCAGCTCGTCGAGCTCAGCCGCCAGCTCGGGCGGCGGGGCCGTCTATGACGAGAACGGCGCCCTCGTCGGAGGAAGCGGATTCAACGGGGCGGTCGCAGTCTCCAGCCCCTTCACCCTGAGGGATCCGGGTTTCGGCCCGCAACAGTGGGTGATGGTGCTTGCAGTGCTTTTGCTTCTCGCGACGATCGTTCTCCCGCCCCTGGTTTCGCGACGGCTGAAAGGCACGACCAAGCCGCCACGCCCCTAGCCGTCCGGGTGAACGGCATCCGGTTTCGCTAGTTCCGCATCCGTTCACCGAGCCGACACCCGCGCCCCATTGGCTACGAGCTAGCCCCACAGGTGGGGTGATTTCTCACGAGATCGTCAGCAAAAAACAGCACGGAGTATGTGGTGGCTCAGCGAAAACTTCGCACGACGAGGCTGCTTGTGATCCTCGGCGCCTGGACGCTCGTGGCCCTCAGCTCAATCGTTATTGTTCCTGCTGAGGCTCGCGCCGAGACCGGCTCGTCGGCTGTCACGGTCACCGCGGCGGAGCTCGACAGCGATGCTGAGAACGCGCCCTTCCCCGACTTGTCCGTTACGGTCTCGCAAACCGAGGAACTGCAGGCGCAGGGTATCCGGGTCAGCTGGACGGGCGGGAAGAAGTCGACAGCGCCGAGCGGCCAGACCGGTGGTGAGAACTTCCTCCAGATCGCGCAGTGCTGGGGAACTGACCCGGAGGATGCCACGCGCCCCGACCGCACCACATGCCAATACGGGGGCCTTCTGACGCCGGGAGCTACCCGCGACGGCTTCCGCGCGGATGCAACGGTTTCCCCGAAAGACAACGGGTACACGGCCCCCGGCGACGGCTTCGCGAACCCTACCTATACCTCCATTCCGTTCCGGTCGGCCACCGGTCCGGTCGTCGCCTCGGTCGTCAACCATGTCAAGGTGCCGGGCGTCGACCCAAACACCAACGCGTTCTTTACCCAACTGACGACCAATGAGATCTCCTGGGTCGGGTCGGGCAGTGACGGGACGGGCTCGGTGCAGTTTGAGGTGCAGACCGCAGCCCAGGCTCCGGGCCTCGGTTGCGGCACCCCAGTTACCTCGGCGGGCGGAGTGGTCACCGGGACCTCCTGCTGGCTGGTGATCATCCCGCGCGGAACCTCCGACAACGGCGAGTCCAGCATCACCACGTCCGGCCTGTTCTGGGATTCCTGGAAACACAGCATCGCCGTGAAGCTTGGCTTCAAGCCGCTCGGCGTGCGGTGCGCGCTCGGCGCGGTCGAAAGGCAGGTCGCCGGCAGCGAACTGCTCGCCCTCGCCGTCGCCTCGTGGCAACCGACCCTGTGCGGTGCGAGCGGCGGCTCGGCGTACACCATGATTACCGGCAGCGAATCGGATGCCGCTGCCGCCGCCAACACGATAGCAACGGCACCGCTCGCTCTCACTTCCCGGCCACTGGACACGGCGGGCGACGGACTGCGGTACGCCCCGATCGGCCTTTCGGCAGTGACCATCGCCTTCTCCGTCGACCGCGTTCCGGCTGCGGGGCCCGACGTGCCCCAGTCGGTGAGGGACAAGGCGCGCCTCGCATTCACCTCGATGAAACTGACACCGCGGCTCGTAGCCAAGCTGCTCACCAACTCGTATCTCGACTCATTGCCCTACTTTGCCGACCGCTCGCACCTCACCAACGGTCCAAGCAAGAATCCGCGCAACATCACGTTCGATCCCGACTTCCTCGCAGTCAACCCCGACTGGGCAGACCAAGCGATCGTGAGCCCCGCTGTCGCCGATGTGCTGCTGCCCCAAGGACGGTCGGACTCAGCGTGGGCGCTCTGGAGTTATGTGCTTGCCGACCCCGAGGCAGCCGCCTTCCTCGCTGGAACCCCGGACCCGTACGGCATGGTCGTAAACCCGTGGAGCTCAACGGATCCGGTCGTCAACAAGACGGGGACCGCCCTGCAGCTGCCTCGCGACAGCTTCCCCAAGGCCGATCCAGTGGAGCAGGCGGCCGACACCCCGCCAGGACCGGGGGCCATCAACCTCGTCGCGTGGCGGCCCTACGTGAGCGATTTCAACAACGCCGCGTACCTTACGCTGCGCGGCGACGGCAAGGTGCTCGGAGGGTGGGACCCGAGCGTGATACCCGCGCGCTACGCCAAGAGTTCGCGCAGCCTCCCCGGTTCACAGGCCGTGCTCGCGGTCACTGACAGTTCCTCCGCCGCTCGCTACCAGGTGTTCAGCGCCTCTCTCAGGAACCAGGCGGGGCAGTTCGTCGCCCCCACGTCCACCGCGATGACGGCGGCCGCAGCGGCAATGACCCCGACAGCAGAGCAGCCGCAGGTCGTGGAGTACGCCCCAGCATCGACCGCGGCACGTACTGCGGCTGGCGCCTATCCGCTTACGCTTCCGATCTATGCCGCGGCCAACCCGACGCGGCTCGAACCCGTCCTGCGCGCGAGCTACGCGGCGTTCGTCAAGTACGCCGCCACCGACGGGCAGGTGCCGGGCGAATCCCTCGGGCAGCTTCCCGCCGGGTACGCCCCGATCCCCGAAGCGTGGCGCGCCCAAGCCCTCACCGTCGCCCAGGAGATCGCGACCGGCCAGGTTCCCACCGCGCCAACCACGAGCACGACGCCCAGCACCTCCAGCTCATCAACCTCGAGCAGTCCTGCCGCGCCCGTCGTCGCACCAAACCCCACGCCCACGGGAACCCTGGCACCCGCTCTCTCCGCGAGCAAGACCCCGGATGATCCTGACTCGGGCGCCCTCGCCGCGACGCTGCCCGTCGTCGTCGTCGTCGCAGTCCTCGCCTGGATCGCAACGGCCGTCGTGTCCCGTCGCAGGCGATTGCTGTGACACCTCAACTTCGACCGGCAGCGCCGCTGCGGTCGAGCCGGACTCCGCAACCGCGGCTGGGCCGGAGCTCACGAAAGGAAAAACCAGAGTGAAGATCAAGAAAGCCGTTGCGCTCAGCACGGTGATCGGCGTTGCCCTCGCGGGCCTCGCCATTGGTGGGACCGCCAACGCCGACCCGGTGTCCAACGGCTATGTAGTCGTCGGTTCCGACACGCTCCAGGACTCGATGAACGCGCTGACCAATGGCACGCGCATCACCGGCCCGACGGTGCGCATCGTGTCGAACAACGTCGCGATCGGCAACTTCGACGCCTTCCCGGTCGGCAGTGCCATCCAAACCAAGCCGACCGGCCCGTACTTTGGCCGACCGTCCGGTTCCGGCGCCGGCATCAACGCGCTGCGCACGTCGGCTGGGGCCACGAACACCTGGACCGCCGCGAGCAACTCGACCCCCGCCGTGCGCATCGACAACCAGATCGATATCGCGCGCTCGTCGAGCGGCCCCGGCTCCAACGCGAATGCCAGCGGCGTGCTGCTCTACGTCCCCTACGCTCGTGACGCTGTGGGCTACGCCTACAAGGGCGGCACCGCCGCGTGGGCGAACCTGACCGCCACCGACCTCAAGGGCATCTACGACGGCACCACCACCGTCATCGATGGCGTTACGGTCAAGCCACGCCTGCCCCAGGCCGGCTCGGGCACCCGCAACTTCTTCCTTGGTGCGATCGGCTACGGATCGGCGACCACCGCCCCCGCGGTGAGCGATGTCGGCAACGTCACTCCGGAGAACGACGCCACGGTTCTCGGTGCTGGCGAGATCATCCCGTTCTCGGTTGCGAGCTGGGTTGCCCAGGCTAACGGGGCCTCGGCTAACAACACCACTGGTGCTGCCGGGGTGTCGTTCGGTAGTGCGGTCTCCGGCCAGGTTGCCTTCACCGGCACCGCCCCGGCCCTCGTCCCGAACTCCGCATACTACGCAAACACGAGCTTCGGCCGCGACACGTACCTTGTGGTCGAGTTCGCCCGCGTGGACCCCACCAACGCGAAGTACGACGCCGCCCTCGCCGCCCTGGTGAACCCCACGTCGACGTCGAGCCTCACCAACTTCAGCACCGGCCTGCCCTCCAACCCGGGCTCGGTCAAGGTGAAGTTCGGCTTCCTCGCACCTTCCACCACCACCACGCAGCGCGCCTACTCGGCGCTCCTGTAGTCAGAACGACCTGAAAGGACCTGAACATCCCATGAAGATCACCAAGAAGGCGTCGCTCTACGCAGCGACGGCCGCAACCGTGGCAGTGCTTCTCGGCACTGCCGCTCTCTCCTCGGCCAGCGCGCTCGAGGCAAACGGCTCCAACGGCGCCTACTACCTCATCGACGGTGGCACGGGGCAGCAGGTTCCCGCGGGCACCACGAACCAGTGGTCGTCTGACATCCTGGGCTCGCCGTCGGGAACCGACCCGCTGGCGCTGTTCACCGGCAGTTCCGACGCCACCGAGGTGCGAGTGTTCGTGTCGCCCCGCGGTAGCGAGCGCACCCCGTCCGCATGGTCGGCGTCGTCGATGAGCGGTTTCGTCGGCAGCAGCAAGGATGTGCAGCTCCCAGCCGCCAGCCTCGCCACCTTCCTGCTCGGTAACCCGAACGGAGTGAAGTCAGCGGGCGGCAACTACAGCCTCGGGGTCGCGTTCATGAAGAACAACGGCCTCACGGTCGCGGACGCGGGCGTGTACTACACCTACATTTCCGTCACTGCGGGCACGGGCGCCTGGACCTTCGACACCTACGTGCCGCCGGTCGCCCCCGGAACGGTCACGGGCAGCCCCGCCGAGATCGACCTCACGGCGACGACGCTCGACGCTGCCGACGGAGTGCTGAGCCTCAGCGTTCCCACCGGGGCGACGGCCACCATCGGTGACCCTGAACTGGTCAACGGTCTGTCGACCTCGACTGGTGTGCTGCCGGACTTCACCGTCACGGATGCGCGCGTTGTGACCCACGCCGGTTGGAACCTCACGTCGTCCGTCACCGAGTTCACCAACTCCGCTGACTCGACGGTCAAGATCGCGAACACGCAGCTCGGCATCGAGCCTGTGCTCGTCTCCACGACCGCCGGCACCGGTGTCGTCTCGGTCGCTGCGCCGCAGCTGGCAGGCAGCGCCGTCTACGCAGCTCCGTTCGCCTCGGCGACTAACGGTGCGGCGGTCGGGACGTCAACGTTCAACGCCAACCTGAAGTTCGTGGCTCCCGTCGGCAAGCCGGCCGGCACCTACACCTCGAAGCTCACGCTCACGCTCACTTCGAAGTAGCACACCCAGAGCGTGGGGAGGGGCCGCCCGTATTGCGGCCCCTCCCCACGGCTCAATCTCAGCACAGCCCTCCAACTCTCGTTAACCCGTCCTTCAGGTGTTCTCTCCGCACCGGTCATCTCACATTGGATCAATCGATCGTGCTCATCTCCCGTGCGACACGTCGCCCCCGCATCCCCGCCGTGCTGGCGATGCTCCTGCTTCTGGTCTTCGCGATGTCAGCTTTCCCCTCGATCGCCGCATCGGCGGATGACACCGATGGAATCTCGGGTGGCCCGGCGAATGAGACCGGTCCAGATGGCCGCACGCGCTACAGCTACCAGGTCAGCCCAGGCCAGCAGCTCAACGACAACTACGTGATCACGAACACTGGCACGACCGCGCAGACCATGACCGTTTTCGCCACCGATGCGTTCAATACCGAAGCTGGCGAATTCGCACTCCTCGACACCGGCGCAACTCCCACGGATGCGGGTTCGTGGATCACGTTCGAGGGCGGGGCATCGCAGCTCACAATCCCACTCGAACCGGGGGAGTCGAAGCTTGTGCCCTTTAGTTTCAGGGTGCCGGGGGATGCGCGCCCGGGTGACCACGCCGCAGGGATCGTCATCTCGGTGACCTCAGCATCCGGGCAGATCCTCGTCGACCGGCGCGTCGCGACCCGGCTCTACGTGCGGGTCCTCGGCGACATCCAGCCCATTCTCACCGTGACGAACATGTCGGCGACCTATACAGGCGAGCTCAACCCGGTGACCGGCGACACCCTCGTGACGTTCACGGTGAAGAACACCGGCAACGTCGCCCTCGGTGCGACGATGGCGATCGGTGTGAACACCTACTTCGGCGTCGGCGTCGGGCCCGTCGTGACGCAGGTGCTAGAGGAGATGCTACCGGGCAGCACACGTTCTCTGTCGATCCCCATCTCCGGTGTTGGCCAGTTGGGCTATCTCGACGCTTACGTCAAGATCCAGCCCACGGTCGACCCCGATGCAATAAGCCCCGGATTCCTCGCTCCCGTCTCCAGGGACGCGGTGGTCTTTGCTATGCCATGGTGGTTGCTCATCCTGCTCCTGGGCGCCGGTGTTGTCTGGCTGGTCGTGCGCATCCGCAGAGTGCGGGATGAGCGCGCGGCGGTCGCGTGGCTGGACTACACCGAGGCCGAGGCGCGTCGGAAGGCCTCGGAGCCCGCCGAACTGCCCGAAATCAACACCCCGTGAGGATCAGCATGGGTGTGGCATCCGTGCTTGCCATTGCTGGCGTGATCGCGCTGGCCGCGGCGGGCTCGATTGCGGCGGTAGCTGAGGACAACACGTCGGATGACGGCGGCTACCCGATCGAGGTCACGGTTCTGCCATCCACTCCTACTTCTACTCCGCCGATTCCCACGGGCTCGTCGACACCGCGAACCACTCCGTCATCAGGTCCCCCCTCGACGGCGCCGAGTGCGAATGTTGACGAATTCCCGGAGGGGACAACCATTGGCGAGGCGATCTATGTCAGCGGGCTGCGCGCCGCATACCAGCCCTCGATCGATCCTCGGGCCGGCGTAGTTCGCTCAGAGTTCGTCATTAGGAACGTCTCCCAGCAGAGCATTGACTCCTTCGCGACGTTCCGCCTTACGAATTTTCTCGGCCACGTACTGAACGCGTCACCGCGAGTGCACATCATGAAACTCAAGCCTGACGAGACACGCGTGATCCGGGTCGACCTGGAGGATGCGGGCCAATGGGCGTTTGAGACGGCCACTTACACCGTCGTGCCGACCTCGCTTGTCGACGGTGTCCTCCTGCCGCGCCTGACGAGAGACACGGCGATCGTCTTCGCGCCCTGGCTGATCCTCATTATCGGCGTCGCGGGACTAGCCGTGGTGATCATCGTGCGCATCGCGCGGGCAGGCCGTTTACAGGATGCTGAGGCATTCGGATGACGGTATTCGGCGAGCGGCTGTTCCCGCGGCGGTCGACCGCGGTCGCCGGGTCGCCCGCGCCTCCGCGCCCCCCGCGGCGCCTCCCAGCGTCCATGGTGCCGTTGGCGCCGCTCACTAGTGCCCAGATCCTCGCCCGAGGTGTCGCCGGACTCATCGTTGTGCTGCTTGTCGGTTTCGTGGTCAACGTCCTGGTCCTCAGCCATCTCCAGCACGCGGTAGCACAGCAGCAGGTCGGCAACGTGTTCCGCGACGAGCTTGCCCTTGGTACGGCACCGGTGAGCGAGGGGGACTTCGAGGATGTCCTGCTCGATAACGGCACTCCGGTCGCCCTCCTCCAGATCCCCTCCATCGGCGTCTCTGAGTATGTGGTCGAGGGCACGAGCTCGACCGAATTGCGCACGGGTCCAGGCCATCGGCGCGACACTGTGCTTCCGGGGCAAGCGGGAGTGAGCTACATCATGGGTCGAGCTGCCTCATATGGTGGGCCATTCTCACGATTACAGGAGCTCGCCCCCGGCCAGACTTTTACGGTGCTCACCGGCCAGGGTAAGCAGACGTTCTCGGTGATCGGGGTTCGGTACGCCGGGGACCCTGCACCACCCTCACCCACCGCCGGGCAAAGTCGACTCGTGCTCGAGAGCGCTCGCGGCCCGGCCTATATACCCTCAGGCGTCGTGCGCGTGGACGCGGATCTCATTGGCAAGGCCGAAGACCCTGGCCCGAGGATGACGACCTACGCCATGCTGTCCCGGTCGGAGAAGTCCATGGCGACGGACACCAGCACGGCCTGGGCCCTGGTGTTCGCGCTGCAGCTGTTCGTCATTGCGGAGATCGCCGCAGTGTGGACATACCGCGCGATCGGCCCGCAAAAGGCATGGATCGTCTTCGCGCCCACCCTTCTTCTCGCCGGCATCTTCGTTGCTGACCAGATCAACCGCTTCCTGCCCAACCTGCTCTGATCGAAGGCCTATCCATGACTGACTCCGAACTTCCCGAATTGGCCGCTGTCGGTGCGGCCCCGGCGACTGAAACACGCCGCCTGGCCGCCCGGGCGGCTGAGTTGGTGCGCGCGATTCTACGCAGAGCGAAGCAAGGGGTGGCTAGGCTGATCACCGCGGTGCGGGCGGGGTCGCCGGGGATGGGCAACGGCGATGTCGAGGCCGTGCCGGACGTGGACACCGAGACCGAGGTGCTGTCCACTGTGTCGGCCCCCGAGTCACTTTCGGCCACGCACGCTGGCTCGACGACTGCCGTCGCGCACCACATTGGCCTAGGGACTGCGTTCGCCCCTGCCGTCGCTGCGCCGTCGCAGCCGCTGGCCGAACTCGACGCACGCGAGATTTCGGCATGGTTCGGCGATCACCAGGTGCTCGACCGGGTCTCGCTGACCATGCCTGCGGGAGTGATCACCTCCCTCATTGGCCCGTCGGGATGCGGCAAGTCGACGTTCCTGCGGATCCTGAACCGCATGCACGAACTGGTTCCTTCCGCGAGCCTCGCGGGAGAGGTGCTCCTCGACGGCGTTGACATCTACGACGCGGAGCGCCGTCTCGTCGACGCGCGCAAGAACATCGGCATGGTGTTCCAAAAGCCCAACCCGTTCCCCGCGATGTCCATCTACGACAACGTGATCGCGGGCCTCAAACTCACGGGCATCAAAGCCGATCGAGACCGGCGTGACTATCTCGTCGAAACCAGCCTGACGAAAGCCGGGCTCTGGAAGGAAGTGCGGGATCGCCTGCGCGCGCCCGGCGGCGGTCTTTCCGGTGGCCAGCAGCAGCGTCTCTGCATCGCTCGCTCGCTCGCGGTCGCCCCCAAGGTGCTCCTCATGGACGAACCGTGCTCCGCCCTCGACCCGACGTCGACGCGGGTCATCGAGGAGACCATGCTCGAACTCGCCAAGGAGGTGACGATCGTCATCGTCACCCACAACATGCAGCAGGCCCAGCGGGTGTCTACCCAGTGCGCGTTCTTCCTGGCCTCGCAGGGCACGCCGGGGGCGATCGTGGAGCACGGTGCGACCGAGGCGATGTTCTCCGAGCCAATCGACCCCCGCACCTTCGACTATGTGAACGGACGCTTCGGGTAACGTCCACGGGGTGGGGGAGAATGGTCGCATGACCGACCTGAACCTCGCCGTGATCGTGCTCGCCGCCGGCCAGGGCACGCGCATGAAGTCGTCGCGCCCGAAGGTGCTGCACACGATCGCGGGGCGCTCGCTCGTCGGCCACGTGCTGGCCACCGCGCGGGACCTCGCCCCCGCGCACGTCATCGCGGTGGTGCGCCACGAGCGTGACGCGGTTGCCGCCTCGATCGCCGAGCTCATGCCCGAGGCGGTGTTCGTCGACCAGGACGAGATTCCCGGCACCGGCCGCGCCGTGGAGGTGGGTATCGCCGCGCTGCCCGACGACTTCGAGGGCGACGTGGTGGTTGTCAGCGGCGATGTGCCGCTGCTGGATGCCCCCACCCTCGCCACCCTGATCTCCGAGCACCGCAGCGCGGGTGCGGCCGCCACCCTGCTCTCTGCGGTGTTCGACGATGCGTCGGGTTACGGGCGGATCGTCCGCACCGCCGACGGTGTTGTCGAGGCGATCGTCGAGCACAAGGATGCCGATGAGGCCCAGCTGCTGATCACCGAGGTCAACTCGGGCACGTACGTGTTCCGGGTGGCGCCGCTGCGCGAGCAGTTGCCGCTCGTGGGCACCCGCAACGCGCAGGGCGAGAAGTACCTGACCGACGTGGTGGGGCTGTTGCGGGCGGGTGGCTCCGTGGTGTCGGCGTTGCCGGTGCGTGACGGCTGGATGGTCAGCGGCGTCAACGACCGGGTGCAGCTGGCCGAGGCATCCCGTCGCATGAATGAGATCATCGTGCGCCGCTGGCAGCTCGCGGGGGTCACGGTGCAGGATCCGGCCTCGACCTGGATCGACGCCGACGTGGTGCTCGCCGAGGATGTGGTGCTGCTGCCCGACACCCAGTTGAAGGGTGCGACGCTCGTTCAGCGCGGCGCGATCATCGGCCCGGACACCACCCTCGTCGACTGCGAGGTGGGGGAGAACGCGACGATCCGCCGCACCGATGCGACCCTCGCGGTGATCGGCGCCGACGCGACGGTCGGGCCGTTCGCGTACCTGCGGCCGGGCACCTACCTCGGCGCCGGTGGCAAGATCGGCACTTTCGTGGAGACCAAAAACTCGACGATCGGAGTGGGCAGCAAAGTGCCGCACCTGAGCTACGTCGGCGACACCACGATCGGTGAGCACACGAACCTCGGCGCCGGTGCGATCACCGCCAACTATGACGACGTGCACAAGCACGCGACGGTCATCGGTTCGCACGTGCATTCCGGGTCGCACACCGTCTTCGTCGCCCCCGTTAGTATTGGGGACGGAGCCAAGACGGGAGCAGGAACTGTCGTGCGCAAAGACGTGCCGGCGGGTGCACTGGCGATCAACGTGGCTCCGCAGCGCAACATGACGGGCTGGGTTGAAGCCAACCGTGAGGGCACCGCTGCGGCGCAGGCCGCCGCAGCCGCTTCTGACGATTCGACACCGGCACAGTAGCCCCACGGGGCAGAGAGCGGGGACCGTTGTCCGAGATCAAGATCACCGGACAGAAGAGACTGGTTATCGTCTCGGGTCGGGCACACCCCCAGCTGGCGATCGATGTCGCGCGACACCTCGAGACCGATGTGGTGCATACGGATGCCCGGACCTTCGCCAACGGTGAGATCTACGCTCGTTACGACGAGAGCGTGCGCGGTGCGGATGTCTTCGTGATCCAGTCGCACACCTTCCCCATCAACGAGTGGCTCATGGAGCAGCTCATCATGGTGGATGCCCTGAAGCGGGCATCCGTCAAGCGCATCACGGTTGTTGCTCCCTTCTACCCGTACGGTCGCCAGGACAAGAAGGGTCGCGGTCGCGAGCCGATCAGCGCCCGGCTCGTCGCCGACCTGTACAAGGCCGCCGGAGCCGACCGCATCATGAGCGTCGACCTGCACGCCGCCCAGATCCAGGGTTTCTTCGACGGGCCCGTCGACCACCTGTTCGCGATGCCGGTGCTGCTCGAACACTTCCAGGCGATCCTCGACCCCGCGACGCTCACCGTCGTGTCGCCCGACATGGGCCGCGTGCGCGTCGCCGACATCTGGAGCGACAAGCTCGGCGCGCCGCTCGCGATCATCCACAAGCGTCGCGACCCGCTCATTCCCAACAAGGTGACGGTGCACGAGATCGTCGGTGAGGTTGATGGCCGGGTGTGCCTGCTGGTCGATGACATGATCGACACGGGCGGCACCATCGTCAAGGCCGCCGAAGCCCTCAAGCAGGCCGGCGCCACGCGCGTGGTGGTCGCGGCAACGCACGCGATCTTCTCCGACCCCGCGGCCGAGCTGCTGCAGAGCTCGGCGATCGACTCGGTCGTGGTCACCGATACGCTTCCAATTCCCGAGGAGAAGCGATTCCCGACGCTCACGATCCTGCCGATCGCCCCGCTCATCGCCCGGGCCATCTACGAGGTCTTCGACGACGGATCCGTGACGAGCATGTTTGACGGCGCCGCGTGAGCGCCATCACGACCCCGCGCCCCTGGCTCGCGTCGTACGCCGAGGGTGTGCCCGACGAGATCGAGCTTCCCGCCGGTTCGTTGTACGACCTGGTCGAGGCATCCGTCACCGAATTCCCGGATGACGTGGCGCTCGAGTTCTTCGGACGCGAGACGACCTACGCCGCCATGGGTGAGCAGATCGAGCGGGCCGCCGAGGGGCTGCGGCTGCTGGGCGTTCAGAAGGGCGACCCCGTCGCCCTCGTGCTGCCGAACTGCCCGCAGCACATCGTCGCCTTCTACGCGGTGCTGCGGCTGGGCGCGATCGTCATCGAGCACAACCCGCTGTATACGCCGCGCGAGCTGCGCCACCAGTTCGAGGACCACGGTGCGAAGGTCGTCATCGCCTGGAACAACGTGGTCTCGACGATCCAGGCGTTCCCCGAGGATGTCGCTGTTGACACCATCATTTCCGTCGACGTGACCCGCGCCATGCCGTTCGCGACGCGGGCGTTGTTGCGCCTGCCGATCAGCAAAGCCCGCGAGTCACGAAAGGCGCTCACGACGACGGTGCGCGGCACGATCGCGTGGGAAGACCTGCTGAAGACCGACCCGATCAAGCACGATATTGTTCGCCCGGATGCGCAGGATGTCGCGCTCATCCAGTACACGAGCGGCACCACCGGGTACCCCAAGGGTGCGACCCTCACGCACCTCAACCTCACCACGAACGCCGCGCAGGCCCGGGCCTGGACGCCGACGGTCAAGCGCGGCAAAGGCTGCGTCGTCTACGCGGTGCTGCCGATGTTCCACGCCTATGGGCTCACGCTGTGCCTGACCTTCGCGATGAGCATGGGTGCCAGGCTCGTGTTGTTCCCGAAGTTTGACCCCGACCTCGTGCTCAAGGTGATCAAGAAGCACCCAGCGACGTTCCTGCCGGCCGTGCCGCCGATCTACGAGCGCCTGACCGCGGCCGCGAAGGCGCAGGGGGTCTCGCTGCAGGGCATCCAGATCGCGATCTCCGGTGCCATGCCGCTCTCGGCATCCGTCGTCGAGCCCTGGGAGGCAGAGACCGGCGGGACGCTTGTGGAGGGCTACGGCTTGAGTGAGACGAGCCCCGTGCTGATGGCAAACCCGGTCGGGCCCTCGCGGGTCGCGGGTACTGTCGGCCTGCCACTGCCGAACACCGAGGTCCGCGTGGTTGACCCCGATAACCCCACCGTCGACCGCAAAGCCGGCGAGGAGGGCGAGCTCATCGTCCGCGGTCCGCAGGTGTTCTCCGGGTACTGGAAGCAGCCCGACGAGACCGCCGCCGTGTTTGTCCCGTCGTCGGACGAGGGTGCCGACTGGTTCCGCACCGGCGACATCGTCACTGTTGACGAGGCCGGCTTCGTCCGCGTCGTCGACCGCATCAAGGAGCTCATCATCACGGGTGGCTTCAACGTCGCGCCCAGCGAGGTGGAGGACGCGCTGCGGCAGCATCCGTCTGTGGCTGACGTGGCGGTCGTTGGCCTGCCCAGCGAGCACAGCGGCGAGGAGGTCGTCGCGGCAGTGGTGCTTGCCCCCGGCGCAACACTCGACGAGGAGGCGCTCGATGCCTTCGTGCGCGGCAATCTCGCTGCATACAAGGTGCCCAAGCGGTTCATCGTCATTGACGAGCTGCCCAAGTCGCTGATCGGCAAAGTGCTGCGCCGCCAGGTGCGCGAGAAGCTGCTCGCCGACTGAGGCGCTTGAGGGCCAGCTAGCTGTTCTCGACCGGTGCGAGAGGGATGCGCGGGCCGCCCGGGATCAACCCGAGCGACCGCAGCATCACCTCATCGCCGTCGAAACCCACGGCGTAACAGTTCCAGCCGGGAGTCGCGCTGAACAGCTCGAAGCGGGCAGCTGAGCCGACGGCGCCGGGTGCATACACCTGCGCGTAGATCGAGCAGGTCCGCTGGGCCGTGCCCTGCGCGGTGCCGAGTGTCACGAGGATTCCGGGGAGGATCAACCCGGCGAGGCCGAGCACCACCACCACGCGCATCATCGTCGTGAAGCGCCGACTCCGCAGGGGCCTCTCCTCGTAGGGCTCGTAGCCGTCGAGCTCGGGGTGGCCTTCGTCGTGCATGGTCTGGCCATTCTCCCACCTCAGCTGGGCGCGCGAGTCTGGCAGGATATGGGCATGCCCCGCCGCCTGATCCGCATGACGGGCCGAAACCCGGGCGAAACGCATCGCTCGGCGACGCCGCTCGAGCTTCTCTTCGACCTCGCCTTCGTGGTCGCCTTTGGGCAGGCCGCCGACCAGCTGGCGCATTTCATCGCTGACGAGCACGCGATGATCGGCCTGGGCGGATTCGCCTTCGCCATGTTCTCCATTTGCTGGGCGTGGATCAACTTCTCCTGGTTCGCCTCAGCTTTCGACACGGATGACTGGTTCTATCGGCTCACGACCCTCGTGCAGATGATCGGCGTCATCGTTCTCGCGCTGGGCATCCCGCGGCTGTTTCATTCGTTGATTGAGGGTGACCACCTCGACAACGGCGTCATTGTGGCGGGCTACGTCGTCATGCGTGTCGCGATGGTCGCCCAATGGTTGCGAGTGGCCAAGCAAGACCCGGCGCATCGTCGCACCGCACTGACCTATGTGGCGTTCATCCTGGTCGCCCAGGTCGGGTGGGTTGTGCTGGCGGTGCTGGATGTGACCGTCGGATTGTTCGTGGTTGCCTCCGTGGCGCTCTACGCGATAGAGCTGGGCGGGCCGATTGCGGCCGAGCGGAAGAGCGGTGAAACCCCGTGGCATGCGCACCACATCGCCGAACGGTACGGGCTCCTGGCGATCATCGCGCTGGGGGAAGTCGTGTTCGGCACGGTCGCGAGCGTTGCCGCGCTCGTGGAACACCAGGCTTGGAGCGTCGAGGCAGGCCTGGTGGCGTTCGCGGGAATCGGCATCGCGTTCGGTCTCTGGTGGGTCTACTTCATTGCACCCTCCGGTGAGGTGCTCGCTCGTTACCGGGGCCGCGCCTTCGTGTGGGGCTACGGCCACATCGTCCTGTTCGCCTCGATTGCCGCGGTCGGGGCCGGCCTGCACGTCGTGGCCTACGTCATTGAGGGCGAAAGCCTGATCGGGGTGCCCGGCGCTATCGTGTCGATCGCCGTCCCCGTGCTCGTGTTCTCGCTGTCCAGCCTCGTCCTGTACGCCTACCTGGTGGGGCAGTGGGATCCGCTCCACCTTGCTCTCTTTGGTGGCACGATCACCCTGCTTGTGGCCGCAGTCGTCCTCGCGTTCCTGGGCGCCCCGCTCGGCCTGTGCCTGGTCATGGTGACCCTGTCGCCCGCCGTGGTGATCGTCGGCTACGAAACCCTGGGGCACCGCCACCAGGCCGCAGTTCTCGAACGGGCGCTGAGCTAAGCAGCGCTAGTGGCTGTCGACCGCTTCGATCTCCGAGCGGTCGCCCGACCACAACGTATGGAAGGTGCCTTCTTTGTCGACGCGCTTGTAGGTGTGGGCGCCGAAGAAGTCGCGCTGCCCCTGCACGAGGGCGGCGGGCAGCCGGTCGGCGCGAAGGCCGTCGTAGTAGGCGAGGGAGCTGGAGAATGCCGGCGCCGGGATGCCCGCGTGCGCGGCATCCGACACCACATTGCGCCACGCGGTCTGGGCTTTCGCCATCACGTCGACGAAGAAGGGTGCCGTGACGAGGGCGACGAGGCCCGGGTTCTCGGCGTAGGCCTCGGTAATGCGGTTGAGGAAGCGGGCGCGGATGATGCAGCCGCCGCGCCAGATCTTGGCGATGTCGCCCTTCTTGATGTCCCAGCCGTACTGCTCGGCGCCTGCGACGATGGCGTCGAAGCCCTGGCTGTATGCGATGACCTTCGAGGCGTAGAGCGCGAGACGAACGCCCTCGATGAAGGCGTCGGGGTCGGCGGGCTTCCAGCCTTCCGAGTCGGGGCCGGGGAGGGATGCCGCTGCCGCACGCTGCGCGGGCTTCGAGCTCAGCGACCGCGCGAACACGGCCTCCGCGATGCCGGAGACGGGGATCCCGAGGTCCAGTGAGGTCTGCACCGTCCAGACGCCGGTGCCTTTGGAGCCGGCCTGGTCGAGGATCAGGTCGACGAGCGGCGTGCCCGTCTCGGCGTCAACCTGCTTGAGCACCTCTGCGGTGATCTCGATGAGGTAGCTCTCGAGCTCGCCCTTGTTCCACTCGGTGAAGATCTCGGAGATCTCGGCGGGGGTCTTGCCGGTGCCGCGACGGATGAGGTCGTAGGCCTCGGCGATGAGCTGCATGTCGGCGTACTCGATGCCGTTGTGGATCATCTTGACGAAGTGGCCGGCGCCGTCGTGGCCGACGTGCGTCACGCAGGGCTCACCTTCGGCAACCGCGGCGATCGACTTGAGGATCGGACCGAGCGTCACCCACGACTCGTCCGAGCCGCCGGGCATGATCGAGGGGCCGTTGAGGGCGCCCTCCTCGCCGCCCGAGATGCCGGCGCCGACGAAGTTGATCCCGGTCTCGCGCACCGCCTTCTCGCGGCGGATGGTGTCGGTGAACAACGCGTTGCCACCGTCGACGATGATGTCGCCCGGCTCGAACACCTCGGTGAGTGCGTCGATGACGGCATCCGTGCCCTTGCCGGCCTGCACCATGATGATCGCGGTGCGCGGCTTGGAGAGCGAGGCGGCGAACTCTTCGTAGCTGGCGGCGGGCACAAACTCGGCTTCGGGATGTTCGGCAAGCAGCGTCTCGGTCTTCGAGTACGAGCGGTTGAAGATCGCAACGGTGTTGCCCTCACGGCTTGCAAGGTTGCGGGCGAGGTTTGACCCCATGACCGCCAGTCCAACGACGCCGATATTTGCCTGTGCCACGGGTTGCTCCTTCTATTCGAATGCCTCGATAAGGCTAGTACGGTTGATGGATGCCCCAGCCCCCACTCATCGTCGTCATGGGCGTGAGCGGCTCGGGCAAGAGCACCATCGGGCGTCTCCTCGCCGAGCAACTCGAGGTGCCGTTCATCGATGCGGACGACCTGCACCCCATAACCAACGTCGACAAGATGGCGGCGGGGCAGCCCCTCGACGACGACGATCGCTGGCCGTGGCTTGCCGCGGTGGGGGAGGCGATCGCCGGGGCATCCCGAACCGGCGTCGTCGTGGCGTGTTCGGCACTCAAGCGCTCCTATCGTGATGCGATTCGCGCAGAGGCCCCGGCGGTGACGTTCGTGTACCTGCACGGGGAGCGGGAGCTGCTGGCATCCCGTCTCGGCAAACGGGAAAACCACTTCATGCCGGCGACCCTGCTCGACTCCCAGCTGGAGACACTGCAGGTGCCCGGCGACGACGAGGGCGGCGTCACGGTCGGGGTCGACGGGAGCCCCGAAGAGATCGTCGCTGCCATCCTGCGCGCATCCGTGTAAACTTTGGGCTGAACTTCGGCGAGGGAACCTAAAGGTTCCGTTATCGACGCGGTGGGTGCTCTTGTTGAGATTGCCTCCCCGTGCATTCG
>JBIITJ010000024.1:0-34628 GCA_044340535.1 Rhodoglobus sp.
CTTGGTCCCGCTGTTGCTCATCGCCCTTAGCGGCTGCACAGTCAGAATGGAGCCCTATACCGTCCCGGTTGAAGAGATGCAGTCGCCCGAGGCGGAGCAGTTGCAGGCACCCGAGGCCGAAGAACTCGACGCCCGTTCCGACGTTCCCTGGGCCGACTACGACGCCAGCGTTCAGGTGCGGATCGACGAGCTACAGCAAGCCGCTGACTGCGCGGCGTTGCAGGAAGAGTTCGACACCGCCGACGCCAACAGCGCCGCAACGATGGACCGCACCGGTCACGGCAACAGCGCGCTCATGCTCTACATCGACGAGGCGCTGCGCCTCGCTGGCTGCTACTGAACCTGCCCACGTCCGCGAGCGTCATGCTCCCGGTGTTGCTGTCGCAGATCGGATTGGTACAGGGATCAGGCGAAGGCCTAGAAACGCGTGAACCCGCCACGCCGCACCGCCGGACGCCTTCACACTGAAGAGGTCATCGCGTCGAGTCCGGTATCGCCCACTGGATCATCATCGTGGGTGCATGCACGCCCTGCTTTAACAGTCTTCCACCCTGAAGGTGTTCGCTTCGTTCGGCTCCTTCCGCTCCCGAAACAGCGCTGGTATTCTCCGAGTGTTCGCAGCCTGAAAGCTGGGGGCGGACCCACTTCAAAACTGGGGCGTCCTAGAGGTTGTGGTGGCACTGCTGATTCTCGGCGTCGTTCGCCTAGTGAGTGACTGGTCAAGGACCAAAACCCGCAACGACAACGGCAAAAAGGAAAGGAAGGCCCCCATGAGAGCAAACATTCTGAAGAAGTTCTACAACAGAGCGGTCGCATGGCGTTCGCTTTGGTCAGGACGAAGGTTCTGGCAGTACGTAATCGAATCGATGTGGGCTTACGGCGCTGGTGTAATCGCAGCACGCCCCCTTCCTTGAGGCTGCGACCATGAGGGGCCCGGCATGTGCCGGGTCCCTCTTCTCACTTAACGCCCTTCCGGGTAGGCCGGGACCTGGCGTTAACCCGCCCTTGGGGTGATGCCCACGCCTCATCCTCCCTTCGACCCCAGCCACTAGCGTGGGCTCGTGGTGATTCGTGAATTCCTGGCAGGGGTTGGTCTGCTCGCGCGGGGGTTCGGAACCTGGCGCACCGCGCCCGGGCTCATGCTCCTTGGCCTGCTTCCGGCGGTTGTCGTCGGGATCCTGTTCGCAGCCGGGGTCATCGCGCTGGGACTGAACCTCGAGAACCTCGCCGTACTCGCAACCCCGTTTGCAGAGCCCTGGGACGAGCCGCTCCGCATCGGCTTACGGGTGCTCGTCGGCTTGGCCTTCCTCGGCGTCGCCATCCTGCTCATCATCTACACCTTCACGGCTGTCACCCTGGCCGCCGGCCAGCCGCTGTACGAGCGGATCTGGCGGCACGTGGAGGAACGTTCCGGTCCGCTGCCCGAGTCCGTGACATCCGGATTCTGGCGCACGGCAGGCCGCGCCCTCACGGATGCGATCCGGATGCTCGTGCCCACGATCCTCGCGGCCGTCGGGCTGCTGCTGCTCGGCCTGGTGCCTCTCGTCGGCACCGTGCTGGCCGCCGTGCTCGGCGCGCTCGTCGGTGGCTGGTTTCTCGCGATCGAGCTCACCGGTCCCGCGTTCGAGGCGCGCGGCCTCAGCCTGCGCGAAAGGCGGCGGGCGCTCCGCAGCCGCCGCGCGCTGGCCCTCGGGTTCGGGCTGGCCAGCTACCTGCTCTTCTTGGTGCCGCTGGGTGCGGTGCTCACCATGCCCGCCGCCGTCGCGGGTGCCACCCTGCTCAGTCGCCGGGTACTGGGGGAACCGGAGAGCTAACCCGAACCGGCACTCGCCGCAACGCAGCCCACAGCGCGAAGGACACGACCATGGAGTATCCCGCGACCAGGAGCGTCGCGCCCACCTGGTTTTGCACGAACGCCGTGGACCCGGTGAACAGGAAGCCCATGTTGGTCGCCAGCACGCCGAGCAACACAATTCCGACCGCTCCCGACACCAGGTGCGAGCCGACGACGAACCACTGCTGGCGGCGGCTGGCGCCCACCCGGCGCAGCGTGAAGATGCACGCCGCTCCCCCGGCCAGGATGCCCGTGGCCGCAGCCGATACCGGCGTGAACAGTGACGCGCCCGCCGTGACGGCGACAAGCCCACTCACGAGCCCCGCGGCGACGGCGGCGAGGGTGGTGGACATGTGGCTGATCCGCTGCACCACGAGCCACCCCACCATGCCGCCAATGGCCCCCACGAGCCCGTTGCTGAGAATCAATGGCGTGACGTCGTCAATGGCAAGCTCGGCACCGACCAACCATGCCAGCCAGCCCGCACACAGGGCAACCACGGCCACCACGCCCGTCGCCCGGTTGATAGGCACCGTGCGCGCTCTCGGCCCGCCGGCGATGAGCACACCGAGGGCTGCGGCTCCGGTTGCAACGTTCACTGCGAGCGACCCACCGTGGTCAACGGGCGTGAACCCGAGCGGCCAGCGGGCCGAGGCCGGGGCAAAGGTGAGGATTGCCGTCGGCACGAACACGAGGCAACTCCACAACAGGGCGAAGACGACGGCGGTGGGCGCGGACGCTCCGCTCGCCCTCACCGCGATGGTTGCGAGGTAAGCGGCAACGCCGCCAAGTGCGGCAATTGGGATGAAGAGCGCCGCGGGTACCTGCGGGGCAAGTACCGGTGCCACCACGATCCAGGCCGCGCAGCCCGCCCCGGCACAGCACAGCGACACGAGGATCGACATCCCGGCGGGCGCCGCCGGCAACATGCGCGCGTCAACAATCGCCAGGGACAGCAAGATCACGATGATCGCCACGACGGACGCCGTCAGCACGGTGCCGTGGACCACGACACCTCCTCCCCAAAAACTGTTAGGGGTGCCGCTTTTGCGCGCGGCACCCCTCTGCTGTGATTCCGATTACGCCTTGACGTCGGAGAGCACGTAGCCCTCTTCGCCGTGAATGGCGGTGTCGATACCGGCGAGCTCGTCTTCGCTCTTGATGCGGAAGCCCATCGTCTTCTCGATGATGAAACCGATCACGAACGCGAGCACGAAGGAGTAAACCAGCACCGAGATCGCGGCGATTGCCTGCACGAGCAGCTGCGTGAACTCACCGCTGTAGATGAGGCCGGTGCCGTTGGCGAAGAAGCCGAGGTACAGGGTTCCAACGAGACCGCCAACGAGGTGGATGCCCACCACGTCGAGCGAGTCGTCGAAGCCCAGCTTGAACTTCAGGTCGATCGCGAGTGCGCAGATGGCACCGGCGACGAGACCGAGAACAATCGACCAGCCCGGGGTGAGCGAGCCACACGCCGGGGTGATCGCAACGAGACCGGCAACAGCACCCGACGCGGCACCAACGGAGGTCGGCTTGCCATCGCGAAGCTTCTCGACGATGAGCCAGGCCAGCAGCGCGGCGGCGGGGGCGACGATCGTGTTCACGAAGGCCAGTGCCGCGGTGTTGTCTGCGGCGAGCTCCGAGCCCGCGTTGAACCCGAACCACCCGAACCACAGGAGGCCTGCGCCGAGGAGGACGAACGGCGGGTTGTGAGGAACGTATGCGCCCTTCGCGAAGCCGACGCGCTTGCCGAGGACGAGCGCGAGGGCGAGAGCTGCAGCACCAGCGTTGATGTGCACGGCGGTTCCACCAGCGAAGTCGATGGTGCCGACGCCGAAGACATCCTGCAGGCCGTGGGTCAGCCAGCCGCCGTAAGCGAAGCTGCCATCCTCGGCGAGGCCGAAGTTGAAGACCCAGCTCGCGACGGGGAAGTAGACCACGGTGGCCCAAACGCCGGCGAAGACCATCCAGGCACCGAACTTCGCGCGGTCAGCGATAGCACCCGAAACGAGTGCGACGGTGATAATCGCGAAGGTGGCCTGGAACGCCACGAATGCCAGCGGCGGGAAGGCCGCGCCCTCGGGGGTCTCGAGCAGGTTCGCCAGGCCCAGTGCGCCGGTGTCGATCGACCAAGCGAAAACTGTGCCCTCGGCTCCCGGGAACGCGATCGCGTAGCCGTAGAGCGCCCAGAGCACGCCGATGAGCCCGATCGCACCGAAGCTCATCATCATCATGCTGATGACGCTCTTCGCCTTGACGAGACCGCCGTAGAAGAATGCCAGGCCGGGGGTCATCAACAGCACAAGTGCTGCTGCAAGCAAAATGAAGGCGGTATTGCCTTGATCCATTGTGTACCTCTCTTTGGTTCTGCGAAGGATGCACCGTCGGGTCCGCACACTGGAGGTCTCACCTCGGGTACGGAGCCAGTTTGGCGATCAGAGGTTTCACAGGGACTGTCTGTGTGTTTCGTTTGTGTTACGCCGGAAGGGCAAATGTAAACATCGTGTTTCGCCCGGCCTCGGGTTTACCGCGAACCCTGCGCGATCGTCGGCAGTGAGTGCTCTACTCCGCGCCGTTGGTGAGCGCGATGAGGCGCGACACCGCCCTGAGGTACTTCTTGCGGTACCCCCCGGCGAGCATGTCATCCGGAAACACGGAGTCCAGGGGGGTACCCTCCGCCATGATCCGCACCTGAGCGTCGTACAGCCGGTCGACAAAAGCCACGAACCGGAGGGCGTCCGTCTGGTTTGCGAAGGGATGCACGCCGGTGAACCCCACGCCCGCGAGACCCTCCACGAGGGTGACGTAGCGGGACGGATGCACGGTGCCCAGGTGTGACAGCACGTCGTCAAACGCGTCGAGTGTGGTGACCCCGTCAATAGCGGTGACGGCGGCGAGGGCATCCGGAACCACGACAGCGTGGGCCTCGACATCGCGACGACGGTAATCCAGCCCGTCGATGCGCAGCGTCGTGAAGCGCGCGGCGAGCGAATCGATCTCGCGCAGGAAGTCCTGGGCAGCGAACCTGCCCTCCCCCAGCGCATTGGGCGGGGTGTTGGAGGTCGCGGCGATGCGCGAGCCCGAGGCGGCGAGTTCCCCGAGCAGGCGCGACATCAGGCGGGTGTCACCCGGGTCATCGAGCTCGAACTCGTCGATGCAGACGAGGGATGCCCCCTTCATCAGTTGCACGGTGGGCGCGTATCCAAGGGCCCCGACAAGCGCGGTGTACTCGATGAAGGTGCCGAAGTACTTGCGGCCGGGCGCCGCGTGCCACAGCGCGGCGAGCAGGTGGGTCTTACCCACACCGAAGCCGCCATCGAGGTAAACGCCGGGAAGAACCGCCGGGGCCTTCCTACGGGAGAACAACCCGCCCCCGCCCTGCCACCCCGCGAGGAAGTTGCGGATTGCAGCGACCGCAGCGCCCTGGGACGGGTAGTCGCGGTCCGGCCTGTACGAGTCGAGGGTCGCGCCGGCGAACTGGCGCGGCGGCACCAACTGCTCGACCATCTCGGTTCCACTCAGGGTGGGAACCCGGTCGACGAGGCGCCCGGGTGGCGCGGGCGCTATGGCACTCATGGGTGAGCCTTCGGAATGTCGGGGTTGGACGGTGCCCGCGCGGGAATGTGTCGCCGTCTTACGGCGCTATACAGGCGGTCGGCGTAGATTCGTGCGCAGGAGAAATCAAGCCTAGCCCGATTCGCTGGCACTCCCCCACGGCACCACCGGAGGTAACAGCCATGACCGTTGCGGTCGATCCCACCACCCGTTTCAGCCAGTTTGCCCACCCCGAGAGGCTCGTGAGCGGTGAGTGGCTCGAGGACCACCTGGGCGCCCCCGGCCTCGTGATCGTGGAGTCGGACGAAGACGTGCTGCTCTACGAAACCGGGCACATCCCGGGGTCCGTCAAGATCGACTGGCATACCGATCTCAACGACCCCGTTGAGCGGGACTACATCGACGGCGCCGCCTTCGCGAAGCTGCTCGGCTCGAAGGGCATCACCCGCGACACGACGGTCGTCATCTACGGCGACAAGAACAACTGGTGGGCCGCATACGCCCTCTGGGTGTTCACGCTCTTCGGCCACGAGGACGTGCGCCTGCTCGACGGCGGCCGCGCCCGCTGGGAGGCCGAGGGTCGCCCGTACACGACCGAGCCCGAATCGGCGCCGACCGTCGATTACCCGGTGGTGGAACGGCGGGATGACGCGATCCGTGCGTACAAGGATGACGTGCTCGCTCACCTCGGCAAGCCGCTCATCGACGTCCGCTCCCCCGAGGAGTACAGCGGCGACCGCACCACGGCCCCGGCCTACCCGGAGGAAGGGGCACTGCGGGCCGGCCACATCCCGGGCGCGCAGAACGTGCCCTGGGCCAAAGCGGTTGCCGACGACGGGACCTTCCGGCCACTGCCCGAACTCAATGCGATCTACCGCGACGGCGCCGGTCTCACCGACGGTGACGACATCGTGGCGTACTGCCGCATCGGTGAGCGCTCGAGCCACACCTGGTTCGTGCTCACCCACCTGTTGGGTTTCGAAGGTGTGCGCAACTACGACGGCTCCTGGACCGAGTGGGGTTCGGCGGTGCGCGTACCTATCGTCAAGGGCTCGGAGCCGGGAGCGGCGTAGGCTTCTGGCGTGACAACCGACCTCCCCGAGCAGCTTGCAGAGATCCGCGACGACTTCCTCGCGCTCGAGGTCAAGGAGCGACTGCAGCTGTTGTTGGAGTTCTCCCAGGAACTGCCCGAGCTACCCGGCCGCTATGGGGAGCATCCCGATCTTCTCGAACGCGTCGAGGAATGCCAATCGCCCGTATTCATCTTCGTGGAGGTGGGCGACGCCGTGCAGCTGTTCGCAACCGCACCCCGGGAGGCGCCCACCACCCGCGGTTTCGCGTCGATCCTCGTGCAGGGACTCAGCGGCCTGAGCCCCGAGGAACTGCTCTCCGTGCCCGACGACTTCCCGAGCAGCCTGGGGCTCACCGAGGCGGTCAGCCCGCTGCGCATCAGGGGCATGACCGGGATGCTCGGCCGCATCAAACGCCAGGTCCGCGAGAAGGCCTAGCCCAACCGACCAGCCAGCCACGAATCGCCGCGTTCCACCGCGGCGCGTCGTAGTTCCACAGCTTGGTGTGCCGCGCCGTCGTGAACGACTCGAAGGTGACGATGTCGGGTCGGGCAACCGCGAGGGCGCGCGAGGCCGTCGAGGGCACAAAGCCGTCGTCGTCGCTGTGCAGCAACAGGATCGGCGTGTGGAGTTCGGCGGCGCGTTGCACGATGTCGAGCCGCCGCAGGTCGATCGGGGTGCGCTGACCCGTCAGGAACCTGCTCCACCGGCTCGACAGCAGGGTCAGGATGCCCAGGCGCACGATCCGCGGAAGCCGGTGCGCGACCCCCTGGTAATGCAGCGCGGTCACCCAGTCCACCACGGGGGATTCGAGCACCACCCCGGTCACCCGGGATGCGAGCGAGGAGCGCGTGAGCGCCTGCAGCACGGTCGCACCCCCCATTGACCAGCCCATGAGCACGATGCTCTTCGCGCCGTGGTCGATCGCAAACCGCATGGCCGCCTCGACGTCGTGCCACTCGGAGTCCCCGAGGGCGTAGCGGTTATCGCTCGTGCCCGGGGCATCGCCGTCATTGCGATAAGAGATGAGGAGCGAGGTGTAGCCCGCCTCACGGAACACCGGTATCGCCCGCAGAGTCTCCTCACGGCGAACCGCCCGGCCGTGCACGCCAATCACCCAGCGATCGGATGCGTCGCCCGCCGGTACCAGCCAGGCGGGTGCCGGGCCGAGCTCGGTGTCGACCACCACATTCTCGAAACCGGTCCCCAAATCGGCGGGCGAGAGGTAGAACCAACCGCTGAACCGCCCGCGGCGCGCGCCGTCGAGCCGCCCGCTCGTGACCGCGAGCAGCTGCCGGGTGACCGTCTCACCCGTGTACGAGACGATTTCTCCGACCCGGGCGTGCCCAGCGTCGCGGTCGAACCACAGGCTGTACTGGCCCGGCGTCATCGAGTCGAGGGTCGCAGAGAGGGTGATGTGCGTGTCGTCGTGGCCGAGGATCCGGACATCCTCTTCGCGCCTGCGTGGGGGCGTCACGACGGTGCGGGCGAAGATGACGGCGATCGCGCCTGCCGCTACTGCGGCTCCGGCCGCGAGGGCAGTCAGCCCGAGCGCCGAGACCGCAACGACCCGGCCCAGCGACCCAGAATTCGTCTTGCCGCCCACAACGCTCCCGACATCCGCCCCACATCAGGGCCGCAGCCGAATGGTATAGCGGCGTGCCTGTGCAGGAAAAGTCCTCAGGAAGCCTAATCTTCACTCGTGCCCGACACGCCTATCGCGCCGCCGCTTCCCAGTACATTTGCGGCCGCAATCGCCTCGATTAAGAGTGCAACGACCCGCGCGGAGCTCGCCGTGACCGAGATTCCGGCACCGGCGACCCTCGCACCCTGGTCGTTTGCCCTCGCCGCCGACGTGACTCCGGCGCGCCACGGCAGCGACTCCGACCTCGGGACGGGCCGCTTCGTGCTGCTGTACGACCCCGAGAGCCCGGAAGCCTGGGGCGGACAGTTCAGGGTGATCTGTTTCGCCCAGGCGCCCCTCGAAACCGAGATGGGGGTCGACCCGTTCCTCGCCGAAGTGGCCTGGTCGTGGCTCGTGGATGCGCTCGAGACGAGGGGGGCGCGGTACACCTCCGCGAGTGGCACGGCCACGCGCATCCTGTCCACCGGTTTTGGCGAACTCGAATCCCAGGGCGACGGCGCGCAGATCGAACTGCGCGCCTCCTGGACACCCAGCGACCACGATGTGGCTGCCCATGTGGAAGGCTGGGGCGAACTGTTATGCATGCTTGCCGGCCTCCCGCCGGCGGTAGAGGGAGTGAGCCTGTTGTCAGCGCGCCGAGTGGGACGTGAGTAACGCCGAAGAGCCAGCGCCGACCACCGCGGTCGAGCCTGCAGCCGAACCACCCCAGCAGGCGGCGCATGTCGAGGTCGATGTCATCGACACCCGCGAGGCATACCTCGCCGCCGTCGAGACGATTGCCGCGGGCCACGGGCCCATCGCGATTGACGCGGAACGGGCATCCGGCTACCGCTATTCGCAGCGCGCCTACCTGATCCAGATCTTCCGCAGGGGCGCCGGGACCTTCCTGTTCGACCCGCCCGCGATCGGCAGCTTCACCGAGCTGAACGACGTGATCGCCGATGAAGAGTGGATCCTGCACGCCGCCAGCCAGGACCTGACTTGCCTCCGTGAGGTCGGCCTCGACCCCACCCGACTGTTCGACACCGAGCTGGCCGCGCGGCTCGCGGGACTTCCCCGAGTCGGCCTCGGCGCGGTCGTGGAAGACCTGCTCGGCATTCACCTCGCCAAGGAGCACTCGGCCGCCGACTGGTCGACTCGCCCCCTGCCGCAGTCCTGGCTCGTGTATGCCGCACTCGACGTCGAGCTTCTGGTCGACCTGCGCGAAGCCCTCGCCGAGGTGCTCGCTCGCGACGGTAAGACCGAGATCGCCGAGCAGGAGTTCGCTTCAGTTCTCACCCGTGACTTCGTGATCGTCAGGCAGGAACCGTGGCGGCGCCTGAGCGGCGTGCACGCCATTCGCGGCGGCAGGAACCTGTCGGTTGCCCGCGAGCTCTGGGAGGCCCGGGATGCCTACGCGCGCGAGATCGACACGGCCCCCGGCAGGCTCGTCCCCGATGCTGCCCTCGTCGCCGCCGCCCGCATGCTCCCCGAGACCAAACGTGACCTCGCCGCCCTCAAAGACTTCACCGGTCGAGCGAGCAGGTCGCAGATCGATCGTTGGTGGGATGCGATCCAGGCGGGCCTCGCGCGTGAGGATGTGCCCGTGCTGCGCGTCCCCGGTGACACCGTGCCGCCGCCCCGCGTGTGGTCGGACAAGAACCCCGAAGCCGACCGGCGCCTGAAGTTAGCCCGCGCCGCCATCACCGAGGTCGCCACCCAGATGTCGGTTCCCGTCGAGAACATGCTGACCCCCGAACTGTTGCGCAGGATCGCCTGGACACCGCCCGAGCCCGCGGACGCTGCAACGATCGCGGCCACCCTCGGCGGATTCGGCGCACGCCCCTGGCAACTTGCGGCAACAGCACAGTTGATCGCCGATGCCTTTGTGGAGGCCAGCCAAAGCCCCGAGGAGCCTTCCCCCGCGACTTCGTAGGAAGGAGCAAAGGATTCCGCCCCCAAAATGGGCGAGCCTAGGATCGGGAAGCACGCGCCAAAAAGACGGCATCGCTCGACGGCGCCGTCGAGACAACCATGGAGGCATTGTGGCCGAAAGATCAGAAGTCGTTTTCGTTGACGGGGTTCGCACCCCGTTCGGCAGGGCCGGCGAAAAGGGAATGTTCTGGAACACCAGGGCAGACGACCTCGTGGTCAAAGCCATGATCGGCCTCCTCGAACGCAACCCGCAGATCCCCAAGGAGCGCTACGACGACGTCGCGATCGCCGCAACAACCCAGACGGGCGACCAGGGCCTTACCCTTGGGCGGACCGCAGCCTTGCTCGCGGGCCTGCCGAAGTCGGTGCCCGGCTACGCGATCGACCGGATGTGCGCTGGTGCGATGACCTCGGTCACCACGATCGGTGGGGCCATCGGCTTCGGCGCATACGACATCGGCATCGCCGGCGGTGTCGAGCACATGGGTCGCCACCCGATGGGCTTCGGCGCCGACCCCAACCCGCGCTTTCTCGCCGAGAAGCTCGTCGGTGGCGAGGCGCTCAACATGGGCAACACGGCAGAGCGCATCCACGACCGCTTCCCGCACCTAACCAAGGAACGCTCCGACCGGTTCGCGATGCTCAGCCAGCAGAAGGCGGCGGCGGCGTACCAGAACGGCAAACTGCAGCCCGACATCATCCCCGTTGCCACCCGCAGCGACGAAGGGTGGGGGCTCGCCACCGTCGACGAGGCGCTGCGCCCCGAAACCACGATGGAGGGCCTCGCGGCGCTCAAGACACCGTTCCGCCCCCACGGGCGAGTGACGGCGGGCAACTCCTCCGGGCTTAACGACGGCGCGACGGCATCCATCATCGCCAGCGCCGACGCGGCGAAAGAGTTCGGCCTCAAGCCCAAAATGCGCATGGTGAGCTTCGCGTTCGCGGGCGTAGAGCCCGAGATCATGGGCATCGGCCCGGTGCCCTCCACCGAGAAGGCCCTGCGCAAGGCCGGGCTGAGCATCGACGACATCGGCCTGTTCGAACTCAACGAAGCCTTCGCCGTGCAGGTGCTGTCGCTGCTCGACCACTTCGGCATCGACGATGAAGACCCCCGCGTCAACCAGTGGGGCGGGGCCATCGCGATGGGCCACCCGCTCGCCTCCTCCGGCGTGCGCCTCATGATCCAGCTCGCCGCACAGTTCGCCGAGCGACCGGACGTGCGCTACGGCCTCACCGCCATGTGCATCGGGCTCGGCCAGGGTGGCAGCGTCATCTGGGAGAACCTCAACTACAAGGGAGCGAAGTAATGACGACCGCGACCGACTTCGAGAAACTCGCCTCCCTCGACCCGGACGAGGTGATCACGCGATCGTTCGTCCGTGACATCCCGATCGCAGGCGGCAAAGTGCTCGCCCTCATCACCCTCGACAACGGCAAGGACCACACTCGGCCGAACACGCTCGGCCCGAAGACCCTGCTCGAGTTTGCTTCGGTGCTGGATGCCCTTGCCGAGCGCGCCGCTGCTGGCGAGATCCACGGGGTTGCCGTCACCGGCAAGCCATTCATCTTCGCCGCGGGAGCCGACCTCTCCAAGGTCAGCGAACTGCCCGACCGGGAGACCGGCAAGAAGATGGCGCAGCTGGGCCACTGGGCGCTCGGCAAACTGTCGACCCTCGGCGTGCCCTCGTTCACCTTCATCAACGGGCTCGCGCTCGGCGGGGGTGTTGAGATCCCGCTGAACTCCACCTACCGCACCATCGACAGCTCGGTGCCGGCGCTCGCGCTGCCCGAAGTGTTCCTCGGGATCATCCCCGGCTGGGGTGGCGCGTGGCTGCTGCCCAACCTCATCGGCATCGAGAACGCCCTTGAGGTGGTCATCTCCAACCCGCTGAAGAACAACCGGATGCTGCGCGGCCCCCAGGCCTTCGAGCTCGGCATTGCGGACGCGATGTTCGGCCCCGCCAACTTCCTCGAAGACTCCATCGGCTGGGCGGCATCCGTCATCAACGGCACGACCAAGGTCAAGCGGGCGAACGAGCCCGGCAAGATCGAGCGGGCCGTGAAGTGGGATGTCGCGATTGGCATCGCCGAGAAAACCCTCAACAGCCGCATCGGCAAGGTCGCGAAGTCGCCGTACCGCGCACTCGAGCTGCTTCGCGCGGCCAAAAACACGTCCCGGGAACAGGGCTTCGCCGCCGAGGATGAGGCGCTCGCGGACCTCATCTCGGGCGACCAGTTCCACGCATCCATCTACGCCTTCAACCTCGTGCAGAAGCGCGCCAAGCGGCCCGCCGGTGCGCCCGACAAGGCGCTCGCCCGCAAGGTCACCAAGGTCGGCGTCATCGGTGCGGGGCTTATGGCCCGGCAGTTCGCGCTGCTGTTCGTGCGCCGGCTGCAGGTGCCGGTCGTCATCACCGACCTCGACCAGGGGCGCGTTGACGAGGGCGTGGCGTACATCCACCGCGAGATCCACGAGCTGCTCGATAAGGGGCGCATCTCCCCCGACGAGTCAAACCGGCTTAAAGCCCTTGTCAGCGGCACCACCGACAAGGCCGACTTCGCCGACTGCGATTGGGTGATCGAGGCAATCTTCGAGGAGCTCGCGGCGAAGCAGGACGTGTTCGCCGAGGTGGAGAAGTACATCTCCCCCGAGGCGGTGCTCGCCACCAACACCTCGTCGCTGTCGGTCGAGCAGATCGGCGCCAAGTTGGAGCACCCCGAGCGGGTCGTGGGCTTCCACTTCTTCAACCCCGTCGCGGTGATGCCGCTCATCGAGGTGGTTCGCACCCCGGCGACCACCGACGAGGTGCTGGCAACAGCCATGGCGACGGCCGCCGCGCTGAAGAAGAATGCGGTCATCACGAAGGACACCCCCGGGTTCGTGGTCAACCGCATCCTCGCCAAGGTGCTCGGCGAAGCCATGCACGCCGTCGACACCGGCACCCCCTTCGAGGTGGTCGAGGAGTCGACGCGCCCCTTCGGGCTGCCGATGACCCCGTTCGAACTGCTCGAACTCGTCGGCCTCAAAGTCGGCGCGCACGTGCTCGACACCCACCACGCCGCGTTCCCCGACCGCTTCTTCGAGAGCGCGAACCTGCATAAGCTCGCCGAGCTCGGGCACATCTTCGAGCGCGACGGCAAGGGCAAGATCAAGGGCATCGACAAGAAGGCGCGCGATATCGTCGCCGGCGGCGCCACGCCCATGACGGCGGTCGAACTGCAGACGCGCATCGAGGACGGCCTGGCCGACGAGATCCACCGGATGCTGCTGGACGAGGTCGTTGCGGCCGCCGAGGACATCGACCTCTGCCTCATTCTCGGAGCGGGATACCCGTTCCAGATGGGCGGCGCGACCCCGTACCTCGACCGCGTCGGGGCGTCCGAGCGCACCTTCGGTGACACCTTCCACCACCCGAAGATCGTCGGCGTCACCTCGTAGTACCTGCGGCCGGGCATCCGTCACCCGGGTGCCCGACCGCTGCGCTGGGGGCTCCACGGCGCCGCACCGTCGAACTGCCCGCCGAAAACGCAGGAGATTCGCGCGCAACACGGCCGTACGTCACCACGAGGGGCGTTCGAGCGCGAATCTCCTGCGTTTTTGTGGGGCGCGGGGGCGGTAGGGATGACTGCGGCGGCGCGCCGTGAGTTGTTCGTCGTCGGCGATCGCCCGCACCACGGCAGCGAGTACCGTCGGCCAGTCGTCGTACAGCTGGCGGTAGCCGAAGTGCAGCACGCGGTCGCCACGGATAGCCATCGCGGCGGCCCGGTCGAGGTCCCCCTCCCAGGAGCTCGGCGAATCGCCCGACCAGGTGGGGTCGTGTTGCGCGCCGTCGATCTCCACGTAGGTGTGCGGCCCGACCTGGAAGTCGAATCGGCCAACGCCCGGCACCCGCACCTGTTGGGCGCACGGCAGCCCGGCATCCCGGATCCAAACGCGAAAGAAGGTCTCGCCGTGCGCCTCGTCCAGCCCGCTCACCAGTGCGCGCCAGGCCTGAACTCGCAGAGGCGCGCGGGCGAACACCTCGTCGAGCTCGTGCAGCGTCAAGAGCCGGTTCTGGAGTGCAGCACCGCAGCAGGCGAGCGCGATATCCCGTGACTGTGTCACCAGCACGGCCAGCAGTGCATCAGCGAGGCTAACCCGCCACGACAGTCCCCCACTGCCGTCGTCGACCCAATGCACCGCGACATCGGCATCCTGGCGCAGCCTCGCCCGGCGGTCGGCGGGGTCCCGCAGTCGGCTCGCGGTAGGACCCACGGCGACGTCGAACCGGCGACGACGAGGTACCGGAAGCCCAAAGGTCTCGAGCGCCGATAGCGACGTGAGCCTGCCGCCAACCCGCACGGCCCGCACCCCCGCCTCGGGCGCGTCGGGGACCGAGTACCAACCGTGACGGACGCGGAAGATCCGGTGGGCGGCGAGGGCCGAGCGCAGGTGGGCGTCGGTGTAGCCGAGCGCGAGCAGGTCGCGCCTGCGCAGGAAGTACCCTTTCTGGCGGATGACGTGGTCAACGGACATCCCGACAGGGTGGCCGCCCCACGTCTTCGGCAGGCGCGACCGCACGCGCCGGTGGATAACGCGTGCCCCGAGAGTGACGCGGCGGAGGGGCTGGCATCGAAAACGCAGGAGATTCGTGCGCTGGACGCCGTTTCGTGGCACCGAGGCGCGTTTCGCCGGGTATCTCCTGCGTTTTCGGCAGCGCGTGGGGCGAGGCACGCGACCCGGCGAGCTACCGGTTGAGGGGGGTCATGTCGGCGTAGCGATCACCGATCGCGGGCTGCACGGCGGTGAGGGCGGCGAGATGCTCCGGCGAGAGGACGATCGCGTCGGCCGCGACGTTCTCCTCGAGATAGGGGATGCGCTTCGTGCCCGGGATGGGCACGATGTCATCGCCTTGCGCGAGCAGCCAGGCCAGCGCCACCTGCCCGGGCTTCACGCCCAGCTGAGACGCGACCGCATCGACCTGCTCGACGATACGGATGTTCGCCGCGAGGTTGTCTCCCTCGAAACGCGGGTTCTGCCGCCGGAAATCACTCTCATCGAGCTGGTCGAGCGAGCGGATCGTTCCGGTGAGGAAGCCGCGACCGAGCGGCGAGTACGGGACGAACCCAATACCGAGCTCCCTAACCGTCGGCAGGATCTCAGCCTCCGGGTCGCGCGACCACAGCGAGTATTCCGTCTGCACCGCGGTGACGGGATGCACGGCGTGCGCACGACGGATCGTCGCCGGCGCCGCCTCGGAGAGCCCGTAACCGCGAATCTTGCCCGCCGCGATGAGTTCTGCCAACGCTCCGACGGTCTCCTCGACGGGAGTTCCCGGATCCATGCGGTGCTGGTAATAGAGGTCGATGTAGTCGGTGCCCAGACGCTTCAGCGAACCTTCGACTGAGAGCCGGACGTTCTCCGGGCTGCCATCAAGGCCACGGCTGCCATCCCCACGGTGAAGGATGGTCCCGAACTTCGTGGCAATCACCACCTGGTCGCGTTTGCCGACAATCGCCTTGGCGAGCAGTTCCTCGTTGAGGTACGGCCCGTAGATCTCCGCGGTGTCGAGGAACGTCACGCCTAACTCGAGCGCGCGGTGGATGGTGCGGATCGAACCCGCGTCATCCTGCGCGGCCCCCGTGTAGAACGCGCTCATGCCCATCAGGCCGAGGCCGATCCGCCCGACCTGTGGCCCGTCGGTGCCCACAGTGATTGTCTTCATTTACCTGTCTTTTCCTTGTAGATCGCGATCTTCGTGTCGATGGCCGCGAGGCTTCTGGTGATCTCGTCCAGTTGGGCGAGAACGGTGATCCGATGGCGAAGCAGCAGCTCCAGCCGCACCGCCGTGCTGTCGTCCCCAGCCCGGACCAGGTCGACGTACTCCCTAACCGTGGCAATCGGCATGCCGGTCGCGCGCAGCTTGGTGAGGAACGTTACCCAGGTGACGTCGGCCTCTGAATACCGGCGATGCGTCGACGAGGCACGGTCGATGGGAGTGAGCATGAGTCCAGCCCGCTCGTAGTAGCGCAGCGTGTGCGCCGAGAGGCCGGTGGCGTCGGCGACCTCTGAGATCGCGAGCCGGGCATCCGTCATCGTCATGGTTGAAGGCTAGAACTTAGAGCGCACTCTAAGTCAAACGGCGGCCGAAAACGCAGGAGATTCGGGTGCTATGCCCCATCTCACGACGCTGAGGGGCGTTTAGGGAAGTATCTCCTGCGTTTTTGTTACCTCGCGCGCGGGGGGGGCGGGGGCGGGATGCCCGTGGTCGGGTTACTCGTTGCGGACGGGCGTCTCGGCTTCGGCCTCGTGCGGCAGCGGGCGGGCGACCGGGATCTTGCTGCCGAGCACTTGGGCGACGACGTCGCGCGCGATGTGCTGGGGGGTGAGGCCGACCTCCTCGAGGATGAAGCCGCGGCCGCCGTGCGGCAGGAACTCGTCGGGCAAGCCCAGCTCCGTGAGTGCGGTGTCGACCCCGGCGGCGCGAAGATCCTGGCGGATGCGCGTGCCGATGCCGCCAACCCGGACGCCGTCTTCAATGGTGACCACGAGGCGGTGCTCGGCGGCGAGCTCGATGACGCTGCCCGCAACCGGTACTACCCAGCGCGGGTCGATGACGGTCGCGCCGATGCCCTGGGCGGCGAGCCGGTCGGCCACCTGCAGGCCCAGTTTGGCCATCGCACCCACGGTGACGATGAGCACGTCTTTCTGGGTGGCCTCGCGCAGGACATCCACGCCGTCGGCGGTGCGGCGGAGAGCATCCATCTCGTCGCCGACCGTGCCTTTCGAGTAGCGCAGCACCGTGGGCGCGTCGTCGACGGCAACCGCCTCGCCGAGCTCCTCCCGCAGTCGCGTCGAGTCGCGAGGCGCCGCGATGCGAATGTTCGGGATGACCTGCAGGATCGCGAGATCCCACATGCCGTGGTGGCTGGGCCCGTCGGGGCCGGTCACGCCGGCGCGATCGAGCACGAAGGTCACGCCGGCCTTGTGCAGCGCGACATCCATGAGCACCTGGTCGAAGGCGCGGTTCACGAAGGTCGCGTACATCGCGACCACCGGGTGCATCCCGCCAAAGGCGAGGCCGGCGGCGGAGGTGGCGGCGTGCTGCTCGGCGATGCCGACATCCAGCACCCGCGAGGGGAAACGCTCGGCGAACTTGTGCAAGCCGGTGGGGCGCAGCATCGCGGCGGTGATACCCACAAGACGCGGGTTCTTCTCGGCGAGGCTGACGATCTCGTCGGCGAACACGGAGGTCCAGGACGGCGCGGAGGAGGCGTCGATCGGCTCGCCCGTCTCTGGGTCGATCTGGCCGACGGCGTGGAACTGGTCAGCGGTGTCGAGCAGCGCCGGCTGGTAGCCGCGCCCCTTCTCGGTGATGGCGTGCACGATGACGGGGGCGCCATAGTGCTTGGCCTGTTCCATCGCCTCGATGAGCGCCTTGAGGTCGTGGCCGTGCACAGGGCCGAGGTACTTGATGTCGAGGTTGGAGTACAGCGCCTCGTTGTTCGTCAGCCGCGACAGGAAGCCGTGGGTGCCACCCCGGATGGCGCGGTGCAGCGCGCGGCCCGGTGCCCCGAACTTGTAGAACACGTCACGGCTCGTCGAGTACAGGTTGCGGTAGGAGCGCCGAGTGCGCACGTCGTTGAGGAAGTGCGCCATCCCGCCGATTGTCGGGGCGTAGGAGCGGCCGTTGTCGTTGACCACGATCACGAGGTTTCGGCTGTTGTCGTCGCTGATGTTGTTGAGGGCCTCCCAGGTCATGCCGCCCGTCAGCGCGCCATCACCGACGACGGCAACGACGTGCCGGTCGGCCTGGCCCGTCATCGTGAAGGCGCGGGAGATGCCGTCGGCCCAGCTCAGTGAACTGGAGGCGTGCGAGCTTTCGACGATGTCGTGCTCGGACTCGGAGCGCTGCGGATACCCGGCAAGCCCACCCTCTTCGCGGAGGTGGCTGAAGTCCTGGCGACCGGTCAGCAGTTTGTGCACGTAGCTCTGGTGGCCGGTGTCGAACACGATCGCGTCGCGCGGCGAATCGAACACGCGGTGCATCGCGATGGTCAGCTCCACGACG
This sequence comes from Rhodoglobus sp., assembly GCA_044340535.1. Lineage (GTDB taxonomy): Bacteria > Actinomycetota > Actinomycetes > Actinomycetales > Microbacteriaceae > Rhodoglobus. Next base: position 18,070 of record JBIITJ010000024.1, read on the forward strand.
CCGAGGTTCGGGCCCAGGTGGCCCCCGGTCTTGGACACTTCGCGAACCAGGAATTCCCGGATCTCCGCGGCCAGCTCCACGAGCTGCTCGGCACTGAGCGCATCGAGGTCGCGAGGGCCGTGGATTCCCTCGAGCAACGTCATCCAGCTAGCGTATATCGCCGCGCTGGCCTGCCGGGTCACGCGGCACTGGCAGAATTCAGCAATGAAGGTTCTGCGGTTCGGCAGCGATGAGACGCCCGCCCGCGTCGAGGTTGCAGTCATCGGGAGTGGGCCCGCAGGGATGACCGTGGCAGCCGAACTCGCGGGGCGCGGACTGGACGTACTGCTCGTGGAGAGCGGCCCCGGCGCGGACCACCTCAGCGAGATCGATAACGTCGGCGAGCACCGGGTGCAGCCGCAGGCGCTCGTGCGGCGCCGAGCGCCCGGCGGGACGTCGGCAGTGTGGTCGGGGCGGTGCACCCCGCTCGACCCGATCGACTTCGAGCAGCGCGACTGGGTAGCTCACTCGGGGTGGCCGATCTCGCCCGCGGAGATCGCACCGCACCTGTCGCGCGCCGCCGAGATACTGGGGCTCGGCGAACAGCTCTACGGCGCGGAGCTGTGGGCGCTTCTGGGTGAGCGGCCAGCCCAGCCACTAGACGCGCTCACTGAGCGGTTCTGGCAGTTCAGCCGGGGCCTGCGCACGCCCTCGGCGCCGAGCCGGTTCGACACCGACCTGCCGAACGATGCCACCATGCTCACCGGCGCAACCGCCGTCCAGTTGCACCACGCCGGCGGCCGGGTGCATGCGGTGGACGTCGCAGGCCTCGCGGGTCACCGCGCCAGCATCGCCGTGTCGACGGTGGTGGTCGCGGGCGGCGCGATCGAGACCCCGCGCCTGTTGCTGTCCAGCGGGCTCGGCAACGATCACGTCGGACGCTACCTGATGGACCACCCCGGGGTCGCCATCGGCCACTTCGCGGGGCCGGGTACGCGCGCGGTGCGCGATCGCTTCGGACTGTACTGGCGTGCGGCGAGCCCGTTCCGGTTGGCCTACCTCAACGGGCTTGCGCTCTCCCCCGGCCTGCAGGAAAGCGAGCGGCTGCTCAATGCGGCGTGCTGGCTCGACGAGCATCCCGCTGCCGACGACCCCTGGCAGGCGGGCATTCGCCTCGCGACTCGGCTGCGTGGGCGGCGGGTCACCGACCCGCGGGCGGCGGAGTTTTGGCAGTTACCCAGCGCCCCGGTCCCCGGCCTGGTGCACGACCTGTGGAGCGTGCTGCGGCACCCCTTGCTGCTGCTCGACGGTCTCCGGCGCCTGCGCCGTGGCAGGCCACCCCTCTACAGGCTCGACGGCGTCGACCTCTATTGCCTGGTCGAGCAAGTGCCGGATGCCGACAGCCGGGTCACCCTGTCGGCGCGGACCGACGCCCTCGGCATGCCCGTAGCCCGAGTGGACTGGAAGCTCCACGACGAGGAGTACCACGCGATGCGGCGGCTCCTCGAGGTGGTGACCGAGCAGTTCACCGCCGCGGGTCTCACGCCCCCGACGCCCGCGCCCTGGATGTCGTCGCCCGAGGCCTGGCGCAAGCGCGTCGTCGACCGTGCACACCAGCTCGGGACGACGCGGATGGCGGCCGACCCCAGCACGGGCGCCGTCGACCCCGACGGCCTGCTGTTCGGCACGGAGAACGTCTGGGTCGCGGGCGGCTCGGTGTTCCCGACCTCGGGCCACGCGAACCCGACCCTGACGATCGTCGCCCTCGCGGTCCGGCTCGCGGAGCGACTCAGCTCGACGGCCCGCAGGCCGGGTCCAGCCGCACCCAGTCGATGATCATCTCGGAGCGGGCGGGGGTGGTCTCGTCGGGCGATCCGGGCCACACTCCCCCGATCGCGAGCGAGAACAGCGCGCTGAACGGCTTATCGAATACCCACTCCATGTCGCGGTCGACCCGGTCGCGGTCGAAAGTCGCGACCGTCTCGTCGTCGATCCCGATCACGATGAGGCCCTCGGTGCGCTCAACCCAGTAGGTGTGGAACCCTGCGCTCAGCGGCTCATCGTGCGTGACGTCGACGTTGATCTTGGCGGAGCGCTCCCCCAGCAGTGACGGGGCGTGGATGGAGTGCACGCTGTGCGCGGTGCCCGCGGGCGTCTCGACAATATCGATCTCGCCTGCGGCGGGCCATCCCACCTGCTCGAGGTCAGTGCCCATCGCCCAGAAAGCGGGCAGCAGTCCGGGGCCGTCGGGCAGGATGATCCGGGCCGAGAGCCGCCCCGTCGTGAAGCTCTCGACGCTACTGAGCCGGGCCGAGGTGTATCTCTCGGAGTCGGGCGCCAACGGGTCGATGAGGGCCGCAATCACCAGGTGGGAATCGCCGTCGAGCTGGGCATTCCCGGCGCGGTAGTGCTGCAGCTCCTCGTTGCCCCAGCCGCCACCACCCTCTGCTGCGACCCAGTGGGTGGGGTTGGGCGCCGACCCGGCCGGCCCGTCGAAGTCGTCGATCCAGAGCGCTTCACCGCTGGGCTCGCAGGGCTTCGGCGCCAGGGCAGCGGCCAGCACGAGGTACAGCACCAGTCCCGCGACAAGCGCCAGCCCGACCTGCACGGGGCGACGACGCAGCCCGCGCGCCTCAGCCACGCTCGTCCCGCTCGAGCAGGGTCGCAGGCTCGCGCACGACGCGCTCAAGCACGGCCGCCACGAACCCGGGGGCGAGCATGGCGGCGTTGAACGAGGCGGTGAAGTGCAACTCCTGGCCCACCGCCATCACGCTGACACTGAACTGGCGGTCGGGAACCGGCCCCACCGCAAAAAGTGCCACCCGCTCGCCGCCAGGCAACCAGGGCAGCTCGCCGAACCGGCGCAGCAGGCCTGCGTTGCTCAACGACAGCCGCACGGGGCTTCCGGGGTCGACCGGCACGGGTGGGGCGGGGGGCGCCCCCGCCTGCAACGCACCCATCGTGAGGGTTGCGAGCGGCCACCCACTGCCGAGCATGCTATCGATTTGGGAGGAGATGACGGCAGGCTCGGTGTCGGTGAGGCCCACGGGCATCCCGGTGATGAAATTCCCGAGGGTGTTGGCACCCTCGGGCAGGTAACGCCTCGAGTCGAGCACGAGCACCCCGTCGGGGGCGACCGCGGCACCCTCCCGCTGAATCGAGCGAGCCAGCAGCGACATCAGCAACGCGGTCAGGGAAACTGGCGCGCTGCCCGCGCGGGTCAGCTGCTTGAGCTCACGCAGCTGCGCCGCGGTGGAGCGTGCGTAGTGGAAACTCGGGACCGGCTCCGGCGGGACAGCCGCGGGGACGGGAGTGGCCTGCGGGAGGGCGGGACGGGACGCAGCCCGACGAGCGGCGAGCGTTCGGGGCACGGCCGTGGGATGACGCAGGTAGGTGCCGAGGAGTGCCGCGCGCAGCGCCCCGGACATCCGGCTCGCCTGGAAGACGTCGGGAATCCCAGCCCCGCGGGCGATCGCGACCACCGCCGCCGGCAGCAACTCCATAATGGGTCCGTCGCCCAGGCCGTGGTCGAAGATGGTCACGATGTAGTCGCCTGCGAGCACGAACTCGACAGGACGGGCCTCGCGCCCACGGCCCGCGACAGCAGGCATGATGCGGCGGGCGTAGTCCATCGCGGGCTCGGTCGTCGTCGACACGATCGACTCGCAGAGCTCGTCGAGCCCCGCCGGGTCATAGCGCCAGGTACCCTCCCGCCCACCGAACTGCAGGCCCAGCCGCGCCTGCGGGCCGACGGCGGCAATGCGGCGTAGCGCGGCCACGAACTCCTCGCGGGATGGAACCTCGATGGGCCCCACCACCCCCACGAGGTGGTGGCCGCGGTTGATGCGGTCGAGGCGCGCCATGGGGATGGTGCGCATGGCCCCCGTCATCGTGCCTCCAGTACAAAAAGTTGGGCAGATGCGCTGTCGACCACAAGCCTCCAGTCGGGACTGGCCCGCACCTTCTCCACGAACGCATCAAGGGCACCATCGGGAAACAGCCCGTTGTACTGCGCGTACACGCTCATCTGCTCATTAACCAGTATGTAGGCGGGCCGCCCCGTCCACCGGATGTCGTCGGTGAGTTCGGGCAACCACTCGTCGTCCGCAAAGTCGCGGCCGATCCAGCCCTCCCAGCTGCTCAGGCTCGCGTCGAAGAACGGGTCGCTCTCCGCAAAATCGGCGTAGCGCGCCGTCATCCGGCCGGGGCCAGCGCTCAGCGGACTAATCAGGATCGACGTCGACGGCGCCTCATCGGCGACGAACTGGGCAACAGCGACCGAATCCCGGGTGACCAGGTTCACGAACCAGGCACCATACGAGGCCTGCAGCGCGGCCAGCGACACAACCACGACCACCGCACCCGCAAGCAGCGGGCGCACGGTCGCTCGCCCTCCCGCCACCAGCCGCGACCGCAACAATCGGGCCAGCACCGGCGCCACGAGCAGCATGCACCCCGGGATCGCGTACAGGTACACCCGGAAGATCGCCTCGCCGCCATAACCCTGCCCCAGCAGCAAAGCAAACGATGTGAACGCGATCGCCGCCACCCCCAGCACGCGCCACCGCCGGAACCCCCGGCGCCGCAACAGCGCATGCGCCACCACGAGCGCCGCCCCACCCAGAAGCACCACCGACACCCCGCGCGACGACAACGACGTGATCGTCTGCGCGAGACTGCCCACCCCGAACGTCTGCGACGAAGCGTTGCTCAGGATGTCAAAACCCGAGATCAACTGGTGGTTACCGAGCGCCTCCCGGTTCAGCCACAAATAGCCCCCGGCAATCGCCGCGAACACCAGCCCCAGGTAGCGCGGGCGCAACCTCCCCAACACGCCCAGCGCAATCGTCACCCCCACCAGCCAGTACGGCGTCAACTGGTGCGAGACCACGATCGCCGCAAAAAACGGCACCGCCAGCCACCCCATCGCCGGGTCACGCCGGCTGCGCAGCACCAGCGTCACCACCGTAATGCCCAGCACGAACGCCACCGCCTGCGGCGAGAAATAGTCCTGCCCCACCCAGTTCGCCACGCTCGCCAGGAACGAGCCCACAAGCGCCGCCGTCGGCGACAAGCGGAAGGCCCGCGCCGCCGCGTAGAACGACACCACCAGCAGCAGGTCGACACCCACGATGAATCCCTGCGCGACCGCAATCACGGGCACGCCCGTCACCGACACGAACCAGGCCATCGCCGCGAAAAAACCCGGCCAGCCGCTATAGATGTCGACGTCACCCGCGGTGTGCCCGTTCTGGGCGATGAAATCCACCACCCCCAGGTGCTTATACGTCCAGCTGTACAGGGGCTCCGACGTCGCCAACGCCGTCGGCAACCGGAACACCAGCACCACCACCACGAGGGCGACCGCCGCGCTCAACGGTGCGCCCCTCCGCACAGACCAGAGAAAACCGATAACCCCGCACAACGCCGCCCCCACCAAAGCGACACCCGGGCCCCCCGAGGCCAGGAGCCCGAAAACCGTCACGGGAGCGGCTGCCAGGCCTGGAACGGACAGGGTGAAGAGGAGCACCGCCGCCGCGATGAAGAACAGGCCACCGTGGAGGCTCGCGGTGAAGGCAGCGACCGCGCCCGCAGCGGGACGGCGGCCACGGCGGCGCGGCCGGGTGGGCGGTGCGGTGGCCGCGATCACCCGCGGCGCGCGCGGCTCCCAGCGGCTCAGCCCGACAGTGATGAGAACGACAGCCATCGCGAGGTCCCCGGCCTCGGGGTTCCAGGCGCGGGAGGTCACCATGGCGGTCGCGGCCAGCAGGACGGCGGCGATGCCGAAGGTGGGGACGACGATGGCCGTTGTCGACGGCGGCATCCTGACCCAGGTGCGCAGCGCGGCCCCCGGTCCGAGCAGGATCATGGTCGCTGTGAGCACACCCTCAACGACGGGCGGGAAGACCGCGACAGCGGCGACGAGCCCCAGCGCCCCTGCGACCAGGGCGGTGATCCCCCACGCGGTCAGACCGAGCGACGGCGACCGCTGTGGCGCGCTGCTCGAACCCGCGGTCGTGCGGCGCGGCGCGGCGCGGGCTGGCACTGTCACAACCCCGGCCCCCCGCCCTTCCGTCGCTCCCGAAGATACAGCCCCGGGCCGAGGAGTACGCAACCGAGCTCATACCAGCCGACCCTGGCCACGGCGTTGCGGAGCTCGCTGCTGGCCGACGAGCCGGCCCCCGGGCCTTCGGTTATGCTGCCGCCCGCCTTCGAGACCAGGCGCAGCAGGGCGTGGGGTGCCCGGCGCAGCGCGTGCGAGCGCATCCGGCGGTCGAGCAGCACCCGGGTGAGCCAGGCCCCGAGGCCCGTGCCGTAACCCCGCGCCTGGGCCCGGAGTGCCGCAAGATCGGAGCGGTGCCGGTGCCACACCACGGCGGTGGGCTGCAGCACCAGGCCTGCCCCCGAGAACAGCACGCGCGTGAAGAAGTCGAGATCCTCACCGCCGCCGGTTGCGGTGCCCACCCCGAAGCAGGTGTCGAAGCCACCGAGCTCAATCGCGGCGCTGCGGCGTACCGCAAAGTTGGCGCCCGTGCCGAACTCCCCCACACTGAACGGGAACATGGGCAGGTCGGCCGGAGGACTGTCGAGACGAAAGACGCGCTGCAGGATGTTAGCGGACCAGGCCACGCGCCCGTCGAAGTAGCGCTGCACGGCGGTGCGCAGTTCTCCGCTCGGCACGAGCCCGGACACACAGGCCACCCCCTCGCCCGCGTCGAAGCCGACCGCGAGTTCACGCAGCCAGAGCCGGTCGACCACCACGTCATCGTCGGTGAATGCCACCAGCTCGCCGTGCGCCGCGCGCAAGCCCGTATTGCGGGCGGCGGACAGCCCTGGCACCGGCTCGGTGACCAGCCGAAGGCGGCCGTCGGGGATGGTCGCCACCAGGTCCGCCGTGGCGGTGCTGCGCGGGGCGTTGTCGACGACGAGGACGTCGAAGTCGGGGTAGTCGAGGCTCAGCAGGGAGTCGAGTGCCGCGGCGAGCTGCTCCGGACGGTCGCGGGTGCACACGACGACCGTGATGCTGGGCAGTGGTGCGGTCGGGGCGGAGCGGGCCACCGCGCTGCCGGGCGAGGCGGGGAGCACCTCCAGCGCCTCGAGAAGCACTGCGCGCTCGACAGCGCCCGATACCACGGCGCATTCCACGAATCCGAGGATTGACGCCCCGTCACGCACCAGGAGCCGCGCCGAGCTGTAGCCCGCGGAATCGGCGAGCGTGACATCCCCGACCGCGCTGTCGAGCTCGTGCACATCAAGCGCACCGACCCACAGCGCGCCATCCCAGGCCACCTCGCCGCCGGCCGGCATCGCGGGCGACAGGGTGAGCTCAGTCACCGGGCCCCGCCCGCCACGCTACGGCCGCCCACTACGCCGCCCGGTGCGCGCGCAGGATTCCGACGAACCCCACGATCGAGAGGGCCGCGGTGACGGCGAGCATCGACCAGCCCGCCCCCATCGCACCGTGTGCCGGCACCACCAGCGCGGCAACGATAAGCAGCACCGGCGCCTGGCTGATGCTCGAAACGAGGATCGCGACGCTGCGGCGACGGGCGCGCAATGAGGCACCCCACATCTCGTAACTGGTGCGGAGCACCGCAGCGAGCCCGAGCACGGCGATGATCGCCACACCCCCGGTGTCGAGATACGACTGCCCCATGAAACCCAGGATCAGCGGCGACGCTGCCGTTAGTGCAACTGCGCCCAGGGCAACCACACCGAGCACGCGCAGCCACGCGCCGAGGACCGAACGGTTGCCGCCGCTGTCATCAGCGGCGGAATGGGTCGAGAATGACGCACCCACCGCCAGTGCGACCAGGTCAAGCGCGAGGGCGAACTGGAAGCAGAGGGCGAAGGTCGCACCCTGCACGGGGCCTGCCAGCGCGGTCACCAGGAACGGCAGGCTCAGCGCGAGGCCCAGGTACAGACCGCCCGCAATTCCCATGCGAAGAGCGAAAGCGCGGAACGCTGCCGCGTTGTCGCCATACCAGTCAGCATCAGCGCCAGGTGCCGGAAGCGGGGTGCCCACCGCCCGAGGGATCAGCCTCGTGTACGCGATCGCGACCGCGACGAGCACCGGCACCCCGATTGCCAGTAGCACGGGTGCGGGGGTCGTAACCGCGAGCACAAGCACGGGCAGCAGGGCAAGCTTCACGACATTCATGGGGCCGTTCAGCGCGGTCGCCCAGCTTGAGCGGCCGAGGGCCTGCAGGATCGGGTCCTTGATCACGAATAAGGCCCACACGGTGCTGCTCGCCGTCACCAACAGCACCAGCAGCGGCGCAGGCAGCCCCGTCGGCACGAAGGCGGCTGCGAGCAGCCCCGCGATAAGACCAGCGACGGCTCCGAGCACGAGCGTGCCCGTCACTCCCCGGCGCAACAGGCGGTGGCTCGAGGCGCCGCTCACGGGAAGCATCACCAGCAGGGCATCCCCAATGCCGCTCGCGGCAATCGCCGCTGCAGCCGTGACGAGCGAGTAGATCGCCGTCTGCACGCCCAGCTCTGCCGGGTCGACGAGCCGGGCCGAGAGCACCCAGAACACAAAACCCGCGCCACTGGTGACGGCGTAGCCCAGGAGAATCCAGCCGGAGTCCACGAGGATCCGTCGGCGACGGTGCACCTCGGTCGCTTCGGTGTCAGGCGCTTCGGTGTCAGGCGCTTCGGTGTCGTGGGCGGCGGTGTCGACACCCATCAGCGGGCCGAACTCACCGTGATGCCATGCGCACTGCGGGAGGCGGGGCTGCGCACCGCGAGCGAACCCCGCACGAAACCGAGGGATGCCCCCGCCAAGGCCACAACGAGGGCCGCGATCCGACGTGCACCGCCGCGCCCCAGCATCCCGAACTCCCGCGCGACCGCACGGGGCAGGGTCGAACTCACGTAACCGCGCTCTGTGCTCAGGCTGTCGGCGGCACCAAGACGCCGGCTCAGCGCGGCCTTCGAGATTCCCTCGTGGTAGCTGCGGCTGCCCAGGTAGCGCCAGCCCACGCGGGGTGCCGAAACATGATGGTCAACGATTGCCGCCGGCTGCAACACGATTCGACGAGTGCGGTCGGCCTGCGTGATCCTGAGGCACAGCTCAGTCTCCTCGCAGCCGAGCGGAATAGAGCCGATGCGCCCGGTGTCGAGGTCGAAACCGCCATGCTCGACCAGGGTGCTTCGCCGGAAGGCCATCGAACAGCCAATGACATTGCGCACGTCAGAGACCGACTCGGGCAACCCCCGGTGACTGCAGCCGACCACCCAATACAGCTCGGGAGGGTAGAAGCTACTGTCCGCCGCGGGCCAGACCGGGCTGGCGCCGCCACCCACGGCGGCAACCTCGGGGATCGCGAACTGGGCAAGCAGGAGCGACAGCCAGTCATCCCGTGCGACGGCGTCGTCGTCGAGGAAGGCGACGAACTCGCCCCGTGCGACCTCAATGCCGGTATTCCTCGCGCCGGACAGCCCGGGGGTCGAATCATTGGGGAGCACAAGCAGCTCCGGCCAGCGCGCCCGCGCGCGCTCGAGGAGTACCGGCTCGTGGTCAATGACCAGGATGACCTCGTGCTGGCCTGATACGAGCTCCGGACCACGCTGCGCCCGCGCCGACTCGACGGATGCCACCAGCCGGTCCCAGCGCTCGAGGGTGTATCCGCAGATGACGACCGACACCCGCGGTGCAGCCATCAGGCCGCCTCCTCGATAGCCTGCTCTGCGGCCACGGTGCGCGCGCGGAAGGGACGCTCGAACCGCTCGGGAAAGCGCAGGACGCGCGGCAACGGGGTCGCAGCGCGCGCCTCGCTGAGCAGGGTGCGCAGAACCCGCAGGCCGTCGGTGATCGCGTTCAGGTTGCTGGCACCGTGGATCCGGCTGAGCTCGGTGCTCGGCACCTCGGTCACGCGCAGGTTCGCTGCTGCCATTCGGCACGCGAGTACCGTCTCGATCTCGAACCCGTCACCCCACAGCATGCGACCGCCTGCGGGCCGCTCGAGTGCCACCTCGGGCAGGCGCAGGGTCGGGAGGATGGACCGCCAGAAGGCGTTGTAGCCGTAGCAGAGGTCGGTGTAGCGGCGACGGAACAGAACGTTTGACACGAGCGTGAGCATCCAGTTGCCGGCGCTTCGGACCCGGGTGATGTCTTCGCTGCCGCCGCCGGGGAGGAAGCGGCTGCCCTTGGCTACGTCCGCCCCCGCCACGAGGGCGGAGACGAAGCGCGGGATCTCGCGGGGATCGGCGGAACCGTCGGCATCGAACATGACGATGATGCTTCCGGTCGCAGCGGCAAATCCGCAGGCGAGGGCGTTGCCCTTTCCCGTCCGGCTCTGCTGCACGACGACGATACCCGGGAGGGCCGCGCGGGCCGCCTCGATGGTGCCGTCGGTCGAGCCGCCGTCGACGAGGATAACCTCGTGCACCTGCGGCAGGCGCGGCAACACCTCAGCAAGGTTACGGGCTTCATTCCGGGCGGGAATGACGATGCTGACCGTGGGGGTCGGTAAATTGGGCGTGACAAATCGGCTCGGGACCGAGTGCATGTGGTTGATTCCTTCGGGTGGAAAACCATAAACAGGGCTCGACGTAGGGTGACGTCGAATCCAGGACGGCTACGGGTATGACCGCCTCGCTGAGGTTAGCACCCAAATGGGGGGTACTGGCAAGTCCTCCTCCGCTAGACCAGCGACCGCAACACGTACTGCAGGATGCCGCCGTTGCGGTAGTAGTCCGCCTCACCCGGGGTGTCGATGCGCAGCACCGCATCGAACTCGATGACAGCCTTGCCGGCGGGTGACTGCGGCGACGGGCTCGCCGTCACGTGCAGGGTGCGCGGAGTGCGGCCCTCGTTGAGCTCTTCCACACCGGAAATGTCAATGATCTCGGTGCCGTCGAGACCGAGCGACTCCCAGGTCTCCCCCGCGGGGAACTGCAGCGGAAGCACACCCATGCCGATCAGGTTCGAGCGGTGGATTCGTTCGAAGCTCTCGGTGATGACCGCCTTGACGCCCAGCAGCGAGGTGCCCTTGGCAGCCCAGTCGCGGCTCGATCCGGAGCCGTACTCCTTGCCACCGAGGATGACCAGCGGAGTGCCCTGTGCGGCATAGTTCTGGGCCGCGTCGTAGATGAACGACTGCGGCGCATCGGGCTGGGTGAAGTCACGGGTGTACCCGCCCTCCACACCGTCCAGTAGCTGGTTCTTCAGTCGAATGTTCGCGAAGGTGCCGCGAATCATGACCTCGTGGTTTCCGCGGCGCGAGCCATAGGAGTTGTAGTCCTTGCGGTCGATGCCGTGCTCGGCGAGGTACTTGCCCGCGGGGCTGTCGGCCTTGATCGAACCAGCGGGGCTGATGTGGTCGGTAGTGACCGAATCGCCGAGCTTGGCGAGCACGCGCGCGCCCGTGATCGAGGCCACGGGGGTGGTCTCGATCGTCATGCCGTCGAAGTACGGGGGCTTGCGCACGTAGGTGGACTGTTCGTCCCACTCGAACGTCGAGCCGGTGGGCGTCGGCAGGTTCTGCCAGCGCTCGTCACCGTCGAAGACTCCGGCGTACTCGTGCGTGAACATCCCGGTGTCGATGGATGAATCGATGGTGGCCTGCACCTCGGCGGCGTCGGGCCAGATGTCCTTCAGGAAGACGTCGTTGCCATCGCTGTCCTGGCCGAGCGCGTCGACCTCGAAGTCGAAGTTCATCGAACCCGCGAGGGCGTATGCGATAACCAGCGGGGGCGACGCGAGGTAGTTCATCTTCACGTCGGGGTTGATGCGGCCCTCGAAGTTGCGGTTACCGGAGAGCACGGCGGTGACGGCAAGGTCGTTGTCCTGCACGGCCTGGGAGATCTCGTCCTCGAGCGGGCCGGAGTTGCCAATGCAGGTAGTGCAGCCGTAACCGACCGTGTAGAAGCCGAGGTCTTCGAGGTAGCCCGTGAGGCCCGCCTTCTCGTAGTAGTCGGTGACGACCTTCGAGCCGGGCGCGAGCGTCGTCTTGACCCAGGGCTTGGACTTGAGGCCCTTCTGGCTCGCATTACGGGCCAGCAGGCCAGCGGCGAGCATGACGGAAGGGTTGGAGGTGTTGGTGCATGAGGTGATGGCAGCGATCGCGACGGCACCGTGGTCGAGCACGAACTCGTTGCCATTGCCCAGCACGACCTCGGTGGGGTGGGAGGCCACCTGCGGGGCGTGGCTCGTGTGTTTGCTGTGCGAACGCTCGTGGGCTGAGTCTTCGTCTTCCGCCGTGAAACCGAGGGGGTCGGATGCGGGGAAGGTGCCCTCGACGGCCGCGTCGACCTTAGTCATGCGGGTCGGGTCGGTGTATGCCTCGAGGTCGAGCTCGAACTGGCTCTTGGCGCTCGACAGCTCAACCCGGTCCTGCGGGCGCTTCGGCCCCGCAATCGAGGGAACCACCGTCGAGAGGTCGAGCTCGAGGTACTCGCTGAACACTGGTTCCACGGCAGGGTCGTGCCACAGGGACTGGAGCTTGGAGTACGCCTCGACGAGGGCGACCTGATCTTCGCTGCGACCGGTCAGGCGCAGGTAGTCGAGGGTCACATCGTCGATGGGGAACATCGCGGCGGTCGAGCCGAACTCGGGGCTCATGTTGCCGATCGTCGCGCGGTTTGCCAGCGGGACCGATGCCACGCCGGGCCCGTAGAACTCCACGAACTTGCCGACCACGCCGTGCTTGCGGAGCATCTGGGTGATGGTGAGCACGACGTCGGTCGCGGTCACGCCCGCGGGGATCGCGCCGGACAGCTTGAACCCGACGACCTTGGGAATGAGCATCGAGACGGGCTGGCCGAGCATGGCCGCCTCGGCTTCGATACCGCCAACGCCCCAACCGAGGACGCCCAGGCCGTTGACCATCGTCGTGTGCGAGTCGGTGCCAACGCAGGTGTCCGGGTATGCCCGCAGCACGCCGCCAACCTCGCGGGTGTATGTGACCCGCGCGAGGTACTCGATGTTGACCTGGTGGACGATACCGGTGCCCGGCGGGACAACCTTGAAGTCGTCGAATGCGGTCTGGCCCCAGCGCAGGAACTGGTAGCGCTCACCGTTGCGCTCATACTCGATCTCGACGTTGCGCTCGAGCGCATCGGCAGAGCCGAAAAGGTCGGCGATGACCGAGTGGTCGATCACGAGCTCGGCGGGCGCGAGGGGGTTGATCTTCGTCGGGTCGCCGCCGAGTGCGCTGACGGCCTCACGCATCGTCGCGAGGTCGACGATGCAGGGCACACCGGTGAAGTCCTGCATGACCACTCGGGCGGGAGTGAACTGGATCTCGGTGTCGGGCTCCGCCGAAGGAACCCAGGAGCCGAGGGACTCGATCTGGCTTTTCGTGACGTTCTTGCCGTCCTCGGTGCGGAGCAGGTTCTCCAGCAGCACCTTGAGGCTGAAAGGAAGCTTCTCGTAACCGGCGACCTTGTCGATACGGAAGACCTCGTAGTCGGTGGAACCGACGGAGAGGATGTCTTTCGACCCGAAGCTGTTGACTGCTGACACTGCTGTCTCCCTACGCTGACCTGCTGCCATCTTCCCCGCCAGCCGAACTACCTGCCAGCAAGGCAAGCCTAAGACGTTCGACCGCCGCGCGATCCGGCGAATCCTTCAAAAGTATCTTGATATCAAGATACTTTACATGAGGCGCGAACCCGGGAGAACGCGCCGTGCGTCCCGCGCCGAGAGACCAGGCGACGGATATCAGCGATCGGCAGGCTTACCGTAGGCGACGCGCATCAGTAGCCACGTCACCCAGAGCAGGCCGGCGTACAGCGGCACGCCGAGGATGAGTTTCAGCGCGGCAAGCGCCTGGGTTTCGCTCGCGAGGTACAGGGGCACCTCCACGCCGAGTCGAAGCGCAAACAGGCCGCACCACATGATGGTGGCGATCAGCGCGACCCGGAACTTGGCGCGGTCTGCTCGCCATTGCGAGCCCTCGCTCGTGATGAGGGATGCGATCACCCCGATCAGGGGCCACCGTGCCGCGATGCTCACGAGCAGCGCGACGAGGAACACCCCGTTGATCACGAACCCGAGCAGGAAGTTGTCCTCTGCCCGGCCCGTGACAAGCGCAAGCCCCGCAGAGAGAGCGACCCCCAGAACCCCGGCGATGGCCGAGCTGTATGGGGTCTTCGTAGCCAGCCGCACCACTACGAAGGCAACGGCGATAACGACGGGCGCCACGACCGAGGGAACGAGCTCCTGGGTGATGGCGTAAATGACGAGGAACGCGAGCCCGGGCAGGATTGATTCGACGAGGCCACGGATGCCGCCCATGGCCTTCAGCAATGCCGGTGCCGTGGGCGCCTCGCCGGGCGCCACCGCACCGATCGACGACCTGCGCGCTGCGGCCGCGAGGCCGTCACTCACGCCGGGTGCCTGCTCGTCGCTCACTGTGCCGGTGCGCCGGTTGCCGGCATGTGGAGCGGAATCAGGTCACGGGGCGGCATCGGGGTCATCCCGCGCACCACCACGATGGAGCGGAACAGGTCTTCAACCTTCGCCGCGGCCTCGGGGTTGGATGCCCCCTCCCCCGCGATTACGCCGCGCAGGAACCACCGCGGCCCGTCGACACCGATAAAGCGGGCCAGCCGGGTGGCGCCGGGCTGGCCGCCCGCCACGGGGATCTCAGCCAACACTTCGGGGCCGAAGTTGCCGTCAACGACCTTGGTGTTGCCGCCCTGCTTGTGGATCTGGTCGACTATCTGCTGGCGAATCTCGTGCCACAGGCCGCTGTTGCGGGGGGCCGCGAAGGGCTGCACCTGCAGGGTCGATCCCGCGTAGTCCAGGCCCACGGCGACGACCCGCTTGCTGCCTTCCTCCACCTCGAGGCGCAATTGCAGTTCCGGGCGAGGCAGGATCTTCACGCCGCCCAGGTCGACGTATGGGCGCACGGCGTTGGCCTCGCTCTCGTCGAGCGGCCCTGCCGTCGCCCGGTCATCGGGCGCCGACTTCGGCTGCTCCGCTGCGGCGGCTTCGATCCCCGGCTGGTCCGGTGCGATGTCACTCACGAACTGACTCCCTCATTGGCGCGGTGGCCCGTCGAGCCGAAACCCGAGGCACCCCGATGACTGCCCGGCAGAGTTTCGACCGGGATGAAACGTGCCCGCGAAACAGGCATGACGATCAATTGGGCGATGCGGTCGCCGACACCGACCTCGAATGGATGCTCCGGGTCGGTGTTCAGCAGGGTGACCCTGATCTCACCCCGGTAGCCGGCATCCACGGTGCCGGGGCTGTTGACGATGGTGATGCCGTGGCGAGCGGCGAGGCCCGAGCGGGGCACCACGAAGGCGACGTAGCCGTCGGGCAGCGCAATCGACACGCCCGTGCCCACCGTGGCTCGCGCACCCGGGGCAAGGGTGTGGGCCTCTGCCGAGTGCAGGTCGGCGCCGGCATCGCCCGGATGTGCATAGACGGGAGTCTCACCGGAGGCGATAAGAATCTCGATGTTGTCAGCCACGTCACGAGGGTAGTGCAGAACACTGTATGGGCCGTGAACTGCACGCCACCGCTCATCGTGAAGCGGTGTCTAATAGACGAGTGATTTACCGTGAAAAGCTCTGGCCCGCGCCCTGGCTCTACTACGCGACGGCCTTGGTCATTCCCGCGAGCCTGCTCGTGTTCCTGCCGATCGACCTGACCGTGGGCATCATCATCGCAATCGTGCTCTACCTCGGCTGCGTCATCCTGCTGATCGTCGGCTCTCCCGTCATCCAGGTCACCGCCACCGAGCTCATCGCCGGGCGCGCGCGGCTGCCTCTCGAGTTCGTGGGAGCGGTCGAGGGCTACACGGGAGATGACGGGCGCCACCAGCTCGGCCCGGGCCTTGACGCCCGAGCCCACCTGCTGATCAGGGGCTGGGTCGGACCCGTCGCCCGCATCGAGGTCACCGATGAGCGCGACCCGGTGCCCTACTGGCTGGTCTCAACCCGGACGCCCGACAAGCTGGCCGCCGCGATCACCAGCGCCAGGAAAGCCGGCGCTGCAGCGGGCAGCGCGACGGCCGACACGGTCTAGGCGGCGCACTCCAGGCAGATGGCGCCGAGCTTGGTCTCGTGGTCAATCTGCGAGCGGTGCTTCACGAGGAAACAGTTCACGCAGGTGAACTCGTCAGCCTGCGGCGGAAGGACAACGACATCGAGGTCGAGATCGGAGAGATCGGCCCCGGCGAGCTCAAAGCTGCCGGGGTTATCCGCGTCGTCAACATCGATCGACCCCGAGGTCTTGTCCGGAACGCGCTCCTTCAGTGCCTCGATCGACTCGGAGTCGTCGTCGGTCTTCCGGGGTGCGTCGTAATCGGTTGCCATGCCCATCCACTTCTGTAAGCGTCACGTATTTTTAGATGCGTTAACGAAATCGGCGGGCACAGTTTGCATCAATAGCTATCGAATAGCAAACCACCGTGAAGCCGTCCCGATCACGCTTCCGCTGCAACTTGCGGCGCGCCCGTTCTATTCCCGCGAAACGGCCGTCCGGCGTGTAATCCTTGAGCCGAATCGTGACGGCTGGAGGGGTTCAGCATGCAGGACCTGCGAGTAATCGGAGTGGAAAACGGGGGCCTCCTCGTTTCCTCCGCTGACGGGACGCGCTACCGCATTCCCATCGACGA
>JBIITJ010000022.1:0-35923 GCA_044340535.1 Rhodoglobus sp.
CGAGCCGATACAGTATGACCGTCAGGCCGAAGGCGTCCTCGCAGGACATTGGGCGAACTAGAGGTGTGATGATCGACGAAGCGAGCGGGCGTTCGGCGACAGCTGCAAAGGATGTAGTTGACTGGCGCGCGCGGTACGCCAGAAGGCTGGCGGTGACAGACTTCCTCGTAGTCGCCTGGGTGGTCTTTGGTGTCCAGATCCAGTGGTTCGGCCTCGATGCGACGGACGTCTCAATCTCAGGGCGGTTTCGCGACGTGGCCCTCAGCTACACGGTGGTCTCCGTCATCATCGTGCTGAGCTGGATGGCGGCGCTCACCACCTGGGGTACTCGCGGGTATCGGGTCGTGGGCACGGGAAGTACGGAGTACAAGCTGATCACCGACGCTACGATTCGGCTGTTCGGTGTAATTGCGATCGCAGCATTCCTTCTTCAGATCGACCTGGCGCGCGGTTACATCCTTGTTGCTTTCCCGCTTGGCCTGCTGCTGCTGCTGCTTTCGCGTTGGATGTGGCGGCAGTGGCTCGGCTCCAAACGAGCGTCTGGTCAATACTCGTCGACCGTACTGTTGATTGGGTCCGAGGAATCGGCCACCCATATCGCCCGGGAGCTCGCGCGTCAGCCCAGCGCCGGCTATCGCGTTGTCGGAGCCTGCGTCCCGAGCGGCCGGGTCGCGGACTATCTGCCTGGAACGCCTGTCCCTGTGTTTGGCAACGTCGACCGCCTCCCGTCCGCCCTAGAAGCGAGCGGGGCCGACACTGTTGTCATCACGAGCAGTGAAGAGCTCTCGCCCCAGCGCATCCGGGAGCTCAGCTGGTCGTTGGAACCGGGGCGGCAGCACCTGGTCGTGGCACCCGCGCTCACGGATATTGGTGGTCCTCGGCTGCACACCCGTCCCGTGGCGGGGCTGCCACTCATCCATGTGGAGACTCCCCGCTACGAGGGATTCAAGAAATTCTCCAAGCGCGCCTTCGACGTGGTGGCTTCGGGACTCTTGATTCTCTTCGCGGCCCCCTTCCTCGCCGCCATCGCTGTCGTGGTGCGCCTCAGTACACCCGGCCCTGTGCTGTTTCGCCAGGAGCGGGTCGGCTTCGGGGGCCGAACCTTCGCCATGCTCAAGTTCCGTTCGATGGTCATCGACGCCGAAGCGAGGCTAGCCGAGCTCAAAGACCAGTCGCGCACCGAGGGCAACTCGGTCATGTTCAAGATGAAGGATGACCCGCGCGTAACACCAATTGGCAAGTTCCTGCGCCGGTTCAGCCTGGACGAACTGCCTCAGCTGTTTAATGTCTTTGGCGGCAGCATGTCGCTCGTCGGACCCCGGCCGCCTCTCGAGCGCGAAGTCGCTGTCTACGAAAGTCACGTGCATCGCAGGTTTCTCGTCAAGCCGGGGATCACCGGCCTCTGGCAGGTCAGCGGCCGCTCCAACCTGTCGTGGGAAGACACCGTTCGACTCGACCTCTTTTATGTCGAGAACTGGTCGATCACCGGTGATCTGGCGATCCTCTGGCGAACGGCACGCGCCGTCCTGCAGCGCGACGGTGCATACTGACCGTCGAAGACGCGTCAGACGGAACGATCAACAAGTAAGGACCCCAGTGAAACTCTCCGTTATTGGTTGTGGCTACCTCGGCGCCGTACACGCGGCCAGCATGGCCGAACTGGGTCATGAAGTAGTCGGCATTGATGTTGACGCGGCCAAGATCGAGATGCTGGGCTCGGGTCGTGCCCCCTTTTTCGAACCGGGCCTTCCCGAGATCCTGCATTCGGCAATTGCCTCGGGTCGACTGCGTTTCTCGACCGACATGGCGGAGGCCAAAGGCGCGGTCGTGCACTTCGTGGCCGTCGGAACTCCACAGCGTAAGGGTGAGAATGCCGCTGATCTCACCTATGTTGATGCTGCCATTGATGGGCTGATCCCCTACTTGTCAGACGGTGACCTGGTGGTCGGCAAGTCAACGGTGCCCGTCGGCACTGCGGCCCGCCTGGCCGACGTCGTCGCCGCCGGCTCAGGCGCCACGTTAGCGTGGAACCCCGAGTTCCTGCGCGAGGGATTCGCGGTGAAGGACACCATCAGTCCCGACCGCCTCGTCTACGGGGTTGCTGCCGGTGCACCGGGGGAGCGTGCAAAGGAGCTTCTCGACGAGGTGTACGCGACGGCGCTCGGCAACGAAACCCCGCTGGTCGTGACCGACTACGCGACGGCCGAGCTCGTCAAAGTCGCAGCGAACGCGTTCCTCGCGACCAAGATTTCCTTCATCAACGCCATGGCCGAAATCGCCGAGGTCACCGGTGCCGATGTCACCCAGCTGGCCGATGCTATCGGCTTCGACAATCGCATCGGCCGACGGTTCCTCAACGCGGGCGTCGGTTTTGGTGGGGGATGTCTGCCCAAGGACATCCGCGCCTTCACCGCCCGGGCCGAAGAGCTAGGGCGGGGTGAGTCAGTGGCATTCCTCAAGGAGGTCGACTCCATCAACCTGCGTCGCCGAGACCGCGTTGTCGAGCTCGTGGTCGATGCCCTCGGCGGTGAGCCCTACCAGAAACGCGTCGCAGTACTGGGACTGGCGTTCAAGCCAGACTCCGACGACGTCCGTGACTCGCCAGCGCTGGATGTCGCGGTGCGCCTCAATGGGCTTGGAGCGTCGGTGGTGGCCTTCGACCCGGAGGCCATCGAGAACTCTCGCCGACTGCATCCCCAGCTCGTCTTCGCCGGGAGCGCTGAGGACGCAGTGACGGGCGCCGATGTCGTAGTCGTCTTAACGGAGTGGAAGCAGTTCCGCGAGCTTGACCCGGATCGAGTGGCTGCCCTCGCCCAGGGCCGCGTCGTCATAGACGGCCGCAACTGCCTCGACGTCACCGCGTGGCGGGCTGCGGGCTGGACCTACCAGGGATTGGGTCGCCCCTGAGCCGATTGCCTGATTTCGAGATGCCGCTATAAGCCAAGCTCGTCACGATCGTCTGGTTGAATTGCCGAATGTCACCCGCCCACGCCGCACGCCGCACGGGCCAGCGCCGCAAGCGGGTCATCGTCGCAGTCGTTGTCGGCCTGGGAGTGTTGCTCGTCGCCTCGGCCGCGTGGATTGGCGTCCGCGGATTGCTGGCACGTGCAGAACTCGAGGCTGCTGTTCCACTCGCTGCCCGGATACAACAAGACGTACTCGATGACACCGGTTACGCCGATGTCACGTTCGACGAGCTCCAGCGACACGCGGCATCTGCCGCTGCGCTAACCAGCGACCCCATCTGGCGTGCTGCTGAGCTGGTCCCCTTCGTCGGCCCCAACCTTGCCGTGGTGCGGGAGCTTGCCGAGTCGGCGGCTGAGGTCACCGACTCGGCCATTCGACCCCTGGTCGCACTCGCCGGTGAGTTTGGCGTCTCGGCGTTCAGGCCCGTTGATGGGGCGATCCAGCTCCAGCCTTTGGTCGACTCGCAGCCTGGCGTCCATGCGGCGTCCAACTCGCTGAAGAAGGTCGCTGGCCGTTTGGATGCGCTTGACACGACGGTCACCCTCCGATTTGTTGCGGAGGCAGCCGAGCGGCTCCGATCGGTCGTGACGGAAACCAGCGATGTGCTGGATGCGATGGACCGCACACTAACGCTGATGCCCGCGATGCTGGGGTCCGACGGTCCGCGCAACTACTTGCTCCTCTTCCAGAACCCTGCGGAGCTTCGCGCGGGCGGTGGTATCACGGGGGCCCTCGCCCTCGTTCACGTCGATTCCGGCCGTATTCAGCTTGTTCAGCAAGCATCCTCAGGTGATTTTCCGCATTTCTCCGAACCAGTTATGGATCTGCCAGTCGAGACCGTGGCGATCTACGGCACGGTCGCTGGTGAGTACATTCAGAACGTGACCTCGAGTCCACAGTTCGCACTGTCGGCAGCAATCGCGAGGGAAATGTGGGCACGTGAGTTTGGTGTCGAGGTCGACGGCGTCTTTTCCGCCGACCCTGTCATGCTCGGCTACGTGCTGGGCGCGACCGGGCCGGTGGAGGTCTCGGCAGGGGAGCAGCTGACCGCAGATAGTGCAGTCGATGTGCTCCTGAGGGATGTGTATGCTCGGTTCCCCGATCCTCGCGACCAGGACGAGTACTTCGCCGCTGCTGCTGCTGCGGTTTTCTCCAGGGTTGCGGGCGGTGAGTTCGATCCCGTCGCAATGGTTCGTGCCCTGACCCGGGCAAGCCGGGAGGGCCGCGTGCTGCTGTGGAGCGCGCGAGACGCAGAGCAATCGGTAATTGCCGACACGGCGCTCGCAGGCCACCTGCCGGTATCGGACGGCGAGGTCCAGCGCTTCGGGGTCTATCTCCACGACACCACAGCGTCGAAGATGGACTACTACCTCTCTACGGAGATCGCGCTCGGCTCGATAACCTGTCGCAACGATGGTCGCGCAACGGTCTCGGTCGAAGTAACGATCACCAACACTGCCCCTCTCGATGCGGCCACCTCATTGCCTCCGTACACGACAGGGGGAGGGGCATGGGTCAAGGCGGGCAATGTCAGAACAATGGTGGTGGTGTACGGCCCAACGGATGCGATCAACCTCGGCGCAACCTCCGGCGGGGAGCCATTTGCGGCGCAACCCACCACCGATAGTGGCTATCCAGTGACCCGCTATGAGGTGGAGCTGGCGCCGGGGGAGAGCTCGACGGTGCGCATGGACATGCTCACGGGGCACGAGTTCTCCGGGCGAGTGGAGGCGATCTCCACACCGGGAGTTAACCCGCCCGTAACACGCGAGCTCTCGTCGATTTGCTGATCTACCCCTACTATTGGGGTAATCCCCCAAAGCCCCGACGGTGCGGCACACGATCTTTCAATGGAAAGATCTACTTATTTGCTATCAAGACCAATCGAGCGGGAGTAACGGATGTTCAAGAAACTGGGTGCTGCGGCCATTATCGCTGCCGTAGCGGTCGTCGCGACTCCATTCGCGGCTCAGGCAGTTGTGACCGAGTACCTCGACACCGGAACCGAGATCGTTGTCGATTCAGCAGCGATCGCTCCAGGTGGCGCGAATGAGGTGACCGTCATCGACGGCTCATTCACTCCGGGCGAACCAGTGAATTTCACCCTTGCGGGTGAAAACGCGTCTGGTGCGGACCTGGGGGCTATCCAGGCTTACGACAGCAAGTCGATTACCAAGTCGGCAACCTCGGCAGGAGGGGCTTCCCTCACGGTGACCCTGCCTCTGAACTCAAGCGGCAACTACCAGGTCACGGCTGTGGGCGCAACGTCCGGCAACATCGGGATCATCTCCTTCGCGGTCGTCCCGGCAGACACTGTCGCGCACACGGGTTCGGAGTTCCCGATGCTCGTGGTGTGGATCGCGGGAGGTGCGCTCGCCTTGGGTGTCGCGCTCATCCTGGTGCTTCGCATCTCGCGTCGCCAGCGCGCTGCGGCCTAATCACAGCAGAACGTCAAGCACCCCCGGTCCGACGGACCGGGGGTGCTTCCGTTAACGCGTCGGGGCCTCGCTCCGTGGGGTCTTTCCTAGCTGGGCTGGATGGCGACGGGTTCCGTGTCGGCGATCGGGCTGGCATCCCGTCCCCGCAGGTCCGGGTGCCACCGGCGTAGCACCGTGGGTACCAGGAACCCGAGGAGCGCGAGCCCTGTCGCCGCCCAGAAACCGCCGATCGCGCCGTTCGCGTCGATGAGGAAGCCGGCGGCAGCGGAGCCGAGGGCGGCACCGATGAGCTGCCCGGTGCCGATCCATCCGTAGGCTTCCGCAGTGTCGCTGAATTTCACGCTGGATGACACGATCGCAAACAGCACAGCGAGCGCGGGGGCGATCCCGATGCCGGCAATGAGCAGCGCAATCGAGAGCCACCAAAACTCCATCCCGCCGCCCTCGACCAGCGTGTAGAGCATGGAGAGGGCGAGGCCCACGAAGACAATGAACATGCGCCGGGCCAGGGCCCAAGGGCCAATCGGCACATGGCCGAGAGCGAGTCCACCGACGATCGAGCCGAGCGCCCAGATGGCGAGCACGACCCCGGCCTGTGGCCCGCCTTCACCGAACACCGCCACGACACCGGCCTCAACCGCGGCGCACGAGCCGACGAGCAAGAACCCGGTGATGGTAGCGAGCAGGACTGGAGGCTTCCGCAGCACCACACCGAACCGGCGCTTACTGCGGGGAATGCGCACCTGCCCGACCTCGGGGCTCGCAATGAACCAGATGCCGCCCCCGACGAGGAACGCCCCGGCGATCACGATCGCGACGACGGTTGACACCTGAACCGCGACGAAGGTGGTGAGCACGGGGCCGGCGATCCAGATGATCTCCTGCGCAGAGGCGTCGAGGGAGAACAGTGGGGTCAGCTGGTTGGAGGTGACCATCTTGGGGTAGATGGTGCGCACGGCAGGCTGGATGGGCGGCATGCTGAGACCCGCGACGAGGGCAACGGCCATGTACATCCCGAGCGACATGGGCACGAGAGCGATTGCGAAAATGCTTGCCGAGCACAGGATGAGGGTGAGCACCAGCACCCGGCGCATGCCCCAAATGCCCATCCAACGGCTGGTGAGTGGCCCCGCGACCGCCTGGCCGATGCTCGTGGCGGCCAGGACGAGACCGGCGGCCCCGTACGAGCCCATGCTGTGTTCGATGTGAAGGAGGAACGCGAGTGAGAGCATCCCACTGGGGAAGCGTGCGGTGAGTTGCGCCGCGATGATGCGGGCAACTCCCGGAGTTCTCAACAGGTCGGCGTAACTACTCACAAGAGAACCAGCTTAGACCCCGTTTCAGGCGCAGTTTTGGTGGGACTTACCCTGTCTGACGGTTCACCTATCCTGTGCACAAGTTGTACAACTTATCCACAGCTGTGGATGACACGCCCACTACATCTAGGGTTCGTCCGGTGTCGGCGGCACGATATATAGTGGTGAAACCGCCGGGCCGGGGGTTACGGTTTCGGGGCATTTTTCGGGGAGTTGGGCGCGTTCTAGCGGGCGCAGAAGGAGTAAATTCGTGTCAATCACAGTCGTCAAGCGCAGCGGCGAGCGGGAGCCGTACGACGCCAACAAGATCAACCTGGCGATCGAGGCGGCAAGCGCCGGCCTGGACGAGAACATCACCTGGGTGACCCAGATCGCGAGCGAGCTCGAACTGACGCTGTTCGATGGCATCACGACCCAGCAGCTCGATGAGGCGGTCATCCAGGTCGCCTTGCAGAACGTCAAGGATGACCCTGCATTCGACATCGTGGCCGCTCGCCTGTTGCTGAAGACCATCTACAAGCGCGTGCTCGGCGACTACACCACCGAAGCGGAGCTCAAGGAGCTCCACCGCGCTCACTTCGCCGCCAATGTCGGCCGCGGTGTCGCCGAGGGCCTGCTCGACCCGCGGCTCATCGAGCTGTTCGATGTCGAGTACCTGGCCACCAAGCTTGAGCCCGCCCACGATGAGCTGCTCAAGTACATCGGTGTCGTCACGCTCAACAACCGCTACGGCATCAAGGGCCGCAACGGTGACGCCCTCGAGGTTCCGCAGTACTTCTGGATGCGCATCGCGATGGGCCTGTCGCTCAACGAGGCGAACCCCACCGAGGCTGCGCTGAAGTTCTACGAGAAGATGTCGAGCCTCGAATACCTCGCGGCCGGTTCAACCCTCGTCAACGCGGGCACGATCTACCCGCAGCTCGCCAACTGCTTCGTGATGGAGATGCAGGACGACATGGAGCACATCGCGAAGACCACGCGCGACGTGATGTGGCTCACCAAGGGCACCGGTGGCATCGGGCTCTCGGTGACCAAGCTGCGCGCCCAGGGCTCCCCGATCCGTTCCAACAACACCACCTCGACGGGCCCGATCCCGTTCATGCACACGATCGACTCGATCCTGCGCGCGGTCAGCCGGGGCGGGAAGAAGTTCGGCGCCCTCTGCTTCTACATGGAGAACTGGCACCTCGACTTCCCCGAGTTCCTCGACCTTCGCCAGAACTCGGGTGACCCGTACCGTCGCACCCGCACCGCCAACACCGCGGTCTGGATCAGCGACGAATTCATGAAGCGCGTGCAAAACGACGACGACTGGTACCTCTTCGACCCGCTCGAGGTCAGCGACCTCAACGAGCTTTACGGTGCAGCCTTCTCCGCCCGCTACAACGAGTACGTGGCGATGGCCGAGGCGGGCCAGATGCGTCTCTTCAAGAAGATCACCGCGCGCGAGCAGTTCAAGTCGATCCTCATCTCGCTCCAGACCACCAGCCACCCGTGGCTGACCTGGAAAGACACGATCAACAACCGTGCGCTCAACAACAACACGGGCACGATCCACCTCTCCAACCTGTGCACCGAGATCACGCTGCCGCAGGACGAAGACAACGTCTCGGTCTGCAACCTCGCCTCGATCAACCTCTCGCAGCACATGATCGCTGCAGAGAATGGCTCGCTGTCCGTCGACTTCGCCAAGATCGCCGAGAGCGCCCGGCTGGCCGTGCGCCAACTGGACAACCTCATCGACATCACGCGCTCCTCGGTCAAGGAGGCAGACTTCTCCAACCAGCAGAACCGTGCCGTCGGCCTCGGGGTCATGGGCTTCACCGACATCATCGAGAAGCTCGGCATCAGCTACGAGAGCGAAGAGGCCTACGACCTCATCGACGAGATCATGGAGCACGTGTCATACGCCGCGATCGATGCGTCGACCGAACTGGCCAAGGAACGTGGCTCGTACAGCAACTTCGAGGGCAGCCGCTGGAGCCAGGGTCTGGTTCCCATCGACTCGATCGCGCTCACCGAAGCCGACCGTGGCGTGGCGATCAAGGTCAACCGCACCACGCGCCTCGACTGGGATGCCTTGCGGGCGAAGGTCAAGGGGGGCATGCGCAACGCAACCCTCATGGCCATCGCTCCGACGGCATCCATCGGGCTGGTCGCAGGAACGACCCCGGGTCTCGACCCGCAGTTCTCGCAGATCTTCAGCCGCGCGACCTCCAACGGCAAATTCCTCGAGGTCAACCGCAACCTCGTCGCCGACTTGCAGAAGCTCGGCATCTGGGAGTCCACTCGTGAAGCGATCCTGCGCAGCCAGGGCGACATCCAGAACGTTGCAGCTATCCCCGACGACATCAAGGCCGTGTACAAGACGAGCTTCCAGCTCTCGCCCTACGCGTTCCTGGAAGTCGCAGCTCGCGCCCAGAAGTGGATCGACCAGGCGATCAGCCGCAACATGTATCTCGAGACGCGTGACCTCGGCGACATGATGGACATCTACTTCGCGGCCTGGGAGCGCGGCGTGAAGACGACGTACTACCTGCACATGAAGCCGCGCCACACTGCCGAGCAGTCGACGGTCAAGGTCAACAAGGCCGAAGAGATCATCGCAACCGTTTCCGTCGGCGCAACGACCGACGCCCCCACCGCTGCCCCGGCTCGCCGCGGCTTCGGTGGACTCGCACCGAAGGCAGGCAACTGATGAACCCTGAAGAGTATTACGTTCCGGTCGACCCGATGGACGACCTCCAGTGCGAAAGTTGCCAGTGAAAAATGGGCATTCTAGGAACCGGCCTCCAGGAAGGCCTGCTGCTCAAACCGATCCGCTACCAGTGGGCGATGGACCTCTACGACCAGGCTGTTGCCAACACCTGGTTCCCGAACGAGATCCAGCTCGGCGAAGACATTGCCGACTTCAAGAAGATGACGGATGAAGAACGCCATGCCGTCACCTTCCTGATGAGCTACTTCAACCCGAACGAGCTGCTCGTCAACAAGGCGCTCGCCTTCGGGGTCTATCCCTATGTCAATGCCGCGGAGTGCAGCCTGTACCTCGCCAAGCAGATGTGGGAAGAAGCCAACCACTGCATGAGCTTCGAGTACGTGCTCGAGACGTTCCCCATTGACCGTGAGGCGGCATACAGCTCCCACGTCGACATTCCCTCGATGGCCCGCAAGGAGGAGTTCGAGGTCAAGTACATCCGTCGCATGACGGAGCAGACTCTCGACATCACGACCACCGAGGGCAAGAAAGATTTCGTGCGCAACCTCGTTGCGTACAACGTCATTCTCGAGGGCGTCTGGTTCTACTCGGGCTTCATGGTCGCCCTGAGCTTCCGCCAGCGCAACCTGCTGCGCAACTTCGGCTCGCTCATGGACTGGGTGGTGCGCGACGAGAGCCTGCACCTGAAGTTCGGCATCAACCTGATCCTCACGGTGCTGGAGGAGAACCCTGACCTGCAGACGGAAGAGTTCGCCACCGAAATCAAGCAGATGATCCTCGATGCCGTCGAGATGGAGGAGGAGTACAACCGCGACCTCCTGCCGCACGGGATCCTCGGGCTGAACTCCACCTACATCAACCAGTACGTGAAGTACCTGGCCGACCGCCGGTTGGAAGAGCTCGGGTTCGAGGCGCACTACAACGTCTCCAACCCCGCGAAGTGGATGGCTGCTGCCAACGACACCCTGCAACTGGTCAACTTCTTCGAGTCGACTAACACCTCGTACGAGTCGAACGCGAGCGCAACCACCTCCTCGAAGAGTTAGTGAGGTAGCAGGTCTGAGGGTCGAGCCGGTCGTGTGGCTCGATCCTCAGGCTGTCCTGCTCTGGACGCCATGACGGCAGAGACCGAGCGCACGGCCGTTCCCGACGCGATCTGCTACCAGAAGTCCCTCTAGCCGGGCGCTGCCCGCCCTCGCCACTGTCCGGTTTCGCCAGTGTTCGATCTCGCCACTGTCCGATCTCAAGGAGATTCGCCCGGACCGGTGGCAGGCAGCGGCGTTGTTCCGGCCCCCGGGTCCCGGTGCGATGTAGAAACTCCTTGAGATCGGACGGGACGAGGGAGGGCGACCCGCGACTGGGCGGGGTGGGCTTCTCGGCGATGCTGCTCAGAGCCGCTCGATGATCGTCGCGTTGGCCATGCCGGCGCCCTCGCACATCACCTGCAGGCCGTAGCGACCACCGGTGGCTTCGAGCTGGTTCAGCATGGTGGTGAGCAGCCGGGTTCCGGATGACCCGAGCGCATGACCCAGCGCGATGGCGCCGCCGCGGGGGTTGACCAGGTCGGGGTCGGCGGAGAACTCGTGCTGCCAGGCCAGGGGCACGCTCGCGAAGGCCTCATTGATCTCGATGGTGTCGAAGTCGTCGATCCCCATGCCGCTGCGGTCGAGGATCTTGCGGGTGGCGGGCATCACGCCCGTGAGCATTTCGACGGGGTCGGAACCGATGACGGCGGAGGCGACGAACCGCGCGCGCGGGGTGAGTCCGAGTTCGAGGGCGCGCTCCTCGCTCATGATCAGGACCGCCGAGGAACCGTCGGTGTATGGGCTCGAGTTGCCCGCGGTGATGCGCCAGTCAATCTCGCGGAATCGGGTGGCCAGCGCCTCATCGTAGAACGCCGGGCTCAACTCCCTGAGGGATTCGGCCGTTGTGCCGGGGCGGATCGTCTCATCCGTCGTGAAGTCGCCGAAGCCAAGAATTTCGCTCTCGAAGCTCGATTCGCCTGCGAGCCGGTGTGAGCGTGCAGCGAACTCGTCGAGCACGTGCCGGTTGAGCTTCCAGCGACCCGCGATCAGCTCAGCCGAGATGCCCTGGCCGACCAGGCCGTCGGGGAATCGGGCGTGCACCAGCGGGCCCCAGTTGTCTTCACCGCGGGTGGCGACGTTGATGGGGTTCTTGCTCATCATCTCGACTCCGCCGGCGATGACGATGTCGTAGGCGCCCGCCATCACCCCCTGGGCCGCGAAGGTTGCCGCCTGCTGGCTGGAACCGCACTGCCGGTCGACCGTGGTGCCCGGCACCGAGACGGGGAACCCCGCCGCGAGCACCGCGTTGCGGGTGATGTTGACCGCCTGCTCGCCGACCTGGGAGAGGCAGCCTCCGATCACATCGTCAATGAGCGCCGGGTCGAGGTCGTTGCGGGCGACCAACTCGCGCAGCACCGTGCCGAACAGGTCAACGGGATGCCACTGCGCCAGTGCGCCGCCCGCCTTGCCTCGGCCGGACGGGGTGCGGAGGGCATCGACAATGACGGCGGTGGGCATGCTTTCAGACTAAGCCGGTTCCACCCCGAAGGCGCGGGCGAGCTTGTCGATCTTCTCGGCCCTGCCGAGGCGCGGCAGGTCGCTGCCGTCGCGGATGACCCGGCCCCTGGCCTCGAAGTCGGCGAGGAAGTCGCGGGCCCACGCCACGTCAGAGCGGGTGGGACTGATCACCTCGTTGATGATCGGGAGTTGCTCGGTGTCGAGGCACAGCTTTCCGGTCATCCCCAGCGCCACCGCCATGCTGCCCTGCTCCCGCAGCACCGGGTGGTTGGAGCCGACGGTCGGGCCGTCGATGGGGCCGGGCAGGTTGCCGACCCGGCTGGCGACCACGAGGCGAGAGCGGGGGTACGCCATGGCGAGGTCATCGGCGCTCGTGCCGGTGTCGCGCCGGTAGTCGCCGCTGCCGAACGCGAGCCGGTAGGCGCCGCGGGCGCGAGCGATGCTGGCCGCCTCCTCGATGCCGAGCGCCGACTCGACGAGGGCGATGACAGGCGTGCTGCCCTTGAGTCGGTCAAAGGTCTCGGTTACGTGGGCGGCCGCCTCCGCCTTGGCGAGCATGACGCCGCGCAAACCAGGGAGCCCGGCGAGGGCGTCGACGTCGTCAGACCAGAACTCACTCGTCCGGTCGTTGATGCGTACCCAGCCGCTGCCGCCCGAGCTGAGCCAGCGTGCCACGTCGTCGCGCGCGCTCGACTTCAGGCGCGGGTCGACGGCATCCTCGATGTCGAGGATGATCTGGTCGGCGCGGGAGCTCTCGGCTTCACTGAAGGTCTCCGGCCTGGTCGCGGCGACGAGCAGCCACGACCGGGCGATCTCGGCGGATACGGTGCGGGGTTCGGGCTGCTGCACGAGAAGCCTCTCTGCTGGATTCGTACACTACTGCTGTACAGGCTATCGGCCCGAGGTCACTCCGCGAGCGCCTTGGTGATGCGCTGCAGGCTCACCGGCTCCGCCGTGGGCAGGTGTTGTGCGAAGAGGCCTAGGCGTAATTCTTCGAGCATCCAGCGGGTGCGGATGATGCGGGCATCCGCGCCCCGCTGCAGCGGAAGCGTGCCACCCGCCACCACGTACCGGCCGGTCGCCAGCTGCACCTCGCTCATCCACGCCCGGTCTCGGCCGGGGTTCTCCACCAGCCTGCCGATGCGGTGCACGATGCCGTCGAGGTAGACGGGAATGCGCCGCAGCTTCTCGAGCCCGGTGGCGGAGACGAAGCCCCGCCCATCCTGGTCGGCGTAGACCAGGGCTTCGAGCTGCGAACGTGCGTCGCCGAGCGGGGCGATGAGGGCGAGGTTGGTCGCCGACTTGATGGCTTTGTCGACCTCGCGGCTCTTCGCGATGATGCGCGAGACGAGGGCGACGGCCTGGAAGAGCGTGTCGACGACCGTGGCGGAGACGGCGTCGCGCGCCGCCTCGAACTCGGCGCGGGTGAATATCTCGCGGTCTCCGACCACCGCATCGATGCAGGCGACCATGCAGTCGTCGAAGAGCTCGGCGTTCGAGCGGTACGGGCTCTGGGCGAGCACCAGCTTCTCCTGGGTGGTCAGGTGCTCCTGCACGTAACTGAGGGGGGACGGGATGGCCAGCAGCAGGAGCCTGCGAACGCCCGCGCGGTGCGCTTCGGCCTGGTCATCCACGGTGCTCATCAGGCGCAGGGCAACGCTCTTGCCTTCGTCGACGAGGGCGGGGTATGCACGGATGGTGTTGGCGCCGTGCCGGACGTCGCGAGTGCGGTCGATGCTGTCCATGTCCCAGCTGGTGATGCCGGTGCGTTCCACCCGCTCCACGCTGGGCTGCTGCTCGACGGCTTTGGCGACACTCGCGCGGGCGGCGGGCTTGAGGCTCGCCTGCAGGGCGCTCAGTACCTTCCCGCTCGCGAGGCGCTTGCCCCGGTCATCCATCACCGCGAAGGTCACGCGCAGGTGCGCGGGAACGCGATCGAGGTCGAAGTCGGAGGGTGAGACGGCGGTGTAGGTCTGGGCGGTGATCTCGCGGGCGAGGAACTCGACGAGGGAGCCAGACGACAGCGTGGGTGCCGCGGCCAGCAGCTTGCGCGCCCAGTCGGCCGCGGGGACCACAGTGCGGCGGATGTGCTTGGGCAACGACTTGATGAGGGCGGTGACGAGCTCTTCGCGCAGGCCAGGGACCTGCCAGTCGAAGCCCTCGGCCCGCAGCCCGGCGAGGAGGGGGAGGGGCACCGAGACGGTCACCCCGTCATCGTCGGCCCCCGGTTCGAAGCGGTAGCTGAGCGCGAGGGTCTGGTCGCCCTGCGCCCAGGTGCTCGGGAACGCCTCCTCGTCGAGCTCGGGTGCGGCATCCTCATCGACCAGGTTCTCCGCCGTCATTGTCAGCAGGTCGGGGGTCTCGACGCGCGCCTTCTTCCACCAGCCCTCGAAGTCACGGGTGCTCGCGATTCCCTCTGGGATGCGCCGGTGGTAGAACTCGAAGATCGCTTCGTCGTCATAGAGGATGTCACGGCGCCGGGTGCGTTCCTCAAGCTCGGCCAGTTCCCTCCGCAGCTGCCGGTTGCGCCGGTCGAACTCCTGCTTCGAGTCCCATTCGCCTTCCACGAGCGCGTGCCTAATGAAGAGTTCGCGCGCGTAGACGGGGTCGATGCGGGAGAACTGCACGCGGCGCTTCAGGATGATGGGAACGCCGTACAGCGTCACCCGCTCATAGGCGCTCACCGAGCCCTGGCTCTTCGACCAATGCGGCTCCGAGTAGGTGCGCTTGGCGAGGTCGCCCGCGATCGGTTCGGCCCATGCGGGGTCGATGGTGCCGTTGGTGCGCGCGAACAGCCGGCTGGTCTCCACCAGCTCGGCGCTCATCACCGCGGCGGGCTGTTTCTTAGCCAGCGCAGAGCCGGGGAAGATCACGAAGCGCGACTGACGCGCGCCCACGTAGTCCTTCTTGGCCTGGTCGCGCAGCCCGATGTGGCTGAGCAGCCCGGCCAGTAGCGAGCGATGGATGCCGTCGGGATTGCTGTGCGGGCTGCCGATGACGAGGCCCAAGGGTTTGGCCATCCGGCTCAGCTGCCGGTACACGTCCTGCCACTCGCGCACCCGCAGGTAGTTGAGGTACTCGGCCTTCACGAGGCGACGGAAGGCGCTGCCCGAGAGCTCCTTCTGCTTCTCCTCGAGGTAGTTCCACAGGTTGAGCAGGGTCAGGAAGTCGCTCGTCGGGTCCGTGAACCGGGCGTGCTGCTGGTCGGCCTGGGCGCGCCGTTCGAGAGGCCGCTCCCGTGGGTCTTGGATGCTGAGCGCCGCGACGATGGCTATCACCTCGCGGGTGGTGCCGTGCTGCTTGGACTCGACGACCATCCGGGCAAGTCGCGGGTCGATCGGCAGCTGTGAGAGCTGCTTGCCGATGCGCGTGATGCTGTTCTCCTTCGTGACGGCATTCAGTTCGCGCAGGAGGTCGAGACCGTCCTTGATGCCGCGCGAGTCCGGTGGTTGAAGGAACGGGAACGCCGCGATATCGCCGAGCCCCAGCGAGATCATCTGCAGGATGACCGCCGCCAGGTTGGTCCGCAGGATCTCGGGCTCGGTGAACTCGGGCCGCTTCTCGAAGTCGTCCTGGCTGTAGAGCCGGATCGCGATGCCGTCGCTCGTGCGCCCCGAGCGGCCCGAGCGCTGGTTGGCGCTGGCCTGGCTGATGGCCTCGATCGGCAGCCGCTGGATCTTCGAGCGCACGCTGTACCTGCTGATGCGTGCCGTACCCGCGTCGATGACATAACGAATGCCCGGCACCGTGAGGCTCGTCTCGGCGACGTTCGTCGCCAGCACGATGCGGCGACGGATGCCCGGGGTGCGCCGGTTCTCGAAGACGCGGTGCTGGTCAGCCGCGCTCAGTCGGCCGTAAAGCGGGAGCACCTCGGTGCCGGGGAGGTTGCGCCCGCGGATCGCGTCCTCGGCATCCCGGATCTCGTTCTCGCCGGAGAGGAACACGAGCACATCGCCGTCGCCCTCCCGGCCAAGCTCGTCGAGGGCGTCGTTGATGCCCTGCAGGTAGTCGCGGTCGTCTGTCGGCTCGTCGTCGTCGCTCACCTCGGCCACGAGAGGTCGGTAGCGGATCTCGACCGGGTACGTGCGGCCCGAGACCTCGATGATCGGAGCGCCGACGCCCTTGCGGTCGGCGAAGTGCCTGGAGAAGCTCTCGGGGTCGATCGTGGCCGAGGTGATGACGACCTTGAGATCGGGGCGGCGGGGGAGTAGCTGCTTGAGGTAGCCGAGCAGGAAGTCCACGGTGAGGCTGCGCTCATGGGCCTCGTCGATGATGATCGCGTCGTACTGCTTCAGGTCGCGATCGCGGTGGATCTGGTTGAGCAGGATCCCGTCGGTCATGAGTTTGATCCGGGTGTCGGCCCCGACCTTGTCGGTGAAGCGCACTTGGTAGCCGACGAGGCCGCCGAGCTCGGTGCCCAGCTCCTCGGAGATGCGTTCGGCGATGGTGCGGGCCGCGATCCGTCGCGGCTGGGTGTGGCCGATGGAGGTGTAGCCGAGTTCGAGCAGCATCTTGGGCAGCTGCGTGGTCTTACCCGAGCCGGTCGCACCGGCGACGATGACCACCTGGTTGTCGCGGATGGCGTCGCTGATGTCATCCCGACGCTGGCTGACGGGCAGCCCCTCGGGGTATGTGACGAGCACAGGGACGATGGCGAGGGCCGGAGCCTCAGGATCTGACATGAG
The DNA here is from genome assembly GCA_044340535.1 of Rhodoglobus sp. Classification (GTDB taxonomy): domain Bacteria; phylum Actinomycetota; class Actinomycetes; order Actinomycetales; family Microbacteriaceae; genus Rhodoglobus. Next base: position 16,669 of record JBIITJ010000022.1, read on the forward strand.
CCTTTTATCGTAAGCCGTTGCGCACCCAGTTGCCGTAGACGCAACAAACAACTTTGTGTTACAAAGTACGTATGCAACGCAAACCTGATGATGAGACCGCTCTTGACGACGCCCTCGATCCCGCCGCGATGCTTGCGCTGGTCAAAGACCAGCAGAGCGGTGTCTCAAGGCGCATGGCTCGGCGGATCCCGTGGATCCTGTTCGCGTGGGGCATCGCGTGGTTCGTCGGCTTCGGGATGCTCTGGCTTATCGACGGCGCGAGGCCGGTGTTCGCCGTCCCGCTCGTGGCGAGCGTCGTCGTGTTCATCGCCGTGCAGGTCGCCGCGGTCGTGGCCTCCGCCGTCATCGGAACCCGAGCGCAACGGGGGATCCGGTCCAGCCCCGCCGCCGCCTTCACCGGGACTGTCTACGGCGTCACCGCGAGCGCCGCATTCTTCTCGATGTATATCTTCGCGGTGGGCCTGGCCGCGAACGGCATGGGTCGCGAGTTGCAGGCGATCTTCTTCCCGAGCGCTTTCGGCATTGTCATCGCGATCATGTACCTCATGGCCGGGGCCATCTGGCACGCGGTCCCGTCGATCGTCCTCGGCGGGGGCATCCTCGTCGTCTCGCTGATCGCCCCCTTCTTCGGCTACCCGAACCACTACCTCTTCTTCGCGGTCGCGGGAGGAGCACTGTTCTTTGGCGGGGCGATCTCGCTGGCCCTCTACGCGCGCGGGGGGAAGTCCGCCTGATGGACGAACTCGATCCGGTCATCCACGCCCAGGCCCGCCTGCGCATCGTGTCGGCGCTCGCGACCCTCGACCCCGGCGAGAGCATCACGTTTCCTCGTTTGCTTGAGCTGCTCGACATGACCGCGGGCAACCTGTCCACCCACCTGCGCAAACTGGAGGAGGCGCAGTACGTGGTTGTCACCAAGACCCACCAGGGCCGCACGCCCGTCACCTACCTCGAACTGTCCAAACTCGGCCGCCGCGCCTTCGAGGACTACACCGATGCCCTTCGCGCCCTCCTGGGAGAACAGTCATGACCAGTCTTGCGACCCTCGACCACGTCTCCCGATCCTTTGGGAGCGTGACCGCCGTCGACGACGTCAGCCTCGAGATCCGCGAGGGGGAGATGCTCGGCCTGCTCGGCCCCAACGGGGCGGGTAAAACGACAGTGATCTCGATGATGCAGGGCCGGCGTCGCCCGACGCGGGGAACCGTGCAGATCTTCGGCGGGAACCCGGCCGACGCCGCGTCCCGACGCCGCCTGGGCAGTACCCCGCAGGAGACGGCGCTCCCGGAGGCGCTCCGGGTGGGTGAGGTGATGGATTTCGTGGGCGCACACTTCGCCCACCGTCGGCCGACGGCAGAACTCGCCGCCGAGTTCGGCATCGCCGAGTTCCTCCGGCGCCAGGTCGGCTCGCTCTCCGGCGGGCAGAAACGGCGGTTGAGTGTCGCGCTCGCTTTCGTCGGCAATCCGAGGCTGGTGCTGCTGGATGAACCGACCACGGGTCTCGACGTGGATGCCCGGCACTCGCTCTGGTCGGTGCTGCGCGAGCAGCACGCCCGGGGTGCCACGGTCGTGGTCACCAGCCACTACCTCGAGGAGATCGAGGCGCTTGCGGAGCGGGTCGTGGTGATGGCCCACGGGCGCGTGGTCGCGGATGACACGCTCCCGGGCATCCTCAATCGCGTGGGGGTGCGCCTGGTGCGGTTGCAAACGTCGCGGCCCGAGCGCGTGGAGGCTCTCGTGGGCGTCGACCGGCGCGACGGCGACTCCTACTTCGTCAAGGACTCGGACGCGTTCCTCATCGACCTGGTGCGATCCGGAATCGACTTCCGCGACCTGACGGTGCGCGGGGCGACCCTCGAGGAGGCGTTCCTTTCCCTCACCGCATCCACCGACCCGGAAGGAGGCCGCTGATGTCGGTGCTCTCCCTCACCCTCGTACACGCGAAGTACTCGCTGATCGAGACCGCGCGCATCCCGATCGCGGTGATCGGGACGCTCGTCTTCCCCGCTCTCGCGCTGCTGTTCTTCGTGGTGCCCCAGCAGGCGGTGGCTGGCGACCCCGTCTATGCGACCCAGGCGATCATCTCGATGAGCGTCTTCTCGGTCATGATCGGCAGCCTTTTCAGCTTCGGGCTCGGCATTGCCGAGAACCGCGAGAAACCGTGGGAGCCGTACCTGCGGACCCTCCCTGCTCCCGGCATCGCCCGCGTACTCGCGCACATCTTCTCGACGGGGCTGCTGGCCGTTGTAGCGCTCGTGCCGATCGTCATCATCGGTGCTCTGCTGACCGAGGCCGTGGCGACGCCGCCGCAGGTGCTGGTCGGCCTCGGCGCCGTTGCGGTATCGGGGTTGCCGTTCATGCTGTTGGGCATGGCTATCGGCTATGCCTTGCCGACGAAAGCCGCGATCGCGGTCATCCAGGTGGTGTTCTTCGCTCTCGGGTTTGGTGGTGGGCTGTTCCTGCCGCCACAACTGTTTCCCGCGTGGCTCGACGGGATCTCGCAGTTCCTGCCCTCCCGGCAGGCCCGCGACTTCGTGATCTGGGCGGTGCAGGGCGGTGACCTCACGCCGTTGACCTGGCTCGGCCTCATTGGCTGGACGGTGCTGCTATTGGCGCTCGTACTACTCCTGGTTCGGCGCGACGAGGGGCGTCGCTACCGCTGACCGGCACGTCGTCACGGCGGCCCCGCGTTGCGGACTACTCTGTAGTCGCACCAGAACTGAGAGGCCCCCACCATGCAGATCCCGAAGGCTGTGGCGAGCGTTCCCACCCGGCGGTGGCGCCGGCTGGCCTGGCTGGTGCCTGCCGCGCTCGTGTTCGCAGTGCTGCTCGTCGTGGCGGCGAAGCTCTTGCGAGAGACGCCCTTCGCGCAGGACTTCCTGGCGACCTACCCGGGCCGGTCCGAGCTGCCCGAGGGGGCGCCCGTCGGCTTCCCGCTGTGGCTGAACTGGCAGCACTTCCTCAACGCGTTCTTCCTCGTGTTCATCGTGCGCACCGGTTGGGAGATGCGCGGCAAGAAGCGCCCGGCCGCTTTCTGGACCCGCCGCAACGACGGCCTCATCCGCACCAAGAACCCACCCGTGCGCATCGGCATCCCGCTGTGGTTCCACCTCGTCGTCGACGTGCTCTGGGTGCTCAACGGTGTCGTCTACGTCGTGTTGCTGTTTGCGACCGAGCAGTGGATGCGCGTGGTGCCGACCAACTGGGATGTCATCCCGAACGCCATCTCGGCGGGGCTGCAGTACGCCTCCCTGGTGTGGCCGCTCGAGAACGGCTGGGTCAACTACAACGCGCTCCAGCAGTTGAGCTACTTCGCCACGATCTTCATCGCCTCGCCGTTGGCCCTCATCACGGGCATCCGGATGTCGCCGGGCTTCGCCGCCCGCTTCCGCTCGATCGAACGGGTCTTCCCGCTGCGCCTGGCCCGGGCCATCCACTTCCCGGTCATGATCTACTTCCTTGCTTTCGTCGTCATCCACGTGACGCTGGTGCTGACGACGGGCGCGCAGCGCAACCTCAACCACATGTATGCCGGCCGCGACGACGACAGCTGGCTGGGCTTCATTTTCTTCGCCGTGTCGATCGTGGTCATGGTGGTCGCGTGGGTGCTAGCGAAACCGGCCGCGCTCGCCGACCTCGCCGAGAAGTCGGGAACTGTCCGCCGGTAAGTTGGCAGCATGAGACTGCACCCCGTTCGCGTATACAAGAGCGACGAGAACCTGGCCCGCGAAGACCAGCTCGCCTGGAAGATTGCGGAGGTCGCCGCCGAGCGCATCGATCCCACCGCCGAGGTCGCCGACATGGTGATCAACCGCGTCATCGACAACGCATCGGTCGCCGCCGCCTCACTGACACGGGCCCCCGTGGTTGCCGCCCGCGCCCAGGCGGAAGCACACCTGGTGTCTCGCAACGGCGTCGGGAGCACGGTCTTCGGGAGCGCGCAGCTGACCAGCCCGGAGTGGGCGGCCTGGGCTAACGGGGTCGCGGTGCGCGAGCTCGACTACCACGACACCTTCCTCGCCGCCGAGTATTCGCACCCCGGTGACAACATCCCTCCCATCCTCGCCGTCGCCCAGCACCTGGGCTCGTCGGGGGTCGACCTCGTTCGCGGCATCGTCACGGGTTACGAGATCCAGGTCGACCTCGTGAAAGCGATCAGCCTGCACAAGCACAAGATCGACCACGTGGCCCACCTCGGGCCGAGCGCCGCCGCGGGCATCGGCACGCTGCTCGGGCTGCCGATCGGGACGATCTTCCAGGCCATCGGCCAGGCCCTGCACACGACCACCGCCACCCGCCAGTCGCGCAAGGGCGAGATCTCCACCTGGAAAGCGCACGCCCCGGCCTTCGCGGGCAAAATGGCGGTCGAAGCCGTCGACCGTGCTATGCGCGGCCAGACCAGCCCCACCCCAATCTACGAGGGCGAGGATGGCGTGATCGCCTGGTTGCTCGACGGGCCGGATGCCGCGTACGAGGTGCCGCTCCCGGAGCACGGGGAACCGCGGCTCGCGATCCTCGACACGTACACCAAGGAGCACTCGGCCGAGTACCAGGCGCAGGCCTGGATCGACCTCGCGCGCAAGCTGCACCGCGAGTACCCGGAGCTCACCGCCGACCGGATCGACCGCGTCATCATCCGCACCTCCCACCACACGCACTTCGTGATCGGCTCGGGCGCGAACGACCCACAGAAGTACGACGCCACGGCCAGTCGGGAAACCCTCGACCACTCCATCCCGTACATCTTCACCGTCGCGCTGCAGGACGGAGCCTGGGACCACGAGAAGTCGTACGCCCCGGAGCGCGCGGGGCGCCCCGACACCGTCGCGCTGTGGCAGCGTGTCGTCACCGAGGAGGACCCGGAGTGGACCCGCCGGTACCACTCCAACGACCCGCAGGAGAAGGCGTTCGGCGGCAGCGTGGCGATCACCCTCACCGACGGCTCGACGATCGTCGACGAGATCGCCGTCGCCGACGCCCACCCGCTCGGCGCGCGGCCGTTCGCGCGCGAGCAGTACATATCCAAGTTCCGGATGCTCGCTGACGGCGTGTTGGCCGCGGGCGAGATCGAGCGTTTCCTCGACACCGCGCAGGATCTCCCGAACCTCACCGACCTGTCCGGGCTCACCCTGAATGGGCACTTCCCGGCCGTCACCCCGAAGGGAATCTTCTGATGCTGTACACCACCGTCACCCCCGCGGAGAAGCGCGCAAACCTGCGAGCCGCTCTCGCGACGGGCGAGCTGCTGCGCTTCCCCGGAGCGTTCAACCCGCTGAGCGCCCGGCTCATCCAGGACAAGGCTTTCGAGGGCGTGTACATCTCCGGCGCCGTGATCGCCGCCGACTTGGGCCTCCCCGACATCGGCCTGACCACCCTGACAGAGGTCGCCGGCCGCGCGCAGCAGATCAGCCGGATGACCGACCTCCCCACCCTCGTCGATGCAGACACGGGTTTCGGTGAACCGATGAACGTCGCCCGCACCGTGCAGTCACTCGAGGACGCGGGGGTCGCTGGCCTGCACATCGAAGACCAGGTCAACCCGAAACGGTGCGGCCATCTCGACGGCAAGGCGGTGGTCGACGCGGAGACGGCGACCAAGCGCATCCGGGCCGCCGCCGACGCCCGTCGCGACCCGAACCTGCTCATCATGGCGCGCACGGATATTCGCGCCATCGACGGGCTGCCCGCCTCGATCGACCGCGCAAAGGCCCTCGTCGACGCGGGCGCCGACGCGATCTTCCCGGAGGCGATGAGGGACCTCGCCGAGTTCGAGGCGGTGCGCGCGGCCGTCGAGGTGCCGATCCTCGCCAACATGACCGAGTTCGGCAAGAGCGAGCTGTTCACGACGCAACAACTGGCTGATGTCGGCGTGAACATCGTGATCTTCCCCGTGAGCCTGTTGCGCATCGCGATGGGGGCCGCCGAGCGTGGACTCGACACCATCCAGCGGGAAGGCTCGCTGCAATCAGAGGTCACGGGAATGCAAACCCGCGCGAGACTGTATGAACTGTTGGACTACGAGTCGTACAACACCTTCGACACGTCCGTCTTCAACTTCACCCTGTAGTAGCCCGGTGGTCGAGCGAAGTCGAGACCGGATCTCGACTTCGCTCGATCACCGACAACCAAGGAGCTCACATGACTGACATCAAGAAGGGCCTCGCGGGTGTCGTCGTTGACACCACCGCGGTCTCGAAGGTCAACCCCGACAGCAATTCGCTGCTCTACCGCGGCTACCCGGTGCAGGAGCTTGCCGCGAGCTGCACCTTCGAGGAGGTCGCCTACCTGCTGTGGAATGGCGAGCTGCCGAGCGCCGAACAGCTCGCCGAGTTCGAGACTCGCGAGCGCTCGTTGCGTGCCCTCGACGCGACCGTCAAGCGTGTCATCGACGAGTTGCCGCTGACCGCGCATCCCATGGACGTCGTGCGCACCGCCGTGAGCGTGATCGGGGCAAGCGACCCGGATGTCGCGGACGCGAGCCCCGCGTCGAACCTCGGCAAGGCCATGGCCCTGTTCGCCCAGCTTCCGTCGATCGTGGCCTACGACCAGCGCCGCCGCCGCGGCCAGCATCTCATCGAGCCCCGCGACGACCTCGGGTACTCGGCCAACTTCCTGTTCATGACCTTCGGCGAGGTGCCGTCGAAGGTCGTGGTCGACGCCTTCGACGTGTCGATGATCATGTATGCGGAGCACTCCTTCAACGCCTCCACCTTCACCGCGCGCGTGATCACCTCTACTCTCGCCGATCTCTACTCGGCGGTGGTCGGTGCGATCGGCGCGCTCAAGGGTGCCCTGCACGGCGGTGCGAACGAGGCGGTCATGCACGTCTTCGAGGAGATCAAGACTGCCGATAAAGTCGAAGCCTGGCTCGACGCCGCGCTCGCCCGAAAGAGCAAGATCATGGGCTTCGGCCACCGCGTGTACAAGCACGGCGACTCAAGGGTGCCGACCATGAAGGCCGCGCTCGACACGCTCATCGTGGAATACGACCGCCCCGACCTGGGGGAGCTGTACGAGGCGTTGGAATCCGCGATGACCGAGCGCAAGGGCATCCTGCCCAACCTCGACTACCCGAGCGGGCCCGCCTACCACCTGATCGGGTTCGATACCGAGTTGTTTACGCCGCTCTTCGTCGCCGCCCGCGTGGTCGGCTGGACGGCGCACGTCATGGAGCAACTCGAGGCCAACTCGCTCATCCGTCCGCTCAGCGAGTACGTGGGCGCCGACGAGCGTCACGTGCCGGTGCGCCCGGCCTAGGGTGGAAGCATGACTGTTCCCACCATCACCCTCAACGACGGCACGACGATTCCCCAGCTCGGCTTCGGCGTGTTCAAGGTCGACCCCGACGAGACCGAGCGCATCGTCAGCGACGCGCTGGAGGTCGGCTACCGGCACATCGACACGGCGGCCGTCTACGGCAACGAGGTCGGCGTCGGCAAGGCGATCGCGGCATCCGGCATCCCGCGCGAAGAGCTGTACATCACCACGAAGCTGTGGAACAGCGACCAAGGGACCCAGAGTGCGTTCGACGCAATCGACCTGAGCCTCGAGAAACTGGGCCTCGAGCAGGTCAACCTGTACCTGATCCACTGGCCCCGCCCCGACCTCGACAAGTATCTCGAGACCTGGCTCGCGATGGAGCAGATCCGCGACGACGGCAAGACGGTCTCGATCGGCGTCTCCAACTTCCACGCGCCGCACCTGGAGAAGGTCATCGCGGGCAGCTCGACGGTGCCCGCCGTCAACCAGATCGAGCTGCACCCGGGCTTCGCGCAGCGTGAACTGTCGGCATTCTCGCGGGAGCACGGCGTCCACATTGAGGCGTGGGGGCCGCTCGGCCAGGGCAAATACGACCTGTTCGGGATGCCCGCGGTGGCCGATGCCGCGGCAGCGCACGGCGTCACCCCGGCGCAGGCGGTCATCCGCTGGCACCTCCAGACGGGCAACATCGTGTTCCCCAAGTCGAACCGCCGCGAGCGCATGGCCGAGAACCTCGACGTCTTCGGCTTCGAACTGAGCGAGGCGGAGATGGCCGCGATCAACGGACTCGACCAGGGGCTGCGTGTCGGCGCAGACCCCGAGACCGCAACGTTCTAGAGCTGTACGGTTTCGCCGCGCGGGGTTGCCACGAGCAACCCCGTGTCGGCGAAGGCTTCCTCCAGTTGCCCGCGGGTTTCGGAGAAGTGCTCCCAGTCTTCGGTGTGCAGCCCGACCACCTGACGCGCCCCGAGCATGATGGCGGCGCGCAGCGCGTCGCCTGAGGTAAGGGTCAGGGCGCCGGTAATGCGCGGCACCCGGGCCGCGCCCGCAAACAGCACCGCGACGTCGACGATCGGGAAGCGCCCGGCGATCTGTTCGACGAGCGGCAGCGAGGCATTGTCCCCACTGATGTAAATGGTGGGCGCACCTGGTGCCTCAAGCATGAAGCCGGTCACTTCGCCGACGAGTCGTTCGCTGCCGGGCGGGCCGTGCAGCGCGGGCATCGCGGTAACGGTGACGGTACCGATCTCCCACGTCTCCCAGGAGTCGAGCCCGATTACCGAGCCCCCGAACAGGTCGTCGGCGGCCTTGCGGGTGCTGAGGGTCGGGATGCCCGTGGCGATCAGTTCGAGGCCCTCGTAGTCGAGGTTGTCCTTGTGGCCGTGGTGGCTCAGCAGCACGACGTCGATGGGGGGAAGGTCGCCCCGCGCGATGGCCGGACCAACGGTCTTCACGAGCTCGGTTGACCCCGGCTCGGGATACGACTGGGGCGCATCAAAGGTCGGGTCGGTGATGAACCGAAGGCCCGCGTAATCGAGCACGGCGGTCGGGCCGCCGATGTAGGTGAGGGTCGTCATCGACATAGTCTGAGACTATGCCCAACCGCTTGGCGAGTGCTGCAAGCCCGTACCTGCGCTCGCACGCGGGCAACCCGGTTGACTGGTGGGAGTGGGGCCCGGAGGCGTTCGCGGAGGCGGCGGCCCGGGATGTCCCGGTGCTGGTGTCCATCGGATACTCCACCTGCCACTGGTGCCATGTCATGGCCCGGGAGAATTTCAGCGACGAGGGCGTCGCCGAGTTCATGAACGCGAACTTCGTCTCGATTAAGGTCGACCGCGAGGAGCATGCCGAGGTCGACTCCACCTACATGGCCGCCGCGGCCGCGTTCACGGCAAACCTGGGCTGGCCGCTCAACGTCTTCGTCACCCCGCGGGGCAGGGCCTTCTTCGCGGGCACCTACTTCCCGCCGGTGCCGATCCAGGGTCATCCTGCTTTCCGGCAGGTGCTCGAGGCGGTGCTCGAGGCGTGGCGTGCACGCCGGGGCGAGGTGGAACGCACCGGGGAGGCGATCGTTGCCGCGCTCTCCGAGGTGCGGGCGACCCCGGGCATCCTGTCCACCGATTTCGAACCGATCGTCGCGGCCCTTGCCGCGGGCGAAGACGCGGAGTTCGGCGGCTTCGGCACGGCACCCAAGTTCCCGGTGTCACCCGTGCTGCGCTTCCTGCTCGACCGGGAGCCGGAGCTTGCGACCCGAACCCTCGACGCCATGGCGTCCTCCGCGCTGCGAGACCCGGTCGACGGCGGCTTCTTCCGGTATGCCACCCAGCGTGACTGGACCGAACCGCACTACGAGCGCATGCTCTACGACAACGCCCAGTTGCTCGCCTGCTACGCGATTGCCGGTCGTGCCGAGATCGCCGAGGGCATCGCGAACTGGCTCGGCACCATGCAGTTGCCCGCGGGTGGTTTCGCGTCGGCGCAGGACAGCGAGAGCACCGTCGACGGCAAACGGGTCGAGGGCTTCTACTACTCGCTCGATGCCTCGAGCCGCGCCCGCGTCGAGGCGCCGCCCATCGACGAGAAGGTGCTCACCGGCTGGAACGGGCTTGCCATTGAAGCCCTCGCCCTCGCCGGCCGCCTGCTCGATCATCCCGAGTGGATTGCGATGGCACGCCGCGCCGCCGACTTCCTGCTCGAGCAGCACCGCACCGACCGGCTCATCCGAACGTCGATTGGCGGCGCGATCTCATCGGCCCGCGCAACGCTCGAAGACTTCGGGATGCTCGCCTCCGGCCTCCTCGAACTCGCACTGGCGACGGGGGAGCCGCACTACGCGGTGGCCGCGCGTGGCCTCATCGACGACTGCCTTGCCGCGGGGGAGGGAACCTCGTTCGGCGTTCCCGGCGGCGCCGACCCCGTGCTCGCGGGGCAGGGCGTGGTCGCCCAGCCCGACCCGAGCGACGGCGCCCTGCCGTCGGGGCTGAGTGCCGTCGCGGCGGCCGCCCTCCGGCTGTTTGAGTTGACGGCCGACGAGTCCTACCGCACGGCGGCGAGCGAAGCCCTCGCTGGGGTCTCCGAGGCTGCGGCCCGCCAGCCGATCTCGCTCGGGGCGGCGCTCACCGTGATGTCGCGCCTGGCCCGGATATCCCGCCAGCTGGTGGTCGTCGACGATGGGGAGTCCGGGATCGCCGCTGTCGCGAGGGCCCAGCGTGTCGGCGTGGTGGTCGTCGTGACCAGCGCCCAGGCGGAGGCATTCGCCGCCGCGGGATTCGAACTGTTCGAGGGGCGGGTGACGGCACCGGGAGCGGCGACGGCGTACCTCTGTGAGGACTTCGTCTGCCGGCTCCCGGTGACCACGGTCGCCGAGATGGAACAGGTGCTCTGAGGCGGGAACCTAGCGGACGGTCTTCCGCGACGTGATGACCCCGGTGTCGAAGCCCAGCAGGTGCAGGCCACCGTGGAAGCGGGCGTGCTCCACCTTCAGGCAGCGGTCCATGACGACCGTGAGCCCCTTCGATTCACCGTAGATAGCGGCATCCTGGTTCCAGATCCCCAGCTGCACCCACACGGTCTTCGCACCCACGGCGAGCACCTCATCGATGACTGAGGGAATGTCGCTGGCCTTGCGGAACACGTCGACGATGTCGGGGACCTCGGGCAGGTCGGCGAGGGACTTGTATGACTTCTGGCCCAGGATCTCGTCGACCATCGGGTTGACGAAGTACACGCGGTAGTCGCTGGACTGCAGCAGGTAGGTGGCGACGAAGTAGCTCGAGCGGGTCGCGTTGGGGGAGGCGCCGACGATCGCGATCGACTTCGCCTTGCGGAGGATCGCCAGGCGCTGCTTAGCGTCGGGGCCGACCCAGGTGCGCTGCGACTTCAGCAGCTTCGCCAGCGGCGAGCTGGCCGGGATGTCGCAGGTGAGGCCATTCGCGAGCTGGGTGGTGACGGTGTCAGTCATCATGAACCTTTCACTGCTTCAGCCAAAGCCTGGTCAAGGTCATCAACAATGTCTTCGGGGTCTTCAATTCCCACGCTGATGCGCACGACACCCGGCAGCACGCCCGCGTCGAGCAGTTGCTGCTCGGTGAGCTGGGCATGGGTGGTTGACGCGGGGTGGATGACCAGGGTCTTCGCGTCGCCGATGTTGGCCAGGTGGCTGGCGAGGTTCACCGACTCGATGAACTTCTGGCCAACCTCACGGCCACCCTTGACCACGAAACTGAACACTGAGCCGGGGCCTTTCGGCAGGTACTTCTGCGCCCGCTCGAAGTGCTGGTGACCGGGCAGTCCGGCCCAGAAGACGGTCTCGATGCGGGGGTCGGCGTCGAGCCACTCCGCCACGATCCGCGCGTTATCGACGTGCGCCTGCATCCGGAACGGCAGGGTTTCGACGCCCGTCGCGAGCAGCCACGCGGAGTGCGGGGAGAGCGCGGGGCCGATGTCGCGCAGCTGTTCGGCTCGCAGGCGGGTGAGGAAGGCGTACTCGCCGAAGTTGCCGTGCCAGTTCAGTCCGCCGTACGACGGCACCGGCTGGTCGAACAGCGGGAAGTGCTCGTTCGCCCAGTGGAACCGGCCCGACTCGACGACGACGCCGCCGAGGGTGGTGCCGGCACCGCCGAGGAACTTGGTTGCCGAGTGCGTGACGACGTCGGCGCCCCACTCGATCGGCCGGCTGAGGTAAGGGGTCGCCACGGTCGAGTCGATGATGAGTGGCAGGTGGTGGGCGTGCGCGACGTCGGCGAGCCCCTCGATGTCGGCGATATCACCCGAGGGGTTGGCGATAGTTTCCGCGAAGATGAACTTCGTCTTGTCGGTGATCGCTGCGGCATACTCCGCGGGGTCGGAGGAGCGGATGAACGTGGTGTCTACCCCGAAACGCCGCAACGTGACATCCAGCTGGGTGATCGAGCCGCCGTACAGGTTGGCGGAGGCGACGACGTGGTCGCCGGCGCCCGCGAGGGAGGCGAACGTGATGAACTGGGCGCCCAGGCCGCTGGACGTGGCGACGGCGCCGAGCCCGCCCTCGAGGGAGGCCACGCGCTCCTCGAAGCTTGCGACGGTGGGGTTGGCCAGGCGGGAGTAGATGTTGCCGTATTTCTGCAGGGCGAAGCGTGCCGCCGCATCCGCTGTGTCATCGAAGACGAAGGCACTGGTCTGGTAGATCGGCAGCGCCCGGGCTCCTGTCACCGCGTCGGGGATGTTGCCCGCGTGGATAGCCCTGGTGCGAAAGCCGTACTCACGATCTGCCATGCGATCAGGCTACCGAGTCGTGCGCCTTCGACGGTTCCTGTGACGCTTCGTTGCGCTTGCCCGTGATGCGTAGCCACAGCGTGACTCCGAAACTCAGGGCGGCGAACGCGACGAGCACCGAGATCCACACGACGATGTCGCCCACCTCCTGGCCCGCCAGCGCCGAGGGCAGCACGAGCAGTGAGAAGGCGGTGGCCGACACCAGGAACATGGCCACCCAGAGCCGCTTCGAACGGTCGAAGATCTTCTTGCCGTCGAGGAACCCGAGCGGCACCATGGCGATCACCACCGCCGTCAGGCCCTCTGAGGTGACGGCAACGAGGGTGTCCTGGAGCAGGGCGCTCCAGAAGTCCGGTTCGGAACCCACTTGCAGGGCGACGGCGAGCGAGTAACCCAGCCAGGCCAGGATCCCGAATCCGACGATCAGGCCGAACTCGATGACAAGCGCGCGAACCCGCTGCAGCTCATCCGCCCGGTGCGAGAGCTCAAGGCCGATGACAAGCCCGATCAGGAACCCGGGGGAGAAGTCCAACAGCCGGGCGACCACGACACCGAGCACGGCAAACAGCAGTGCGGCCGGTTGCAGGCCGATGCTGTGCTCGAGCGACCAGGCGCGACCGACGATGACGCCGGTCAGGCGGGAGGCGACATAGGTCACGATGAACAGGGCGATGCCGAGCGAGAGCACGAGGCGAGCCGAGGCGATGTCGAAGCCGAAATTGGGGTCGACGAAGCCGAAGATGATGCTGGTCAGCAGGATGAGCAAGGCCGCGGCGATCGCGGGCGTCCGGGTCGTGGTCATCAGCCATTCGGTGCCGCGATTGATCCACGACTCGATGCGGGCGAAGAAGCGCCCGAACCGGCTCGTGTTCGACTCGATGGTGGAGTTGAGCACCTCGGCGGGGATGGCCACGAGCAGCAGGATCATAAGGGCGAGGCCGGCTGCGACACCGAGCGCTGCGGGGCTCGTGAGCACGTCGAGGAGCGTGGGGAGAGATCCGGTGAGCGCGGTCGGCGCAGCCGGGTCATCCCGGTTCACCGGCTCGCCGAAGAGCCCCGCGAGACGCGGGTCGTCTTTCTCGACGGTTTCGCCTGCGCGGCTCTCGGCCTCAGGCTCGAGCTCGATCGCGACGGGGCTCTCGACAACCGAGGGCTCCTCGCCCGGAGCGGTCAGGGTGACGACGATGCGGTGCTCGCCCGGCTCGGTGTCGAGGGGGATCCTCACGGTGAAGGTGAAGGTGCCGTCGGGCTTCACCGTCGTGGTGCCGAGGTGCCGCGGGGTGGAGTGCAGTTCAGCATCGACCGTGCTGCCGGCGGGGATGCCCGAGCTGCTGAGCCCGACGGTCTGCCCGGGGCGCAGCGGCCCGTTGACTCCGGTGATCACGAGGTTCCAGGTGAACGGGGGCTTGGGGGTCGCCGACGGGGTAGGGGTTGGCGTCGGGAGGGGTGCTATGGCGGGTGCCGTGGTGGTGAGGGTGACCGCGGTGCTCAGCGGTGAGCGGGCGCCCGAAGCCGCATCGATCTCGACCACCCGGTACTCGGCCGTACCAGCGCCGAGCGCAACGCTGCACGACCAGGTGCCCGCAACGATCGTGGTGGTGCAGATTGGCGTCCCCGCACCGTTGATAACCGTGACGGTGTTGCCGGAGGTGCCGCGACCGGAGAAGAGCGCCGTGCCGGGGGAGGTCTGGGTGGCGGCGACGCTCGACGGGGCTTCGGGGACGACGAAGAACCAGTCCCAGTTTGTTTCGCCCTCGGACTCGCCCTCGGGCGTGGAGTAATACAGGTTCCACATTCCCGGGGTGAGGTTGGAGACGATGCAGCCCGTGGTGGGGTTGCCGGCCAGGTGGGGCTGGGTGGGTGTGCCGCCTTCGCCTTCGCTACCACCTTCGCCTTCGCCACCGTCGAAGTTGCTGCAGGTTCCGAGGGCGACGTCGCGGAACGCCCCCGGATTGTCTGACCCGGCAACTCCCGAGCACGAGCCGAGGTTCTTCGCCGTGTACCCCTGGCTTTCGCCCACCGGGTCCACCCGGTACAGGCTTACCCGGGTGTTCGGGCTTGCCGAGGTGACGGTGAGTGCACCCGGTGAGAAACGGCAGTCCAGGACATCCCGGCCCGTGAGCTCTGACACCGTCACGGTGACCGTGGCCGGTTCGGAAGTCAGGCCGCCCTTCGTCTGGGTCGCCGTGACGACGTAGGTTCCGGGCCCGTAGGGGAACGGTGTCGTCGTGCACGACCAGGCTCCGTTGACGACCGCGATGTCTCCGCACAGCGGGGATTCGCCGATGGCGAGATTCACGATCGCGTCGGTCTCGCCCGTGCCGTTGAGACTCAGCCCATCGCCCTCGTTGAGGTCGAGGTCAGACTCGCCAAACCCCGGCGGCGGGGGTGTGCCGGGGTTGGGTTCCTGGGTGACAACGAGGGTCGCGGTGTCTTGCGCCACTTCCTCGCCGAGCCGCTGCTCCGCCGTCAGGGTGTAGTCGCCGGGGGTGAAACCGTTGAGGTCTGCCGGGCAACTCCAGTGCGAATCGGCAACAACGATGTCGGCACACGTCGCATCGAGTTCCAGGACCGAGACCGTCGCGCCATTGACCCCGGTGCCGTCGATCGTGATCGTCGCGCCCACCGAGCCGGTGTATTCCTCCTGCGAGAACACGGGGGGTTCGACCGCGAATGCGGCGCCCGCGATGAGCGTGGACGGCGCCAGGATGAGGCCGAAGGCAATCGTGGCGGCGGCGAGCCGGCGGCGCCGCGCGGGCGCGCCAGCGTTCCGGGCGGGGCGCAGGAACGGCGTGGTGCGTCGCATTGGGGTGCCTCGGAGAATCGAACGGGACGACTCACCCTAGAGGACGCGGGGTTTGCGCCGCCACACTCAGTTCGGGCTACCGCCAGGTGGGCAACCACCAGTGCGCGGCGAGATAGCTGTAGTCAACCTGCATCCCGGTCCACAGCGGCCAGAAGAAGACGCTCACCGCGACCACGACCGCGAGGAATACGGCCACCAGGCGGATGCCGCTGAGCCGCCGCCAACTCGGATCATCGGCGCGGCCGAGCAGTATCCCGATAACGATCGTCAGGCTGAGGACCAGGTAGGGCTCGAAAGCGATCGTATAGAACTGGAACACGGTGCGGTTCAGGTACATGAGCCACGGCAGGTAGCCCGCACCCAGGCCGAGCAGCACCAGGCCCACCCGCCATTCGCGGTAGCGCACGAGCCGGTAGAGCAGGTAACCCGCCGCGGCAACTGCCGCCCACCAGATGATGGGATTCGCGATGCCGGTGATCGATTCGCCGCACAGCGAGGTGCAGCCGTTCGTGCCGGCATCCACGCTTTGGTAATACATGCTCGTCGGGCGCACCATCAGCAGCCAGGTGAGAGGGTTGGCCTGGTAGCCGTGGGGGCGGTTCTCACCCACGTGGTAGTCGTAGATCGCCGACTCCAGGTGCAGGAAGCTCTGCACGCTGTGCGGGACCCAGGACAGCGCCCCGGTCCAGGCCCGCCCCGGTTCATCCGCCCAGTGCCGGTAGTAGCCGCCGTCGGTGACGAACCAGCCCGTCCAGGTGGCGAGGTAGACAAGGAGCGCTATCGGCACCATGAGCAGGAACGTGGTCGGGCCCTGCTTGAGGATGGTGCCGGACAACCAGAACGGGATGCCCGCTCGCCGCCGCGCGAGCGCGTCGACCACGAGCGTGTACACGGCGAATGCGGCAAGGAAGTACAGGCCGCTCCACTTCACCGCCGTTGTTGCACCGAACGCCACCCCGGCCGCGATGAGCCACGGTCGCCACCACAGGGCGGGTCCCCAGTCCGATGGGCGGCCAAGTTTGTCGCGGCCCGCCTGCCACACGGCCAGGCGTTCGGCGCTCCACCGCCGGTCGAGGAGCACCGCAGTGAAGCCGGCGAGGGCGAAGAACATCACGTAGTTGTCGAGCAGCGCCACCCGGCTCATGACGATCGCATTGCCGTCGATCGCGAACAGGAAGCCGGCGATCGAGGCGAGCAGGGTGGAGCGCAGCAGCAGCTTCGCCACCACCATCAGCAGCACCACGGCGAGGATCCCGACGATCGCCGTCGAGATGCGCCAGCCCACCGTGTTGTCGGCGCCGAGCGCATTCATGCCGAGCGCGATGAGCCATTTACCGAGCGGCGGATGCACGGCAAACGAGGCACTCGTAAGGTAGCTGTCCACCTGGCCGGAGTTGAACAGGGCATCGGCATCCGCGGGCCAGGATGCCTCGTAGCCGAGGTTGAACAGGGTCCAGGAGTCCTTCACGTAGAACGTCTCGTCGAACACGAGCGTCTTCGGGTGGCCGAGGTTCCACAGCCGCGTGACGGCGGCTACGAGCACAACGAGTGCGGGGACGCCCCAGCGCAGCAGCCGCTGCACGGTGGCGGACTGCCGCTGCCACCAGTCGTCCAGCCGCGAACCGCGTGGCTCGTCCGCCACCTCGGCGGGGCGCGGGTCGGCAGCGAGCATCTCGTCAAAGTCGGGCCGGCTCACCCGCCCATGCTATTTCGCGGCGCCGGTTTCGCGCACCGGGGCCTCGCCCTCCCGGACCACTGCCAAATAAAGGACGAGCGGCCGAATATGGGCCGCGCACGGTGCGACGCTGTGACTTCGAGCCCGCGCATCCTTCATTTGGCATTTTCCGCGGAGATCGGGTGGGCCCGCACCGGGGGAGAATGGGGCGTGATCATTCTTGCGGCGACCCCCATCGGCAACCTGGGTGACGCCTCGCAGCGGCTCATCGAGGCGCTCGGCAACGCCGAGATCATCGCGAGCGAAGACACCCGCACCACGATCCACCTCATGCGTGCACTCGGCATCGAGAACCGCCCGCGCCTGATCGCGCTGCACGAGCACAACGAGTCGGAGAAGGCGGCCGAGATCGTCGAACTGGCGCGCACGCAGGACGTGCTCGTTCTCAGCGACGCCGGGATGCCCGCAATCAGTGACCCCGGATTCCCGTTGGTGGCCGCCGCCGCGGCTGCGGGGGTCACGGTGACGGCGCTGCCGGGGCCGAGCGCAGTGGTCACGGCGCTCGCCGTCTCTGGCCTGCCGACCGACCGCTTCACCTTCGAGGGCTTCCTGCCCAGGAAGGGGCGCGTCGCCTACTTCCGGGGGCTTGCCCGCGAGGAACGCACGATGCTGTTCTTCGAGTCACCCAACCGACTGGGGGCATCCCTCGCCGACCTCGCCGCGGCGCTCGGCGACGACCGCCGTGTCGTGGTGTGCCGCGAGTTGACGAAGCTGCACGAGGAGGTCGCCCGCGGCACGGCGGCAGAGCTCGCCGCGAAGTTCGCCGACGGTGCCCGGGGTGAAATCGTGCTCGTCGTGGAGGGGGCCGCTCCGGCGATCGCCGACCTGCCTACCGGGATTGCCCAGGTGCTCGCGCTGGTGGCCGCGGGCGCGAAACTCAAGGACGCCTCGACCGAAGTCGCCGAGGCCACAGGCCTGAGCAAGCGCGAGCTGTACGAAGGTTCGCTAGCCGCGCGGTAACACAGGTCGCGACATCCGTAGACTGGAAGTTATGGCCGCCGGCGACTCTTTCTACATCACGACGCCCATCTTCTACGTCAACGATGTTCCCCACATCGGGCACGCGTACACGGAGGTGGCCGCCGACGTGCTTGCCCGCTGGCACCGCCAGCGCGGCGACGACACCTGGCTGCTGACCGGTACCGATGAGCACGGACAGAAGATCCTGCGCACGGCGGTCGCCAACGACACCAGCCCGCAGGCCTGGGCCGACAACCTGGTCGAGACCGCGTGGAAGCCGCTGCTGCAGACCATCGACATCCGCAACGACGACTTCATCCGCACGACGGATGCCCGGCACGAGAAGGCCGTCGCGGTCTTCCTGCAGAAGCTGTACGACGACGGCCACATCTACTCGGGCGAGTACGAGGGCTACTACTGCGTCGGCTGCGAGGAATACAAGCAGCTGGATGACCTGATGGAGACTCCCGACGGCGACTACGCGGGCCAGCTCGTCTGCAAGATCCACAGTCGCCCGGTGGAGATCCTCAAGGAGAAGAACTACTTCTTCCGCATGAGCGCGTTCGAGCAGAAGCTGCTCGACCTCTACGAGAACACCCCCGATTTCGTGCAGCCCACGAGCGTGCGCAACGAGATCGTGCAGTTCGTCAAGCAGGGCCTCGACGACCTGTCGATCTCGCGCTCCAGTTTCGACTGGGGAATCAAGGTGCCGTGGGACCACAGCCACGTCGTCTACGTCTGGTTCGATGCACTGCTCAACTACGTCACGGCGGTCGGCTACGGCGCTGACGAAGCGCAGTTCGAGCGTCGCTGGCCCGCCGTGCACATTGTCGGCAAAGACATCGCGCGCTTCCACGCCGTGATCTGGCCGGCCATGCTCATGGCCGCGGGGCTCGAGGTACCGCGGGCGGTGTTCGGGCACGGCTGGCTGCTCGTCGGTGGCGAGAAGATGAGCAAGTCGAAGCTCACCGGCATCGCGCCCGCACAGATCACTGACACCTTCGGGTCTGACGCGTTCCGCTACTACTTCCTCTCGGCGATCACCTTCGGGCAGGACGGTTCGTTCAGCTGGGAAGACCTGAGCGCCCGGTACCAGTCGGAACTCGCCAACGGTTTCGGCAACCTCGCCTCGCGCGTGCTCGCGATGGTCACCCGCTACTTCGACGGGAACATCCCGCAGGCGGCGGTTGACGACTCCATCCGTGACGTCGCGCTGCGGGTGACGGATGCCGCGGAGTCGA
>JBIITJ010000023.1:0-35586 GCA_044340535.1 Rhodoglobus sp.
GGTGAGTCACATGACTCACCTGCCTTTCTTCTGAGATTGATGTTGAGTCGACCCCGAAGTCTTCATTCCCCCCCCGGTTCAAAGTGTGAGGTGTTACATGGGTAACACCTGACTGGGCTAGAGGGTCAGGAACCTGTTGCCGCGCGCGATGTTCCCTCTGGTGGCTCCCTCGCTGCGGTTGCATTTCCTGTGTCCGGGGCCGAGGATGCGGGTTCCTGTTGGGTCGTGGCACATGTCCCATGGTTCGCCTGGTGCTATGGCACGTGTGTCCATGAGGCAGATGGTTTCGTGGCATGTTGCCTCACCGCGTGCGACTATCCCTGCCCACCCTTTGCGAAGGGCTTGATAGGTGCCGTTCGCGTACTTGGGCTTTGTCATGGAAGCACCGTTCGGTCTTGGAGTCCGTCGATGACACCCTGCAGGTATGGCTGTGGGATGGGTTGGTCACCGAATGCGTGGGTGATCTGGGTGACCATGGCGACGACTCGCCCGTGCAGGCGCAGGAAGCTGGGTAGGTCTTCGACCGGGATCTGGTCGAGTTCGGGGAAGGTGTCTGACCAGTACTTGGACGCGGTGGCCTCGTCGATAGACGCGGCCGTGAGAAGACCTACGATGAGCGGCTGGATCTCAGCTAGCGCAAGATCGTATTTCTTGCTGTCGATGGTCATGTGCTTGCCATCTCCCGTGCAAACTCGCGACCGAACTGCCGGCCAACTATGCGCGCATCCTGCTCCGGGAGCACGTAGACGTTCTGGTTGACAACTGGTGTGACGGTGGATGCAGGAGACATCTCGCCTGCGGTCCCTCCATTAGTTCCCGTCACCGAGGCCCGAGCTCGCACGCTCAGAGACCCGTCGAAACCATCTGTTACTTGGCGTGACAGGTCGCCCATCACTGACGAAACCAGCCCCATTCCCGCGCGAATGCGGTTCACCAGACCGAGAATCAGGTTGTCGCCCATCTCCCCGGTCACTGTCGATGGGGAGTGGATGCCAAGCAGGTTCCTGATGTTGTCGATGATCCCGCCGAAGAACCCCGACAACTGCTTCCACAGCCAGTCGCCGGCACCCTTGATGCCCTCCCACAAACCCTTGATGAGTTGCAGACCAGCGTCACCCATCTGTTTCCAGAACTTGGGATCACCGAACGTATCGATAAGCGCCTTGATGATGACCGGAACGGCACCGATGATCCCGCCGATGATCGCGGGCAGGTTCTGGATGACGGCGAGGAAGAGTTGTACGCCGGCCATGACGAGTTGCGGGATCGCGCCGACGATGCTCTCGATGAGAGAACTGATGATGACGGGGATGCGGGCAATCAGGTCGGGGATGGCGTTCACGAGCCCTAGGGCGAGTCCTAGCAGCAGTTCGATACCGGTGGTGATGAGTAAGGGCAGGTTGTCGAGGATTGCGTCTTGCAAGCCGAACAGGGCATCCAGAGCTGCGGGAATCAGTTGTGGGATCGCTGTGGCGATGCCCTGGACGAGTGAGATGACGATTTTCACGCCCGCTTCGAGCAGGGCGGGCAGCATCCCGAGTATCCCGGTCGCGAGACTCACGATGAGCGGGATCGCTGTTTGGATCAGTTGAGGTGCCTGGGTGACGATCCCGGAGATCAGCCCGGACACGAGGGATGTTGCCACCCCGAGGATTTTCGGAACGGCGGTGGCAAGTCCTCCGATGAGGTTATCGCCGAGCTTCTCGAAGGTCGGGCCGGCCTTTGAGAGGTCACCATCCGCTGCCAGAAGTCCCGTAGTGAACTCACCCAGCGCCGAGGTGCCCTGCCCGGCGAGGTCGTCAAGAATAGGCAGGAGCGTGAGTCCCAGGGCGTTCTTCGCCGAGTCGACGGTGGAGGTCAGCCCTGCCATCTTGTCGTCGAATGCACCGAGGGCCGCTAGCTGAGGGCCGGACATGATCGCGCCGTTGGCTTGCGCCTGAGCGGTGAGCTCCGCGAACCCGGCCGAACCTTTCGCGATGATCGAGTTCATCTCCGCGCCGGACTTACCGAAAATCTGCTGAGCCAGCGCAGTGCGCTCGGTCTCGTTGGTCACACCGCTGAGAGCATCGATCGCCGACCAGTACAGGGTCTCGGAGTCGGCGAGGTTCCCTGAGGAGTCCGTCACCGAAAGGCCCAGCGCGGAGAAAGCTTCCGCGGCAGGCCCAGTGCCCGCCGTCGCGGTCTGCATCGACTTCGTGAACTTGCCCTGAGACGCCGTAAAGGTCTCGAACGAAACATCGATCTGCTCAGCCGCGTACTTGTACGCCTGCAAGGTGTCGGTGGACAGGTTGGTGTTCGTTGCCGCGGTGAGGATCTCGTCGGCGTACTTACCGGCCGAGACCGTCGCAGCGGTCAGCCCAGTGGCGACACCCACGACGGCGGTACCAACTGCGGCCATCGCCGCAGCACCAACCTTCCCGAGATCGCTGAACAGCGATGTCGCACCGCTCGCCTTGCTGGAGGCGGTGTCAAGGCCCTCGATCGCGCCCTTTGGGTCGACGATCAGGTCGATCGTGACGCCCTTGCTCATCGGTTCCTCCAGATACCGTCCCAGTCCATGCGGCCGGTCCTTGTGTGCATGTCGGGGTGAGTGATCCCGCGGTCGAGCTGCTCGTAAATGCGGGCATCCTCCGCCACTCCTTCAGGCGTATCCGGCAGGGGATGCCCGGTGCGTACCAGGCGCTCGAGCCACGCGAGCCGCGATCTCCTAAGCTCACCCTTGGCGAGCGCGGCGTCGGCAAGCGCGATTGTCTCGTGCGCTCGAATGCGGGCGTCTAGTAGGTGGCGGCTCATGCGCGCGCCTCCTTAGCCTTGAGCCGCTCGAGCGATGTGCGATTGTCAACCTCGGGCACCGGTAATGACGGGGCGAACAGAAGCGCCGCCTTCTCGTCGGCTTTGCGCTCCCACTCGCGATGGCGTTCGTCCACGAACGGGCTTTCCGCGTCGAGCGCCGCATGTGCGGCTATCCGGCGATCATTCCGCTCCAACCTCCGTCGCAATGGCCCCAGTTGCGCCGCCTGATCAAGTTCGGCGCGCGCCACTACGATTTCGTCGGCCTGAGCCTGCTTCACACGTTCCGCGTCGAGGTGCTCCCGGATACGCCACGCGTCGGCGAGGGAGCTGGAGAGAGCGCCGTCCCAGTCCCGTATGAGGTCGACCCCGAGGACATCAGCGAACAAGTGAAGCCGATCGTCGTCAAAGGCGGCGAGTTCGGGGTGACGGCGGATCGGTGCGAGGACCACGGGAGTGATTGTCATGATCTAACCGTTTCGCGGGGCTCGCCAAAGTCGGCGACTTTTGCACGACTTCGCCGGTGCTCTTCGCAGTACAGCCTGGGTCGACCGATGGGAACGTCGGGGACCGGTCGCCCGCACTTCTTACAGGGGGTCTCGGCGGGCCGATTCAGCTTGAGTTGCTTCTGGACGCGCTTGAGCTGTTCGGCGATCTCTCGAGCGAGCGTCTGGTGGCCACGGGCATAAACCTCGGTGGCGAGATCTCCAATGCGCTTGGCCGCATCCGCGACCACTTGCTCATCCACGATTCCTCGCACGCCTGGACTTGCGATCCATTGGCTTGCCCGTGCCGGCTGACTCGCATCCGATACACGGAACGCGGGAATCGCCGTCCGGATGGAGGGGGCACGTCCGGGCCGCTGCAGCTCTGGTCGCTAATTTCTGCTGCAGCCGCGCGCACTTGTCGCACGGCTGCCGCTTCCGAGTCGCGTGGTATTTGCAGACATAGAGCTCAGGTGTTGCAGGCGCAACAGGCTCCGGTGTGGGGGCGAGGTCTCGGTCCTGCGGAGACCTCGCCCCGATCATGAAGTGATCAACGAAGGAGTCGTCGGGCGACATCATGAGGCCATCCCTACGACAAGCGCCGGCATCTCGGCGCAATTCGGGTGTTCCTGAATCCCAGCGGAAATGAGGGCAGGATGCATCGCGAGGTTGCAAACGGGACAGGTTGGCGGGGGTGTATCTCCTGTGTCATCTGTAGCGTGTGTATCGTTCGGGTGGTTCAACGGCACACTCGGCACACTCGGCACGGTAGGTACTGCGTCGATCCGCATGTACTGTCCGCGCTTGACCCGTTGGATACGTTCGCTCCGAACCAGCCGACCCGCGTATGTACGCACGCGGTCCTGAGGCTCATCCAGCGCCTCAGCAATGTCTTTGGTGGACATCGCTGCTGTGGACTCTTTCAGCAGCGTCAGGATGTCGCTTGACAGGTCTCCTAGGTACTCGTCGCGCGAGCGTCTTACGATCTCGTGAACGGTCAGCACGGTCTCACCTAGGAGGTTCGCCGAGCCGACTACAGTGGTTGATCCGTCGTCGGTGGGGACGCTCTTGCTGTCGATCGTGAATGCGAGGGAGGGCGACCGGTTGGAGTAGTTCGACTTGTCGACCGTGAGAACTCGTTGCTCGGTCTCCTCATCTACAGCGAGTAGTAACACGCTTCTCGCGATGTCTCGGAAGGCGTGCGATCCCGATACTTTGTCGCTCGCGTTTCCTTGCCCTTTGCCGAAATGCATAACCATGATGGGCGCTATGCCGAGCTCCGCGGCCAGGGCGGCGATGGGGTCGAGGTTGCGCCGAACGTCGCTCGCCTTGATGCTGTCGCCAGCCATCAGCGACATGATCGGGTCGATTATCAACACCCGGGTTTCGCTACGGAGCAGGGCCGACTTGAGGGCGGCGAGGTCGTCAGCGATGGTCGGGAGTGCGGTCCATTCGTTGCCGTTGTCGTCGGTGGTCCTCACCCCGCTGAAGTCGCGTACCCGACCAAGGTCCGCGCCAGCAGCGATCAGTCGGGGCACGAGCGTGGTCGCGGGGTCGTCCTCGCCCGACACGAACCCTACGTTCACCGGCTGCTTGTAGAAGTCGCCGGGGAGGGTGCCACGAGTGAGTGCAGCGGCGAGCCACGCGAGGATCGTCGACTTACCGATGCCGCCCGTGCCCGCGATGATCGTGGGCACGCCGATAGGCACGAAGTCCTGATAAGCCCATTGCTGTCGGCGAGTGCGAATGGTGGACAGGTCGGTTACGAGAAGTTCGCGGTTCATTATGCGTTCACCGCCTGTCGCCACAGTTCGGACGTCTGATGCGAGTAGTAGTCCTTTGCTGTTTTCCCGCGGTTGGACATCAGGAAGTAGTAGAGGTCACGCTCCCATGTCAGACGATCTATCCGGGCCCTCAGCGACTCCCGGCCGGCGAGGTACCCGAACAGGTAGACCTCGTACCGCGGGGTAGGGGAGTTGACGCCGATCGCGCTCAAACAGGCTGAGCTTGCGGCGACCGTGGCGAATTGACAGCTGCTTGTGTGAGAATGGTTTTCAGTAGCAGTTCCTGTGGTGGGAGCACATTCGGGGGCCGGGTTCTTAGCTCGGCCCTTCACCACGTCTGGGCTGCTGGGGGCCTCACCCTCGGGGGTGAAAGCGTCTGTGGTGGCTCCCGAGCTACTCATGAGCCCAGCCCGTCACGGGTGGGAACGCCGCTGCTAGAGCAGCGACTGGGATACGGATCGCACGTGTGTCACGAATCGTTCCCGCGGATCGATGGCCGACTCGCACGGCGGGAAGATTGCCGCTCGCGATCATGCGACGGATTGTCTTGGGGTCGACGTCGTAGGCTTCGGCGGCCACCTGAACGGTGCAGTAGGGCTCGGGCTGAGCGGGCATGAAGGAACCTTTCAAAGGTTCCAACTGCTCGGGGTCGGAGGATCGCGCTACGCACCGGCGATCTCTATGTTACGAGATTGCCCTCCGAAGGACGGTAATTCCATCCGCTACGGCGTTTCGCCACTCCTGATCGCTCATCATGAAGGCTTCGCCCGAACAACGGCAGCCGTATCGCCGCCCCATGAGCAGGGCTAGCGGATCTCCCTCCTCGTCTAGCTCGGGGGCAAGATCGAATCGCTCACACCGACCGCGGACGAAACCGATCGGCTGGCCTTCCGCGTTCAGCCCGTCAGGAAGGTAAGTCGTGCCGTGGGCGTAAGAGTCGATGAAGAGCCGAGCGCCCTCAGTCGCGAGTTCAGCCATCGTGTGGCCGCGTTGGGCACAGAGGAGCGTCACGAGTACGAAGCGGGCAGGTTCCGTCATCTTGATCGATCCCATCGTTAGGAGTGCGGGAACACCCTCGGGCGCTGAACCCGAGGGTGTTCGGCTCACTTGCTTACTATCCTCATCCGCGACCGACGCTCGGCGCGCTCCAGCTTCGACCGCTCCAGTTCGTGCCGCGCACAGAACTGCGAGGAGGCCGGAACAGGCTCTCCGCAATCCGAGCATCGGCCAGGCATCTCCGCCTCCACGAGAGCGACAGCAGCAAGGAGTGCCCCGCCAAGGGCCCTAGCCTCGGCCACTGTCGGCCCCTTCGGCGGTCCAGCGGATGGTCCGACCTGAAGGGCGATCCCAAGGCTGTCGTCGCCAACGCTCTGGGAAACCCAAACCGCATCAGGGGAAGGGAAACTCGGGAAGCGCTTGTACCAGAGCAACTTGGTCTGATGGCTGCCCTTGTAGCCCTCCATCGCTCCGGACGCATCCTCAGGTCGGACATGATGCGTGCACCAGGCAGGGCACTCGACGTCCACCGAGGCACTCAACGCACGGCCTCGAGACGGTCTGCCGCGAGGAGGAGTTGTGCGGCAAGGCGGCGCGCTACTGTCGACGGATCTCCGGTCGACTCTTCGTCAATGTCCAACTGGATGCTTCCCGAAGACGGAAACTTGCCGTTGCTCTGCACGAAAACGCAAAGTGAGTGGCCAACCGGCTCGTATTCGTTTGAGTCAGAGAGGCTGTCGTATCGTTCGATATGAACGGAGATCTGGTCATCGGTCGACAGTTCCTCTCCGCGATGCACGAACGCCCTCCCGTCGTCGTCCAATTCAGACTCGATGGCCCAGGCGGGCGATACCAAAGTAGTGTTGAAGGTGTTCATGATGTGCCTTTCATCTGGTGGTTGTGGACTTGCCCTCGCACCCGTTGCACCGGTGGCGAGGGCTTTTTCTTGCCGCTGCTGCGGTAAGTCTTTAGGCGAGCTCTGACATCCGTTTCGCCAGTTCGGAGTCTCTGCCAGCGCTGTGTTGGTAGCGCATGGCGGCTGACACGGTGGAGTGCCCTAGGCGGTCCTGAAGCTCTTTGAGGGTTGCGCCGGCGAGTGCGGCTCTTGTGGCCCCGAAGTGGCGAAGAGCATGCCAAGGCATGTCATCTCTATCTGCAGATTTGCGTGCAGGCACCCAGTGTTTGCCGAACGTGCTCTGCGCCAAGTGGGTTGTTCCGTCCGAGGCCGGGAAGAGCAGCGCGTCGGGGGAGTGTCCAACGTATTGATCCAGATGCCTGAGCACGATGTCGTGAACGTGAGGTGGAAGCGCGATCGCACGCACACCGGCTTCGCTCTTCGTCTTGCCGACCACGAATCCTGCGCCCGCGATCTTCGTGACCGCTCGAGCGACCCTGATTAGGAGTGCCCCGTCCGATGTCACGATGTCTTTGCGTCTGAGTTCGGTCATCTCGCCCCAGCGACATCCCGCCCATGCTGCGATGACCACGGCGGCTTTGTACTTCGGCGTGATGGCGTCGAGGATCTTCTGCAGGTCGGTGGGGGAGGGTGGTTCGACTTTGCGGCCGGTGGTGGAGTTCTGAGCGCCACGGATCATGCACGGGTTGGCGACGATTCGCCCGTCGTCGACTGCGGTTGACAGGACCGATTTGAGGAAGCCGTATGCTCGCGCCGCTTGAGTTCGCTTCCCGGTCGAGGTGAGTGTGGTGTACCACGCCCGCACCATCTCCGGTGTGATCGCCACCAGGCGTTCCGTCGCGAGGGGGGAGAGGTTTGATCGGAGTAGGCGTTCGTACTCCACTCGTGTGCGTCCTCGCAACGGCTCCCCGTGCCTGTTCACACGCGACTGCAGCCACTCCGTGGCGTACTCGCCCAACGTGTCTGCTCGGCCCGCAGACGCACGGGAGCCGCGGGCGGCATCCATCGGGCTCCACTTGCCGGTGACTAGCTTGGCGCGTTCGATCGACAGCCAGCCTCGAGCGTCGGTCTTGGTATCGAACGTGTGAGGGGCGTTGTATCGGACGCCGTCGAGACCGACGTAGGAGGCTTGTAGCCGTCCGGAAGGCAGCTGTCGGATCGCGCCGAAGGATTCACGCTGCTTGCGCTTCGCCGCTCGCTTCTCGGCCAATTCGGGTGCTCCTCGTGCAATAACGTGCAATATCGGCTGTCCACCTGTGTCCATCGGTGGGTAACAGTGACCTTAACGGATTGCACGCTCTGCCGCTACATGACGCGCCAAACTGGGGATAATCGGCATGAAATGAGGGATGTGCACAGTGCCCTTGGTACTGGTTCGATCCCAGTACCGCCCACTGTAGAAGCAACGAACGGCCCCGGAGCGATTCCGGGGCCGTTTCGCGTTAACCGAGGCGGCGCACCAGCGCGTCGAACTCCTCGTCGCTGACGGTCAGCCCCCCGTCGTTGAGCCGCTGCCGAAGCACCTCGGCCGGGTCATCGATGTGGCCCTGGGTAATGTCCTGGCGGGTCTGCTCAAGCAGGCCTTCGATCTTCTCGCCGGTCCCTGCGTCGTCGTGTCCGTCTTCGATGGGCTGCGTCTGGTTATCCATAGCCCATAGTGACACTGCGCGGCCGCCCGCGCGCTGGGAGTTTCTAGCTCGCGCTTGCCGTCGACTCGTTCGCGTACGTGACGAACCGGTCGAGGACCCCTGGCCAGGTTTTGGCGTACTCGGCCGAGCTGGCTTCAGGGTCATCCACGCGCGCCCAGCCGTCGTGGACGAGCGTGACGGTCGTAGAGTCGCCGTCGGCCGCGTCAAAACTGACCCGGATGTCCGTGCCGCCCGCCACATTAGAGCCCGGGTGCCAGGTCGTGGCCACCACGAGCGGCGGTTCCCACTGGATGACCTCACCCCAAGTGGACTCCTTATCGCCCGCCCGCTCAACGAGCAGGTCACCCTCGAAGGCGACCGTGCTGTCCACGTCGGTAAAGACCCCCAACTCGCCCAACGGCCACCAGTCGCCCATGTGGTTGGCGAACAGCGCGAAACTCTGCTCCAGGGGGGTATCGACGGTGACGGTGAAAGTCAAGGGCTCGCTCATCCTGCCAGTGTGTCACGCCGGGGAATATGCGTTGGGGGGTTGCGCTCCATAGTCTGGGGCTATGGCCCGATCATCGGTGCACGGCACCGCAGACCTCATGCATGACAGCCCGGTACTGCGGGCACTCGCCCGCGGCGGATACGCCACCAATGGCATCCTGCACCTGGTCATTGGCGGCATTGCGCTGGCCGTGGCGGCAGGAGGCTCCGGCGAGGCTGACCAGAATGGTGCCCTCGCCAGTATCTCGGCCACCCCCGGCGGGCTCGTGGTGCTGTGGGCCGTCACAATCGGCCTCTGGGCGCTCGGCCTGTTCCAGGTTGTCACCGCCGCGTTGGTGCGCGGTTCCGGACGCGACGCCTGGGCGGCACGGGCGAAGGAGGCGGGCAAGGCCGCCGCCTACCTCGTCATTGGTTTTACCGCCTTCCGATTTGCGATGGGCTCGGGTGGTGGTGGTGAAGCGACGCAGAGCCTGACCGCACAGCTGCTTGCGGTGCCTGCCGGGGTGGTTCTCCTGGTCGTGATTGCCTTGGCTACCTGCGCGATCGGGGTGTATTTCGTGCAGAAAGGCATCCGGCGCGGTTTCACCGACGACATCGCAACACCGGGCGGCACGCTCGGCCAATGGGTGCTGCGCATCGGCACGGCCGGTTATGTGGCGAAAGGTGTTGCCATTGCGGTGGTCGGAATCCTCTTCGGGGTGGCCGCCTTCACTGCTGATCCGAGCGAGGCTTCCGGGCTCGACGGGGCGCTGAAGGCACTCGCCGAGCTGCCGTTCGGGGCCGTAGTGCTCGCTGCGGTTGCCGTAGGGCTGATTGCCTACGGAATCTACTGCGTGTTCCGCGCGCGGTTCGCCCGGCTCTAGCGGCACGCGTGCCCACAGCGGCGCGACTAAAGTTGCAGGGTGAGTAAGACCGGATTCGAGCTGTTTACCGACCGTTCCGTTGTCGCGATGCGCGTCAACGGCGAGCTGAAAGACCTGGCGGCGTCGACGACCGATGCCGACACCGTTGAGCCGGTCACGATCGATTCGCCCGACGGCCTGAGCATCCTGAGGCATTCGGCCGCCCACGTCGCCGCCCAGGCCGTGCAGTCGATCAACCCGGAGGCGAAGCTCGGCATCGGTCCGCCCGTCACCGACGGCTTCTACTACGACTTCGATGTCGATGTGCCGTTCACGCCCGAAGACCTCAAGGCGATCGAGAAGGCGATGGACCGGATCATCCGCCAGGGCCAGCGCTTCCAGCGTCGAGTCGTCACCGAGGCGGAAGCTCGAGAAGAGCTCGCCGGCGAACCGTACAAGCTCGAGCTGATCGGCCTAAAAAGCCACGCTACCGGCACCGAACAGTTCGAAGACAGCGAGTCGGTCGAGGTCGGTGGCACCGAGTTGACCATCTACGACAACGTCGACGGCAAGACCGGCGAGGTCTACTGGAAGGACCTGTGCCGCGGCCCGCACCTGCCCAACACCCGAATGATCGGCAACGGCTGGGCGCTGACCCGCTCGGCTGCGGCATACTGGCGCGGCTCGGAGAAGAACAAGCAGCTGCAGCGCATCTACGGGACCGCCTGGGCGACCAAAGACGAGCTGCGGGCCTACCAGGAGCGCCAGGAGGAGGCCGCCAAGCGCGACCACCGCAAGCTCGGGGCAGAGCTCGACCTGTTCTCCTTCCCCGACGAGATCGGTTCGGGGCTCGCGATCTTCCACCCCAAGGGCGGCATCATCCGGCGTGAGATGGAGAACTACTCGCGCGTGCGCCACGAGCAGGAGGGCTACGACTTCGTCAACACCCCCCACATCACGAAGTCGCACCTCTTCGAGACATCCGGTCACCTCGGTTGGTACAAGGACGGGATGTTCCCGCCCATGCACCTCGACGAGGCGCGCAACGAGGAGGGGGAGATCACCCGCCAGGGCGCCGACTACTACCTCAAGCCCATGAACTGCCCGATGCACATCCTCGTGTACCGCTCGGGCGCGCGCTCCTACCGCGACCTGCCCATGCGACTGTTCGAGTTCGGCACGGTGTACCGCAACGAGAAGTCGGGTGTTATCCACGGCCTCACGCGCGTGCGCGGCCTGACGATGGATGACGCCCACATCTTCACCACGCGCGAGAAGATGAAGGAGGAGCTCACCGGCACCCTGAACTTCGTGCTCTCGCTGCTGAAGGACTACGGGCTCACTGACTTTTATCTCGAACTGTCCACGAAAGACCCCGAGAAGTACGTCGGCTCTGACGAGGTCTGGGAGGAAGCGACCGAGACGCTGCGCGAGGTCGCGGTCGAGTCGGGCCTTGAACTCGTACCCGACCCGGGGGGCGCAGCGTTCTACGGCCCCAAGATCTCGGTGCAGGCCCGCGATGCGATCGGCCGCACCTGGCAGATGTCGACCGTGCAACTCGACTTCAACCTGCCCGAGCGCTTCGAGCTCGAGTACACCGCCGCCGACGGCTCGCGCCAGCGCCCCGTCATGATCCACCGGGCCCTATTCGGGTCGATCGAGCGCTTCTTCGGGGTGCTGACGGAACACTACGCGGGCGCGTTCCCGGCGTGGCTGTCCCCGGTGCAGGTCGTCGGGATTCCCGTGGCCGAAGCCTACGAGGAGTACCTCGGCGGGGTCATCCAGCAGCTGAAGGCTGCAGGCGTCCGCGCCGAGCTGGACGCATCGAGCGAGCGGATGCAGAAGAAGATCCGCACCCACACGAAGCAGAAGGTGCCGTTCCAGCTGATCGCGGGCGAGGAGGACTCGGCCAACGGATCGGTGAGCTTCCGGTTCCGCGACGGCAGCCAGGAGAACGGGGTGCCCATCGCCGACGCGATCGAGCGGATCACCACGGCGATCCGTGATCGCGTCCAAGTCTGACGATGCGCGACTACGACGGCACAGAGCTCGGCGAGGGTGAGTCCTCGTCGGGCTTTGCGGCCGTGCCCGACGCCTTCCAGCGGCTGTGGACGCCGTACCGGATTGCCTACATCGAGAAGGGCCAGCAGGGCGGGGAGAAGGAGTGCCCGTTCTGTGTGGCACCGACCCTCAGCGACGAGCAGGCGCTGATCGTCGCGCGCGGCACGTTCGCGTATGTGTTGTTGAACCTGTTCCCGTACAACAGCGGCCACCTGTTGGTGTGCCCGTACCGCCATGTTGCGACGTATGACGAAGCGAGCGTCGAGGAGACGGCCGAGATCGCTAGCCTGACCCAGGTGGCAATGCGCGTTCTCAGCCAGACCTCGCGCTGCCAGGGCTTCAATATCGGGATGAACCAGGGCAGCATCGCCGGGGCCGGGATCGCCGACCACCTGCACCAGCACGTGGTGCCGCGCTGGGCGACCGACTCGAACTTCTTCCCGATTATCGCGGGGACGAAGGCGATCCCGAGGCTCCTCGGCGAGGTGCGCGAGGAGATCGCGACGGCCTGGCCGGGCAGCCACTGAGCCACTGAGACCTGATTGGCCCGCAGGGGCCGCACCGACCACCCACGTAGAATCTAGGAACATGACTGAAGAACTGGGCACGAGCCGCGTAAAGCGTGGTTTAGCCGAAATGCTCAAGGGCGGCGTCATCATGGACGTCGTCACCGCCGACCAGGCGAAGATCGCCGAAGATGCCGGAGCCGTAGCCGTCATGGCCCTCGAACGCGTGCCCGCCGACATCCGGTCCCAGGGCGGCGTTGCCCGCATGAGCGACCCTGACCTCATCGACGGCATCATCTCGGCCGTCTCCATCCCCGTCATGGCGAAGGCCCGCATCGGCCACTTCGTCGAGGCGCAGGTGCTCGAAGCCCTCAAGGTCGACTACATCGACGAGTCAGAGGTTCTCTCACCCGCCGACTACGTCAATCACATCGACAAGTGGAACTTCTCCGTGCCGTTTGTCTGCGGCGCCACCAACCTCGGCGAAGCCCTGCGCCGCATCACCGAGGGCGCGGCGATGATCCGTTCCAAGGGCGAGGCGGGCACGGGGGATGTCTCCGAGGCGACGAAGCACATCCGTACCATCCTGGGCGAGATCAACGCGCTCAAGGGCAAGTCGAAAGACGAGCTCTACGTGGCGGCCAAAGAGCTGCAGGCGCCGTACGACCTCGTCGCCGAGGTCGCGGCCGCGGGCAAGCTGCCGGTCGTGCTCTTCACCGCGGGTGGAGTCGCTACCCCCGCGGACGCCGCGCTCATGATGCAGCTCGGCGCCGACGGCGTGTTTGTCGGTTCTGGCATCTTCAAGTCCGGCAACCCTGCCCAGCGCGCCGCCGCGATCGTCAAGGCGACGACGTTCTACGACGACGCCTCGGTGATTGCCGAAGCGTCACGTGGTCTCGGCGAAGCGATGGTCGGCATCAACGTCTCAGACCTCCCCGCACCGCACCGCCTCGCTGAGCGTGGCTGGTAGTTCGACGGCATCGCCCCGGGTCGGCGTCCTCGCCCTGCAGGGTGACTTCCGCGAGCACCTCGCGGTGCTGCGCTCCCTCGGGGCTGAGGCCGTTCCCGTTAAGCGCCCGGTCGAGCTTGAGAGCATCGACGGCCTGGTGATCCCGGGCGGCGAGTCGAGCGTCATGGACAAGCTGGGCCGGATGTTCGGGCTCGCCGACCCGCTGAAGCAGGCCATCGCTTCCGGCCTGCCCGTTTACGGCACCTGCGCGGGTCTCATCATGCTCGCCGACACCGTGCTCGACGGCATCGAGGGCCAGCAGACGCTCGGGGGATTTGACCTGGTGGTGCGGCGTAACGCCTTCGGCTCCCAGCTCGACTCCTTCGAGACGGACCTGGATATTCCTGAGCTCGGTGACCCGGCGGTGCACGCGGTGTTCATCCGGGCCCCCGTCGTGGAGTCGGTGGGGGAGCGGGCGCGCGCCCTGGCATCCCTTGCAGACGGCCGCGTCGTTGCGGTTGAGCAGGGGCCGCTTCTGGGCACCTCATTCCACCCCGAAATGACGGGCGACACCCGCTTCCACGAGTACTTCCTGCGCAAGCTCAGCACCTAACGCCCTGTCCGGTCGCGGGCGGTCTGGCAGCATGGGGCCATGAGACTGTATTCGGACTTCGGCCCCCGCAGGACCCGCCAGATCATTGCCGACATCCTCGCGATCGTGGCGATCGCGGCGTGGGTGTGGCTCGGCGTGACGGTGTTCCAGCTCGTTATGAACCTCTCGACCTTCGGCCAGCAGATGGAGGACGCGGGTGCCGGCTTCCGGCAGACGATGACGGAGGTGGGCGACAACCTCGGTGGCGTTCCGCTCATCGGCGGCGGTATCCGGGTCCCGTTTGACGGGGCGAGTGAGGCGGGCGGTGCGCTGGAGGCGGCCGGCCAGAGCCAGCAGGTGGCCGTCAGCCAGCTCGCCACGGGCCTCGGAGTGGGAATCGCCGCTCTTCCGATCCTCATGATCCTGCTGCTGTGGCTGGTCCCGCGCATCCGTTTTATCCGCAAGTCCTCGCGCGCCCGGGCGATCGTGAAGGCCGAAGCGGGCATCGACCTGCTTGCGTTGCGGGCTCTGGCGACCCAGAAGATCTCGGCCCTGACCGCTGTCAGCCCCGATGCGATGGCCGCATGGCGGCGCGGTGACGAAGCCGTGATGCGGTCCCTGGCCCAGCTGGAGCTCAAGAGCGCCGGGGTCCGGATGCGCGACTAGCGGAATCCCGAGCCGAGGCATCCGCCCGCCCGCACCCGCCCGACGAAAACGCAGGAGATTCTCGTGCGGGCGCAAGTTTCCGCGCCTTACAGTGCGTACGAGGTGACAACTCCTGCGTTTTCGTTGTGGGGGCGCACCCTCCATCGCCGCGCTCGCCCGCCTCAGAGGAGCCGCGCGAGGCGCTTCTTGCCGAGGTTCTCTCGCACCACCCATTGCACGTCCGGGTCGGGGTTCGCGCACACTACGGCGAACGCGACCAGGCCCGGTCCGGGGTCGGCGGCGATGGCGACGCTCCAGCAGTAGCCGAGCGCCTGGCGGAGCACCCGTCGTGTCTCGCGGTCTGCTGGCGCGCCGGATGGTGACCTCGTGGACCGCGAATCGGCGGCTAGCGAGTCCGTGGCGAGTTGGCACGCGCGGATCGCAAGAGCGGCCACTGCCGGCGTGCGCAGCAGGCGGGGCTCGCAGATCCCCGCGACCGCGGCCCGGCGGACCAAAGGGTCTGGGTCTGCCGCCCAGTCCACGGCGAGCGAGCCCGCGCCCGCGGGGGAGCTATCACCGAAGCGCTGGATGGCCATGGCCACCGCCTCCCGGACCCGCCATCGTGGGTCTGAGGCGAAGGTGCGCAGCCGTCGCATTGCCAGGTCGTTACTGCTCGCAAGCCGGCCGCCGAGGCCCGCCACCCCGCAGGCGAGGAGATACTCGTCGTCGCTGGAAATGAGGGTGTCGAGCATCGACGCGTCCGCGAGGTCACCAACTGCGCCCAGCAGGGCGAGGTTGGCGCGCGGCCCCGGAAGCCCCGAATGCTCGACGAGATACCCAGGCCATTGCGTGCGGGGAAGCTCCCGAAGCTGGTCGTGGTAGTCGATCGTGGGCACGGTACCGATGGTCGTCGTGGCACCGGCGCGGGGCAAGTGCCATTCGGCCCGTGGCGCGCGGGATGGGGCATCCGCGACCCTTCGTTAGGATGTTCAGCATGTCAGGCCACTCCAAATGGGCAACCACGAAGCACCAGAAGGCGATCAAAGACCAGCGCCGTGCCAAGTCGTTCGCCAAACTCATCAAGAACATCGAAGTCGCAGCCAAGATGGGCGGGGCCGACCTGTCGGGCAACCCCACGCTGGTTGACGCGGTCCAGAAGGCCAAGAAGACCTCGGTTCCCAACACGAACATCGACTCCGCGATCAAGCGCGGTGCGGGCCTCAGCGGCGAGTCCGTCGACTACATGACGATCATGTACGAAGGCTACGGCCCGGGCGGCGTTGCGCTGCTGGTTGAGTGTCTCACCGACAACAAGAACCGCGCCGCCGCCGACGTGCGCACGCTCATGAGCCGCAACGGCGGCAACCTCGCCGACCCCGGCAGCGTCGCATACAACTTCACCCGCAAGGGCGTCATCTCGATCACCAAGACCGACGACGTCAGTGAAGACGACATCCTGCTGGCCGTGCTCGACGCGGGCGCCGAAGAGGTCACCGACCGAGGTGCCGGTTTCGAGGTCATCACCGATACAGCGCACCTGGTGCAGACGCGTGAAGCGCTGCAGGCGGCGGGTATCGACTACGACTCATCGGAGGCGGAGTTCGTGCCGAACCTCACGGTGGAGGTCGACGCAGACACGGCGCGCAAGGTGATGAAGCTCATCGACGCGCTTGAAGATTCAGACGATGTGCAGAACATATATTCGAATTACGACGTGTCGCCCGAGGTTCAGGCGGAGTTGGACGAAGACTAGGGGTATGACACCCGGGCCGACCTCCACACGAGTACTCGGAATCGACCCGGGGCTCACCCGGTGCGGCATCGGGATCGTGGATGTCTCCCCTCGGCGTACGGCGACGCTCGTGCACGTCGGGGTGATCCGCACGCCACCCGAGATGCCGCTTGAGCAGCGACTGCTGGCGATTGCCAGCGGCATCACGGCGGCCCTCGACGAGTTCGAGCCGGTCGCGGTGGGGCTCGAGCGGATGTTTGCCCAGCAGAACCTCCGCACGGTCATGGGCACGGCCCAGGCCAGCGGGGTAGCTCTACAGCTGGCGGCATCGCGCGGCCTCGCTGTCGGCCTGCACACGCCGAGCGAGGTGAAGGCCGCAGTCACGGGATACGGGTCCGCGGATAAACGGCAGGTGGGTGCGATGGTCGCCAAGGTGCTCGGTCTGGCCGAAATCCCGAAGCCGGCCGATGCTGCGGATGCGCTGGCCATCGCCCTGTGCCACGCATGGAAGGGCCCCGTGCTGTTGTCGGCGGTATCGGGCGGTACCTCAACACTGACCCCGGCCCAACGAGCCTGGGCGGCGGCCGAGAAGTCGGTGGGCGCTCGTAGGGTGATGCGATGATCGCCTCCGTTCGTGGCACAGTGCTTGCCGCCATCGGCACCACCGTCGTCATCGAGGTCGGTGGAGTCGGGCTCTCGGTCCAGGTCACCCCGCAGCACGCGCTCTCACTGCGCGTGGGTTCGGAGGCGACGGTGCGCACGGCCCTCATCGTGCGGGAAGACGACCTCTCCCTTTTCGGCTTTGCGGAGGCTGAGGAGCTCGCCGTCTTCGACCTGTTGCGCGGCGTCACCGGCGTCGGGCCGAAGAGCGCGATGGGGGTGCTGGCGGCGATGGATCCCGCGGCCATCGCGCAGGCGGTCACCCTCGAAGACGACGCGGCGTTCCGCAAGGTCTCGGGCATCGGCCCCAAGACGGCCAAACTTATCGTCGTCTCGCTCGCGGGCAAGCTCAGCGGCATGGCAACTCGTCGACCCAGCACCGCGGCCCCGTCGAGCGTGGGCAGCAATGTCGCGGTTGCACTGGTCGGCCTCGGCTGGCCCGAGCGCGTTGCGATGCAGGCAGTTGAGGATGCCCTCGCTGTCGCGACCGAGTCAGACCGTGAGGCCGTTCCGGCCCTGCTCAGGTTGGCCCTCGCCGCCCTCGGGCCGCAGCAGCAGGCCCAGCAGCAGGCAGGGAGCCCCAGTTGACCGAGTCCATCGTGCAACCCACCCCGGAGTCCGAGGCCGAGCTTGCCTTCGAGGGCGCGCTCCGGCCAAGGTCACTCGCCGAATTCGTGGGGCAGGCCAAGGTGCGCGGCCAGTTGCAGTTGCTGCTGCAGGCGGCCGCCATCCAGAACCGCACGCCCGACCACATCCTGCTCGCAGGCCCGCCGGGCCTCGGCAAGACGACACTCGCGATGATCATCGCCCACGAGGGCGAGCGGCCGCTGCGGATGTCGAGCGGCCCCGCCATCCAGCATGCGGGCGACCTCGCGGCCGTGCTGTCATCGCTCGTGCCGGGCGAAGTGCTCTTCATTGACGAGATCCACCGCATGGCCCGCTCCGCGGAAGAGATGCTGTACCTCGCGATGGAAGATTTCCGCATCGACATCATGGTGGGCAAGGGTGCCGGGGCGACATCGATCCCGCTCGACCTGGCGCCGTTCACCCTGGTCGGGGCCACGACGCGCAGTGGCATGCTGCCGAACCCGCTGCGCGACAGGTTCGGGTTCACCGCACACCTCGAGTTCTACGATGAGCCCGAACTCGAGCAGGTCCTGGTGCGGGCGGCAGCGCTGCTCGGTCTCGACATCGACCGTGCCGCCCTCGCCGAGATCGCCGGGCGCTGCCGGGGCACCCCTCGCATTGCCAACCGGCTGCTGCGCCGGGTGCGGGACTACGCGCTCGTGCGCGGCACGGGTGCCGGCATCGACGCCGTGCACGCAGCGCTCGAGCTGTACGACGTCGATGAACTGGGGCTCGACCGGCTCGACCGCGCTGTCATGCAGACTGTTCTCACCCGCTTCGACGGAGGCCCGGTCGGCCTCAACACGCTCGCGGTGTCGGTCGGCGAGGAGGCGGAGACCATCGAATCGGTGGTAGAGCCGTTCCTGGTGCGCATCGGCCTGTTGACGCGAACTCCCCGGGGCCGGGTTGCCACCCGGGAGGCCTGGAAGCACTTCGGGCTCAGCCCGGTTCGCGAGGAGCCGGCCCGGCCGACGCTCTTCGGCGATGACCTATAATTCTCTGAGGCCCCTCAGGCAGGCTGCCTAGACTAGCTGGCCACAGGCTTTGTGCCCACAGACTCCCTTTGGAAGGTAACCCCCATGGAATTCGACGCCGTCACCATCGGAATGCTCGTCATTCTCGCCGTGCTGATCTTCTTCATGTTCCGCAACTCCCGCAAGCGCAAGGCGCAGCAGGAAGAACTGCGGGCGCAGATCGTCCCCGGCGCGGAGGTCATGACGAACTTCGGCCTGTACGGCACCCTCGTGTCGATCGACGAGCTCAGCAAGGTTGCTGAGCTCGAGGTCGCCCCGGGCAACGTCGTTCGCGTTCACAGCCAGACGATCGCCAAGGTTGTGACCGATGAGCCGATCGTCGAAGGCCAGCCCCGTTCCGTCGAGGAGGCCATGGCGATCGCCAACCGCGAGGCCGAAGAGCGTGAGCGCATGAAGCTCAACGAAGACACCGCGATTCCCGTTGAGGACCCGCAGTACGGTGAGCGCATCGACGAGGCGAAGAAGCCCGTCCGCCGCAGCACCAAGAAGACCTCGGAGTAGCACTACCCTTGGGTGCTGGCCCGTGTCATATGGCACGAGGGCCAGCACCTTTTCCGGTGCCCGCGCCCCAGGCGCTGGCCCAAGCAGAAAGCTGAGTTGCACGCGTGGCACGATCTACTCCCGCGAAGAAGGCATGGCGTTC
Source organism: Rhodoglobus sp. (assembly GCA_044340535.1). GTDB lineage: Bacteria > Actinomycetota > Actinomycetes > Actinomycetales > Microbacteriaceae > Rhodoglobus. The sequence continues at coordinate 19,401 of JBIITJ010000023.1, forward strand.
GCTCACCTGGCTTCTCGTGATCACGGCGGCCCTGACCGGGGTGCTCAGCTATGGCGTCCTCTTCCAGGGCGCATCCTGGGCGCCGAAACTCGCGCTCGACCTTGAAGGGGGAACGCAGATCACCCTCGGGGCGCAGATCGAGGGCGACGCTGCCCCCACCCAGGACCAGCTCAACCAGGCCGTGTCGATCATCCGTGAGCGCATCGACGCGGCGGGAGTCTCTGAAGCCGAGGTGACCACCCAGGGTGACCGCAACGTGGTCGTTGCCATTCCGGGTGATCCCGATGAGCAGACTCTCGCGCGCATCCAGAGCTCGGCAAAGCTTGAGTTCCGTCCCGTTATTTACACGGATGTCGCGGCCACCAGCACAGCGGATTCGTCGACATCGACCCCGACTCCCACCGATTCGGCATCGCCGTCCGCGGAGTCGACGACGGAGCCCTCCTCAGAGTCGACCCTCTCGACCACTCCGACCGCGGAGCCCACCGACGCGAGCGACCCCAACTGGGTGAGCGCGGCACTCTACGACGAGTACCTTAACTTCGACTGCGACAGCATCGAAGACGCCGAGGTGGCACCGGCCGACGAGCCCCTCATCACCTGTGAGGCCGATAGCAGCTACAAGTACATCCTTGGCCCGGTCGAGGTAGCCGGTGAGACGATTTCCGACGCGACGAGCGGACTGATCAGCAACAGCCAGGGCGTGAGCACCGGCCAGTGGGGCGTGTTCATCACCTTCAACGACCAGGGCACCAGGCAGTTCGCCGAGGTGACCCAGCGCCTGTACAGCTTCATCAATACCGATACCGTGCGCAATCGGTTCGCGATCGTGCTCGACGGGCGGGTCATCTCGGCCCCGACCACCCAGGGCATCATTACCGACGGAAAGCCGCAGATCTCCGGCTCGTTCACGCAGGAGTCGGCCAAGACGCTCGCCGACCAGTTGAAGTTCGGTGCACTACCGATCAGCTTCGAAGTGCTCAGCCAGGAGCGCATCTCGGCAACCCTGGGATCGACCCAGTTGTCGAGCGGCATCATCGCCGGCCTCATCGGCCTGATCCTCGTCGTCGGGTATTCCCTCTTCCAGTACCGCGCCCTCGCGAGCGTCACCATCGCGTCACTGGTCGTGGCTGCCGTACTGACCTACCTGGTCATCGCGATCATGGCGTGGCGGCAGGGCTACCGGCTATCGCTGGCCGGGGTCGCCGGCCTTATCGTGGCAATCGGCTTAACGGTCGACTCCTTCATCGTGTACTTCGAGCGAATCCGCGACGAGCTGCGCGACGGTCGTGGTCTCGAGGGGGCCGTCGAGGCGGGCTGGGCGCGCGCATTGCGGACGATACTCGCGGCCAAGTCGATCAACCTCATCTCGGCAATCGTGCTCTTCATCCTCGCTGTCGGTAACGTGCGCGGGTTCGCGCTCACCCTCGGTGTCACCGTCGTTATCGACGTCGTCGTCGTGCTGCTGTTCACGCATCCGATGATGCAGTTGATCGCCACGACGCGGTTCTTCTCCAGCGGGCATCCCCTCAGCGGGCTTGATCCGCAAGCGCTCGGTGCGGTCTACCGGGGCCGGGCACAGTTCCGCACGCCCACGGTTGCGGGCAAGTCGGGTGCCAGCCGCGAGGCGGCACGACGCCAAACGATCGCCGAACGCAAAGCGGCGGAAAACGACGGGAGTAATGACTAATGGCCAGCCTCGTCAAATTTGGTAACGACCTCTACACGGGTGCACGCTCCTTCGACTTCGTGGGCACTCGCCGCATCTGGTACGGCATTGCTGCCGTCCTGGTTGCGCTGTCTGTCATCGTTCCGATTGCCCGCGGCGGCTTCGTCTTCGGTATCGAGTTCCGGGGCGGGTCAGAGTTCCAGGTCGCCGGAGTCGCGGCGGACGCCGACCAACAGGTGGCGACCGAGACGGTCGAAGACGTCGTGGCCGACTCCTCACCCCGGGTCTCGTTCGTCGGCGACGGCGAGAACCGGTCTGTCCGCGTCCAGACCGAGCAGCTCAGCGCCGAGGACACGACCGCGGTGCGTGAAGCCCTCGCGACCGCCTACGACGTTCCGGTCACCGGCGTAACTTCCTCGTTCGTCGGCCCCACCTGGGGGCAGGACATCAGCGCAGCGGCGATTCGTGCCCTGATCGTCTTCGTCGTGCTCGCTGCGGTGTTCATGTGGATCTACTTCCGCACCTGGAAGATGTCGCTCGCAGCAAACCTGTCGCTGCTGCACGTCATGGTCATCACGGTCGGCGTGTACGGCATCTTCGGCTTCGAGATCACCCCCGCTGCGGTCATCGGCTTCCTCACAGTCCTGGGCTATTCGCTGTATGACAGCGTCGTGGTCTTCGATAAGGTCAGGGAGAACACGGCGGAGGACTCGGAGAGCCTCATCCGTACCTTCTCGGAGTCGGTCAACCTCGCGGTCAACCAAACCCTCGTCCGCTCGATCAACACGGGTGTCATTGCGGCCCTCCCGGTCGCCGCGATCCTGTTCGTCGGCGCATACCTGCTGGGTGCTGGCACGCTGCGTGATATCGCACTGGCGCTGTTCGTCGGCATCGTGGTCGCCACTTACTCGACCATCTTCATCGGTGCGCCGATTTACGCGCACCTGCGGGAGGGTGAGCCAGACATCCGGTCCCGTACCGCAAAGGTGCTTGCCGCACGCGAATCGGCCAACTGACGTGAGCGAGGCGAGCGAACTGCCTGAGGTTGACGCGGCTGAGGCGATTGCCCTCGTCGGTTCGGGCGTGCCGCTCGTCGACGTGCGTGAGCAGGAGGAGTGGGACGCGAGCCATGCGCCGGATGCCCAGCTCCTGCCCCTCTCAGAACTCCAGGACCGCGTGGCTGAGGTGCCCGCGGGCACGCGCTTCCTCGTCGTGTGCCACAGCGGCATGCGTTCGATGCGTGCCACGACCTTCCTCCGCGCCCAGGGATACGACGCCGTGAACGTCGCAGGCGGCATGGTCGCCTGGGCGGGTGCGGGCGGAGCGCTCACGGCGAACACGCCAGGGCAGTGACCCACCGCGGCCTAGAATCGGCGTGGGAGGGACTCGCATGACGGAAACAACGCAGAACACTGCATCCGTCCGCACGCTCCTGCCACGCCTGTTCTCGCGGGCCCAGCCCGCCGGGGCCGTTGAACTCCTGATCAGGACGGTGCGCACGCATCATCCCAAAGCCGATATCGCCCTGATCGAGCGCGCCTACGCTGCCGCCGAGAAGGCGCACACCGGCCAGAAGCGCAAGAGTGGCGAGCCTTACATCACCCACCCGGTGGCTGTCGCGCAGATCCTCGCGGACCTGGGGATCGGTGCCAAGACGATCGCGGCGGCGCTGCTGCACGACACCGTGGAAGACACCGATTACACGCTCGAACTGCTGCAGCGTGATTTCGGTGATGAGATCGCGATGCTCGTCGACGGCGTCACCAAGCTCGACAAGCTCAAGTACGGCGACAGCGCGCAAGCTGAGACCGTTCGCAAGATGATCGTGGCGATGTCGAAAGACATCAGGGTGCTCGTCATCAAGCTTGCCGACCGCTTGCACAATGCGCGGACCTGGGGCTTCGTGGAGGAGGCCTCGGCGACCCGCAAGGCGACTGAGACCCTCGAGATCTACGCGCCGCTCGCGCACCGCCTTGGAATCCAGGCCATCAAGCTCGAGCTTGAAGACCTCTCGTTCGCCGTGCTGCACCCCAAGCTGTATGTCGAGATCGAGAGTCTCGTCAAGCAGCGGACACCCCAGCGTGAAGAGTTTGTCCAGCAGGTCATCGATGCCGTGCGCGACGACCTCAAGTCGTCGAAGATCAAGGGCACCGTCGCCGGGCGGCCCAAGCAGTACTACTCGATCTACCAGAAGATGATCGTGCGCGGCCGCGAGTTCGACGAGATCTACGACCTCGTGGGCATCCGTGTTCTCGTGAACTCGGTGCGCGATTGCTACGCCGTGCTCGGGTCGATCCACGCGCGGTGGAACCCGATCCCCGGTCGGTTCAAGGACTACATCGCGACCCCCAAGTTCAATCTATACCAGTCGCTGCACACGACCGTCATCGGCCCACAGGGGCGCGCGGTCGAGCTACAGATCCGCACGCACGAGATGCACCAGCGCGCGGAGTTCGGCGTCGCCGCGCACTGGAAGTACAAGGCCCGCGTTAACGGCAAGGGCGACGACGGCAGCTCGGGCCGCGACGAGGGCGACATGGCCTGGCTCGCCCACATCACCGACTGGCAGGCAGAGACAGAAGACCCGGGGGAGTTCCTCGATTCCCTGCGCTTCGAGATCGGTGCCAAGGAGGTCTACGTCTTCACCCCGCAGGGCAAGGTCATCGGCCTGCCCGCCGGCGCTACCCCCGTCGACTTCGCGTACGCGGTGCACACCGAAGTGGGTCACCGCACGATGGGCGCGAAGGTCAACGGCCGGCTGGTGCCCCTCGAGAGTGTCCTTAACAGCGGCGACTCGGTCGAGGTGTTCACGTCGAAGAACCCCGACGCCGCCCCCAGCCAGGACTGGCTGAACTTCGTCAAGAGCACCCGGGCGCGCAACAAGATCCGGGCCTGGTTCACGAGGGAACGGCGCGACGAGGCGATCGAGCAGGGCAAGGATGCCATCGCTCGCGCCATGCGCAAGCAAAACCTGCCGCTCCAGAAGCTCATGAGCCAGGACTCATTCGCCGAGGTGGCCTCCCAGATGCGCTACGACGACGTGACGGCACTGTACGCCGCGGTCGGCGAGGGGCACGTCTCGACCCAGTCGGTGATCGAGAAGGTGCTCGCGACGCTGCACAGCGAGGCCGAGACCGAGGACTCCGACATCGAGTTCGCCCCGAAGGGCCGCAGCCGGGCGCTCAAGAACAGCGACTCCGGGGTACTGGTGCGCGGAGCGCCGGACATCCTGGTCAAGCTCGCCAAATGTTGCACGCCGGTGCCGGGCGACCAGGTCGTCGGCTTCGTGACGCGCGGTACGGGCGTTTCGGTGCATCGCACCGACTGCAACAACGTCACCCAGCTCATGCTCGAACCCGAGCGAATGATCGAGGTCGAGTGGGCGCCGAGCTCGAAGTCGCTGTTCCTGGTGCAGATCCAGGTCGAGGCCCTCGACCGCGCCGGGCTGCTCTCCGACGTAACGCGGGTGCTCAGCGAGAACCACGTCAACATCCTCTCGGCCACAGTCTCAACCTCGAGCGAACGGCTGGCGCTCAGCCGGTTCGTCTTCGAGATGGGCGACACGACACACCTCGACCGCGTGCTCAACGCCGTGCGCCGCATCGACGCCGTATACGACGTGTACCGGGTCAACAGCGGCTAAACTCCTTCTGCTGTCAGCAGAATGCGAGCCCATCGGGGTTGGCGCTCTGCTTAACTGTCGGCATGGCCGACCGCGCAACGAATGACCCGGTGCCCATTCACGGGCAGCCCCTCGAGCCGTTGTGGCGGCAGGTGCTCGGCTGGAAGCTGCGTGAACTGCGGCTGGCCCGCGGGCGAAAGCTCACCGAGATTGCCGGTCGCGCCGGGATATCACCGCAGTACCTCTCGGAGATTGAGCGCGGGCTCAAGGAGCCGTCGAGCGAGATGATCGCGGCGATCGCGGGAGCTCTCGGGCTCACCCTCCTCGACCTGACCGGCCAACTCAACGACGACCTGCGGAGCATTCGCGATGGTCGCGAGCCCTACGTTTCCGGTGACCGGAGCGAGTCTGGCGGCGTGCCGCTCGCGCCCGAGGTGCTCGCTTTCGCCGCCTGACTCACCCGCGCTATCGTCGGCGCCTGATTTCGTCGATGAGCCCGTAGCTGATTGCGGCTTCGGCGGTGAAGATCCGGTCGCGATCCGTGTCGTGGCGCAGGCTCTCCACCTGCTGGCCGGTGTGGGTCGCGAGCACCTCCTCCAGGTCCGCCCTGATCCGCACCAGTTCGTCGGCCTGGAGGATGAGGTCCGGGATGGTTCCCCTGCCCTGCGCCGCCGGTTGGTGCAGCACCACCCTGGCGTGTGGGAGCGCCGAGCGACGCCCGGGCTCGCCGGCGGCGAGAAGGGCGGCGCTCGCACCGACAGCCTCGCCCACGCAGGTGGTTGCGACGGGAGACGAGATGAACTGCATGGTGTCGTAAATCGCGAGCATTGCCGAGAGATCGCCGCCCTCGCAGTTGATGTAGAGGTTGATCTCCTGCCCTGCCCCGTCGGCCTCGAGGTGCAGCAGTTGTGCAATGAGGGCATTGGCGACACCCGCATCAATGGCCGTGCCGAGATAGATGATCCGTTCGGAGAGCAGGTGCGAGTAGACATCCATGATCCGGTCGCCGCGCGGGTGCTGGGCCACGATGTTGGGGATGGTATAGCTGCTCACGAGTTGGCCCCAATCCCGAGCGGGCGACGGCGAGCGGGCATTACCTGGTCGAACGACGACACGACAGCGTCGACGAAGCCGTAGGCCTGCGCCTGAGTGGCGGTGAACCATCGATCGTGCAGTGAATCCTCGAACAGGCGATCGACGGGCTGGCCCGTGTCGGCGGAGATCAGGCCGAGCACCGTCTCGCGCATGTGCCGGAGGTCGTCGGCCTGCACCTCAACCTCGACCGCGCTGCCGCCAATGCCCGCCGAGCCCTGGTGGAGCAGGATGCGAGCGTGCGGCAGTGCAGCGCGTTTGCCCGCGGCCCCCGCCGAGAGCAGGAACTGGCCGGCACTGCACGCGAGGCCAATCGCGAGTGTGCTGACGTCGCAGGGCACGAGGGACATGACGTCACGGATCGCCAGCATCGAGGGAACGGAGCCGCCGGGTGAGTGGATCCAGAGGGCGATGTCGGCGCTCGGCTCCTCTGCGGCGAGCGTGAGCAGTTGTGCGGCGATGAGCATGCCGTTGTCGTCATCGAGCACACCGTCGAGCACCACGACGCGATGGTGCAACAGTTGCTGGCGCATGGCCTCAGAGAACATTCGTGCGGGTGAATTGTCTGTCATGAGTCCAGCCTGCGCACGGGCGTGGGTGCCGGCCGACCGGTGCTGCTGCCGACAGAACTGCCCTCAGCAGCCCAGAAGTCGCTGGCGGGCCAGCTTCTTGCCCGGCAAGTTCCTGCGGCGATCGAGATCGGCGAGGCATTCACTACGCGTAACGCCCAGCCGCGTGACCATCGACATCTCGAAACGCGGGCTGAAACGCGCAAGATCGATAGCGGTACGAAGGGGTGTGGTCAGTAGGAGCCCATCAATGGAGGCAATCTCGCGTTCGTCGATCACCACCTCGCGCACGTCCATCCACGGCGGGTGGGCGTGGCCCACCCGGGCACCTGTGGCGGCGCAGAGCTGATGGCGGGCCGGGGGAGCATCGAGTGCGCCCCAGATCCAGGCTGCCGAGAGTTGCTCTGCGATCAGCCGCCCAGACAAGCCGGCGTGCAGGGCGGCCGCACGATGTCGCGGCTGGTCAATTTCGTCAATCGATGTGAAGCAGTCATCGAGAGCGAACAGGTCACCATCGAGGCGGGCCGCGAGCAGTTCAGGCAGCGGCAGGTCGATACGGGAGAGAACGGCGGGCAGGCGCTGGGTCATCCCGCTATCGTCGCGCGGACCGCGTTGGAACCCGGCCGCGCCGGCAAGGCGGTGGAGTACTGCGGCTTGTGGAATCGGGCCCGACCGACTTATTTGCCGAGCGCACCCAACCACGCCTTGCGTGCATCGAGGGCTTCCTGGGCTTCGGCGATCTTGCGCTTGTCGCCGTTCGCCTTGGCGGCCTCGAGCTCGGCCTCGAGCTTTGCGATCGCGTCGTTGAGCTGGCCGAGGAAGCCCGACTCGCGCTCTTTGCGCTCGGGGTTGTTCTTCTGCCAGTGCTCCTCGTCGAGCTTGCGAACGGCCGTCTCAACCTTGCGCAGGCGCTCCTCGATGACCTTGACCTTGTCGCGCGGGACTTTGCCGATCTGGTCCCAGCGCTTCTGGATGGAGAGCAGGGTCTCCTTGGCCTTCACTCGGTCGGTCGCGGTCAGGAGCGGCTCCGCTTCCGTGAGCAGCGCTTCCTTCAATTCGAGGTTGGCCGAGAACTCGACATCATCCTTCGCGTCGAGCTCGCTCTTGGCGGAGTAGAGGGCGTCGCCCGCCTCCTTGAAGGCGGCCCACAGTGCGTCATCGAACTTCTTGCCAGCCCGACCGGCGGCTTTCCAGCGATCGAGAAGCGTGCGGTACTCGGGGATGCCGTCTGCGCCCTTTCCGACCAGGGCCTGGGCCTTCTCGACCAGCGCCTGCTTTGCGGCACGGGCGTCCTTGTGCACGCTGTCGAGCTCGGCAAAGAATGCCTTGCGGTGCGTGTCGATCGTCGCGCGAGCGGTGCGGAACCGCTTCCAGAGCTCGTTGGCCTCGTTCTTGGGCAGCCGCGGGCCCTCGGCCTGGTGCTTCTGCCAGCGCGCGAAGATCTCGTCGATCGTCGCGGTCACCTGCTTCCACTGGGCCTTGGCGGGGTCCTGCGCGGCGAGGGTTTCAGCCTCGACAACGAGTGCTTCGCGCTCGGCGAGAGCAGCCGCCACGGCGGCCTTGGTCTCCTCGGACTGCTTCTCGGTCAGCTCGGTGACTGTGCCGCCGAGGGCCTCGATGCGAGCCTGCAGGGCGGCGAGATTGCCGACCGCGTTGGCGCCGGCAATATTCGCGCTCAGCGTCTTGATGGTCTTGGCAACGTCTGCCGCGGGCGCACCGCGCTTGACGCGCTGCTCGAGTAGCGTGACCTGGCCCGCCAACTCGGTGAACTTGCGCTCGAAGTAGGCAAGCGCCTCCTCGGGCGTGCCATCGGGATACTGCCCAACTGCACGCTCACCCGTCGCCTCACGAACGAAGACGGTCCCTGTCTCGTCGACGCGGCCCCACGGAGCCTGATCGTCTGTCGCCACCTGAATCACCCTTAGTTCTCGGTACGGTCGCAGCGCAAGGCTGCGCGAGCGGTCACAAGCTTATGGCAAGCCGGGAATGGCCCGACCGCGCGTTACTGGATCGTGAGGCCCGTGATGGTCGTAGTGACCACTGGGGCGCCATCCTGTGCGCCATCGACGGCTCCTGCTGACGCGATCTGCGCGACCAACTGGTCGAGGCCGCTCGTCACCTGGCCCATGATCGTGTAGCCGCCCACCGAGTCATCCGGCAGCGTGCTGTCAGCGAAGACGATGAAGAATTGGCGACCGTTGCTGTACGCGTCATCGCTTGCGCGGGCCATGGCGATGGTGCCGGTGGGGTAAATGCCGTCGGCGGGGGCGTTCTCAATCGGCCCGAAGCTGTAGCTGGGGTCGACCGCACCGGTGCCGTCGACGGAGCCGCACTGCAGCAGGCCCGCCGTTTCGCCCGTGACGAGGCGGTGGCAGGTGGTGTCGAGATAGAAGCCGCTTTGGGCAGACGTGACGAATGATGCGACGGCCTGCGGGGCGAGGGCGCCATCGAGCGAAATGCCGAGCGGGATGCCATTGAGCGAGAGCTCACCGGTCCAGGTGCGGCCTTCCGCCACCGAAGGATCGGGCACGTCGCCGATGTTGGTGCCGGTTGTCGCCTCGGCGGACGCGCTTGTCGAGGGAGCGGGCGTCGGGGTGCCGGGGCCGCCGTTGAAGTAGAACAGCTGAGTGACCGTCGCGAGGGCGGCGACCACGATGATGCCGCCGACGGCGAGCGCGTTGTCGCGAACCCGGCGCTTGGCCTGGCCCGCGTGGACCGCCTGCCGGGCGTTGTACCGGCGCAGGCGCTCTCGTGCCTCTCGGGCTTCACGCTCGGTGCTCTTCGGTGCCACGGTTCCTCCAGGTTGCTTCGACCGTCAAGAACTTTACGGCACCGGGCTGTGTCGCCTGACGCGGTTAGCATTGCGCATATGAGCGACCAGCCCGGACTGCGCAGCGGCGCAACCCCGCTTGCCGTCCGGATGCGCCCGCTCACGCTCGACGAGGTGGCGGGCCAGAGGCACTTGCTGTCGCCCGGATCCCCGCTGGTCAGTCTCGCCACCGACAAGTCGGGGGAGCAGGGTTCGGTCTCGATCATCCTGTGGGGCCCACCCGGCACCGGCAAGACCACCCTCGCCAAAGCCATCGCCCACAGTTCCGGCCGCAAGTTCGTCGAGCTCTCCGCCGTGACGGCGGGTGTGCGCGACGTGCGCCAGGTGATGGATGAGGCCCTCAGCAGCCGCGACCTGTACGGGCTCACGACGGTGCTCTTCCTCGATGAGATCCACCGGTTCACGAAGGCGCAACAGGACGCGCTGTTGCCGGGCGTCGAGAACGGCTGGGTCATCCTCATCGCCGCGACTACCGAGAACCCGTCATTCTCGGTGATTGCCCCGCTGCTGTCACGCTCGCTGCTGCTGACTCTTGAGCAGCTCGACGAAGACGACCTGGGGCTACTGATCGACCGGGCGCTGGGGGATGCCCGCGGCCTGGCCAACGCGGTCACCCTCGATCCTGAAGCCCGGGCCGCGATCATCCGGCTCTCCTCGGGCGACGCGCGGCGCGCTCTCACTGCACTCGAGGCGGCCGCCCTCGCGGCAACTGCCGCCCACAGTGGAGACGGCGTCCCCGAGGTCACCACCGACATCGTCTCCATCGCCGTCGACCGCGCGCTGCTGCGGTACGACCGGCAGGGCGACGAGCACTACGACGTCATCAGCGCCTTTATCAAGTCGGTCCGCGGCTCCGACGTCGACGCCGCCCTGCACTATCTCGCCCGCATGATCGAAGCGGGGGAGGACCCGCGGTTCATCTGCCGGCGCATCATGATCAGTGCCGCAGAAGACATCGGTATGGCCGACCCGCAGGCGCTGCCGATCGCGGTGGCGGCTGCCGAAGGAGTGCAACTGATCGGGATGCCCGAGGGGCGAATCCTGATGGCGGAAGCCGTGGTCTACCTCGCGACCGCCCCCAAGTCCAACGCCGCCTATATGGCATTGGACGCCGCGATTGCGGATGTTCGGGCCGGCAAAATCGGTCGCGTGCCGAAGCCGCTGCGCGACGCTCACTACCCAGGCGCCAAGCGGCTCGGGCACGGCAAGGGCTACAAGTACTCGCACGACGCGGAGTTCGGGGTCGCCCAGCAGCAGTACCTGCCCGACGAGCTCGTAGGCACCGAGTACTACACGCCAACCGGCAACGGCAATGAACGGGATGTCGCGGCGCGGCTGGAGAAGCTCCGCGGGATTATCCGCGGGCAGTAGCGGCGGACTCAGTCCGCGAAGCCGATGTAGGTCGCCGCTGGTGGCGGCACATCCCGCGGCGCGGATCCGAGGAGGTTCCGGGTGAGGGACTCGCTCGCGGCGAGCAGGTCACGCAACGCCGCCTCCAGGTCACCGTCGGTGACGGTGCGACCGGAGTCGGTTGCCATCAGCACGGCGCGTCGGATCAACTCCTTTGCGAACGAACCAGTGGTGCCCTCGGCCGCCTCCGCGGCAGCGTCGAGTGCAGGGCCCGACAACGGGAGGCCCTGCGCGTACCGCGCGAAGAGGCGTCGTCGCGAGTCCCGGTCAGGCAGGGGGATCTCGACGGCGAGGTCCACGCGCCCCGGCCGTTCGGTGAGCGCGCGTTCGAGCACATCCACCCGGTTCGTGGTGAGGATGAACGTGACATCCGCATCGCCGTCGAGCCCGTCGAGCGCGTCAAGCATGGCGAACAGGAGGGGTTGCGGGGCGCCGTGCATCCCGCGCTCGCTCGCGACAAGATCGACGTCCTCGAGCACGACGATCGCCGGTTGCATCGCCCGCGCGAGGTCGGCGGCCTCGGAGACGAACCGGATGCCCGCTCCGGTCAGCAACACGGCGGTCGTGCCCGGGGTGCGCGACAGCAGGTGCCGCACGGTGAGGGTCTTTCCCGTGCCGGGCGGTCCGTACAGCAGAACGCCGCGCTTGAGGTGCTGCCCTGCCGCCAGGAGGTGCTCGCGATGCTCGCCGATTCCCACCACGTGGCGGACGATCCGGTCGAGCACGCCAGGCGGCAACACCACGTCGGCAGCATCCACTTCGGGTCTCTCAAGGAAGGTTGCGCCCGCTGCGCCGTGGCCGAATTCGGTCGCCGTGAACGAGAGCACCTGCCCGCGAAGCACGCTCAGCGAGACCATCAGCCGGTCGAGTTCGGCAAGGAAGGCTGAGGCAGAGTCTGGGCTGGTGGCGAGTACTTCGACGGATGCGGCCGCGCGACCGCGATCGGGGGCAGCGCCGCGCTGGAGCACCGCCAGGGGAGCGCCCTCGAAGGCGAGCAGGTGCAGGCCGAACGACACGACACGATGGGTCTTGCCCGCGCCGCTGGGCATCGACATATAGTCCACCGCGGCGGAAGCGAACCGCGAGAACGGGTGCGAGAGCAGCTCGGCGAGTGAACTGTGGTCGCGCTGCTGCCCTCCACTGACACCGATGGTGCGGGAATCACCGCGGGCCGCGATCGCGGCGAGTGCCAGATCTGCGTCGACCATGCGATGGCCGGGGAGGAGCTGCGTGACAATGGGGAGAAGCCGGATGTCGGCCCCGGGGTCCGTGCCGGGCGCGGCGTCGAAGAACTCCTGCACCTCGGCACCCAGTGGGCTGAGGGTCTGGGATCCGGATAGCTCTGCCTGGTTGATCACGTCGCGCATGAACCGACTGAAGGTGTCGACGAAATCCCTGGCTGCGTCATCCATGCCATCCACGCTAGGGGCGATGCATCGCTCGTGATAGTCTTGACCCCGCCTAAGACCTGATTTCCGCGCGCGGCTGCAACGGAATCGCTGGTCGAGAAGCACGCGGTCTGTAGCCGACCGGTCTTCGCAAGGTCATCCCTCTACTTTTCATCGGATTGTTTTGCGCGCGCATGCGTGCTCGCGAGCATCCGTCAGCCATTGAGAAATTAAGGAAACTGTGTCTACCAAGTCACGTACCCGTAGCAAGACCCGCCTGTCGCGTGCACTGGGCATTGCCCTCACCCCGAAGGCCGCCAAGTACCTCGAGAAGCGCCCCTATGCTCCCGGTGAGCACGGCCGCACCAAGCGCAAGCAGGACAGCGACTACGCCGTCCGCCTCCGTGAGAAGCAGCGCCTGCGTGCCCAGTACGGCATCCGCGAGGCCCAGCTGAAGATCCAGTTCGAAGAGGCCCGCAAGTCGGCCGGCCTGACCGGTGAGAACCTGGTCGAGCAGCTCGAGATGCGCCTCGACGCGATCCTCGTCCGCTCCGCGATCGCCCGCACCACGGCGCAGGCGCGGCAGATGGTCGTGCACCGCCACATCCTCGTTGACGGCCAGCTCGTCGACCGTCCCTCCTTCCGTGTGAAGCCGGGCCAGCTCGTCCACGTGAAGGCACGCAGTGAGGGCATGGAGATCTTCCAGGTCGCCGCCGCCGGTGGCCACGTCGACGTGCTCCCGAAGACCCCGGGTTACCTCGAGGTCGAGCTCGACAAGCTCCAGGCCCGCCTGGTGCGACGCCCGAAGCGTGCCGAGGTCCCCGTGACCTGCGAAGTGCAGCTCGTCGTCGAGTACTACGCAGCTCGCTAACGCGAATACTGTTGAAGCGGGTCACCTGCAGGTGGCCCGCTTCGCTCGTTAACTGGAGGCCATCATGACCGGTGGAGACATCGCAGGACTCATCGCCGCAGGCATTTTCGCCGTGCTGGTCGGGTTGTTGGCCATCCCGCTGGTCAAGCTCGGGCGGGTGTTCGATGAGACGAGCACCGCGATCCGCGGCTTGAGTGACAACGTCACCCCCCTTCTTGAGGAGGCGACGACGACGATCAGTGAGACAAACAAACAGCTGGCCCGCGTGGACGCGATCACATCCAACGTCGAAGAAGTCACGGGGAACGCGTCAGCGCTCGTTGCCCTGTTCGCCGCGACGGTAGGCGGCCCGCTCATCAAGATCGCCGGTTTCTCCGCCGGCGTGCGCGCAGCCGTCGTCGGCCTGCGCCCCGCCAGGACAGCCCGGGGCGGCAGCCCAAAGAAGTAAGCTGGAGTGTCTTCCATCCAGTTTCCACGACTCATCAAGGAGCACCCATGAAGAGCATTCTTCTCCTGGCCGTCGGTGTCGCCGCCGGGTTCGTCGTCGCCCACCAGGTCGCCAAGACCCCCGAGGGCAAGAAGTTCTTCGCCGATGTCGACAGCAAGGCTCGTGAGTTCGGCAGTGCCGTCATCGACGGCTACAAGGCCCGTGAAGCTGAGCTGCGCGCCGCGGTCGCCGAAGCCGAGGACGTGATCGCGGACCTCCGCAGCCGCTGATCTCGACTCCGCTCGATCACCGCAACTCCGCTCGATCACCGCAACTCCGCTCGATCACCGGGGTAGACCCCCGCCGCTGACTACCCCCGGGAACACCTATGCACACCGCAGACATCCAAAGCCGCTGGCTGAACTTCTTTGGCGACCGTGGCCACACGATCGTGCCCTCGGCCTCCCTCGTCAGCGATGACCCCACCCTGCTGTTCACGGTTGCGGGGATGGTGCCCTTCGTGCCGTACCTGACCGGTCTGGTGCCGGCGCCCTTCCCGCGGGCGACGAGCGTGCAGAAATGCATCCGCACCCTCGACATCGAGGAAGTCGGCAAGACGCCGCGACACGGCACCTTCTTCCAGATGAACGGCAACTTCTCCTTCGGTGACTACTTCAAGGAGCAGGCGATCGAGTACGCCTGGGAGCTCCTTACGAGCGAAGAGTCCAAGGGTGGGCTCGGCTTCGATGAGAAGGACCTCTGGGTCACCGTCTACAAAGACGACGACGACGCGGTGAACTTCTGGAAGAAGACGGCAGGGCTTCCCGATCACCGCATCCAGCGCCTCGACATGGACACCAACTACTGGTCCACCGGGCAGCCGGGGCCCGCCGGACCGTGCTCGGAGATCTTCTTCGACCGCGGCCCCGCGTACGGCATCGACGGGGGGCCGGCCACGGATGACGACCGCTACGTCGAGATCTGGAACCTCGTCTTCATGCAGTACCTGCGCGGTGAAGGCGCAGGCAAGAACTTCGAGATCCTCGGCGAACTGCCCAAGAAGAACATCGACACCGGCATGGGCATGGAGCGGGTCGCGTTCCTCAAGCAGGGCGTCGAGAACATGTACGAGATCGACCAGGTGCGCCCTGTGCTCGACAAGGCTGCCGAGCTATCCAAGCGCCGGTACGGTGCCAACCACGACGACGACGTGCGCATGCGCGTGATCGCCGACCACGTGCGGTCCAGCCTCATGCTGATGTCAGACGGCGTGGCACCGGCGAACGAGGGCCGCGGCTACATCCTCCGTCGCCTGCTGCGCCGCACCGTCCGGTCCATGCGCCTGCTGGGCGTCGAGGATGCCACGTTCGGTGAGCTCTTCCCGGCGTCGCGCGACGCCATGAAGGCGCAGTATCCCGAGGTATCCACCGACTTCGATCGCATCTCGCGGTTGGCACTCGCGGAAGAGGAGACCTTCCTTCGCACGCTGGCGAGCGGCACGAGCATCCTGGATGTCGCGGTCTCCCGCACCCAGCAGGCCGGAGCCACGCAGCTCCCGACCGACACCGCCTTCCTGCTCCACGACACCTACGGCTTCCCGATCGACCTGACCCTCGAAATTGCCGAGGAGGCCGGGCTGTCCATCGACCGTGATGCTTTCGACTCGCTCATGAACCACCAGCGCACGATGGCCAAGGCCGACGCCAAGTCGAAGAAGCAGCATCTCGCTGACCTGTCGGTCTACAGCGCCTTCCGCGCCCAGGGTGAAACAGTGTTCACCGGCTACGACTACCTCACGACCGAGAGCACCATCCTCGGGCTCATTGTCGACGGCGAGTCTGTCACGCGCGCCACGTCAGGCCAGATCGCCGAAGTGATCCTCGCGGAGACGTCGCTGTACGCCGAATCCGGTGGACAGGAAGCGGACTCCGGCACGATCGTGGGGTCGGGCTTCGAGCTCGAGGTGCTCGACGTGCAGCGCCCCGTGAAGGGGCTCACCAGCCACAAGGTGCAGGTGACTTCGGGCGAGGTGGGCGTGGGGGATGCCGCGACAACCCTCGTCGACCCGGAGTGGCGGCGTGGGGCTACCCAGGCCCACTCCGCGACCCACCTGGTGCACGCGGCCCTGCGCCAGATCCTCGGCCCGCAGGCCCACCAGTCCGGCTCGTACAACAAGGCCGGCTACCTGCGCCTCGACTTCTCGTGGAGCCAGGCGCTCTCGCACGCCACCAAGAGCGAGATCGAAGAGGTTGCCAACAACGCAGTTCGCGACAACCTCGAGGTAACCACGCGCATCCTGCCCCTGGCC
>JBIITJ010000085.1:0-7722 GCA_044340535.1 Rhodoglobus sp.
GCAGGGGCGACGAGGGTGGCCAGGGTGGCGAGCGCCGAGGCATCCTGAAGCACCGCTTCGTCGACGTTGAAGACGTAAATGAAGGGCTTGGCGGTGAGCAGGCCGAGCTCCTTGATGAGCGAGAAGTCGACGGATGACGAGGAGAGCGGCTTGCCCGAGTCGAGCACCTCGCGGGCGGCGAGCGCGGTCTCGAGCACGGCGGGCTCGATGCGCTTGGTCTTGAGTTCTTTCTCGTAACGCTCGATCGCCTTCGACAGCGTCTGCAGGTCGGCGAGGATCAGCTCGGTGTTGATGGTCTCCATGTCGGAGGCCGCATCGACCTTGCCGTCGACGTGCACCACATCGGGGTCGGCGAACCCGCGGACCACCTGGGCTATCGCGTCGGCCTCGCGGATGTTGGCGAGGAACTTGTTGCCGAGCCCCTCCCCCACCGAGGCACCCTTGACGATGCCCGCGATGTCGACGAATGAGACGGGGGCGGGCAGGATGCGCTCGCTGCCGAAGATCTCCGCCAGCACCGTCAGGCGCTTATCGGGAAGGTTCACGACCCCGACATTGGGCTCGATCGTCGCGAACGGGTAGTTCGCCGCAAGCACCTGGTTCTTGGTGAGGGCGTTGAAGAGCGTCGACTTGCCGACGTTGGGAAGACCGACGATTGCGATAGTAAGAGCCACGGGGGTCAAGCCTAGCCATTTGGGGGTGAACGGCGTGCCCGCCGGAGCAGCGTCGTAGGCCCGTGTGACCATCTTCTCGTGCCACTGGATTTCACCGCGATCGACTTCGAGACCGCCAACAACTCTCCGGCCAGCGCCTGCTCGGTGGGCATGGTGAAGGTGCGGGATGGCCGTGTCGTCGACACCGCGTACTGGCTCATCCGCCCACCATTCGGTCACGACGCGTTCCTGGAGTGGAACGTGCGCATCCACGGGATCATGGCGGTGGATGTCGCGGACGCCCTGCTCTGGAGCGAACAGCTGCCCGACCTGCTGTCCTTCGCCGAGAACGATCACCTTGTCGCCCACAACGCCGGCTTCGACATGGGCGTGATTGCTGCGGCGTGCGCCGCCTCGTTCATCCCGTCGCCGACCTTCGACTACCTGTGCAGCCTGCAGGTGGCGCGCAAGACCTACCACCTGGAGAGCTACCGCCTTCCGGTCGCGGCCATGGCGGCCGGTTTCGAGGACTTCGAGCACCACAACGCCGCCGCGGATGCCGCAGCCTGCGCCGCGATCATCGTGCACGCGGCCGGGCGGCACGGGGCATCCACCATTCCCGAGCTCGCCGAACTGGCCGGCGCCCGTATCAAGCAGCTGGGCACACCGGTGATCGAGCCTGCCGAGATCTCGACAAGCTCGATCACCGTCTAGCCGTTCTGCGGGAAGCCCAGGTTGATGCCGCCGTGCGAGGGGTCGAGCCAGCGTGAGGTGATGGCCTTCTCGCGCGTGAAGAATCGGACCGAGTCAGGGCCGTATGCCTTGGTGTCACCGAACAGCGAGTCTTTCCAGCCGCCGAAGGAGTAGTAACCGACCGGCACGGGGATGGGCACGTTGATGCCCACCATGCCCACGGTCACCTCGCGCTGGAAGCGGCGGGCCGCCCCACCGTCGTTGGTGAAGATCGCGGTGCCGTTGCCGTACTGCGAGGCGTTGATGAGCGAGACGCCCTCCTCGTAGCTGGCCACCCGGACCACCGAGAGCACGGGGCCGAAGATCTCGTGCGTGTACACGTCGCTCGTGACGGGGACCCGGTCGATGAGGGTGGGGCCAAGCCAGAAACCGCCCTCCCCGCCGTCGACGGACACGCCTCGGCCGTCGACCACGACGGTGGCACCGTCGGTGATCGCCACGTCGATGTAGCCCGCGACCTTGTCACGGTGCTCCTTCGTGATGAGCGGGCCCATGTCGCAGCCGCGCGTGCCGTCGCCGACCGTGAGCGTCGACATCCGGGCGGTGATCTTCTCGATGAGGTCGTCGGCGACCGGCTCGACCGCGACGACAACCGAGATGGCCATGCACCGCTCCCCCGCCGAACCGAAGCCCGCGTTGATGGCCGAGTCGGCGACAAGCTCGAGGTCGGCGTCGGGCAGCACGAGCATGTGGTTCTTGGCGCCACCGAGCGCCTGCACCCGCTTGCCGTTGTGCGAGGCCGTCTCGTAGATGTACTTGGCGATGGGCGTCGAGCCGACGAAACTGATGCTCGCGACGTCGGGATGCTCGAGCAGGGCATCCACGGATTCCTTGTCGCCGTGCACGACGTTGAAGACGCCGTCAGGGAGGCCCGCCTCCTTCAGGAGCTGCGCCATCCAGATCGCGGCAGACGGGTCCTTTTCGCTGGGCTTGAGCACCACGGTGTTGCCCGCGGCGATCGCGACCGGAAAAAACCACAGCGGCACCATCGCCGGGAAGTTGAAGGGGCTGATGATTCCTACCACTCCGAGCGCCTGGCGCACCGAGTACACGTCCACCCCGGTCGAGACGTTCTCGGAGTACTCACCCTTCATGAGGTGCGGGATGGATGTCGCCCACTCCACCACCTCGAGGCCGCGCGCCACCTCGCCGAGCGCGTCGCTGGTCACCTTGCCGTGCTCATTGGTGAGGATCGCGGCGACCTCGCTCTTGCGCGCGTTGAGCAGCTCGCGGAACGCGAACAGCACGCCCTGGCGTTTGGCCAGCGAGGCGCCCGACCACTCGGGGAACGCCGCCTTCGCGACCTGGACCGCGGCGTCGACGTCGGCGACGGTGGCGAGGCGCACCTCCCGCGAGACGGTGCCCTCGGCGGGGTTGTAGACGGGGGCAGTGCGAGTGGAGGCGCCGGCGAAGTTCGCGCCGCCAACCCAGTGGTCGAGTGTGTCCATTTCCTCACTCTAGCGATGGACATTTCCTGAACATTTTGGCTGGCGGCGGGGTCACCGCGGCTTTGTCGCACCCCGCTGGCACACTGGCACCATGGACCCCATCCTCGCCCTGCTCATCGGCCTCGTCGCCGGCGTCGTTCTCGGCGCTGTCATCGGGATGCTCGTGGCCCGATCACGCGCAACCACGGCGAGCCCCGCGCTCCTGGAGGCGCGCCACGCGGCGGCTATCGCCCAGCTGCAGGCCGACGAGCGCGCCGTGCAGGCGCAGCTCCAGGCCGAGCGTGCTGCGATCCACGCGACCGCCGAAGCGCTGCGCGAACAGGTCACGACGTTGCAGCAGCAGCACCGCGACATCCTGGAGCGGCAGCGGACGGATGCCCAGGCGCAGGCCGACCGCGAACAGCGCGAGAGCAAGGTACTCCAGGCCCTCACCCCCGTGCAGGAAAGCCTGCGGACGATGCAGCACAAGGTCACCGAGCTCGAGACCCAGCGCAGCCAGCAGTACGGCCAGATCGCCGAGCAGCTCAAGCAGACGCAGCTCTCGGGCGAGCAGATCAGGGTGACGACGGAGTCGCTGGCCTCGGCGCTGCGCAGCAACTCCACGCGCGGGGTGTGGGGTGAGACCCAGCTGCGCAACGTCGTGCAGGCCGCGGGTCTCATCGAGCGGGTCGACTTTGACGTGCAGTCGAGCATCCACTCCGACTCGGGTTCGGGGCGCCCCGACATGGTCATCCACCTGCCGGGCGGCAAGAACATCGCCGTTGACGCGAAGGTACCGTTCACGGCCTACCTCGAGGCGAGCCAGATCTCGGTCACTGCGACGGGCGAGGAGGGCGCGCGACGCGAGGCGCTCATCAAGCAGCACGTGAAGGTGCTGCGCAGCCACATCGACGCTCTCGCGAGCAAGGCCTACTGGGCGGGGCTGCAGGCCTCACCCGAGCTCGTGATCGCGTTCATCCCGAGCGAGTCCCTCGTCTCCTCGGCGATGGAAGCCGACCCCGGCATCATGGATTACGCCTTCGGCAAGCGCGTGGCCCTCGCCTCCCCCGTGACGCTGTGGTCGGTGCTGAAGACCGTCGCGTTCTCCTGGCAGCAGGACGTGCTGACCGACCAGGCGAAGACCCTGTTCGACCTCAGCAAGGAGCTGTACCAGCGCCTCGGCACGCTCGCCGAGCACGCGGACAAGCTGCGCCGCTCCATCGATTCGACGGTAACCAGCTACAACCAGTTCGCGAACTCACTCGAGACCCGGGTGCTCGTCACCGCGCGCAAGCTCAGCGCGCTCGACGAGTCGAAGGTCATTGGCACCGCCTCGACGATCGAGTCGGGTGCGAAGCAGCTGACCGCCGTGGAGATGGAGCTCGCGGCGCTCGACGAGCTCGACGGGGTGGCCCGGGCCGAGCTGGAAATCCCCGAGCTGCCGAAGCTCGCCGACAAGCAGAAGCGCGCCTAGCTACTCGTCCAGCCACTTCTCCGCGAGGTGGTCGGCCTCGACCCGGCGAATCGTGCCCGAGTGCGAGCGCAGCACGATGCTGTCGGTGCGGATGATCGGCCCCAGGCGACGCACGCCCTTGACCAGCCCGCCGTCGGTGACCCCGGTGGCGACGAAATAGGTGTTGTCACCGGCGACGAGACTGTCGGCATCGTAGACATGGTCGAACTTCAGCCCGGCATCCAGTCCGCGCTGCTTCTCCTCGTCTGAAGTCGGGTGCAGCATCGTCTGGATGAACCCGCCGACCGCCTTGATCGCGCAAGCGGTCGCGACCCCCTCGGGGCTGCCACCAATACCCATGCACATGTCGATGCGGGTGCCGTAGAGGGCGGCGTTGATGCCGCCAGCGACGTCACCGTCAAGCATGAGCCGGGTGCCGGCTCCCGTTGCTCGTATTTCCTCGATCAGGTCGAGGTGCCGCGGCCGGTCGAGCACGGCAACCACGATCTCGCCGACGGGCTTGCCCTTCGCCTTGGCGAGGGCCGTGATGTTCTCGGCGACCGACTGGCGGATATCGACGACGCCGCGTCCCTCTGCGCCGGTCACGATCTTGCGCATGTAGAAGACGGCCGATGCGTCGAGCATGGTTCCGCGGTCGGAGACGGCGATCATGGAGATGGCGTTCTGGCGGCCGGCGGCGGTGAGGGATGTCCCATCGATCGGGTCAACCGCGATGTCGCAGGCGGGCCCATCGCCGGTGCCCACGTGCTCCCCGTTGAACAGCATGGGGGCGTTGTCTTTCTCGCCCTCCCCGATGACGACGAGTCCGTCGAAGTCGACGGTACCGAGAAATTTGCGCATCGCATCGACGGCGGCCTTATCGGCGGCGATCTTGTCACCCTTGCCAATGAACGGCACCGCCCGGATGGCGGCCGCCTCGGTGGCCCGCACCAGCTCAAGTGCGAGGTTGCGATCGGGGTGGCGGAAGAGGGTTGCGGGTTCGAGGGTCTCCACGAGAGGTCCTTCAGTTTCGAAGCCTGTCACTGTGGTGGGACCGCTCGATGGGCCAGCCAGACCAGACTAGCGGCAGCGGGCCAGACAAGCGGCAGTCGCCGAGCGGGACGTAGGGCCCAGCCCCGCTCCCCGCAGGCTCGCTAGACTTTCACCGCCACCACGGCGCCCGCCTGGATCACCGCTCGAAGGAGTCTACGAATGCCCGTTGCAACCCCGGACCAGTACGCCGAGATGCTCGACAAGGCGAAGACCCGCGGGTTCGCCTACCCCGCCATCAACGTCTCTTCCTCCTCGACCATCAACTCGGTGCTCCAGGGCCTGAGCGAGGCGGGCTCCGACGGGATCATCCAGGTCACCACCGGTGGCGCGGACTACTTCGCCGGCCAGACCGTCAAGGCACGGGCATCCGGCGCTCTCGCCTTCGCCGCATTCGTGACCGAGGTCGCCAAGAACTACCCGGTCACCGTCGCGCTGCACACCGACCACTGCCCGAAGGACGCCCTCGACGGCTTCGTGCTGCCGCTCATCGCGGCCTCCGAGGCGGAGGTCAAGGCAGGCCGCAACCCTATCTTCCAGTCCCACATGTGGGATGGCTCCGCGGTTCCCCTCGAGGAGAACCTCGAGATTGCCAAGACCCTGCTGCCGCGCATGAAGGCGATCAACGCCATTCTCGAGGTCGAGATTGGTGTTGTCGGAGGCGAAGAGGATGGCGTGAGCCACGACATCAACGAACACCTCTACACGACCCTTGACGACGCGATCGCGACCGTCGAGGCCCTCGGTCTCGGCGAGCAGGGCCGCTACATGGCCGCGCTGACCTTCGGCAACGTGCACGGGGTCTACAAGCCCGGCAACGTGAAGCTGCGCCCCGAGCTGCTCGGCGAAATCCAGGCTGGGCTCGAGGCAAAGTACGGCACCGCCGCCAAGCCGCTCGACCTCGTGTTCCACGGCGGTTCGGGTTCGACCAACGAGGAGATCGCCACCGCTGTGGCCAACGGCGTCGTGAAGATGAACCTCGACACCGACACCCAGTACGCCTTCAGCCGCTCGATTGCCGACACCGTGCTGCGCAACTACGACGGCTTCCTGAAGGTTGACGGCGAAGTGGGCAACAAGAAGGTCTATGACCCGCGCTCCTGGGGCAAGATCGCCGAGACAGCCATGGCCGCGCGCGTTGTCGAAGCCACCAAGCAGCTCGGTTCGGCCGGCCACTCGGGCAACTAGCTCTCGCTAGTCAGAACTGTCGCGATCGGCGACATTGAACGAGAGCCGCAGCAGGCGGTTGCGGTCGATGGTTAGCCCCTCAACGGCGACCTTGAGCGTGAGGTAATACGGCGCGAGGTGCATGATGCGCGTGCCCTCGGGCAGCGCCATGTCGAGACTAACGGCGACAGCGGTGGTGCCCCCGGGTGCCGACCGAAGTTCCACCATGAGCGAGCTGCTGTCGATGCCAGGGGTGTCGATGATGGCTTTGAGCATTGCCCGCAGCGCCGTGCGCTGGGCGTTGTTCATGCGGCGCGCGCGATGCTCGGGGTCGACAACCACCAGCCGTGACTCGCTCGCGATCGAGTCGAGCCAGGTGAGGTTCGACTGGGTGACGAGTTCGTCGCGGAGGCGCCGCGCGAGTTGGCCGGCGAGCGCTCGATCGGAGGAGGTGATGCGTCCGGCCTCGGCGATCGACTCGAGGAAGGGCGCGGCCCTGGCGCTGAGCCGGGCGACCACAGCATGCTCGACACGCTCGGCAGCGTCATCCCGCAACTGCTGGCCGACCATCATGATTCGCGACGGGCTCTCCAGCATCCTGAGCATGGTGCTGACGACGGAGTACGAGAACACGGCGGTGGCCGCCACCCCGAGCGCGGGCTGGTAGCCGATGATGATCCCCGCGCCCAGTGGCCCCCAGCCCTGGTTGCAGTCCCGGAGGATCAGCGCCGCCAGGAAGGTTGCGACGACGGTCGCCCCCAGGCCGAGCACGATGAGCTTGCGCACGGGAAGGTAGGGCGCAAGGCTCGCGATCGCCAGTGACAGCGCCCCGGGAGCCCACCACGATTCAACGGTGAAGCGGGGGCTGGCGTAGCCGATCGCCGAGACGAGCATCCCGAGCACCGCGGGCACCAGGGCGATTGCCCCAACCAGCCAGCTCAGCTGTTGCCGCATCGGGCGGGTCGCAACGTGGATGATCACGCCGGCGCCGGTCGTGAGGGCGATCGCCACCAGCTGCAGCCAGGGATTGGATGCTTCGGCCCAGGTGACGGTCGTGAGGATCGCGCCGTACACGAAGCTGAGCCCGGCGAATGCAATGGGAACCAGCGGGCCGGTGAACCAGCTCAGCGGATCGACCTGCTGCGCAGAGAGCGCCAGGGCGGGTTTAGCCGTGGGCATGGGGCGACTCCTCGTGCGGTGTCACCATCTCGGCGACAGG
>JBIITJ010000086.1:0-7701 GCA_044340535.1 Rhodoglobus sp.
CGGCGGGTGCCGCGGTCGCCAGTGCGGGAGTTGCCGGTGCGGGCGCAGCGGGCACGGTCGGCGGCGGAGGCGCCACCGGGGGCGTGCCGGGGGCGAGGGGTTGCTCCCCCAGGGCGGGGATCATCCGCGGGCGCCGCAACATCGCCTCAACCCGAGCGCGCAACTCGCGGGGACGGAACGGTTTCTGGATGTAGTCGTCTGCCCCGGAGTCGAGGCCCTGCATGACGTCAATCTCCTCGCCCAGGGCGGTGAGCATGACGATGTAGGTGGAGCTGAACTCGCGGATACGACGAGCCGTCTCAAAGCCGTCCATGCCCGGCATGTTCACGTCGAGGGTGGTGACAATGGGGGAATAGCGCCGCACGGCGTCGATACCCCTCGGACCATCGCCGGCCGTGATCACCTGGAAGCCGGCTTGCGTGAGAACAGCCTCGAGCAGGTGCCGGATGTCGGCATCGTCCTCGACAACGACGGCGACGCGATGCGCGTCAGCATCGTCATGAACGTCCGCCATAGTTCCCCCTGTTAGTCAACCCCGCGAACTAGCTCGCGGGCTTGGTCCGGCCACCAGACCCCCGCAGGCGGCCCCCCATTGCACTCGCCGTCGCTTTCCCCGGGGTTCTTTATCCACAAGTTAGCGTCATGAGGCCCTCCACCGACAACCCCAGAAGGGGTAGCACCGATGGTCGGGCCCCGGGGATTGCACCACTGCCCGCCTGTCGCACTTCCATTGCGCGACGTGTCGACGACGAAGTGGGCGCCTCCCAGTGCCTCGCTGAGCGCTGCGCCGTAGTCGATTTCGTCAGCCAGGAGATTGTAGTTGGAGACGTTGGTCGCGAAACCCCGCACCCGCTCGACACCGGCATCAGCCAGCAATCGCGCCATCTCCGGTACCGGGCGCCAGTTGGAATGCCCGCCGTCAAGGTAGATCGTCGCAGGTGAGCCGTCAAAGCGATCCACGGCATCGCGAAGTAAGGCTGTCGTTGCCTCCTGCGTACCGCAGTCCGGTGCCAGCGCCAGCGCGTCGGGTTCGAGGATCAGGATGGTGGGTCGGGTCAGTGCCCCCGCGATCGCCGAGATCCAATTGCCATACTCGGCCTCATTCGACCCTCCTGCGGAAAAGTTCCCGCAGTCACGGCTGGGGATCCCGTAGATAACAAAGACCGGGAGCGCGTCATCCCGGGCCGCCGCTGCCTCGGTCTGCGCAACGAGGGCACCCACCTCCTCGGTGGGGTGAACTTCCGGAAGCAGCCAGATCGCGCTTGGCACGCTTGCGAGAGCGTCAAAAGCGACACGGTCGCTACCGGTAGCGACCGTCGCGGCCAGCGCAGCCGAAGAATCAGGGTTGACGTAGAGAGTGCGACCGGCAAACGGATTTGAGTCGCTACGGGAGGCCACGAACGTCAGCACCGCAATCGCGACGAGGCCGAGGCTTGCCACCGTGAGCAGCAGCGCCGTCGTTCGACTGCGCGTGATGTGTGGCATCCGCTTCCCCCCATTTGCGCCGGACCCGCACGGGGCGGCCCGGGAGGCGCTCTACGCGGTTGTTCCCGTCGAGTCGTGCCCAGTGCGGCGGTCGCGGAGTCGCACCAGCTGCCAGGCACCGGTAATGATGCCTGCACCCAAGACGGCCTTGACCAGGCCACCGATGATGAACGGGTACAAGCCCGACGCAAGGACGCTCTCCAGGTCGTGGGGTGCGCCGACGGCGGCCAGGTATGCGGCAAGCCAGGGCAGTCCTATGACGAAGGTCACGGCTGTGCCCGCAAGCGTGGCAAGCAGTGACCCGAGCACCTTGCGGTCCCAGGCTCGTTCCGCGAGCCAGCCCGTCAGGACCGCGGCAAAGATGAATCCGACAATGTAGCCTCCCGTCGGGCCACCGATGATGATCCAACCTCCCGAAGCACCGCTAAACACCGGAAGGCCAACAATCCCCAGCACCGCGTACAGCGCCATCGACAGGCCGCCGCGCACGGCACCCAGGCTCAACCCGACCAGGATCACGGCAAGGGTCTGGCCGGTCACGGGAACGGGCCAGAGCGGGACAGCGATTTGCGCGGCGCCAGCAGTCAATGCGGCACCGCCCGCAATGAGCAGCGCATCGGCGGTACGGCTACCGGGAACAACCCGGTCGGCAAGGGTAGGGCGGGCCGGGGCCAGGCTGAGGGTGCTCACATGTACTCCTGTGGGTCGGCGGCGGGCGGTGCGGACTGCGGCCGGGGCGTTCATCCCGGTCCCACGAAGTAGACTAGTGGGCTGGCGCACTGATGGGCCGCGCCCCGCCCCTCCAAAAGAATCGGACTATCCCTGTGCTCGCTGTGCACGATCTAGAGCTGCGCGTTGGCGCACGCCTCCTGATGGACGAGGTCTCGTTCCGGGTCGACCGGGGTGACAAGATCGGCCTCGTGGGGCGCAACGGCGCGGGAAAGACCACCCTGACCAAGACCCTCGCGGGGGAGTTGCAGCCGGCCGGAGGCCGGATCGACAGGACCGGCGAGATCGGCTACCTGCCCCAGGACCCGAGGTCGGGGAATCCGGAAGACCTTGCTCGAACCCGCGTCCTGGACGCCAGGGGGCTCGGCACCATCTCACTCCAGATGGCCGAGGCGATGCAGGACATGGCGAGCCCGGATGCCGCGACCAGCGACAAGGCAATGAAGCGGTACGGCAACCTCGAGGAGCGTTTCACGGCCCTCGGCGGTTACGCCGCGGAGGCGGAAGCCGCCTCCATCGCAAGCAACCTGAGCCTGCCCGACCACATTCTCGACCAGAAGCTCTCCACGCTCTCCGGTGGGCAGCGTCGACGCATCGAGCTCGCACGCATCCTGTTCAGCGGCGCTGACACGATGCTGCTTGACGAGCCCACCAACCACCTTGACGCCGACTCCGTGGTGTGGCTGCGCGAGTTCCTGAAGAACTTCCAGGGTGGCCTGATCGTGATCACCCACGACGTGAACCTCGTCGAAGAGACCGTCAACAAGGTGTTCTACCTCGATGCCAACCGGCAAACGATCGACCAGTACAACATGGGATGGAAGAACTACCACCGCCAGCGAGCGGCCGACGAAGAGCGCCGCAGGAAGGAGCGCGCCAACGCCGAGAAAAAGGCGGGGGTGCTCACCACGCAGGCCGCCAAGTTCGGCGCGAAGGCCTCCAAGGCGGCCGCTGCCCACCAGATGGTCGCGCGCGCCGAGAAACTGCTCGCGGGCCTGGATGAAGTGCGGACCGTTGACCGCGTGGCCAAGCTCCGTTTTCCCGAGCCTGCTCCCTGTGGTCGAACCCCGCTCATGGCGAGCAACCTGAGCAAGAGCTACGGCTCACTCGAGATTTTCACGGCCGTCGACCTCGCAATCGACCGGGGCTCAAAGGTCGTGATTCTCGGTTTCAACGGTGCGGGCAAGACAACGCTGCTCCGGATGCTCGCGGGTGTCGACAAACCGGACACTGGACAGATCGAACCCGGCCACGGGCTGCGCATCGGCTACTACGCGCAGGAGCACGAGACCATCGACGTCAAACGAACCGTGCTCGAGAACATGGTCTCCTCGTCGCTGAGCATCACCGAGATGGAGGCACGGCGTGTGCTCGGCTCGTTCCTGTTCACGGGCGACGACGGGCATAAGCTCGCCGGCGTGCTTTCCGGTGGCGAGAAGACCCGGCTCGCGTTGGCGATGATCGTCGTCAGCGGTGCCAACGTGCTCCTTCTCGACGAACCCACCAATAACCTCGACCCGGCCAGCCGGGAAGAGATCCTCGGTGCCCTTGCCACCTACACCGGCGCGGTGGTGCTCGTCAGCCACGACGAGGGCGCCGTTGAAGCCCTGAATCCCGAGCGTGTGCTGATCCTGCCCGACGGGATCGAAGACCACTGGAACAAGGACTACGCCGAGTTGATCTCGCTGGCCTGACCTCGCGCTCAACTGTCGAGCAGGGCGTCTTCTACCTCGGCGTCGCTGCGGGGCTTCGCCTCCGCTTTTGCGCGACGCTTCTCGGCGCGCGCCCTCTCCTCGGGATCATCCGCGTTGCGAATGCGGTACTCCTGCCGTATCGCCCAGCCGAGACCCACAAAGGCCATGATGCCGAAGACCAGCCACTGGAACGCGTACGACAGATGGGAGCCCTCATCGGCCGCGGGCTTCGGAGTGGCTGTGGGGCGGGCGACGGGCGGGTCCTCCGACACCAAGAGCCCGTAGGCAGCGGTGTAGGTCGGCCGGTCGACAAGCTCCGCGATCGTCGGCAAGTGGATGGTCGCGATCTGCCCTTCAGGCGCCGAGCGACCGGCGACCGTCGGCTCACCCGGCTTCAGGCGCACAACCACGGTGACCCGGCCCTCCGGTGCTGCGGGAACCGAGTCGGGAGCATCCTGTTCGTTGCCCACCGGCAGCCAACCGCGGTCGACGACCATCACAGAGCCATCGTCGAGGAGGAACGGAACGAGTTGCTCGAAGCCCGGTCGACCTGAGAAGGGGCGGCCCCGAGCGAGCAGTTCGTCCTCCACCAGGTACTCGCCCACCAGCTCGACGGAGGTCCAGGTGAGATCGGCATCGAAGGAGTCACGCGTCGGCAACACATCATCGATGGGGCGCGGTGCGCTCTCCCAGTTGTTCTCAACCCGGGCGATCGCGGCGCGGGCTTCATCGCGACGCGCCAGTTGCCACATCGACAGCATGGTGCACGCGACGGCGAAGACCACGACAAGCGCGAGATAGCCGAGCCACCGTCGAGACAGGGCGAAGCGCCAGCCGTTCACGGCGCGACTCCTCTCACAATTGCTCACTCATGGTTGCTCTCACAGCCACCCGTCACAGCCTCTCAACAGATTCTGAGAGCGCGGTCACGAGTACCGGGAAGTCACGGGCCTGCAAGTAATCGCGGAGGAACTCGTCATGCTCCGGGCAGGCCAGCCACACTTTCACCCTCTCTGCCGAGTGGATCTTCGGATTGCGCCAGTGCACCTTCACCGTGGCCGGGGCACCGCACCCGGCCCGCGAGCACCGGGACGAGTCCGGGCCGATGCCGCCGATCATTCCCCGACCTCGGGCTGCCGCGAAGCGACCGGCACGATTGAGCCCGGGCGCTCGACTGTGCCCCCGGGGCGGGCCCCCACGTTGGCGACAACGACGGCGATGTACGGCAGGACCACGGCACCCAGCACGGGGACCAGCAGCCACCAGCCCTGCACGAAGAAGCAGGCGATCACGCAGACAACCCGCAGCCCCATGGCAATGCCGTACCGGATCATCCGGCGGCGACGATCGTCGTCAGGAGACTCCGGGAGGGAGGTGATCGACTGCGTCTGTTTCATGCGCTCACAGGGCTGGGGAGGGTCGGGATGACGCCTCCCGACCAGCCTACGTCGGTATCGCCGCGACTATAGGCTTGAGCGCATGACCACACCCAGGACCGTACTGATCACCGGCGGCAACAGGGGAATCGGGCGGGCCATTGCCGAGGAATTCCTCGCGCTCGGCCACCGGGTTGCCGTGACCGCCCGCAGCGGCTCCGGCCCCGAGGGCAGCCTCACCGTCATTGCCGATGTGACGGATGCCGCGAGCATCGACGCCGCCTTCACGGAGGTCGAGGCCGCATACGGTCCCGTGGAGGTCGTGGTGGCGAACGCGGGTATCACTCGCGACATGCTCATGATGCGGATGACCGATGCCGACTTCACCGACGTGATCGACACCAACCTGAGCGGCGCTTTCCGAGTGGTCAAACGCGCCTCGAAGGGGATGCTCAAGGCCCGTTTCGGCCGGATCATCCTGGTCTCCAGTGTTGTGGGCTTCCTCGGCTCCGCTGGGCAGGTGAACTACTCTGCCTCCAAGAGCGGGCTTGTGGGCCTGGCCCGGTCGGTGACGCGCGAGCTGGGTGCACGCGGGATCACCGCCAACGTCGTCGCGCCGGGGTTCATCCAGACCGACATGACCGCGGAGCTGGCCCCCGAGCTGCAGGAGGCGTACATCAAGCAGATTCCTGCCGCCCGCTACGCGACGGCCAGCGAGGTAGCGCGCGTCATCACGTGGCTTGCGGGCGACGACGCGGGCTACATCTCGGGAGCGGTCATCCCGGTCGACGGCGGACTGGGGATGGGTTACTAGCCCCGCAGGCCCAGCAACGGCAGCACCTGGGAGAGGTCGCGCCGGTCGATGAGCACACCAGCCAGGTCCCGCACGGGTGCCTTGGCGTCGAAACCGACCGCCAGGCCCGCGAGAGCGAGCATGGGCATGTCGTTGGCGCCGTCGCCGATGGCCACGGTCCGGGACAGCGGGATGCCGCACTCAGCGGCCCATTCATGCAGTGTGGTTGCTTTCGCTTTCGCGTCGATGACCGGGCCGCTGACCTTGCCCGTTAGGAGACCATCGACGACCTCGAGCCGGTTCGCCCTCCAGTAGTCGAGGCCGAGGCGTTCGGCGATCGGGTCGACAACCTCGTGGAAGCCCCCCGAGACGACGCCCACGACCCCACCGGATGCACGGAGACCGGTAACCAAGTCGGGGACGCCCGGAGTCACGGTGACCCTGCTGCCGACCGAGCCGAATACCGACTCCGGAAGCCCAGCAAGCGTTGCCACCCGCGCGCGCAAGCTCTCCTCGAAGTCGAGCTCACCGTTCATCGCCTGCCGGGTGATCTGTTCCACCGCCTCGAGCGAGCCTGCCTCGGCGGCGAGCATCTCAATGACCTCATCCTCGATGAGGGTCGAGTCAACGTCGAGCACCACGAGGAAACGGGGCACGGCACATCCTTGTCTGGCTCAGGCCGCTGCGCGGGCTCGCCCGGCGGTGGCTTGTCTAGCTGACGACGACACCCTTGCCGACCACGGTGATGCCGGTGTCGGTGACGGTGAAGCCGCGTGCGCGGTCGGCCTCATGGTCGATGCCCACGGATGCACCACTTTCGATGACGACATCCTTGTCGAGGATAGCGCGGCGCACGACAGCGTTCGGTGCGATGTGGACGCGCTCGAAGATCACTGCGTCCGTCACGGACGCACCCGACTCGATCGTCGTCCACGGGCCGATGACGCTGCGTTCGATGTGCGCCCCCGAAATCACACAGCCGAGGGACACGATGGAGTCGATCGTCTGGCCGAGGTTGCCTTTGGCATCCCTGACGAATTTGGCGGGTGGGGAGTTCAGCTGCTGGCTGTAGATCGGCCACTCGCGGTTGTAGAGGTTGAAGATCGGGAGCGCTGAAATCAGGTCCTGGTGGGCGTCGAAGAACGACTCGATCGTCCCCACGTCGCGCCAGTAGAACCGGTCACGTTCAGTTGAACCGGGAACATCGTTGCGGTTCAGGTCGTAGACCCCGGCCAGCCCCCGCGACACGAAGTCGGGCACCAGGTCACCACCCATGTCATGGTTCGAGTCCGAGCGTTCGCCATCTCGCTTGACGGCGTCCATGAGCACGTCAGCATCGAAGATGTAGTTGCCCATCGAGGCGAGCACTTCACCGGGGGAGTCGGCGAGCCCCACGGCATTCGTAGGCTTCTCGTGGAACGCGGCAATGCGGCTCGGGTCGTCCTTGTCGACCTCGATCACGCCGAACTGGTCGGCCAGCGAGATCGGCTGGCGGATCGCGGCGACGGTGACGCCAAGGCCGGAAGCGATGTGCGCCTCGATCATTTGGCTGAAGTCCATGCGGTAAACGTGGTCGGCGCCGACGACGATGACGATGTCGGGCTTCTCATCCCGCAACAGGTTG
>JBIITJ010000087.1:0-7653 GCA_044340535.1 Rhodoglobus sp.
ATCACCCTGCGCGACACCATCCTCGATCTGCTTCTGCGACCAGCCCACGGTCGCGATCTCGGGCTGCGTGAAGATGTTGGAGGTGATGTTGCGCAGTTCTGTCGGCTGCACGGCGTCGCCCATCGCGTGGAACACCGCGGTGCGCCCCTGCTGCGAGGCGACGGATGCCAGCGGCAGGAAGTCTGAGCAGTCGCCGGCGGCGTAGATCGACGGCATGGAGGTGCGCGCCACCCGGTTAACCCGGATGTGCCCGGACTCGGTGAGCTGCACGCCCGCCTCCGCGAGGCCGATGTCTGCGGTGTTGGGGATCGATCCGACGGCGAGGAGGCAGTGGCTGCCCTCGACGGTCCGCCCGTCGGAGAGAGTCGCGAGCACCCCATCATCGGTGCGGACGACGGAGTCGGCGCGGGACTTGGAGAGGACGGTCATCCCGTTGCGTTTGAAGACGTTCTCGATGACGCGCGCCGCATCGGCGTCCTCGCCGGGCAGCACCTGGTCGCGCGAGGAGATGAGGGTGACCTGCGAACCGAGCGCCCGGTAGGCGGAGGCAAACTCCGCGCCGGTGACGCCCGAGCCGACAACGATGAGGTGCTCGGGGACCTCTTCGAGGGCGTAGAGCTGCGTCCAGGTGAAGATGCGTTCCCCGTCGGGTTTCGCGGTGGGCAGGATGCGCGGGCTGGCGCCCACCGAGATCACGATGGTGTCGGCATCCACTTCATCGAAGTCGGTCGCCTTCTTGCCTTTGCCGGTGGACACGACGAGCCGCTGCGGGCCATCGAGGCGACCGGTGCCCTGGATGATCCGCACCCCCGCCTTGATGAGCTGCGACTTCATGTCTTCCGACTGCTGGCGAGCGAGGCGCAGGAGCCGGGCGTTGACGGCACCCAGGTTGACCGTCACCTCGGGGCGCACGGCCCGGCCCGACTCGGTGCGGGAAAAGAACTGCACCCCCAGGTCGGCGGCCTCGGCGATGCTGTTGGTCGCCTCAGCGGTGGCGATGAGGGTCTTGGATGGCACGACATCGGTCAGCACGGCAGAACCACCGACGCCTTCGCGCTCGACGAGCGTGACCTCGGCGCCGAGCTGGGCGCCCGCGAGCGCCGCCTCATATCCGCCGGGCCCTCCCCCAAGAATGGCGATACGTTGCGTGCGCTCGAATTCATAGGCCATGCAGTAATTCTCCACCACCCGGGAGGGCCGCATCGCCCGCCAGCAACGTCCTAGAGTGTTGGGATGCCCCACCTTCTTGACGACCCCACCACTGATCCTTTCGCTGTTGCCGCGACGGCAGCCGCCGAGATTGCCGAGCGGACGGGGGTCGAGCACCACGACATCGCACTGACCCTGGGCAGCGGCTGGGCGAAAGCGGCCGACCTGATCGGCGAGACCACCGCCACGATCCCGGCGCAGGAGATCACCGGGTTCGCGAAGCCCGCGCTCGAAGGCCACGTCGGCACGCTGCGCTCGGTGCTGCTGCCGAGCGGCAAGCGCGCCCTCGTGATCGGCGCACGCACCCACTACTACGAAGGGCACGGGGTCCGCCGGGTCGTGCACTCGGTGCGCACCGCTGCCGCGACGGGCGCCACGACCATGATCCTCACGAACGGGGCCGGCGGCATCAAGGAGCACTGGACCCCCGGCTCCCCCGTGCTCATCAGCGACCACATCAACCTGACCGCCGACTCACCGCTTGAGGGCGCGACCTTCATCGACCTGACCGACCTGTACTCCGCGCGACTGCGCGACCTGGCGCGAGGAATCGACCCCGAGCTCGACGAGGGCGTGTACTGCCAGTTCCGCGGGCCCCACTACGAGACCCCCGCCGAAGTGCAGATGGCTAAGGCCATCGGCGGGCACATTGTCGGCATGTCCACCGCGCTCGAGGCGATCGCCGCCCGGCAGGCGGGCATGGAGATCCTCGGCATGAGCCTCATCACGAACCTTGCGGCGGGCATCCAGAAGACCCCCCTCAGCCACGAGGAGGTCATCCAGGCCGGTCGCGACGCCGAGGAGAAGATCAGCGGGCTCCTCGCGCGGATTGTGGCCGAACTGTGACGCTCGACGCCGCGCTGCTCGAGCGGGCGACCGCCTGGCGGGACCAGGACCCGGATGCCACGACTCGCGCCGAACTCGACGCGCTCATTGCCGCCGCACAGGCCGGGGATGACGCCGGCCTCGCCGAGCGGTTTGCCTCGCGTCTCGCGTTCGGCACGGCGGGGCTGCGCGGCGAACTGGGCGCCGGCCCGACCCGGATGAACCGGGTGCTGGTCACCCAGGCCGCGGCGGGGCTCGCGGCCCACCTGCTCGCGCACGGCTCGAGCCCCAGCATCGTCATCGGATACGACGGCCGTCGCAATTCGGAGGTCTTCGCGCGCGACACCGCCACCATCATGGCCGGCGCCGGCATTGCGACGACCCTGCTACCGCGACCCCTGCCCACGCCGGTGCTCGCGTTCGCGGTGCGCCACCTCGATGCCAGCGCCGGCGTCATGGTGACCGCGAGCCACAACCCGGCGAACGACAACGGCTACAAGGTCTACCTCGGCGGTGACGACCACGGCTCACAGATCGTGCCGCCCGCCGATGCGGAGATCGCGAGCGCCATCATCCGGATCGCCACAGGCTCGATCACCGAACTGCCGCGATCGACCGATTTCATCGTTGCCGACGACTCGATCCTGCACGAGTATGTGCGCCGCACCGCAGCCATCGGCTCCCCCGCGGCCCCCTTGGACGTCGTGTACTCCGCGATGCACGGCGTCGGCTGGGAAACCGCGCGGGCCGTGTTCGCCGCGGCCGGCTTCGGGGAACCTGCCGTGGTGGCCGAACAGATCGAGCCCGACCCAGCGTTTCCCACCGTGGCGTTCCCGAACCCGGAAGAGCCGGGCGCGATGGACCTCACCTTCGCGCGCGCCGCGGAGGTTGGGGCAGACCTGGCGATCGTCAACGACCCCGACGCTGATCGGCTGGCCGTTGCCGTTCCCTCGAGTGACGGCAGCTGGCGTCGCCTCAGCGGCAACGAGGTCGGCTACCTGCTCGGCTGGCGCGCCGCGGAACGCAGCGGAACAGACGGCGTCCTGGCAGCATCGATCGTTTCCTCGCCGGCCCTCAGGGCGGTGGCGGAGGCCTACAAGCTCGAGTATGTCGACACGCTCACGGGCTTCAAGTGGATCTCCCGGGTACCCGGGCTGGCCTACGGCTACGAGGAGGCGCTCGGCTACCTCGTCGACACCAGCATCGTGCGGGACAAGGACGGAATCTCTGCAGCCCTCGACTTCCTCGCCCTGGCGAGCGAACTGAAGGCAGCGGGCATGACCGTCGACGACCGCCTCGACGCCTTCGCAGAAAAGTTCGGCGCCTTCGCCTCGGCCCAGGTGTCGCTGCGCTTCACCGACCTCGCCCAGATCGGCGGCACGATGTCGCGCTTGCGGGAGCACCTGCCGTCGAGCATCGGCTCCGTGGCCGTTGAGAGGGTGGATGACTTCATCGACGGTTTTGCGCAGTACCCGGCCGGGGACATCCTGCGCTTCCACCTCGTCGGCGGTGCGCGGGTGATCGTGCGGCCGAGCGGCACGGAACCGAAGCTCAAGATCTACATCGATGCGTCAAGTGACGCGGGCACGGCAGCGCAGCGACGCACGGCCGCGGAGGCGACCGTCGCGGAACTCGAAGCCGGTATGCGCGGGCTGCTCGCCTCCTAGACGAGGGCGGCCTCGAGCTTGCTGGTGAGTTCGGCGGTGTCGAAGTAGTTCTCGATCACGATGACGTCTGCGAAAGTCTTGCCGATCGCCGAGACGAACTCTGCCGAGGTCAGGATCACCTGGGCGTCTGATGCGACCTCTTGCACCGAGGCAACATCGGCGGCCACAACCGTCGCGTCGATGTCGAGCTTGCGCAGCACCCGCTCGGCATTGACCTTGAGGATGCCCGAACTCCCGATCCCCGCGCCGCAGATGGTGACGATCTTCACAGTGTCACTCCCCCGTCGTGCGCAGCTCCACCGCGCATGATTGCCTGCACCTCGGCGACAGATGCCGCGGCCGCGAGATCGGCGATCGCGGTGGAGTCGTTGAAGA
This sequence comes from Rhodoglobus sp., assembly GCA_044340535.1. Taxonomy (GTDB): domain Bacteria; phylum Actinomycetota; class Actinomycetes; order Actinomycetales; family Microbacteriaceae; genus Rhodoglobus. The sequence goes on from JBIITJ010000087.1 coordinate 4,077, forward strand.
TATTCGCGACCGCTGCGACCGCGGCCAGGTGCTCGCCAGGGGTGGCGACCGCGAGGCCCAGGACGACGCTCACCGGGTCGTTGTGTGGATGACCGAACCGCACCGGCTCGGCGAGCGTGACGATGGCGAGGCCGTCGGCCAGCACGTCGGGGCCGGGGCGGGCGTGCGCGAGTGCGAGACCCGGGGCGATGACCACGTAGGGCCCGTGCTCATCGATCATGCGTATCATCTCCGCCGCGTAACCGGGGCGAGCGGCACCCGACCGCACGAGGGCATCGGCGGCGAGGGTCACCGCGGCGCGCCAGTCGGGCGCATCTGCGGCGATCACGATTGCGCTCTCAGGGAGCGGAGGTAGTGACATCCTCAGGCCGCTTCAAAACCGCTGGTGATCAGATCGGCGAGCTCTTCGCGCTCCTCGAGGGGCAGGAAGCTCGCGGCGGCCGCATTCAACTGGAACACGGCTAGATCAGTGAGGTCGTAGCCGAACGTCTCGGCGAGCAGGGAAAGCTCGCGGCTCAGCGAGGTGGCGCTCATGAGGCGGTTGTCGGTGTTGACCGTCACGCGGAAGCCGAGCTGGTACAGCAGGTCGAAGGGGTGGTCGATCAGTTCGTCGCCCCACTGCTCGATGGCACCGGTCTGCAGGTTCGAACTCGGCGACAACTCGAGGGCGATCTCGCGGTCCTTGACCCACTGGGCCACCGGGCCGAGGGTGACGTACGTGTTCTCGTCATCCTCGCGCGCCGTCGTGATGTCTTCGGCAAGCCGCACGCCGTGGCCGAGGCGCAGCGCGCGCCCGTCGAAGAGCGCGCCCCGGATGGACTCGATGCCATCGGCTTCGCCAGCGTGCACGGTTGCCGGGAGGAAGTGGTGGGCGAGATAGTCGAACGCCTCGCGCAGGTTGCCCGCGGGGAAACCCGCCTCGGCACCGGCGATATCGAAACCGACCACGCCGCGGCTGCGGTGGCGCACGGCGAGCTCGGCGATCTCGAGACCGCGGTCGGCGTGGCGCATGGCGCTGACCAGCTGCCCGACCCGGATGTTGCCACCCGCGGCCGCGACATCCTCGACGCCGGCGTCCAGGCCCTCCTGCACCGCCTCGACGACCTGGTCGAGGCTGAGCCCGCGCGACAGGTGCTGTTCGGGCGCCCAACGGATCTCGCCGTAGACGACGCCATCAGCGCCGAGATCCTGCACGAATTCGCGCGCGACACGGGTGAGGCCCTCCTGCGTCTGCATGACACCGGTGGTGAGGTCGAAGGTCTTCAGGTACTCCACGAGGGAACCGGAGTCTGACTGCTCGGCGAACCATTCGCCCAGCGCCGCGGCATCCGGTGCGGGAACCGCGAGCCCGATCTCGTCAGCCAGCTCGATGATGGTCTGGGGTCGCAGGCCGCCGTCGAGGTGGTCGTGCAGGGATACCTTCGGCAGCGCGGTAATGCTCGCGCCGCCCCCGGGCATGATGTACTCGTCGGCAGCGCTGTTCATGGGTCCAAATCTACCCGCTGCCCGCCCCTTTCATCATTCAGGAGGTGGTGTGGGTGATGAGGGATGATGCAGCTCGCGTGACCCCATCAGCCGCAGCAGTCGCCCCAGCCCCGCAAGCTCCTGAATGATGACGGGACGCTAGTCGACCCGGCCGGCGATGAGCGGGCCGCCCGTGGTGACCGGGTCGCTCACGTCACCAATGCGGTACGCGCCCTCCACGGCCTCGAGCGCCCGGGCAAACCGGGCCGAGTCGCTGCTGTGCAGGGTGAACAACGGCTGGCCGGCCGCAACCGTGTCACCCGGCTTGGCGTGCAGGTCGATTCCGGCGGCATGGTCCACCGGGTCCTCCTTGCGGGCGCGACCGGCACCCAGGCGCCAGGCGGCGATACCGAAGGGCAGTGCCTCCTGGGCAACGAGCACCCCGTCGCGCTCGGCAGTGACCACGTGGCTTTCCCGTGGTGACGGGAGTGGGGCATCCGGGTCCCCGCCCTGCGCGGAGATCATGGCACGCCAGGTGTCCATGGCCTGCCCGTTCTGCAGTGCGGCCTCCACGTCGGCGTCTGGTTGCCCTGCCAGCGCGAGCATCTCGCGGGCGAGTGCGACGGTCAGTTCCACCACGTCGGCAGGGCCACCGCCGTCGAGCACCTCGACCGACTCGCGAACCTCGTTGGCATTGCCGATCGCCAGGCCCAGCGGCACATTCATATTGGTCAGCAGGGCAACGGTCTTCACCCCGGCGTCATTGCCGATCCGCACCATTGTTTCGGCGAGTTCACGACTGCGGGCCGGGTCCTGCATGAAGGCACCGGAGCCGAACTTCACGTCGAGCACGAGCGCAGCGGTACCCTCAGCGATCTTCTTGCTCATGATCGAGGAGGCGATCAGCGGGATCGCCTCGACCGTTCCCGTGATGTCGCGCAGGGCGTAGAGCTTGCCGTCGGCGGGCGCGAGTCCCGACCCCGCCGCGCAGATCACGGCACCGACCTCCCGCAGCTGGGCGTGGAACTCCTCGTTGCTCAGGCGCGCGCGCCAGCCCGGGATGCTCTCCAGCTTGTCGAGCGTGCCACCGGTGTGACCCAGCCCCCGGCCGGACAGCTGGGGCACAGCAACGCCGAAGGATGCCACGAGGGGCGCGAGCGGCAGCGTGATCTTGTCACCGACGCCACCCGTTGAGTGCTTATCCGTGGTGGGTTTGCCGAGGCCGTCAAACGACAGGGTCTCGCCACTGGCGATCATGGCGAGCGTGAGGTCGCGAATCTCCTGGCGCTCCATCCCGTTCAGGAAGATCGCCATGGTCATCGCCGACATTTGTTCGTCCGCGACGTAGCCGCGGGTGTACGCATCAACGAGCCAGTTGATCTGATCCGTGGTCAACGCACCCTTGTCACGCTTGGTGCGGATCAGGTCGACGACGTCGAAGGCCTCAACCACGGTATTCCACGAGGGCCGAACGCGTCAGGCAGCACCTCGTCGATGGTTTTGATGCCCGAAACCGTGTCGAGGAGCATCCCTTCGGCGGAGTGTTCGTAGAGCAGCTGGCGGCATCGACCGCACGGCATCAGCGTGTTGCCGTGACCATCGACACAGGAGAAGGCAACCAGCTTGCCGCCACCGGTTAGCCACAGCGTGGAGACGAGCGCGCATTCGGCGCACAACCCCACCCCGTACGACGCATTCTCGACGTTGCAGCCCGTGATGATGCGACCGTCATCGACGAGTGCGGCAGCGCCCACGGGATAGTTCGAGTATGGGGCGTAGGCCTTCGCCATCGCCGCGGTGGCCTCGGCTTTCAGGGCATCCCAGTCGATCTCGGTCACGGTCACTCCTTGATGTACGGCTTGCCGGCGGCCTTCGGGCCGATGGCGCGACCCGCGACCACGGCGACCGCAAGGATCGTCACGACGTAGGGGGTCATGGCGATGAGGTCCGGCGGCAGGGCCGAACCCGCCTGGCTCGCCCAGATGCGGAAGTTGCTGGCGAAGCCGAAGAGGAGAGCCGCGATCGTCGCGAGGAACGGATTCCACCTGCCGAGGATCACGGCGGCGAGCGCGATGAAGCCCTGCCCGGCGCTCATCTCGCGGACGAATGCGCC
>JBIITJ010000071.1:0-12683 GCA_044340535.1 Rhodoglobus sp.
TTTTCCTTGACGCCAAACTGGAGAGCGAGCTCATCGACCTCTCCCCGGAGGACGCCGCGGAACTGCTGGAGTCCACCGGCCAGACCGAGAGCGGCCTCGACCAGCTCGCCCGCATCGGCTTCGACACCCTGGGCCTGCAGACCTACCTCACGGCGGGCCCGAAGGAGAGCCGGGCGTGGACGATCGGCAAGGGCTGGAAGGCACCCCAGGCCGCCGGCGTCATCCACACTGACTTCGAGAAGGGCTTCATCAAGGCTGAGGTCATCGGCTTCGATGACCTCGTCGAGACCGGCTCCATCGCCGAGGCCCGCGCCAAGGGCAAGGCCCGCATCGAAGGCAAGGACTACGTCATGCAGGATGGCGACGTGGTGGAGTTTAGGTTCAACAACTAGCGCTCGCGCTAGAACAACTCCGCCGGGTGGGTGAGCCGCCACCAGCCGTCGGGCTCGGTGGTTTCGCCCGCGAGCAGCAGGGGTACCGTCACCGTTTGCTCGCCCGCCGTGAACGTCACGGTGCCGACCTCGTCGCCGTCGTTTGCGGCCGTCACCGGTGCCAGCTCGACACTGGAAGTGATCGGCATGTCCGACCAGGTGAACAGGGATGCCCCCTCACCCGCCACCACGGTCGCCTCGTCTCCCCAGGGCGTCGTGTAGCTGCCGAGCTCGTCGTCGCGCGCCACCACGGGCACGCTGTGGAACCCGGCCTTGATGCTGTCTAGAAGAGCCACCACGGCGTCGGCAACCGTGTTGCGGTTGCCGCCCCCGAGCACCGCACCGATCACGGTGATGGGCTGCCCCGCGCCCACGTCGATGACCGCCGAGTACAGCAGGCAGGCACCCGCCTCGTCGCCGGTCCCGGTCTTCAGCCCCGTCACGCCGTGCTCGCCGACGAGGGTATTCGTGTTCACTCCCGACAAGCCCGGCACGTCGAGGACGGGGGAGGCGACGATTTCGGCGATCACGGGGTTAGCGAGCGCGAGCCGCCCGATAGCGATCAGGTCGGTGGGCGTGCTCGTGTTACCCGCGTCGACCCCCGTCGGTTCGACGATTGTGGTGTTCGCGATACCGTTCGCGGATAGCCAAGCCGCGGTCGCGGCGCGGAAGCTCGACCGCGATCCGAACGCCCATCGGGATACGGCCTCTGCATAGTTGGTGGCCGAGGTGACGAGCATCACCTCGAGGGCGTCGTGCAGGGTCATCCGCGCCCCCGCCTTCATCGGCTGGATGGTCGCGCCCAGAACGTAGTACTCGTCGTAGAGGTCGGCGTCGGCCTCGCTGAAGGTGAGGGTGGGCCCGTCCTCTCCGGCACCGATCGGGTTGGCGTCAAGGATCACGAGGGCCGCGATGAGCTTGGTGATGCTCGCGATCGGCCGGGGCTCGGTGGGGCCGCCCGTGGCGAGAATGCCGTCGGTACCCGTCGTGCCAGGGAACTGCTCGGCCCCCGTCACGCTGACTGCGCTCGAGCCACCCGTGGGGACGGCAAAACTGGCTGCCGCGGGAACCGCGACTACAGGGCTCGTGGCGGTCACGGTGGCGCCCGGCGCTGGCGCCACTAGCGCCAGTGACGCATAGGTCGCAAGCCCGGCAACGATCACGACCGTGACGACCGCCGCGATAATCCGGCGGGTTCGGCGGGGCCCTCGATGGGCTTCGGCAGGTTCAGGAGCAACTGAGCGCTGCTCGGATAACTCCGACATGGGCACCATCCTGCCACGATCGGGCGCCGCAACCCGGCGAGGTCGGTTAGCCTGCCTAGATGGGGGATGCTCGCACGGTGAACGACGATGCGCTGGTGGATGAGATCTTCACGTGGGATGTCAGGACCTGGTCGAAGGCACTTCCGACATGGGAACGCGGGCTTGGGTCATCCGGCCCCCTCACCTGCCTGGAGATAGGGGCGGGCCCCGGGGGTCCCTCGCTCTGGCTCGCGCTCAAGGGCCACCGGGTGTTGTGTTCGAACCGGCAGGACACCGAGCCGATGGCCGCGCCACTGCACGAAAAGTACGGCGTACGCCACCTGGTCGAGTACCGGGACATCGACGCGACAGACATCCCGTACGAGAACCATTTCGACATCATCATCTTCAAGTCAGTGCTGGGCGGGATCGGTGCGGCCGGCGGCCTAGCTTTGCAGGAGAAGGCAATGCAGCAGCTCCACAAGGCGCTCAAGCCGGGCGGGCGGTTGCTGTTCGCCGAGAACCTGCGCGCTACCCCGGTCCACCGGCTCGCCCGCGCGATCGCCTATCGGATCCGGCGCTCCAGCTGGCGCTTCATGACGCTGCGCGAACTGCACGGGTTGCTGTCCCTCTTCGCCAGCCACGAGGTGCACACCACGGGCGCCCTCGGGGTGTTCGGCACGACGGAGGCGCGGCGTCGGAAGCTCGCGGCCATCGACGACGCCGGCCTCTCGCGCCTGACGCCGAAACGCTGGCGCTACATGGGCTACGGCATCGCGGTCAAATAAGAAGCGGCACAACGACAGGAGGCCCGGATGACGCAGCTGCCGATGTTTCCGCTGGGCTCCGTGCTCTTCCCGCACATGCCGCTGAGCCTGCGCATCTTCGAGGAGCGCTATGTCGTGATGCTGTCGCGGGTGCTCCAGCAGGAGCCGAGCGAGTTCGGGGTGGTGCTGATCGAGCGCGGCCACGAGGTCGGCGGCGGTCTCGAGCAGCGCTTCGCGCTCGGCGTTGTCGCCCAGATCGTGCAGCTTGAGGCGCAGGAGGGCTCCATCGGCCTGATCGCCCAGGGTGGGGCCCGTATCGCGGTGTCCGAGTGGCTGCCGGATGACCCGCATCCCGCTGCCGTCGTGGAGGAGCTGCCAGCCCTCGAGTGGAGCGAAGAGGACGCTGAGCTCCTTGCCCGCGCCGAGCAGGTTGTGCGCCGCGCACTGGCACGGGCGAGCGAGTTCGTTGACGACATCTGGTCTGCCGAGACCGTGCTCGACGATGACCCGGTCGCTCGCGCCTGGCAGCTCGCGGGGATCGCTCCGCTCGGCAGCCTCGACCAGATTGGCCTGCTGCGTGCCGGCAGTGTCCACGAGTTGCTCTCCGGCGTCATCGAGAGCACTCTCGCCGCCGAAGAGACCCTGCTTTCTGGGTGGTCCGACGGGTAACACGACCGAAACGGAAGCCTTGCTAAGCTGGCCCGACAACAGAACATCGGGCCGCAACACGATGCGGGAGAGCCGGGCACACCGGCACCGAAGGAGCAAGCCTCCCCGCCAATCTCTCAGGTACCTGTACCGCATCGAACTGGCCACTCTGGAAAGCGCGCCCGATCTACTGGGCGCCGCCGTCGGTGAAAGCACGCAGCGCGTGCGAAACTCTCAGGCACCCATGACAGAGGGGGAGTTCGCCCGCCGCCCAGCGCCCAGGAGAACTCCGTGACCGAAGCCCCACCGCCCGATGTGAAGCGATCACCCCTGCACGAGATCCACGAGAAGCTGGGTGCCAGTTTCACGGATTTCGCGGGTTGGCTGATGCCGGTTCGCTACAGTTCCGACCTCGCCGAGCACCACGCGGTGCGCACGGCCGCCGGTATATTCGATATTTCGCATATGGCGGAGATCCAGGTCACCGGCCCAGATGCCGCCGCGTTCCTCGACTACGCGCTCGCGGGCAACATCAGCGCCGTTGCCGCCGGCAAGGCCAAGTACTCGCTCGTGTTGGGCGACGGCGGGGGCATCCTCGACGACATCATCGTGTACCACACCACGCCGGGCGAGTACCTCGTGGTCGCCAATGCGGGCAACCGCGACGTCGTGGTGACCGCGCTGCAAGAACGCAGCGCGAGCTTCGACGTCCACCTGCTCGACCTCACCGACGACACGGTGCTCATCGCCGTACAGGGGCCCGCATCGCGCGCGATCGTCGCCGCGACGGCGGGGCTCAGTATCGACGGTCTCGATGACCTGAAGTACTACGCCTGCGCGCCCGCGACCTTCGCGGGCGGCGCGGTGCTCGTGGCCCGCACCGGGTACACGGGCGAGGACGGCTACGAACTCTACGTCGACGTTCGGGATGCCGCGGCGCTGTGGGTCGCACTGACCGAAGCCGGGGCCGACCGGGGCCTCGTTCCCGCGGGGCTCGCGAGCCGCGACACCCTGCGCCTTGAGGCCGGGATGCCGCTCTACGGGCACGAGCTCGACCTCGACATGCTGCCCGAGCAGGCGGGCCTCGGCCGTGTGGTCGCGCTGGCGAAGACAGGCGATTTCGTCGGTCGAACGGCCATCGAGGCCGGAGCGCCCGAGGGCGCGAGGGTGCTCGTCGGCCTCGCCTCAGAAGGCAAGCGCGCCGGCCGCGCCGGGTACGCCGTGTTCGACGGCGAGACCGAGGTGGGCATCATCACGAGCGGGGCGCTGTCCCCGACACTCGGATACCCGATTGCCATGGCCTACGTCGACCCAGGCTCGAGCCTGCCCGGCACCGAACTGCAGATTGATGTGCGGGGGTCGCGGATCGCGGCCACCGTTGTTCCCCTTCCCTTCTACAAGAAAGAGGCCTGACATGGCTGAACTGAGCGAGCTGAAGTACACCGCCGAACACGAGTGGGTGCTCGTCGACCCTTCGACAAGCTCAGGGACCGGCGGTATCGCGACGGTGGGCATCACCGCGTATGCCGCCGACAAGCTCGGTGACATCGTCTACGTCGACCTCCCCCAGGTCGGGTCGACCCTCGCCGAGGGCACCGTGGTGGGCGAGATCGAGTCGACCAAGTCGGTGGGTGAGCTCTTCGCCCCCGTCAACGGCACCGTCGTCGAAGCCAACGACGCGGTCACTGCCAACCCCGAGCTGGTCAACAGCGACCCGTTTGGCGCGGGCTGGCTGGTCAAGGTCGAGTTCACGGAGCTGCCCGCGCTGCTCAGCTTCGACGAGTACACCGCGCTGACGGGAGAGTAGATGTCGGTCATCGAGCCCGTCGAGATGTTCGCCGACCGCCACATCGGCACCGATACCGCGGCGCAGGCCGCCATGCTTGAAGCGGTGGGTTATCCCTCCGTCGAGGCGCTCGTCGAGGCCGCCGTCCCCGAGTCCATCCACCTGCAGCCGCGGCTGGCCTCCGTGATCCCTGCCGCGGCGACCGAGCGCGACGCCCTCGCGGAACTTCGGCTGCTGGCATCCCGCAACACCGTGCGGCGCTCGATGATCGGGCTCGGCTACTACGACACCATCACCCCCGCGGTCATCAAGCGCAACGTTCTTGAGAACCCGAGCTGGTACACCGCGTACACGCCGTACCAGCCCGAAATCTCGCAGGGGCGCCTCGAGGCGCTCATCAACTTCCAGACGATGGTCTCCGACCTCACGGGCATGACCACCGCCAACGCGTCCATGCTCGACGAGGGGACCGCCGTTGTCGAGGGGATGCTGCTGGCGCGCCGAGCATCCGGAGCGCCGTCGAATGCGTTCCTCGTTGACGCTGACGCGCTGCCGCAGACCAAGGCGCTGCTGCGCACCCGGGCGGATGCGGTGGGAATCGAGCTCGTCGAGGTCGAGCTGGCAGGATCCGCCGAACTGCCGGACGCCTTCGGGGTGTTCGTGCAGTACCCGGGTGCCTCGGGCCGCGTCTGGGACCCGAGCGCCGTGATCGCCACCGTCAAGGAGCGCGGCGGCCTCGCGGTTGTCGCGGCCGACCTGCTCGCCCTCACCCTGCTCGCTTCGCCCGGCGAGTTGGGCGCCGATGTCGCCGTGGGAACGACACAGCGGTTCGGCGTTCCGATGGGCTTCGGCGGGCCACACGCGGGCTACATGGCCGTGCGCTCGGGCCTTGAGCGCCAGTTGCCGGGCCGTCTCGTCGGCGTCTCGCAGGATGCCGATGGCCACCCCGCCTACCGGCTTTCGCTGCAGGCCCGCGAGCAGCACATCCGCCGGGAGAAGGCGACGAGCAACATCTGCACGGCCCAGGTGTTGCTTGCGGTGATGGCATCCATGTACGCCGTTTACCACGGGCCCGCGGGGCTCAAGCGAATCGCCCAGCGGGTCAACGAGACGACTCGTCTCTTCGCCCGCAGGGTGGGCGTGCGCGGAGAGTTCTTCGACACCGTGCAGGTTCCCGTGCCGGGTCGCGCCGACGAGGTCATCGCGGCCGCCGCCGCCCGCAACATCAACCTGCATCGCGTCGACGCCGACACCGTCAGCGTGAGCTTCGACGAGACCAGCGCCGACGGTTCGCTCGACGCAGACCTCGACGCCATCTTCGGGGTGGACGCCGCCGACTGGGTCGCCATCGACGGCCAGTCCTGGCCCGACGCGCTGCGCCGGGAGACCGAGTACCTAACGCACCCGGTGTTCAACACGCACCGCTCCGAGACGAGCATGATGCGGTACCTGAAGTACCTCGCCGACAAGGACTACGCGCTCGACCGCGGGATGATCCCGCTCGGGTCGTGCACGATGAAGCTCAACGCCGCCACCGAGATGGAAGCCGTCACCTGGCCGGAGTTCGCCGCGCTGCACCCCTTCGCGCCGGAGGCCGACGTCACGGGCTACCTCGACCTCATCGAGCAGCTGCAGGGCTGGCTCGCCGAGGTCACCGGCTACGACGAGGTCTCGCTGCAGCCGAACGCCGGCAGCCAGGGCGAACTTGCCGGGCTTCTCGCGATCCGCGGGTACCACCTGTCGCGCGGCGACGCGCAGCGCACGGTATGCCTCATCCCGTCGAGCGCGCACGGCACGAACGCGGCAAGCGCGGTGCTGGCCGGGATGAAGGTCGTCGTGGTCGCCACGAACGAGTTGGGCAACGTCGACCTCGACGACCTGCACGCGAAGATCGCGCTGCACGCGGACTCGCTCGCCGCCCTCATGATCACCTACCCCTCGACGCACGGGGTGTACGAGCATGAGGTCGTGGCGATCTGTGACGCGGTCCACGCGGCCGGTGGGCAGGTCTACGTCGACGGGGCCAACCTCAACGCCCTGCTCGGCTACGCGCGCTTCGGTGACTTCGGCGGAGACGTCTCGCACCTTAACCTGCACAAGACCTTCTGCATCCCGCACGGCGGCGGTGGGCCGGGCGTCGGTCCGGTGGCCGCGAAGGCGCACCTTGCGCCGTTCCTGCCGGGCCACCCGATGGCCCAGCGTGACTTTTTCGGTGAGCGCGGCAGCTACCCCGTGATCTCGGCGGCGCCGTACGGCAGCCCGAGCATCCTGCCCATCTCCTGGGCTTACGTCAGGATGATGGGTGCCGAGGGCCTCAAGGCGGCGACGGGCGCGGCGGTGCTCGCCGCGAACTACGTGGCCGTGCGCCTGCGCGAGCACTACCCGGTGCTCTACGCGGGTGACAACGGGCTGGTGGCCCACGAGTGCATCCTCGACCTGCGTCCGCTCAAGGAGGCGACGGGCATCGACAACAACGATGTCGCCAAGCGGCTCATCGACTTCGGCTTCCACGCCCCGACCATGTCGTTCCCGGTCGCGGGAACCCTCATGGTCGAGCCCACCGAGAGCGAAGACCTGGCCGAGATCGATCGCTTCATCGACGCGATGATCGCGATCAAGGAAGAGGCGGATGCCGTCGCCGCTGGCATCTGGCCCGCCGACGATAACCCGCTCATCAACGCCCCGCACACCGCGCAGTCGGTCATCGCGCCCTCGACAAACACGGGGGACTGGGAGCACGCCTACTCCCGCGAACAGGCGGTGTATCCGCTGCGCTCGCTCATCCGGCAGAAGTACTGGCCCCCGGTGCGCCGCATCGACAACGCCTATGGCGACCGCAACCTGGTATGCGCCTGCCCACCGATCGAGGCCTTCGCGGACTGAATTGGTACCGGCGTGGTACCGCTGGCCGAGCGGGTCGGGTTCTCCCTGGCGAGGGCCCGACTTCGCTCGACCAGCGGAGTCTTGGCGGTCTAGTGCTTCGTCGCGCCTTCCGCGCCGTAGCCGGTCAGCGACCGCACATCCATCTCCGCGGCGACCCCCGGGTCCTCCTTCACACGACTCGTGATCGTGCCGAGGAAGCCGAGCAGGAAGCCCAGCGGGATGGAGACGATTCCCGGGTTGCTCAGCGGGAACCACTGGAAGTCGGCCGTCGGGAACATTGACGTCTCTGCGCCCGAAACCACCGGCGAGAACACGATCAGGATGATCGCGCTGCCGAGCCCACCATAGATGCTCCACAGCGCACCACGGGTGGTGAAGCGCTTCCAGAACAGCGAGTAGAGGATCGTCGGAAGGTTAGCCGAGGCCGCGATGGCGAAGGCCAGGGCGACCAGGAAGGCGACGTTCTGCCCCTGCACCCCGATGCCAGCCACAATCGCGACGATCCCGATGACGACGACGGTGATGCGGGCGACCCGCACTTCCGATCCCGGCGTGGCTTTGCCCTTCTTGATCACGCTCGCGTACACATCGTGAGAGAACGATGCGGCGGCGGTGATCGTGAGGCCGGCCACCACGGCGAGGATCGTCGCAAACGCGATCGCTGAGATGATGCCGAGCAGCACCGGTCCGCCCAGTTCGAACGCCAACAGGGGTGCCGCCGAGTTCACTCCACCGGGGGCCGCCTTGATGGTGTCGGCACCGATGAGGGCGCCGGCACCGTAGCCGAGCACGAGGGTGAACAGGTAGAACAACCCGATCAGCCAGATCGCCCACACCACCGACCGCCGGGCCTCACGGGCCGTCGGGACCGTGTAGAAGCGCATCAGCACGTGCGGCAGGCCCGCGGTGCCGAGCACAAGGGCCAGGGCCAGCGACAGGAAGTCCAGCCGCGAGAGGTCAGACAGGCCGTATTGCAGGCCGGGGGAGAGCACGCCCTCGCCACCCTGTTCCGCCGCTGCACCCAGCAGGGTGGAGAGGTTGAAGCCGTTGATCGCGAGCACCCAGATGGTCATGATGAACGCACCGGCGATGAGCAGCGCTGCCTTGATGATTTGCACCCAGGTCGTGCCCTTCATCCCGCCCACGAGCACATACAGGATCATCAGGGCACCCACCACGGCGACAACGACGGACTGGCCAACGCGCTCGTTGATTCCCAGCAGCAGAGAGACCAAGCCCCCGGCCCCCGCCATTTGCGCGAGCAGGTAGAAGAAGCACACGACGAGGGTCGATGTTGCCGCGGCCAGGCGCACGGGGCGCTGCTTGAGGCGGAACGACAGGACGTCAGCCATCGTGAACTTTCCCGTGTTGCGCATGAGCTCGGCCACGAGCAGCAGCGCCACGAGCCAGGCCACGAGGAAGCCGATCGAATACAGGAACCCGTCGTAACCGTTGATGGCGATCGCGCCGCAGATCCCGAGGAAGGATGCCGCCGACAGGTAGTCACCCGCGATCGCGGTGCCGTTCTGTGGGCCGGTGAAGGATCGGCCAGCGGCGTAGTAGTCGGCCGCGGTCTTGTTGTTCCGGCTGGCGCGGAGAACCACGATCAGGGTGATGGCAACGAACGCACCAAAGATCGCGATGTTCAGGATGGGGTCGCCGACGTTCGTGGACTCGGCTGCCGCAAGTGTCATCATCGGGCGGCCTCCTTGGCCTCGAGGTCGTTGCGGATCTCACCCGCGACGGGGTCCAGCTTCCGGTTCGCGTACGAGACGTACCAGGTCGTGATCGCGAAGGTTGTCACGAACTGACCGAGGCCGAGCAGCAGGCCCAGGTTGATGTTGCCGATGATGGGAGTCGACATGAGCTCGTGCGCGTAGTCGGCGAGCAGGACGTAGGCGAAGTACCAGGCCAGAAAGAGCACAGCCACCGGGAGGACGAACGATCGATGTCGCCGTTTGAGGGCGATGAAGCGCTCCGATTTCTCGGCCTCGATAAACACTTCGCGGTTGTCGGACGGGGTTGACTCGTGCATTGGTCTCCTCGCGGTCCCTGCGGCGCACCTCGGTGTGCGCCCAACCCATCTACACACGCCCCCCGAACGGGTGTCAACCCCTGCGTGACTTTTCCTCGGCTCAGCCGAGCAGCGCGGGGAACGTCGCTGCCGCCCAGGGGTAGCCGATGAAGATCGCGGCATCGATGAGAATGTGTGCGATCACGAACGGCAGCAGGCGGCCGTAACGGTGGTACAGCCATCCAAAAATGAGCCCCATGACGAGGTTTCCGATGAAGCCACCCACGCCCTGGTAGAGATGGTACGTTCCGCGCAGTAGCGCGGTACCGAGGATAATCTGCCAGCTTCTCCACCCCAGGTCGCGCAAGCGCGCGAACAGGTAGCCGATCACGATCACTTCCTCAGTGATGCCCGCGTCGAACGCGCGGAGGATGAGCACCGGGATGGTCCAGACATGAGCGTCGAGGTTATTCGCTGACACGGCGGTGTTCACCCCGAGGGCGAGGCTGCCGAGGTAGACGCCGATGCCCCCGGCCCCGATCACCAGGGCGAGGGCCAGGCCCCACAGCGAGTCACGCCCGGGGCGGGTGAAGTCGATGCCGAGCCGACCCAGCCGTGGCCGGGTGCCCTGCCACAGCAGGAAGACCACGAGAACGACCGGCACGAGGTCAAAGAACACGGCCATGAGCTGGTAGATCAGGTCGAAAAGGGGTCGCTCGCTGAGGGAGTTGTTGATCGATGTGGTCTGTTGGGAGAGGGCGGTCGACCGGGTCACCTTATTCGCGAACGACACCACCGAATAGGCGGCGGATGCCCCGAGGGAGAGCCCGAGCACGATGAGGATCTCGGCTGTGACTCGGCCTTTCGATGGCGCGGGGGGCAGTAACGTCACCCCAGCAGTCATGGCACGACCGTGCCGATGACGACGCTCGCGACGAGAGCGAGGGCAAGCACCGCGCCGATCGCCAGCGCTGGGACATCCCAGCGCGACACCACCGGGGCATCGCTTGTCGCGGCGCCCTCGTGCAAGAGCCTCAGCGCATCCGCGTAGCTGTGGAACGCGGTGCTCCCTGCGCCCATCTTCCCGCGGGTGAGGCTTGCCAGTACGAGGCCGCGGTCGCGCGGCGCTGTCACACCGGTAGCGCTAAGCCGGCGCCCGTCGTCGAGCTCGAAGCTCAGGGTGATGTTTTGTCGCACCGCGACCACGCGACTCCAGGGGATCTCGTGGATACGTCCGATGTTCGTCACCACGACCCGCGACTCGTCATAACGGACGTGCGGACGGTAGAGCACCATGCCGAAAACCCACAGAGCGAGAGCGACGATTGACGCTGTCGTGGCCAGCAGCATGAGATTGCCGCGCACGATTGAATCGCCGACCAGCAGAATGCCGACAGCCACGACGAGCCAGAATGCGATGCTTACTCTAGTGTCGCGCAGCAGGTAGCTGCTGCGCCGGGCGCGTCTCATCAATCTGACCGGTGCCCGAGGCTCAGGCTTCTTCCTCGCCGGTGTAGCGGATCCGTTCGCGCCGGCCGCCGAGCGTCGCCTTCCGCATGTCGGGGACGGCAGAGAGCAGGGCGCGGGTGTAGCCGTGCTTCGGGTCGGAGTAGAGCTCCTCCCGCGGCGCATTCTCCACAATCTTGCCCTTGTACATCACCGCGATCTGTGGGCAGAAATGGCGAACGATCGCAAGGTCGTGGGCGATGAACAGGAACGCAATACCGAACTCTCGCTGGAGGTCTTTCAGTAGGTTGATGACCTGCGCCTGGATGGAGACGTCGAGCGCTGAAACGGGCTCGTCGGCAACGAGCAGCCGAGGCTGCATGGTGAGCGCGCGGGCGATGCCGATGCGCTGGCGCTGGCCGCCGGAGAACTCGTGCGGGTAGCGGTTGTAGTGCTCGGGATTGAGGCCGACGATCTCGAGCAGCTCCTGTACCCGGTGCAGGCGCCCCTGCTTGGGAACCAGCTTGTGGATTTCCAGGGGCGCACTGATGATCTCGCCCACCGTGTGGCGGGGATTGAGCGAGGTGTACGGGTCCTGGAAGATCATCTGGATGTCGCGGCGCAACGGCTTCAGCTGGTGAGCGCTCCATTGGGCGATGTCCTGGCCGTCGAAGATGATCTGGCCCGAGGTCGGCTGGTGCAGCCGTGTGACGAGGCGGCCGGTCGTCGACTTGCCGGATCCCGACTCGCCAACGAGCCCCAGCGCCTCTCCGGCCTGAATCGAGAACGAGACGCCGTCAACCGCTGGCACGTGGCCGACCGTCCGCGGGATCAGCCCGCGCGACCTGATCGGGAAGTGCATCGTGAGGTCCTTGACCTCCAGGAGCGGCCCGCTCACAGGGCGCCGCCGATCGGCACCGGGGTGAGTTTGCTCAGATCGTGCTCCGTGAGGTGGCAGCGACGCAGATGGCCGGGCGCGATCTCCTCGAGTTCGGGCATGACGGTGTCGGGGAGGCCATCGGGTGCCAGATGCTTGAACGTGCAGCGCGGTGCGAATGCGCACCCGCTTGGCGGGTCGAGTAGGCTCGGCGGGTTGCCGGGGATGGGTCGCAGCGGCTCGTTGACGTCGCTGTCGAGGTCCGGCACCGACTGGATTAATCCGAGCGTGTACGGCATTGCGGGCGCCGTCAGGAGCTGCCGGGTGCTCCCGTACTCAACGGCGCGACCCGCATACATCACGAGCACATCGTCGGCGACCTCTGCGATGACCCCGAGGTCGTGCGTGATCATGATGAGGGCCGTCTTGAACTCGCTCTGCAGGTCCTGCAGCAGCTCGAGGATCTGCGCCTGCACCGTCACATCGAGCGCGGTCGTTGGCTCATCGGCGATCAGCAACTCCGGGTCGTTGATGAGCGCCATCGCGATCATCGCACGCTGGCGCATGCCACCGGAGAATTGATGAGG
>JBIITJ010000042.1:0-21784 GCA_044340535.1 Rhodoglobus sp.
GTAGTCGTCAACCCGCACCTGCGGATTGGGGATGCCCACCCTGTCGAGCATCTCGATGGCCCGATCGCGGGCGGCCTTCCGGCTCACCTTGTTGTGAACCCGGTAGGCCTCAGCGACCTGGTCACCGATCGTGTAGTACGGGTGCAGGGCCGAGAGCGGGTCCTGGAAGATCATCGCGACGTCCTTACCGCGACGCGCCTGCATCTCCTTGTCGCTCAGGGAGAGCAGATCGACGCCGTTCAGCCAGATCCGACCGCTTACCTGTGCGCTGGTGTTGCGATGCAGGCCGAGGATCGCCGATGACGACACCGACTTGCCGGAACCGGACTCGCCAACGATGCCGAGCGTCTTGCCGGGCTCCACGGTGTAGCTGAGACCATCGGTCGCACGCACGACACCGTCGGGCGTGGGGAAATGAACGACGAGATTCTCGACGGAAAGGAACGGGCGGGTCATAGCGTGCTCACTTCGTGACCCGCACGCGCGGGTCGATGTAGGCGTACAGGATGTCGACGATGATGTTCATCACGATCACCGCGGTGGCCCCGACGATGACGAGGCCGATCAATACCGGGAGGTCGTTGTTGCTGTTCGCCTTCACTGCGAGGGCGCCCATGCCCTGATAGTTGAACACGCTCTCCGTGATGATTGCGCCGGCAAGCAGGGTTGCGAAGTCCAGTCCGGCCAGGGTGACCAGGGGGGTCAGCGCAGAGCGCAATCCGTGCTTGAACAACACCGTTCGTTCGGGCAGGCCCTTCGAACGCGCCGTTCGAATGTAGTCCTCAGACATCGATTCGAGCACAAAAGCGCGGGTGTACCGCACGTACGCCGCCATGAAGAACAGGGCGAGGGTGAGCGCGGGCAGGAGGATGCCGGTGAGCCAAGGTATGAGGTCCGCAGGTTCTCGGAGTGGCTCGAACCGCGGATATGGATAGAGCTGCCACTTGATCGCGACGTACTGCAGCAAGAACGTGCCGATCACGAACACGGGGAGTGCGTAGACGACAAGCGTCGAACCAACGACGATGCGGTCGAGCCAGCGGCCCTTGAAGACGGCGGCGAGCACGCCGATGAGCACGCCGAAGAAGATCCAGATGACGAAGCTGACGATGGCGAGCGAGATCGTCGGGCCGGCCGCCTTGACCAGGAGCTGGTTGACGGTCTTCTGGTCGCTCTGCGAGTAGCCGAGGCACGGGGCTGCGCAGTGGATGATGCGGTTCTCGAAGCCGTTCTCGATGAGGGCTTCGCGGTATTCGTCATTGACGGGGAAGTCGCGCCCGACGACGAGGCCGGCAGTGAAGGCACCGAACTGCTCAGGGATCGACTTGTCGTAGCCGAGAAGGCCGGTGATCTCCGCAAGTTTCTCGGGCGTGCAGTACCGGCCGCACTGGTTGATGGCGGGGTTGCCGTTGGCGAAGAACAGTGAGAAGACCACGAAGATCATCACGACGACCATGGCGACGCCGACGAGGATGCGGCGGATGATGAACGCGAGCATGGGGTTTCCTTCGGGTCTTTCCGTAGACCGGGTGGGCGCCGAGAGGCACCCACCCGGTCGGTGGTGGAGCTAGCTACTTACTCGGAGTCGGCTTCGACGTAGATCGATCCGAAGTCCGGGTAGAAGCTCGAGGCGACGTCCGGAAGGAAGCCACCGATCTTCGAGCCGTACAGGAAGTAGTTCTTCTGCTGCACGACCGGGATGTACGCACCGTCCGCACCAGCGATGGCGTCGGCCTGCGAGAACAGGGCGGCTCCCTCGGCCGGGTCGGTGGCGGCGAGCGCCTGGTCGATCAGGTCGTCAACCTCCGGGTTGCTGTAGAACCCGTAGTTGAAGCCGACGCCAGACTCGGCGTCAGCCGGGTTCGAACGCAGGATCGGGACGACCACGGTGGACATCGACGGCCAGTCAGCCGCCCAGCCTCCGAGGAACACGTCGACCTTCTGGCCGTTCTTGTCCTTCGCCGCCATCTGGCCGTAGTAGCCGGGGACCGCGTCGGGTGCGATGCCTAGAGGCGTCACGATGAAACCGGCAGCCTCAAA
Organism: Rhodoglobus sp.; assembly: GCA_044340535.1. Lineage (GTDB taxonomy): Bacteria > Actinomycetota > Actinomycetes > Actinomycetales > Microbacteriaceae > Rhodoglobus. The sequence goes on from JBIITJ010000042.1 coordinate 2,041, forward strand.
GCTCTGCTGGATAACCGGGATGAGCTTCTCGTTGGTCGGGCTGATCGCGTAGGCGACGGTGATCTCGGGGGTCGCGCCGCCCAGCAGCTCCTTGGCCGCTTCCGGGTCACCCGCGGGGTTATCGTCGGCGAACGCCGGGTTCTCCTCGAAGCCCGACACCGCGTTGGACACGATCGACGTCGACGGCTCGCCGTAGTTGTCGCCACCGTAAGCCTGGATCATGCCGTCCTTGTTCAGTGCAACCGCAAGAGCGCGGCGCACGTCGGGGTCGGTGACCGTCAGCGAGTTGATGAAGAGGAATCGCGTGTACGGCGAGGTGCTCTTGAGGGTGCGGTCGGCGATATCACCGGACTCGACCTGCGAGTAGAACGTGGCCGGGATGTTGGCGTCGGTGAAGGCTGCCTGGTCGTCACCCGCGTCCGCTACCAAACGCTGGAACAGCACGTCGCTGTCGGAGACGAACTCGAAGTTGAACTGGTCCGGCAGCGCCTCGCGCAGCTCGGTCGAGTCGGTCGCCGGGTCGTACTCAGGGTTGCGGACGAACGTGGCGCCGGTTGCGGCGTCGAACTCGTCCTCCTCCATCATGTACGGACCGTTCGAGTTGATCTTCCAGAGGGTGGTTCCGTCGTCGAACGAGGCCTGGTAAGGGTCGGTCGTGAAGAGACCGGCGGCCGCGGACGGGAAGTCACCCCAGGGGTTGTCGAACTTGTAGGTGACCGTCTGGCCGTCGGCGAAGAAGTGCTCGTCGAAGACTGCCTTGGCCTCGTCAGTCGAGGTGAACGGGCCGGTGTAGCCGGCCTCGACCACTGACGGCGCATAGCTCGACAGGTAGGTCACACCGACACCGGTGCCGTTGACGAGGGTCTCGTCGAACGAGCGGGAGAGTCCGTAGACGAAGTCCTCACCAGTGATCGGGCTGCCGTCCTCCCAAGTGACGTCATCCTTGATGGTGAACGTCCAGGTCAGGCCGCCGTCATCGGAGGTTCCGGTGTCGGTGGCGAGGTCAGCAACCGGGACCGGGTTGGGGTCGTCGGTGATCGGCAGCGCGGTCAGGCCGCGGTAGACGAGGCGCCGGAACGACGCGATCTCGTTGCCGTAGTAAACCGTCGCGGGGTCGGTGCCCTCCCACTGCCCGGCAACGCCGAGGTAGGTGACGGTGCCGCCGGTTTCGCCGGTGCTCCCGTCGTTCCCGTCCGTGGACGCTCCGCACGCCGTCAGCGCGGTGATGACCACGCCGGCGACGGCGATTGCGCCCAGGCGGGCAATCGATCGCTTCTTCATTGTTGGCTCTCCTTGGTGATGAGATGGGCGGCGCCCGCTGACAGGCGCCGTTCTTTCGGAGTTGCCTCCGGAAGTCTTCGTGGTCTAGCGGCTTCCCTTCGGGTCCAGCGCATCCCGCAGCCCATCCCCAAGGAGGTTGAAGGCAACGACCAGGATCACGAGGACGAGGACGGGGATGATGAAGTACGTGAAGTCGGCGACTGGGTAGCGCACTGCATCCTGCAGAACATTGCCGAGCGTCGGCGTGGGTTGCTGGATCGACACGTTGAGGTAGGCCAGCGCGGCCTCGGTCGAGATGTACGCCGGCAGCATGAGCGTTCCCTGCACGAGGATCGGGGCCCAGAGGTTCGGCAGCACCTCGCGGAACCAGCGCCGGAACGGGCTTGCACCGATCAGGCGGGCCGCGTCGATGTACTCGCGTTCGCGGATGCTCAGTACCTGGCCGCGGATGACGCGGGCAACGCCGACCCAGCCGAACACGGCCAGCACCAGGATGACATACGTGGCGCGGGCAATGTCGCCCTCGGGGACGAAGAACACCCCGGTCAGGATCCCGATCACCGTGCTCGAGAGCGCAAGGAGCATGAGCGTCTGCGGGAAAGCGAGGGTGAGGTCGATGAGTCGACCGATCAGGGTGTCGACCCAGCCGCCCGTGAGGCCTGCGATGATGCCGAATACCACGCCCAGGACCATCGCGAGGATCGAGCCGATGACCGCGATGGCGAAAGAAAAAGTGAGGCCGTACCAAACGCGGCTGAGGACGTCGCGACCGAGGCCCGGCTCCACGCCGAAGGGGTGTTCCCAGCTAATGCCGCCGAACGGCCCGATCGGCAGGCTGTCATTGGCGATGAGGTCCTGGTGGTTCAATTCGGGGTTCAGCACGCCGAGCGCGACCAGGATGGGCGCGGCGATCGCGAGGAGGACGTAGATCGCCACGATGACCGCAGCCACCACGGTCTTCTTGTCCCGCAGGAACCTTGCCCAGGCGAGCTGTCCGGGGGAGCGGCTCACCACAACTGAGGATGGCACTGCTGGGGACGGCGCAGTGGGGGTGGACGGGACGTCTGCGGTGGTGGTCACGAGTGGGCCTTCACGGGTCCCGACGGCGCGCGAAGCGCTGCGAGGAGATCGGTTGTGTTGCTGTTCATGCCTGTACTTTCGGTGATGCGTTGTTCGCGCCTCGCGGAAGATACTCACGGTAGCCCCGAACCTTCCTCGCAGCACAATCCAGTCGAGAACTGTTACATGGTCGAAACGAAAATCATCGCCTCTTTCCGGGCCCGGGGTAGTGTCGCTGTGTGAAACTCAGGCCAATCGTGATCGCCGCCGGCCTCATCGGCGTCCTTGTCCTGACGGGGTGTACGCCCCAGCCCGACGTGGTGGCGGGCTCATCGGTCGCGGTTGCCGTCGATAACCCCTTCACCTCGTATAACCCCGCAACCTCATACGGCGACACGCCCGCGAACGCGGAGATTGCCTACGCCACCAACTCCGGATTCAACTACTACGACAACGAGATGAACCTCGTCGCCGATGAGTCGTTTGGGCGCTACGAGAAGCTGTCGGACGATCCGCTGGTCGTCAGGTACACCATTGCCGACGGGGTGACCTGGTCTGACGGGGTGGCCGTAGACGCTGCAGACCTCCTCCTGGCGTGGGTTGCCATGTCTGGCGCATACAACTCGCCCGACCTCGACCCGAAGGACTACACGGACCCCGAGACCGGGCAGTTCACGGCAGAGTTCCCGAAGGACGTGGTGTTCTTCGACTCGGGTGCCGACCCCGAGAGGCCGTCCGGGATCGGCCTCGTCAGCGGCCTCCCCGAGATCAGCGACGACCGCAAGTCGATCACCCTCACGTACGACGAGCCCTACGTCGACTGGGAGGCCGCGTTTTTCGGCCTCACCTCCCCGGGCCTGCCCGCCCATATCGTGGCAGGCAAGGCCCTCGAGCTCGACGACGAAGAGGAGGCCAAGGATGCCCTGATCGCCGCCGTCACCGACAGGCAGGTGCCGGAGCTTGCCGCGATCTCACGGTTCTGGAACACCGGCTTCACGGTCGCCGACATGCCCGACCCGGGTCTGCTCGTGGGCAGTGGGCCCTACGTCGTGACCGACTTCGTGGCCGGCCAGTACGTCACCTTGAGTGCCAATGAGCGGTACACGGGTGCCCGGAAGCCGACCGTCGAAACGATCACCGTGCGCTTCGTTGCCGACCCCCTCGCCGCGGTCCAGGCGTTGCAGAACGGTGACATCCAGGTCATTTCTCCCCAAGCCACCGTCGACACCCTTGACGCGCTCGGGCGCCTCGACCTGACGGTGCTTAGCGGATACCAGGCGATTTTCGAGCACATCAGCCTGCAGGTCGAGGGCTCGCGCAACGGGCTCTTCGGCGACATCCGGGTGAGGGAAGCGTTCCTGAAGACCATCCCGCGCCAGCAGATCGTCGAAGAACTCATCGCCCCGATCCAGGAAGACGCGGTGACGCGGGACTCGTACCTGTTCGTGCCGGGTGCCGAGGGTTACGACGACGTGGTGGGTTCCAACGGTTCCGCCGCATACGCGGAGGTGGACATCGCTGGTGCAACGGCGTTGCTGGCCGAGGCCGGAGTCAGCAATCCCGAGGTGTGTGTGCTCTACGGCAGCACCAACCCGCGCCGCGCCAGCGAGTTTGCCCTCATCCAGGCATCCGCTGCCCTCGCCGGTTTCTCGGTCACCGATTGCGGCAGGCCTGACTGGCGCACCCTGCTCGGCACCGCCGGTTCCTATGACGCCGCCCTGTTCGGATGGCAGTCGACGAGCCTTGGAATCACCGGCAACTCCGTGGCATATCGCACGGGGGGAATCAACAACCTCAACGGGTACAGCAACCCCGAGGTGGACGCGCTGCTCGGTGACCTTGACGGCACGTTCAGCGAGAGCGAGCAGGAGAACATCCTGGCCGAGGTGGATGGATTGTTGTGGCAGGACGCCGTGGGAGTGCCGCTCTACCAGTTCCCGGCAGTGGTCGCCTATGACCAGGACAAGGTGACGGGAATCGCTCCGTCGGTGCTCGCTCCCGCTGTTTTCTGGAACGTCTGGGATTGGCAGCCGGTCGCGGCGAGCGCCTCCGACTGACAAACCGAGCGCCATCGGGGCGCGGCACGGTAGACTACCGGGGCAGGGCACCAGAGTAGAGACCTGCGTCACCCCACAGACCCTTCCACCAGCGATTCTCGCTGCCGTGCCGCTGCCGGATCCCGATGCAGCCAGAGCGACGAGAAACCGCCCAGCCTCACGGCCCGGGCCGAACTCATCGGCCGCAGGGGGCCACGAAACCTAAGGAATACCGCCATGGCCAAGGCCACACGCTCCGACCTGCGCAATGTGGCGATTGTCGCCCACGTCGACCACGGCAAGACGACGCTCGTTGATGCGATGCTCCGCCAGACGAACTCTTTCGCCGAGCACGCCCACCTCGAAGAGCGCGCCATGGACTCGAATGACCTCGAGCGCGAAAAGGGCATCACGATCCTCGCCAAGAACACGGCGATCTCCTACAAGGGCATCCACGCCACCGACGGCCCCGTGACAATCAACGTCATCGACACCCCCGGCCACGCCGACTTCGGTGGCGAGGTCGAGCGCGGCCTGTCGATGGTCGACGGTGTTGTTCTCCTCGTCGACGCGAGCGAGGGTCCGCTCCCGCAGACGCGGTTCGTGCTGCGCAAGGCGCTCGAAGCCAAGCTTCCCGTCGTGCTGCTCGTGAACAAGACCGACCGGCCGGATGCCCGCATTGACGAGGTTGTCTCCGAGAGCCAGGACCTGCTCCTGGGGCTCGCCAGCGACATGGCCGACGACATGCCCGACCTTGACCTGGATGCCATCCTCGACGTTCCCGTCGTGTACGCCTCGGGCCGCAACGGTGCCGCGAGCTGGAACCGCCCCGAGAACGGCACCCTGCCGGACAACGATGACCTTGAGCCGCTCTTCGACGCGATCCTCAAGCACATCCCGGCGCCCACCTACGACGACGAGCACCCGCTGCAAGCGCACGTCACCAACCTCGACGCCTCGCCGTTCCTCGGCCGCCTTGCCCTGCTGCGCGTCTTCAACGGCACCATCAAGAAGGGCCAGACGGTCGCGTGGGTCAAGCACGACGGCAGCGTGCACAACGTGCGCGTCACCGAGCTGCTGATCACGAAGGCGCTCGACCGCTTCCCGACCGAATCGGCGGGTCCCGGCGACATCGTCGCGGTGGCGGGCTTTGAAGACATCACCATCGGTGAGACCCTCGCCGACCCCGAGGACGTGCGCCCACTGCCGACCATCACGGTCGACGACCCCGCGATCTCGATGACGATCGGCACCAACACCAGCCCCCTCATCGGCAAGGTCAAGGGGCACAAGCTCACGGCCCGCATGGTGAAGGACCGCCTCGACCGCGAGCTGATCGGTAACGTCTCGGTCAAACTCGTGGACATCGGTCGCCCCGACGCCTGGGAGGTCCAGGGCCGTGGCGAGCTGGCGCTGGCCATCCTCGTGGAGCAGATGCGCCGCGAAGGCTACGAGCTCACGGTTGGCAAGCCCCAGGTGGTCACCAAGCACATTGATGGCAAGCTGCACGAGCCTTTCGAGCACCTCACCATTGACTCGCCCGAGGAGCACCTTGGCGCGATCACGCAGCTGCTCGCCGCCCGCAAGGGGCGCATGGAGACCATGACGAACCACGGCACCGGCTGGGTTCGCATGGAGTTCGTTGTGCCCTCGCGTGGCCTCATCGGCTTCCGCACCGAGTTCCTCACCATCACCCGCGGCACCGGTATCGCCAACGCGATCTCCCACGGCTACGAGCCGTGGGCTGGTGCCATCGAGACCCGCACGAACGGCTCGATCGTGGCCGACCGTGCCGGTGTTGCGACGCCGTTCGCCATGACGGCCCTGCAGGAGCGCATGTCGTTCTTCGTCGAGCCGACCCAGGAGGTCTACGAGGGCATGGTCGTCGGTGAGAACTCGCGTGCCGACGACATGGACGTGAACATCACCAAGGAGAAGCAGCTCACCAACATGCGGCAGTCGACCTCCGACACCTTCGAGCGGATGACCCCGTCGCGCAAGCTGACCCTTGAGGAGTGCCTCGAGTTCGCGCGCGAAGACGAGTGCGTCGAGGTGACGCCCGAGGTGATCCGCATCCGCAAGGTCGAGCTCGACTCCAACGCTCGCGCTCGCGCCTACTCGGCCCGCAAGAAGCAGAACGCCTAAGCCACTGTCCGCCTGCTAGCCGAAGAGGGTGGCTCCCACGTAGCCACCTTCGACGGCCCCGGGCGGGACGGCGAAGATACCCGAGCTCACGTGTTTGATGTACTCGTTCAGGGCATCCCGCGCCAGCTTCGACTGCACGTCAATGAACTGCTGCGGTGAGCGCTGGAACGAAATGAAGAACAGGCCGGCATCGAGTCGACCGAGCCCGTCGTTGCCGTCGACGAAGTTGTAGCCGCGGCGGAGCATCTTCGCGGACTCGGAGCGCGCGAGCGTCATATGCGCGTTCGGGTCGATGAGCGGTTGCCCCGCAGCACCGGTCGCCGCGAAATCGGGTTCGCTGAATTCGCGTCCACCCGACAGCGGTGCGCCCTCGCCCTTGCTGCGCCCGATGACGCGCTCCTGCTCTTGCAGCTGGGCGCGATCCCAGCTCTCGATGATCATCCTGATCTTGCGCGTGACGAGGTAGCTGCCCCCGGCCAACCAGGCCGGGCCGTCGTCCGCGCCGACCCAGACGTGCTCGTCGACGACCTCCCGCTGCTCGGCCTTGATGTTGGCGGTGCCGTCCTTGAACCCGAACAGGTTGCGCGGCGTCACCTGCGCCGTCGACGTCGACGAGGTGCGCCCGAAGCCCAGCTGCGACCAGCGAATGGATGCCCGCCCGAACGCAATCCGGCTGAGGTTGCGAATCGCGTGCACCGCAACCTGCGGATCATCCGCGCAGGCCTGGATGCACAGGTCCCCGCCCCCGGAGGCGGGCTGCAGGGCATCGCCGCTGAACCTCGGGAGCGGTGCCAGCAGCGGCGGGCGGGAGTTGCCGATCCCGAACCGGTCCACGCCGTCATCCGTCGTAAACAGGGTCGGGCCGAAGCCGAAGGTGATCGTGAGGCCGCTCGCGGGCAGGCCGAGGGCTTCGCCCGTGTCATCCGGGGGAGCCAGGGGTGAGCCGCCGATCGCGCCGGACTCGGTCACGTCGAGGCCCGCGGTCATGCGGGATGCCGCGTAGCTCCAGTCTTTCAGGAGCTCGATGAGGTCGGCGCGGGTCGTTCCGGCGGCCAGGTCGTATGCGGCGAAGTGCAGGCGATCCTGGGCGGGGGTGACGATTCCGGCCTGGTGCTCGCCGAAGAACGGGTAGACGGTCGAGGTGCCCCCAGCGGCGGCCCCGGAGCTCGCCGCCAGCGCGATCGCCGCGCCACCACCACCGCCGAGAGCCAGGCCCGCCGCACCCGCACCAACCAGCCCGAGCAGCCCGCGGCGTGACAACCCCGTGGGGGTGTCCTCTGTCATCTCATCCATAGTCATCCCCATCACAGTGCCCGCGAGGCACCACCTGTGGCCGCAATTCTGCTGCATTCGCGCCACACCTGGTGCCTCGCGGACAGGACGTCGTTATTCGGCGATGCCCAGCACGGTGTGCGTGAGGCGTGAGAGGGGCTCGGCGAGCGCGTTGACCGCGTCAGAGAGCTCCCGGCGCTGTGCCTCGGTCACCTCGTCGTAGCGTGTGAAGCCGGCGTCGAGGCTGCCATACTCGGCGAGCAGGTCCTTGAGGGTCGCGAACTCCTCCTCGATGTCGGCGACGAGGGCCGCGCCATCCTCACCCTTGCCCTCGGCGATGTCTTTCACGTTGCCGAACGCGACCTCGGCACCCTGCACGTTGGCGAAGAAGTCCCAGAGGTCGGTGTGCGACCACCAGTCTTCCTCGCCCGAGATCTTGCCCACCGCAACCTCGTCGAGCAGGCCAATGGCACCGTTGGAGATGTCGGCGAGGCTCACCGTGAAGTCGCTCGCGTTAACCAGGTCGTAGAGCTCCTGCACGTCGGCATTCAGGCCCTCGGCGTACATCTCGCGCTCCTGCACGGAGGAGGGCTGCCAGTCGAGCAGGGCGGACTGCCCATCGGAGTTGACGTCACCCTCGGCCGGCGGCCACAGGTCTTTCTCGATGCGGTGGTAGCCGGTCCAGTCCAGCCCCTCTGCCACGGCGTCAACCTCGCGGTAGTCGATCTTCGGGTCGAGGTCGCCGAAGGCCTCGGCGGTCGGCTCGATGCGCTCGTAGGAGACGCGGGCCTGCGCGAACAGGCTCCTGGCCGTCTCGTCGTCGCCGGCGGCGTACGCGGCCGTGAGCGCCTGCACTTGGGGCACGAGCTCCGCGACCTGCGACTTGATGTACGAGATGTAGTTCGTCACGGCGAGGTCGATGAGCTCCTGCTCGTCGGCCGACACCGCCGAGGTCTCACCGGTGACAGTGAACTCGGCCAGCCCGGTGGGTGCCCCGATCAACTGGAACTTGCAGGCCGTGTAGTAGGTGCCGGGTTCCAGCTGCGCGACGTAGGAAACGGTCTGGCCTGGCGTGACGTTCTCCTTCTCGCCCACGATGCGCAGCTTGTCGTCGGCAAGGATCTCGAACTCGTTGAGGTCGGTGCCGTTGTTGGTAATCGAGAACGTGACGGCGCCGGCGGTGGCGGTGTTCTCCGAGACGACACAGCTGTCGTCGGTGACATCGACCGTGAGGGCCGCGCTGCCGGCCGGGGCATTGGGCACGCAGCCCGCCAGTGCAAAGGCTAAGACCGCAAGGCCGGCGGCCGCGGAAAGGTGACGAGTGCGCATGGTTCTCCTGCTTGGTAGGTGGGGCGGCGAGTGGTCAGGCGTGTGGTTGTCAGGCGTGTGGTGCGGCGGGATGCGCAGGCGCAGGCACATCCGAGGGGGCGGGGCGCGGGTCATCCCGCACCTTCCGGACGAAGAGGGTCGTGACAATGACGAGGTAGCCCAGCCACCCCGCGAACTGCGCCCAGGTCGGTTCGGGCGTGAAGTTGACGAGTCCGCCCAGCAGCGCGCCCAGCCAGCTCGTGGGGGAGACCAGCCACGCAAGGCTGAACGCGGGCTGGCCCCAGCCGGGAATGACGGCCGCCTCCTGGAGGTCACCGATGCCGTACGAGAGCACCCCGGCGGCGACGAGGACCAGGAACAGGCCCGTCCAGGTGAAGAAGCGGGAGAGGTTGATGCGCAGCAGGCCGCGGGAGATCAGCCAGGCGAGGGCGACCGCAACAAGAATGCCCACGAGGGCGCTGAGGGTGCCGACAACCGCATCGCCACCGGAGTTGACGCTCGCCCAGATGAACAGGGCGGTTTCGATACCCTCCCGGCCTACGCTCACGAAGCCGATGACGACGACGCCCATGCCGGTGCCGGTCATCGCGGCATCGAGGCGGGAGTGCAGGTCGCGACGAAGGTCGCGCGCGTTGCCGGCCATCCAGAAGATCATCCAGGTGACGAGGGCAACGGCGAGGATCGAGAGCGAGCCGCCCAGGATCTCCTGGGCCTGGAAGCTCAGGCCGTACGGCCCCCAGGTGAGGATGGCGCCGGTAGCCAGCGAGATTCCGACGGCGATGCCAATTCCGAGCCACAACCGGGGCAACACGTCCCGGCGACCCAGTTTGCCGAGATAGGCCACGAGGATCCCGACGACGAGACCCGCTTCGAGGCCTTCGCGCAGGCCGATCAGGAAGTTTGCGAGCACCGGGAGCTTTCGACGAGGAGGGTTCAGTGTGGTTAGGCTTACCTAACCGCGTTGAGCCTAGTGCTGCCCCCGTATCCTGTCTAGTTGGAGGCTGAGCATGGGTGAGGGTGTCGAGCGGGTGCTGTTCGTGCACGCGCATCCCGATGACGAGACGATTACCACCGGTGCCACGATCGCCACCCTCGTGGAGGGTGGAGCCGAGGTGGCCGTGCTCACCTGCACCCGGGGCGAGCGGGGCGAGGTCATCCCGGCCGACCTCCAACACCTGGCGGGCGCGGCCCTCGGTGTGCACCGCGAGTCGGAACTGGCGGCGGCCCTTGATGCCCTGGGGGTCACCGAGCACTACCTGCTCGGCCAGCCGCGCGCGCGGTGGGCGGGCCGGTTGCCGCGCCGGTACCTCGATTCGGGGATGCTCGCTGGCGCGAGGGGAAAGCCGGTGCCGCTCGACACCGGCGACGACTCCCTCACCGCGGCAGACCCGGGGGAAGTGGCGGCCGACATCGCGGCCGTGATCATCGCCTTCCAGCCGCACGTGGTTGTGAGCTACGCCGCAGAAAGAACAGCCCATCCCGACCACGTGCGAACCCACGACGCCACCCGCACGGCGGCAGAGGTGCTCGGGGTGCCGTTCTACGTCATCGACGGTGCCACGTCGAAACCCGGGCCGGTGAGCGTTGACCCGGCACCGGTGGCCGATCGCAAGCGCGCAGCACTGCTGGCGCACCGTAGCCAGGTGATCGTGGAAGGGGACAGCTTCTCACTGGCAGCCGGCCCCGTGCAGCCGATCGCCGCGCGCGAGAGCTTCACGCGGCTCCGGCCGCTCGGCAGCGACTTCGCCGACCACGGGCTGCCCTCGCGCATTGCCGCTCTCCTGCTCGCCGTGATCCTGGGGGCGTTCGCGGGGATGACCCTGACGGTCGCCCACCAGGCCAGCGTCACGCTGGGGCCGTTCACCGTGCCGTGGGGCATCATCGCGGGGCTCGCAATCACGGCGGCGCTGATCGCCGGGTTGCGCCTCGTTTTCCACACCCGCCTGGTTGCCCTGTGCGCTGCGGTCGCGCTTCTCCTCGTCTCGGGACTGCTGGCCACCCAGTCACTCGGCGGCTCGGTGCTCGTCCCCGCCAACCCGGCTGGATACGCCTGGACATTCGGCCCCGTGCTCATCGTGCTCGTCACGCTTGGCTGGCCTCGGCTTGTCCGTCAGGGCCAGCCCCGCGCGAGCGGTAATATTGGAACCCCCGCAGTGAAAGGTCCCGATCTACCGTGACGTACGTCATCGCCCAGCCCTGTGTGGACCTCAAAGACCGCGCGTGCATCGACGAATGCCCGGTCGACTGCATCTACGAGGGCGACCGGATGCTCTACATCCACCCCGACGAGTGCGTCGACTGCGGCGCCTGCGAGCCCGTGTGCCCCGTCGAGGCGATCTACTACGAAGACGACCTGCCGGGCAAGTGGGCCGACTACTACAAGGCCAACGTCGAGTTCTTTGACGAGATCGGCTCGCCCGGCGGCGCCGCCAAGGTCGGCGTGATCCACAAGGACCACGCGGTCGTCATGGCCGAGCCGGTCGGCGACGGCGGGCACTGAGTGCCCCGCACTCCCCTCCAGCTCCCCGATTTCCCGTGGGACTCGCTCGTCCCGTTCGCCGAACGCGCACGCGCCCACCCCGAGGGCATCATTGACCTTTCCGTCGGCTCGCCCGTCGACGTGACGCCTGCGGTTGTCCGGGATGCCCTCGCCGCCGCCACGGACGCCCACGCCTACCCGCTCACGGCGGGGAGCCCCGCATTACGCGAGGCGATCGTGGAGTGGTTCGCGCGGCGCCGAGGGGTCACCGACCTCACGGTCGCCAATGTGTTGCCGACCATCGGTTCGAAGGAGCTCATCGCCCTACTGCCCTTGTTGCTCGGCTTGCGTGCGGGTGACGTGGTCGTGCATCCGCGCACCGCGTACCCCACCTACGCCATCGGTGCCGCGCTCGTGGGGGCGACCGTGCTCGCCTCCGACGACCCGGCCGAGTGGCCAGAAGCCACAGCGCTGGTGTGGGTGAACAGCCCCGGCAATCCCGACGGTCGTGTGCTGTCGACCGAAGAACTCGCGGCAGCCGTGGCCCGCGCCCGTGAACTGGGCGCCGTGATCGCGAGCGACGAGTGCTACGCCGAGCTCGCCTGGTCGGGGGAGACTCCCACTCCGTCGATCCTCGACCCGAGGGTCATCGCCGGCAATCGGAACTCAGTGCTGGCCGTCTACTCCCTCAGCAAGCAGTCGAACCTGGCGGGCTATCGGGCCGCGTTCGTCGCGGGCTGCAGCGAGCTCATCTCAGAGCTGCTCGACGTGCGCAAGCACGCCGGGCTGCTCCCGCCCGCACCCGTGCAGGCAGCGATGACCGCGGCGCTCGCCGATGAAGCCCACGTCGCGGCGCAGCGCGAGGTTTACCGTGCCCGCCGGGAGTTGCTGCTGCCCGCGTTCACGGCGGCGGGCTACCAGGTCGACCACAGCGAGGGCGGCCTGTACCTCTGGGCGACCAAGGGCGCGGGCTCGTGGGAGACGGTGGCCGAGCTCGCGGAGGCGGGCATCCTGGTGGTCCCGGGAACGTTTTACGGCGAGGAGCCGGCGACCCACGTGCGGGTGGCGCTGACGGCAACGGACGCGGACATCGCGGCGGCGGTGGGGCGCCTGGAGCAACTCGGCTGACTGTCGGAAATCTCCAACGGCTTGGCCCATCCTTTGAGGCTTCCACCGGGCCCGATAGTGCACCGTAAGCTGTACGGGTGAATGATGGCGCCACAGAACCCGAGAAGGCCACCCTCCATTTCCCGGGGGGCACCGCAGAGTTCCCGGTGATCCGTGGCACCGATGGACACGACTCCATCGACATCTCCACCTTCATGAAGCAGACCGGCTTCACGACGCTCGACCAGGGCTTCGTGAACACCGCCTCCACCCGCAGCGCGATCACGTTCATCGACGGCGACAAGGGCATCCTGCGCTACCGCGGCTACGCGATCGAGGATGTCGCGCAGAACTCCACCTACCTCGAAGTGGCGTGGCTGCTGATTTACGGTGAGCTGCCCAGCCCGAGCGAACTTGAGGCCTTTGACGCGCGCATCCGTCGGCACACCTTGCTGCACGAAGACCTGCGGCGGCTCTTCGACGCGCTGCCCCACGACGCGCATCCCATGTCGGTGCTCTCGAGTGCCGTCTCCGCGCTGTCGACTTATTACGAGCGTTCGCTCGATGTCCGCGACCCCGAGCAGGTCGAGAGCTCGATGATTCGCCTGCTGGCCAAGCTGCCGGTGATCGCGGCGTATGCGCACAAGAAGAGCCTCGGACAGGCCTTCATGTACCCGGACAACAGCCTGAGCTTCGTCGACAACTTCCTGAGGCTCAACTTCGGCACGATGGCCGAGCCGTACGAAGTCAACCCGGTGCTCAGCAAGGCGCTCGAGCGGCTCCTGATCCTGCACGAAGACCACGAACAGAACGCCTCGACCTCGACCGTGCGGCTCGTCGGCTCCACCGAGGCCAACATCTTCGCCTCGGTGTCGGCGGGCATCAACGCCCTCTACGGCCCACTGCACGGCGGCGCCAACGAGGCTGTGCTGAAAATGCTCAGCGAGATCAAGGAGTCGGGCGAGAGCGTCGACAAGTTCGTGCAGCGCGTCAAGAACAAGGAAGACGGCGTGCGGCTCATGGGCTTCGGCCACCGGGTCTACAAGAGCTTCGACCCGCGCGCCCGTTTGGTGAAGGAGAGCGCCGACGAGGTGCTCGAGGCGCTCGGGGTCAAGGACGACCTGCTCGATATCGCCAAGGAACTCGAGGCCGTCGCCCTCGCCGACGATTACTTCATCGAGCGCAAGCTTTACCCCAACGTCGACTTCTACACGGGCGTGATTTACAAGGCGATGGGCTTCCCCGCCCGCATGTTCACGGTGTTGTTTGCCATTGGTCGCCTGCCCGGTTGGATCGCCAACTGGCGCGAAATGAACGATGACGAACAGACCAGGATCGGTCGCCCCCAGCAGCTGTACACCGGCTCCCCAGCCAGGCAGTGGCCGGTCGACCGCTAGGCCGGTCGACCCAAGCACGACCATGGCGTGGTTCCGCAAGCAGCGGCATCCCGATCTCGGTAAGTTCGTCGAGCCGCCGCCCGTGCCCCCGAGCGACCTCGATGACCTCATCGAGGAAGGGGAGCTGATCGCGGCTGCTGGCGCGCGGCTCGCGGTCAAGAACCTCGTGATCATGGGCTCGTTGCGCGACGGGCTCAACTACGACGAGGCGCGCTACGTGCAGGCGGCGCGGGAAGAGCTCGCCGCCCTCGCCCGGGAGAAGGAGGGGGATGCCCGCCGCGCCTCGCGCGACCTCGCCCGAGTGCAGAACCGCCCGGGTCGTGCCCAGCACTTCCACGATTACCGGAGAGCGGATGTGCCCACCCTGCAGCGCAGGCAGGAGTACGACTCCCGGCTCGCGGCCCGGCTGCGGGAGCTGGCCAGCGACGAGAACTTCGCTCGTGACCTCGCCCTCCAGGCCCGAGCCAACGCCTGGGAGGAGATCGCGGTCTCACTGCAGGCCAAGCTCGAGCGATCCACGGTAAGCCCCGACGAGCAGGACTACCTCGTGTACCGGGGCGACCGGCTCCGGCAGTTGGAAGAAGACCTCAGCCGCGCCCTCGCCGAACGCGGCAACCAGCAGGGGTGAACGGGCTCAGGCGTGCAGGGCCGAGTTGAGCTGGATGCCCGCGCCGCTGCGCGCGAGCACCTCGACGGCGCCGGTCAGCGAGTTGCGCCGGAACAGTAGCCCGGCGACCCCGCTGAGCTCGACAGCCTTGATCGTGCGGGGTTCGGCGGCGCCGTCGATGACCGACACCTTCGTCCCCGCCGTGACATAGAGGCCCGCCTCGACGACCGTGTCGTCACCGATCGCGATGCCGACCCCGGAGTTCGCCCCGAGAAGGGCCCGCGCGCCGATAGACACGCGTTCGGTACCGCCGCCGGAGAGAGTCCCCATGATCGAGGCACCCCCGCCGATGTCGGCCCCGTCGCCGACGACGACACCCTGCGAGATCCGGCCCTCCACCATGGAGGTGCCGAGGGTGCCCGCGTTGAAGTTCACGAAGCCTTCGTGCATGACCGTGGTGCCGGGGGCCAGGTGGGCGCCCAGGCGTACGCGCGAAGCATCCGCAATCCGCACCCGCTCGGGCGCGACGTAATCGAGGAGCCTCGGGAACTTGTCGATGCCGTGGGCGGCGATGCCGGCACGCTGCAGGGCGGGGCGCAGGCGCGTGAAGTCGTCGGGGTGCACGGGGCCGGCGTTGGTCCACACCACGATGGGCAGGTGAGCGAACAGGCCGTCGAGGTTGATGGTGTTGGGCGCGACCAGGAGGTGGCTCAGCAGGTGCAGACGCAGGTAGGCATCCGGGGTGGAGGTGGGCGGAGCGTCGAGGTCGATCTCCACGGTGCGGAAGTCGAGGCGGACGTTGCGGCGCTCGTCTGTGCCCTCGAGGTCATCGAATTCGGTCGGCGCAATGTAGGGGTCGGTGCCCTCGGGGACAGCGCCGAGCCGAGGCTGGGGGTACCAGGTGTCGAGTACGGTCTCGTTGCGGGCGACGGTCACGAGACCGTAACCCCAGGCTGCGCGCGTGGTCATGATCACAAGAGTACTTAAACTGGTCAGATGCCTGTCGCCGACCCCAGCCTGCCCGTGCTCGACCTCAGCGCCACGACAGTGCAGCTCACCCGGCAGCTCTGCGACATCGAGTCGGTGTCGGGCAACGAGGGGGCCATTGCCGATGCGATCGCCGCGGCACTGGCCGGCTACGAGCACCTGGAACTGGTACGCGATGGGGATGCCCTCGTCGCTCGCACCTCGCTGGGCCGTGGCAAGCGCGTCATCATCGCCGGGCACCTCGACACGGTGCCGGTCAACGCGAACCTCCCGGTGGTGGAGGAGGAGGGTTTCCTCGTCGGGCGCGGCACCGTCGACATGAAGGGTGGGGTGGCCGTCGCGCTCAAGCTCGCCGCCGAGCTCGTCGACGCCCCCGTCGACCTGACCTGGATCTTCTACGACCACGAGGAGGTCGACAGCGCGCTCAACGGGCTCGGCCGTCTCGCCCGAAACCGCCCCGACCTGCTCGCAGGTGACTTCGCCATCCTTGGTGAGCCGACGAGCGCGACCGTGGAGGGGGGATGCAACGGCACGGCCCGTATCGACATCCGCCTGCATGGCACCCGCGCCCACAGCGCACGCTCGTGGGTCGGGCACAACGCCATCCACGATGCGGCTCCCGTGCTGGCCATCCTCGCCGCCTACGAGCCGGCCGCCCTCGAAGTCGACGGCCTCGTGTACCGCGAAGGCCTCAACGCGGTGGGGATCAGTGGGGGAGTGGCCGGCAACGTGATCCCCGACGAGGCCGTCGTGAGTGTCAACTACCGCTTCGCACCCAGCCGCAGCGCCGCCGACGCCGAAGCGCACCTGCGCGAGGTGTTCGCCGGGTTCGACGTGGCGGTCACCGACATCGCCGAAGGCGCGAGGCCCGGCCTCGACGCCCCGCTCGCACAGGATTTCCTTGCCGCCGTCGGGGGTACCCCGAGCCCCAAGTACGGCTGGACCGACGTTGCGCGGTTCTCGGCGCTGGGCATCCCCGCGGTCAATTACGGCCCCGGCGACCCGCTCAAGGCCCACGCCGATGACGAGCGCGTCGCGGTGGCCGAGATCCTGGAGTGCGAGCGGGGGCTCCGTGCGTGGCTGAGCGCCGGCTAGCCACCCGCTTGAAGGTCCGCTACCGGCTGGTGCCGTGGTGGGCCAAGGTGGTGCTCGTGTTCCTCGCTTCGAGGGTCGTCAGCACGGGCATCCTGCTCGAGTACGCGGGCCGGCAGGCGGCGAACCCCTGGACCGCCGCGACACCGGGATATTTCGACTTCGCCGCCATCTGGGACGGCCACTGGTACTACATCATCGCGGCGGTCGGCTACCCCACGGAACTGCCGCTGACGGATGACGGGCACGTCGCCGAGAATGCCTGGGCGTTCATGCCGGCCTACCCCTCGGTAGTGCGGGCGATCATGCTGCTCACCGGGCTCGGTTTTCCCGAGGCCTCGGTGGCCGTCTCCGTGGCCTTCGCGCTCGCGGCGGCGCTCATGTTCTACAGGCTCATGAGCCTCGTGCTGCCCGGGTCGTCGTCACTGTTCGCGGTCGTGCTGTTCTGCGTCGCACCGCTCTCACCGATCCTGCAGGTCTCCTATGCGGAGTCGATGCACCTGTTCCTGCTCGCTGCCGCGCTCTACCTGTTGCTCAAGCGCCGCTACTGGTCGATGCTTCCCGTGGTTGCCGTCATGGCGCTCACCCGCCCGAGCGGCCTGGCGTTCGCGCTGCTCATGCTGCTGCACGTCATCCACCGTTGGATCACCCGGCGAGCCGACCCGTACCCGCCATCGCAGCTGGCCGCCTCCCTCGTCGTTGGGCTGTTCAGTGCCGTGATGGGCCTCGCGTGGCTGGTCATTGCCGCCGCCATGACCGGATCACCCACCGCGTACACCGACACCGAGCTGGCCTGGCGGGTGCCCTACGTCGGGTATACCGAGCTTGCGCCCTTCGCCGCCTGGGTGCAGGCCACGGCGTTCTGGGCGCCGTGGTTCGGGATGCCCCAGCCGGCGCTCCTCGTCGTGCTCGCTGTCGTGGTCGCCGGGTTCTTCGCGGCCCTGTTCAGCCGGCCCGCCCGGCGCCTCGGGGTGGACCTGCGGTTCTGGCTGGCCTCATACGCGCTATACCTGCTCGCCGTGTTCTTCCCGCAGTCGAGCACGTTCCGCCTGCTGGTACCGCTGTTCCCCGCCCTGGGCGCGCTCGCCCTTCCGCGCTCGCCCGTGTACCGGGTGGTGCTCGTGCTGCTGTGTGTCGCTGGACAGGTGGCGTGGGTGCATATCGGGTGGTGGGTTGACGGTTACGACTGGACGCCACCGTGACGCTGGCCCCGGACGGGCGCCCAGACAGGGCCGTTTTCTCGATAGCCGAGCGATGAACGATAATAGGAAGTGAATCCGCGTGAAAGGGGACTACTCATGGCTGCCATGAAACCGAGGACCGGTGACGGGCCGATGGAGGCTGTCAAGGAGGGTCGTCTCATCATTGTGCGCGTTCCGCTTGAGGGCGGTGGACGACTCGTCGTCTCGGTCAACGATGCCGAAGCCAAAGAGCTTCACGACGCCCTCGCCGGGGTCGTCGCTTCTTAGTTACTCTCCGAGTTTGGTGAGCTGCAGCAGCCCGTCACCGACCGGTGACAACGCCGCCAGCACCGCATCGGAACCCGCGATCTCCTTAAGGAGAAAGCGGAATCCGGCGACGGTTTCGTCGCGCGCTGCGGGGTCGGCGACCCGCCCCTTCCACAGGGCGTGCGCGACGATGACGGTTCCGCCGCGCCGCGCCAGGCGCAGGCCGTGCTCGACATATTCGATGACGGAACCCGGGTCGGCGTCGATGAACACGAGGTCGTAGCTCGACTCGTTCATCCGGGTGAGCACGTCTTCTGCGCGGCCGCCGATGAGCCGCACGCGGTTGGTCGGGATGCCCGCTGTTGCGAAGGCATTCCGCGCGAGCTGCTGGTAGTCCATCTCGGCGTCGATCGTGGTGAGCACCGCGTCGGGAGCCCCGCTCATCAGCCACAGGCCACTCACGCCGATGCCGGTGCCGACTTCGATGATGTTGGTCGGTCGGGTGGCGGCCGCGATGACGGCGAGCTGCGCGCCCATCGACGGAGTGACGGCGTCGATGCCGAGTTCGAGCGAGTGTTCGCGGACGGTGGCGATATCGGCACGCTCGACGACGAATTCTTCGGCGTACTTCCAGCTGAGCAGTTTGTCTGACACGTGTCTCCCTAGTACCCGCCCACTCTAGGCTCGCTGCCGGTTCGCGGCGGGTATCCTGAGCGAGTGTCCTTCGGCCTGACCTTCGACAAGCTCCTGATCATCGGGATCATTGCCGTCTTTCTGCTCGGGCCCGAGCGTCTGCCCTATTACGCGTCCCAACTGGCGCGACTGGTCAGGTCGCTGCGCACGATGGCCGACGGGGCCAAGGAGCGCATGCGCGAAGAGATGGGCCCCGACTTCGATGACATCGACTGGAAGAAGCTCGATCCGCGTCAGTATGACCCGCGCAGGATCATCCGCGAGGCCCTCATCGACGACGAGCCGCCCGTGCAGATCAAGCCCGCCCGTGAGTCGGCGTATGCCCAGCGGCAGCGCTTCCTGAAGGAGGGGCGCCCCGCGCCCTTCGACGCCGAGGCGACCTGAGTTATTTCGCCCGGATCGCCTTGAGGGCCTTCAGCATCACGATCATGAGCCCCGTGAGTTTCTGGGTCTCCGCTCCCGTGCGGGGCAGCGCGAGCAGGCCGGTGGCGTTGGCGACGGTGCGCGATTCGACGAAGCGCAGGATGCCCTCGCGCCCGTTGCGACGGCCAAGTCCGGACTTCTTCATCCCGCCCATCGGTGCGTCCACGCTCGAGAACGTGGCACGGTAGCCCTCGTTGATGTTGACGCTGCCCGCGTCGATGCGGTCGGCGACGCGGCGCCCCCGGCGGACCGAGCCCGTGAACACGGAGGCGTTGAGCCCGAACTCCGAATCGTTGACGGCCGCGATGGCCTCGTCTTCGGTGTCGACGACGTGGATGGAGACGAGCGGCCCGAAGGTTTCGTGCGCGAAGCACTGCATCTCGGGGGTG
>JBIITJ010000088.1:0-7472 GCA_044340535.1 Rhodoglobus sp.
TGTCGAGGGCGAAGGCGCGTCGCCCGTGATCTGCAAGCTGTTCAGGGCACTGCACGACGGTGAGAACCCGGATGTCGTGCTGCAAACCGCCCTCGCATCGGCGGGCTCGCAGACGGTCCCCCAGCCGCTCGGCCACATCGTCGCCGAATGGAGTGACCGCGGCCAGCAGAGCGGCCGGGCGATCGGCCACCTCGCGTTCGCGCAGGAGTTCCTGCCGGGTGTCGAGGATGCCTGGCGGGTCGCCCTGGAGTCGGCCGCTGCCGGGGTGGACTTCTCACGGGAAGCGCGGGAGCTGGGCGTCGCCACCGCGGGCGTGCACGCGACACTCGCCGTGAGCATGCCGACGAGTGTGACCTCCACAGCCGATATCGATGCCGTCATCGATGGCATGCACGGCAGGCTCGCCGCTGCGATCCAGGAAGTGCCGGAGCTTGCGCCCCTCGCCGCGGGGCTTCGCGAGGTGTTCCAGCAGGCCGTCGCCGCGACCTGGCCTGCGCAGCAACGCATCCACGGTGACCTGCACCTCGGCCAGGTGCTCAGCGTGCCCGGTCGCGGCTGGGTGCTCGTCGACTTCGAGGGTGAACCGATGCGACCCATGCGCGAGCGCAGCCGCCTCGACAGCCCGCTGCGCGATGTCGCCGGGATGCTCCGCTCCTTCGATTACGTCGCCGGTACCCTCGCCGTCACGGGTGGCAGGGCGGCGGACGATTGGGCGGCAACCGCACGCGCGGCGTTCAGCGACGGGTACTCCGTGGCATCCGGCATCGACCTGGACGCCAATCGCACGCTCCTGGATGCCTTCGAGATCGACAAGGCGCTGTACGAGACCGTGTACGAGGCACGCAACCGTCCAGGCTGGCTGCCGATCCCGGTCGCGGCGATCCAGCGCTTGTCGAAACGGGTGACGACCACAGAGTGAACACTCGGCGCCGATCCTCCGAATCGCCGGAGTGTTACGCCCGGATCTAGCCAGCTACTGGTCGACTTCACTACAGTAAGTGCGTTTGTACTGACTTTGTCCGCGACCGAAACCGGCACGACCGAACCCGAATGGAAGCCTCGTGAGCATCCGAACGGCCGAGTACCCTCGGCCGGACCACTTTCTTCTCCACCTGAGCGACACGCACCTGCTCGGCGGCGGCAACCGTCTCTACGACTCGGTGGACGCCGAAGCACACCTGCGCCAGCTGCTCGACGAACTCGAGGCATCCGAGGGACGACCTGAAGCGATCGTCTTCACCGGGGACCTGGCCGATCGTGGCGAGCCGGAAGCCTACGATCGGTTGCGCCGCATGGTGGAGCCCGTCGCCGACCGCCTTGGCGCGCAGGTGATCTGGGTCATGGGCAACCACGACGACCGGGGCGCATTCCGCTCGCAGCTCTTTGCCGAGCAGCCAAGCAGCCGGCCCGTCGACCGGGTCTACGACGTCAACGGTCTTCGCGTAATCACACTGGATTCGACCGTTCCCGGTCACCACCACGGCGAGCTCACCGGCGCCCAGCTCGACTGGCTGGCGGAAGAACTCTCGGTGCCTGCGCCGCACGGCACCATCCTCGCCATGCACCACCCGCCGTTGCCCAGCGTGCTTGAGCTCGCCGTTGCCGTTGAGCTGTATGACCAGGGCGGGCTCGCCGAGGTACTCTACGGCAGCGACGTGCGCAGCATCATCGCGGGTCACCTGCACTACAGCTCCACGGGCACGTTCGCGGGCATCCCGGTGTCTGTCGCTTCGGCGACCTGCTACACGCAGGACCTCAACGTCCCCGTGGGCGGCACGCGAGGGCGTGACGGCGCGCGCGCCTTCAACCTCGTCCACGTCTACCCGGGTACCGTGCTGCACTCGGTCGTGCCGGTCGGCCACTACTCGGCCCTGGACTATATCGATGCCGCCGAGACGCAGCGCCGCCTTGCCGCCTCGGGAATCGTGATCGCGGACCGGATTAACCAGCCGGTTGCTCCGGAGCCCCCGATGACGATGCCGATCCGGATTCCGGCGTAACCGTCGTCGCGTCGATCTCCCACTCCGCCGGAACGCTGAAGTAGCGCTCGAGGAATGATGTGACGGTCTTGGTTCGCCGGGCAACCGAGATCTCCGGTTTGCTGCCGTCGTTGAGGCAGAAGAAGTCGTAGTCGCGCCGCTTGAGGAGTCGATCCATGCGGGCGGCGGCGTTGGCGAGCGTGGTCTCGACGTAGAGCACCTTCGCCTCGGTCTGCACGACGGCCCGACCCGTCATGAGCGCGTAGTAGTGGTAGAGCGAGTTGGTGACCGAGATGTCGGTCGCCGAGCGGAACGCACTCGCGGCGGTCCGCGCGAAGTCGTCGGGAAACTCCTTCTCCAACTCGCGCATGACGCTGCGGCGAAGCGGCGTCGCCGCGTGTTCGAGGTGGCGGGTCGTCACCCGGCCGAAGCGGTTCAGCAGCAGGCGGCGGTTCACGCGGGCGGCGTTCTCGAAGCCGCTGCGCTCCGGCCCCGGCTCACCGAGCCCAATCCTTGTCGTCGCCTCGATGAACTTCGTGATTCCACCTGGCGAGAAGAACATCTCAGGTCGCACGGGCCGACCGAAGAACATGTCGTCGTTCGAGTACAGGAAGTACTCGCTGAGACCCTCGATGTTGTGCAGTTGGCTTTCGACGGCGTGCGAGTTGTGGGTCGGTAGCACGCTCGTGTCGGCGAAAAACTCTTCGCTGCGGACAATCGTGACCCTGGGGTGCTCCGCGAGCCACTGTGGGCGGGGCGAATCGGTCACGATGAAGATGCGCCGCACCCAGGGCGCGAACAGGTTCACACTGCGCAGCGCGTACTTGAGCTCGTCGATCTGGCGATACCGTGCCTCCGAATCGTCCCCATCACCGACGACGTAGGCCTTCATTCGCTGGGCGCGCAGGCGCTGGAACTCTGACGATGTTCCGTCGACCCACGAGAACACCAGGTCGATCTCGAAGGTCACATCGCTGGCGAGGGTGTCAAACATCCCGCCGAGGGTTGCCCAGGTGCGACCGTGGCGCTCGACGGTGGCCTCGATCGCCTCCGTGCGCGGTAGCTGCCTGCGCATGAGCGCGTTATCGGCTGGTGCCTGGATCGTCTCGCCTGAGAAATCCCAGAACTCGACGCGAACCCCCGTTGAGGCGCCGTACCGCAACCGCTTATTGGCCCGCGGACGGAACAACCTGAGCACTCGCGCGCTGCCCGACAGGGACAGGACGCCGTCCGCGACGAGCACGGCCGGTTCTGAGCCGGCCCGGGAGTAGAACGGCTCGGTCGCGAACGCCCGCGCGAGCGCCTTGGCGGTGGCTGACGCGCGCGCCCGGTCGATCGCAATAACGGGTCGATCATCGTCGCGCCGCACCAGCAGGTGTTCGATACCCGCCGCCTCGAGGGCATCGTGGATCGCCACGAGGTCGGCGATGGTTGCATCGCGCGGTGACAGCTTGTCGCCGACGAGGGTGAACCGGTTCTTGCGGAACCGGACGTCAGGGCGAGCGAGCAGGCGCGGGTGCGCCCCGGCACCGAGAATGGTCAGGGCGCGCGTCACGCCGCGGCGCGATCTGCGACGGCATCCCGCAGCAGGCTGGAGAGTGCCTCAAGCTGGATGTTCGACTCGGCGGCGATCTCCTCGTCCGAGCCGTCGAGAGCACGCGCGGCGAGGCCCGCCTTGCTGTCGATGAGCTCAGCGATGCGTGCATCGATGGTGTGGGCGGCGATGATGCGCCACGCTGTGACCGGCAACTCCTGGCCGATGCGGTGCACTCGGTCGATTGCCTGGGTCTGTTCGGCGCTCGTCCAGCTGAGCTCGGCCAGGACCACGTTCGAGGCCGCCTGCAGGTTCAGTCCGACGCCGGCGGCCGTCAGTGACGCGACGACGACGGAGACCTCGGGGTCAGCGTCGAACGAGTCGATCGCGTTCTGGCGCGCCTTGGGGCTCTGGTCGCCCCGGATTGACACCGACTTCAGCCCCGCCTTGGCGAAGTGCTCTTCAGCGGCATCCATGACGTCGATGTGCTTGGCGAAGAACACCACCTTGCCGACCGAGCGGGCCAGCTGCGCGGTGTAGTCGGCGGCGAGGGTCGCCTTGGCCTGGCCGATGCGGCGAACCATCGTGAACACGTTCTCGCCGGTAGTGGCGCCCTTCGACTCCTCGAGCTCGGCATGGGCGACAACGCGGATGAGCTCTTCGTCGCTTGCGTCGGGCTTGAGCGCCCGCACGCGCTGGAACCGCTCGACGAGGCGGGCAGTGAGCGCCGCCTCCGCCGCGCGGATGGAGCGACCGAGGTCGTCATCGAGCTCCACCGGGATGTCGGCAATGCGACGGGCCGGGATGTCGGCGGCAACGTCAACCTTCTTGCGGCGAACGATGCCCATCTCGACGACCGCGCGGCGGGCCTCGGCAAAGAACCCGAAATCGGCGGGCGTCAGGCCGGTGTCTTCGAGCTTCTCCATGAGCCTCGGCAGCGGCTTCTTGTCGTCGATCCAGCCGAGGAACTGCCAGATTGCCCGGAAGTCTTCGATCGAGTTGATCAGCGGGGTGCCGGTGAGTGCCATCATGAGGGCGCGCGGGCTCGTGGCACGGATGCTCCGGGAGAGGGCCAGCACGTGCTTGGACCGCTCGGACTTGAGGTTCTTGATGAAGTGCGCCTCGTCGACGACCATGCCCTTGAACCCGAAGCGGCCGAGCCAACCGACGTGCCGGTCGAGAATCTCGTAGTTGACGATGACGACATCGCTGAACGCGTCGACATCGTTGCCGTCGCCGTGCACGACGGTCGCCGTGCGCCCCGGGGTCCAGAGCTCGACCTCGCGGGCCCAGTTGGTCTTCACGACGTTGGGAACGACCACCAGCAGCGGGTAGGAATTGGATGCTTCTGCCGCAAGCAGCGCCTGGGCGGTCTTGCCGAGCCCAGGCTCGTCAGCGAGCAGGAAGGTGCGGTGGCCCGAGCGGACCTCCTCGACGAAACGAGCCTGGTGACGCATCATCTCCAGGTTGCCGCGGGTGCGCAGCGTTGTGGCTTCGGGCAGGTCCATCGTGGCGGCCCCGCCGCCCGCGCCGTACTCGAAGGAGCGGAACAGGGGCTCGATGAGCTCCCAGTTGGCGAGGCGGTTGGTGGTCACGGGGGCCGCAGCCAGCGCGCTGAAATCGGGTGCGAGGAACGGGTTCGACATCTGCATGGCCCGCACCGATGCCGGCACCACCTGCTTCTCGACCTGTTTGTCGACGGGCTTCGGCTCAACGGAGATGATCAGTTCGTCCGGGCTGAGCTCGACGCCGGCCGCGAGGAGCAGGTCGCGGCGCAGGGCTTTCGCCGCTGCCGTGACCGGCGCGTCGTCGGCGAGCATGGCGATGAGGCTGGTGTCGCGGGCGGCCGTCTTGGCGAGGATGCCCGCGAGGCCATCCAACCGCTTCTGCTCGTTGGCGCGCTCGGAGTCACTCAGCGAGGGGTCGGTCTTGACGCGGCTGCGCTCCTCGCGCAGCAGCAGGGCCGCGACCTGGAACCTGGCGCGGTTGGCCGGCTTCAGCGGGCCTTTCTGCACGGCGGTCTCGACTTCGCGGGCCGCCCGGGCAAGCACGGGGATGACGCCGACCTCATCGCCGGGGCGAGTACGCCTGCGCTGCTGCTGGCCGCCCTGCTGGCGCTGCCCGCCTGAGCGCTGGCGTTTCTGGCGCTGGCCGGGTTCGGTCTGTCCCGAAGGTGTCAATTCGTCTCCTGGTGCCGGAACTGCTGTTCTCAGACACTGATATGCGGAAGCCCTCCGGCGCGACTGCCGGCGAACGCAACCGAAGAGATTATCCAGACCCAGTCGGGAACGACTGGTGGGCTCTGCGGGTGATTCTGCCATTGTACGCGACGCTGGCCGACATTCCCCCACCGGGCGGCTCGGTAGAGTCGAAGGATGCCCCATCCTGCGGCCGTGACCCGCTTCCAGAGCCTCCTGCGCATCCCGACCATCTCCCGCAATGACCCGCAGGCCACGGACTGGGACCAGTTCGACAGGTTCCTCACCACGCTCGCCGAGCTCTACCCACTGGCGCACACTCGGCTTGAACGTGAGGTCGTCGCGGGCTACTCGCTGCTGTTCCGATGGAACGGGCGCGCCTCGACGGAGCCAGCGGTGCTGATGGCGCACTACGACGTCGTCGCGGCCACCGGCGAAGGCTGGGATCATCCACCGTTCGCCGCCGAGCTGACCGGCACTGGCGAGGAGGAGTTGATCTGGGGCCGCGGCACCCTCGACAACAAGGGCTCCGTGACCTGCATCCTCGAAGCAGTCGAAGCCCAGCTCGCGGCAGGCGTGCAACCCGCCCAGGACCTCTACCTGGTCTTCACCCACGACGAGGAAACCCACGGCACGGGGGCCGTCGCCGTGGTCGAGCTGCTCGAGAGCCGCGGCATCCGGCCCACCCTTGTGCTCGACGAGGGCGGCGCGATCGTTGAGGGCCTCTTCCCGGCGGTCACCGCGCCGGTCGCCGTGGTGGGGGTGACCGAGAAGGGAATCTCGACGCTCAACCTCGTCGTCGACGAGCAGGGCGGACACGCCTCGACACCACCGCGGGCCACCGCGACCGTTCGCCTTTCGAAAGCCATCACCCGGCTCAACGATCGGCCGTTCCCGGCGCGGTTCAGCCCCACCACCCTCGAGATGTTCCGCACCCTCGGCCAGGGTGCGTCAGGCCTCACGGGGTGGCTGTTCCGGAACATCTCGCTGACCCGGTTCGTGCTGCTTCCCGTTATCGCTCGCGGCAACGATGAGCTTCGCGCACTCGTGCGCAGCACCCAGGCGGTCACGATGCTCGAGGCCGGGCAGGCCGTCAACGCACTCGCCGAACGGGCAACCGCGACGGTCAACGTTCGACTGGCGCCGGGCACCACCATCGAACAGGTTGTGGCCCACGTCACGAAAGCCATTGCCGACCCGGGCGTGCGCGTCGAGGTCGCCGCGTCGGGGGAAGCTCCCCCCGTGTCGCTCCTGTCAGGCATCGGCTGGGAGCTGTTGCGCTCCACCATCGAGAAGAACTACCCGGGAACGATCGTCACCCCGTACGTGCAGAACGGCGCCACCGATAGCCGGCGCTTCACGAGCATCAGCCGTGCCGTCTACCGCTTCTCCGCATTCGAGATGACGAAGGAGCAGCGCGGCACGCTGCACGCCAAGAACGAGCGGATGCACGTGGCCACGTTCCTGCGCGGCGTCGAGTTCTACCGCGCGCTCGTGGCGGCGCTGTAGGTTTCGACGAGCCCGGCGCTCAGCCCTGCCGGATGATCGTGATGGGACGGCTCATCGGCGGTGCGTCGTCGAGGCGCTCGAACCCCGGGCGCAGTTCCCCCAGCCAACGCTCATAGCCTGCCTCGGTCAGGTGCAGCCGGTCATCCGAGAGTGCCGGCTCGATCTCGCCGTCCTCCTGCGCGAACGCGGGCCAGAGGTCGAGGTACTGGGCGTTGACGGTCGGCGCGAACTGCCGCAGGTGGCGGTTTGCAT
>JBIITJ010000025.1:0-32563 GCA_044340535.1 Rhodoglobus sp.
ATCGTGCTCCATTTCCGTAAGGCTTGGTGGAATTCTAGCCGGTCGGGTCGTTGCCACCGCTCAGGGCGTCCCACGCCCCGACCGTGCTGTCGTCGCGAGTGTCGGTGGTGGTGGTGTCGTATTTGCGGGTGGCTGCTGGCCAGCGGGATACACCGAAGACCACGCCGAGCCCCGCGATGACAGCGCATAGGCCGGCCGCGAGGCCCAGCCACGGCCAGGGCGTCGTTGCGACAGCAACCACGAGTGCCGCGATCGAGTCCGGGCCGCTGACGGCCGTGGCGTCCGTCACCACCTGGCGGGATGCCGCGACCGGGGCGAACACAGCGGCCAGCACCACGATCAGCAGCAGCACGCCGATCCCGGTCTCGACGACCCCGAGCAGGATGCGGATGACACGCCCCGCAATCGTCAGGGCCGCGCTCAGGGCCAGCGAGGCGAGGGCGAGCGCCGACAGCGCCGGTGCCGCCGACTGGCCGGCGACCTCGAGCTCCTGGCCGTCCACGAGGGTGAGCGTGAACCACGGCTGCGTCCAGGACAGCAGCGCGAGCAATCCTGCCCCGATACCGAGAAGGATGACCGCGAGCCGGAAGCTCCTGGCAGTCACGGGATGCGACGCATCGCGTTGGCGACAGCGATCGCCCGCAGCGGTGCCGCAGCCTTGTTCTGCGACTCGAGGTGCTCGGCGTCGGGATCGGAATCGGCAACAAGGCCCGCGCCC
Source organism: Rhodoglobus sp. (assembly GCA_044340535.1). Classification (GTDB taxonomy): domain Bacteria; phylum Actinomycetota; class Actinomycetes; order Actinomycetales; family Microbacteriaceae; genus Rhodoglobus. The sequence goes on from JBIITJ010000025.1 coordinate 719, forward strand.
GCCTGCACCCGCGCGAGCCCGCCCACGATTGTCGCCGTGCGGATCGCGATCGCCAGGTCGGCGTCACCGGCGAAGTCGAAGTAACCGACAACTCCCCCATACACGCCGCGCTGGGCCGGTTCCAGTTCGTCGATGATCTCCAGCGCCCGCGGCTTTGGGGCACCCGAGAGTGTTCCTGCGGGGAACGTCGCCCTGAAGACATCCACGGCGCTCGCGCCCTGGTTCAGGTCGCCCTCCACCGAGGAGACGAGGTGCATGATGTGGCTGAACCGCTCCACCTGCATGAACTCGGTGACCTCGACGGTGCCGGGGCGGCAGACCTTCAGGAGGTCGTTGCGGGCGAGGTCGACGAGCATGAGGTGCTCGGCTTGTTCCTTGGTGTCGGCAAGCAGCTCTTCCCCGAGCTCGAGGTCACTCTCGGGCGTGTCGCCGCGCGGTCGGGAACCGGCGATGGGATGCATGTACACGCGCTGCCCGGACACCTTGACGAGCGCCTCGGGGCTGGAGCCGATGATCGAGTACGCCTCGCCCGCCGTGTCGAGCAGGGTGAGCAGGTACATGTAGGGCGAGGGGTTCAGCGTCCGCAGCACCCGGTAGACCTCGAGCGGCTCGGCGGTCACCTCGTGGTCGAAGCGCTGCGAGACGACCACCTGGAACACGTCGCCGTCGCGGATGTACTGCTTGGAACGTTCGATGGCCGTGTGATAGTCGGCGGGCTGGATGCGCGGGATGGGGTTCGGCGTGATCGTCAGGTCGACCTCGGCGAGCCACGCTTCGCTCGGCTGCGCGAGTGCGGCCTGCATGGCATCGAGTCGGCGCTGCGCGTCACCCCAGAGCACGTCGCGTTCCTCAACCCCGTCGCCCAGGGCCGCCGCGATGAGCAACACCGTGCCGTTGCGGTGGTCGAGCACCACAAGCTCCGACACGAAGCTCAGTGCCTGCCCCGGCACCGTGAAATCGGCGGGTGGCACTGCCGGGAGCCGCTCCAGTTGCCGGATTGCCTCCCAGCCGATGAAACCGACGAGGCCTCCCGTGAGAGGCGGGTGGCCGGGCATCCGGGGCGTGCTCCAGCGGTCATACAGGTGCGCGAGCGTCTCGAGCGGCGCGCTGGGATGTTCCTGGCCAAGAGCCCGCTCCACGGGGAGGCCGTAGTCGAGCCACCGGGCGATGTCACCCTCCTGGGTGAGCACCCCGAAGCTCGAAACCCCGACAAAAGAGAACCGCGACCAGATGCCGCCCTGTTCGGCGGACTCCAACAGGAAGGTGCCCGGCTTCCCGGCTGCGAGCTTGCGGTAGATCCCGACCGGGGTCTCCCCGTCGGCGAAGATCTCCCGGATAACCGGAATGACCCGGTGGCCGGCCTCGAGGCGCGCGGTGAAGTCCGCTGCCGTCGTGGAGTTATGCATCGGCGCCTCCCACGGCCGGATCCAACGGGTCGACATCGAAGCAGGCGTGGGCCCCCGTGTGGCAGACAGGGCCGTGCTGGTCGACGGTCACGAGAATCGCGTCGCCGTCACAGTCGAGGGCTGCCCCCCGGACGAACTGGGCGTTTCCACTCGTGTCGCCTTTGCGCCAGAATTCCTGGCGACTGCGACTCCAGAACGTGACGCGGCCCTCCGTGAGGGTGCGGCGCAGCGCTTCGGCGTTCATGTAGCCGAGCATCAGGACATCCTTGCTGTCCCACTGCTGGATGATGGCGGGCAGCAGGCCATCCGGCCCGAAGGTTACGCGCTCGACGACCTCGCCGACCGTCGCGTCCGTCAACATCTCACTCATCTCGTGATCACCCCTGCCTCGTCGAGCGCCCGCTTCACATCGCCGACAGTCAGCTCCCCATTGTGGAACACCGATGCGGCGAGCACAGCATCAGCACCCGACGCGATCGCCGGCGCGAAATCCCCGAGCGCTCCCGCGCCGCCGCTGGCGATCACCGGCACGCTGCTGACCTCACGCATCGCCGCGATCAGCTCCAGGTCGAAGCCGCGCTTGGTGCCGTCAGCGTCAATCGAGTTCACCAGCAGCTCACCGGCACCGCGCTCAATCGCCTCCCGCGCCCAGTCGAGCGCGTCGATGTCGGTCTCGGTGCGGCCACCATGCGTGGTGACGATCCAGCCGGCGCCGCGCTTCTTGACGTCGAGCGACAGAACGAGGGCCTGGGCACCGAACCGGTCGGCGATCTCGTCGAGCAGGGCAGGGCGTGCGATGGCCGCGCTGTTGACCCCGATCTTGTCCGCGCCGTTGGCCTGCAGCCGCGCGACATCGTCGGCGGACCGCACTCCCCCACCCACCGTCAGCGGGATGAAGACCTGCTCGGCGGTCGCGCGCACCACCTCGTACATGGTCTCGCGCTCATCGACAGTCGCCGTGACATCCAGGAATGTGATCTCGTCTGCGCCCTGCTCGTAGTACTTGCGCGCAAGCTCGACGGGGTCGCCCGCGTCGCGCAGGTCCAGGAAGTTGACGCCCTTGACCACCCGTCCCGCCGCGACATCCAGGCAGGGGATCACCCGCACCGCGAGCGTCATATGCGTGCGGCGTGGATCGAGCTGACGAGAATCGCCCGCGCGCCGATCTCGTACAGCTGGTCCATCACGTGGTTGGTGTCGGCTCGCGGCACCATCGCGCGCACGGCCACCCACTCGGGGTCGTGCAGCGGCGACACGGTGGGGCTCTCGATGCCGGGGGTGACCTCGGTGGCGCGCTCGAGGTCGCTGGTACGCACGTCGTAGTCGATGAGCACGTACTGGCGGGCGACGAGAACACCCTGGAGGCGGCGCTGGAGGGTCGTGATCCCGGGCATCCCGTCTGAGGCGCTGATCAGGACAGCAGTCGAATCGAGGATGACCGGGCCGAAGATCTCCAGGCCCTGGGCGCGGAGGGTCGAGCCGGTGCTGACCACGTCGGCGACCGCATCGGCCACGCCCAGCTTCACGGCTGACTCAACGGCGCCATCGAGGGCGACCATCGTCACCTGCACGCCGTTGCGGGCGAGGAAGTCGCCCACCAGCGCGGGGTAGCTGGTGGCGATGCGCAGGCCCTTCAGGTCGTCGAGAGTCGCGAAGCGGCCGGGAGTTCCCGCGAACCGGAACGTGGACTGGCCGAAGTCCAGGCTCGCGATCTCCTGGGCGGGGCTGCGGGAGTCCAGCAGCAGGTCACGACCGGTGATTCCTACATCCAGTGCGCCGGAACCGACATAGGTGGCAATGTCGCGCGGGCGAAGGTAGAAGAACTCGACGTCGTTGCGGGGGTCGAGGGCGCTCAGGGCGCGCGGGTCGCGGCGACCCGCATAGCCCGCCTCCAAGAGCATCTCGGCGGCGGTGTCACTCAGCGAACCCTTGTTGGGAACGGCAACTCTCAGCATTGTGGTCTTTCGGTCGGATCGGATGGGGGCGACGGCAGTTATAGATGTCGCCAGACATCCGCAGGGGTGAGCCCCTTCGCGACCATGAGCACCTGCAAGTGGTAGACGAGCTGCGAGATTTCCTCGGCCGTCTCCTCCGTGGACTGGTATTCGGCGGCCATCCACACTTCGGCGGCCTCTTCGACGATCTTCTTGCCGATCGCGTGCACGCCCGCGTCCAGCTGGGCGACCGTCCCGGAACCTTCGGGGCGCGACACGGCTTTCTCGCTCAGCTCAGCGAACAGCTCGTCGAAGGTTTTCACGGCTCAAGCGTATCGGGCGCGGCACTCCCCCGCCGCCCGACCACAACCGCCTGATACGAAAACGCAGGACATTCTCGCGCCGGGAGGCGTTTCGGCACCGAACTGGCGGTGCGAGCGAGAATGTCCTGCGTTTTTGTTGCGCGGAAGGGTTACTTGACGCCCAGCAGGTCGATCACGAAGGTGAGGGTGCGACCCGAGAGGCGGTGACCGCCGCCGGCGGGGCCGTAGGCGAGGTGCGGCGGCGCGATGAGCTGGCGGCGTCCGCCAACCTTCATGCCGGGGATGCCCTCCTGCCAGCCCTTGATCAGCGAGGCGAGCGGGAAGTTGATCGACTGGCCGCGGCTCCAGCTCGAGTCGAACTCTTCGCCGGACTCGAAGTCGACCCCGAGGTAGTGCACGTCGACGGTCGAACCGGGCTTCGCTTCCTCGCCGGTTCCCTCTTCGATGTCAATGATGACGAGGTCGGTGGGCTCTGGGCCCTCGTAGAACTCGACTTCGGGCTTGGTCCTGGGTGAATCTGTCATGCACCTAGTCAAGCAGACCGACGGGATGACTCAGTGCGAGTGCTTCTCGGCGGCGGACCGCAGCAGCTCGATCCTGGCGGAGCGGTCGTCGAACCGGAAGACCGCGGAACCCGCGACGAAGGTATCCGCCCCCGCCTCGGCTGCGATGCCGATGGTGTCTTCGTCGATGCCGCCGTCGACCTGCAGCCAGATGTCACGGTCACCGACGGCCCCGCGCAACAGCTCCAGCTTGGGCATGGTGTCGGCAATGAACGACTGCCCGCCGAAACCCGGTTCGACGGTCATCACGAGCACCTGGTCGAACTCGGGCAGCAGTTCGAGGTACGACTCGACCGGCGTGCCCGGCTTCAGCGCAATACCGGCGCGGGCGCCGATCTCGCGCAGGCGGCGGGCGAGAGCCGTGGCATCCCGAACCGCTTCGGCGTGGAAGGTCACCGAGAACGCACCGAGCTCCGCGTAGCCGGGTGCCCAGCGGTCGGGGTCGTCGATCATGAGGTGCACGTCGAGGGGCAGCGTCGAGACGGTCTGGATGCGCTCGACCATTTGCGGGCCGAACGTCAGGTTGGGCACGAAGTGGTTGTCCATGACATCGACGTGCACGAGGTCGGCGGCGGTGATGGTTCCGAGGTCGCGTTCGAGGTTGACGAAATCGGCGGCCAGGATGCTCGGATTGATGCGGACCATGATCTAGACCTTAGCCAGCAGCTGGATGAACATCGCGTCGGTGCCGTGGCGGTGCGGCCACAGCTGCGCGTGGCTGGCCTCGGGCAGGTCGAGCGGCTGCTTGACGATGGACTGCAGCACTAGGGGGGTGTCGATGCGCTCGATGCCCTCGGTCTTGCGCAGGACAGAGGCGACGATCGACTTCGTCTCGGCGGCGTGCGGCGAGCAGGTCACGTACGCGAGCACTCCCCCGGGCTTGAGCGCGGCCAGCGCTGAGGCGAGCAGCTTCACCTGCAGGTTGCCGAGACCCGCAACATCGCTCGGCTGCTTGCGCCATCGAGCCTCCGGACGGCGACGCAGCGCGCCGAGGCCCGTGCACGGCGCATCGAGAAGGATGCGGTCGAAGGCGTTCGGGTACAGCGCGCCGACCTCGGTGCCGTCGAGCTCCCACACCTCGGGCGGGGTCTCGAAAACGGCAAGGGCTTTGCGCACCAGCTCGGCGCGCGCCGGCACCAGTTCATTGGCAGTGAGGATGGCCCCGCCCACATTGGCCTCCGCCGCGAGAAGTGCCGCCTTACCGCCGGGGCCCGCACACAGGTCGAGCCACTGCTCACCGGCGACGACGGGGCGCACCCGGCTGAGCGCGAGGGCGGCGAGCTGGGAACCCTCGTCCTGCACGCGGGCACGTCCGGCACTGACCGCGGGGAGCCCGAGCGGGTCACCGTGGTCGAGGATGGCTCCCACCGGCGAGTATTCGGCGGCGTGGGCATCCAACTCTCCTGGCGTGGACTTGCCGGGGAGGGCTGCGAGCGAAACACGCGGGGCCACGTTGTCGGCGGCGAGCAGGCCCTCCAGCTCGGCCTCCCGGCCCTCGGCGACAAGCACCTGCCGGAACGCGCGGGTGACCCACAACGGGTGCGAATACTCGAGGGCGAGAGCCTCTTCGCCGGAACCGGCCTCAGCCAGCACACGCTCGCGCCACGTTGCCGCGTCGGTGCGAGTGATCGTCCGGAGCACGCCGTTGACGAAGCCGACCGCCGAGTTGGAGACGACCGTCTTGGCCAACTGCACGGACTCGTCGACCGCGGCGTGCTGGGCGACCCGCATCGACAGCAGCTGGTGGCAGGCCAGCCGCAGCACATCGAGGATGGGGGGGTCGATCCGGTCGATCGCTCGCCCCGCCGCCATCGCGATGATGCGGTCGTAGTAGCCCTGCATGCGCAAGGTGCCGTAGGTGAGTTCGGTCGCAAGGCCCGCGTCGGCCTCCGAGAGTTTGGCCCGGCCGAGACGCACGGGCAGCAGCAGGTTCGCGTAGGCATCGGACTCGCGCACCGCCATGATCACGTCGAGGGCGATCCTGCGGGCGGGTTGGGGCTGGCTCACTGTTCTGCTTTCGGGGTTTCTGGGGTTCGCCCACGCCACCACGACGCGGCGTCCATCGCCTTGCGGCCGGCGGGATGCACGCTGACAAGCTGTATCGGCTCGGTCCCGGTCCCGACCACCACCTGCTTACCCGCCAGCGCAAACTCGCCGGGAGCCAACGGTGCGACATCCCGGGCGATTGTCGCGTCGAGCACCTTGAGGCGGGCCCCATCGACGGTCGTGAACGCGCCGGGCTCCGGGGTGACGCCGCGCACCAGGTTGTGCACGGTCGCGGCGGGCTGGTTCCAGTCGATCTCCCCGTCGGCGAGGGCGAGCTTGGGTGCGAGGGTTACCTCCCCGACCTGGGCTTCGGCCTCCGCTGTGCCGTCGGCGAGGGCATCCACGACCCGCAGCAGCAGTTCAGCACCCGAGACGGAGAGTTGGTCGAGCAGGTTGCCGGCAGTCTGGTGCGCGCCGATGGTCGCGGTGATGCGGCCGTACATGTCGCCCGCGTCGAGCTCGGGCACCAGCTGGAACACGGTCGCGCCGGTGATGTCATCGCCCGCCATGATCGCACGCTGCACCGGCGCTGCACCGCGCCAGCGCGGGAGCAATGAGAAGTGCAGGTTGATCCAGCCGAGGCGCGGCGTACTGAGCAGCGGCTCGCGCACGAGGCCGCCGTAGGCGACGATCACGCCCAGGTCGGGCTGCAGCGTGGTCACGATTTCGGTCGCCTCCCCCGCCAGCCGGTTCGCTTTGATGACGGGCAAGCCCAGCGCCTCGGCCTCCGCGGCGACCGGGGTCGCGGTCAGCATGCCACGGCGCCCCTGCGGGGAGTCATCCCGGGTCAGCACCGCTGCCACCTCGTGGGCGCTCGCTGCGAGCATCCGGAGACTGGGGACGGCGGCGGGCGGGCTGCCGGCGAAGACGATTCTCACGTATCGATTGTCTCGTGGTTTGAGGGTGGGCCGTGACAGGGTCGTGTCATGGACATTGAGATTCGCGAAGCGCGATCGCACAACATGCCTGCCGTAGCCGGCTTGCGGTGGAGTTGGGTAGTCGTTGACCAGGGCGGTGAGCCGGTGTTGTCGCGGGCCGAGTTTGTCCAGGGCTATGTGGACTGGGCTACGGCCAACAGAGCTACGCACCGATGTTGGGTCGCCCTGGCCAGGGACGAGATTGTCGGGATGGCCTGGCTCGCGATCTACCCCCGGGTGCCCAGCCCGAGGTCGCCCCATCGCAGGACTGGGGACGTCCAGTCGGTCTACGTTGTCCCGGAAATGCGCGGGCAGGGCATTGGCCGCTCGCTGCTTGACGTTCTATTGGCGGAGGCCGCCAGCGCCGATGTCGAGCGAGTGACTGTGCATTCGAGCGAGACGGCGGTGCCGCTGTATATGCGCGCTGGTTTTGCGTCAACGACGCGACTCATGGACGTGGCGTTCGGCAGCTGACCCAACCATCGGGCGAGTCGGAGCTTGTCGTCGTCGGCGCGAGGTCTACTTCCACGCCCCGCCGAGTCCCCAACGTGCAAGGAGCACGTCGACCCGGTGCTCATGAACGATGAACCACGCGACCGCACCCAGCAGCGGAGCACAGAAGATGAACAGCAGCCAGGCAGCTTGCGACAAGCTATCCAGCTCTCGTGCCTGCAACGCCTGCACAGACGCAACCACGATCACACCCAGCAGGAATGCACCCGCAAGCGCACCGACAACCCCGAGGCTTACAGCCAAAACTGTCACCGTTTCACAATAGTCCCCGGCTACGACTCCAGGAAGGGCTCCACGTCGTCAAGCCGCACCTTGAGGTTCGGCGCAACGGGGCCCCGGGACGCGGCGGGTGGGCGCCGCCGGCTCGTTGCCGCTTTGATCCGCTGGGCACGGAGCGTAGATGCGATCGCGGTGCCTTGGGCGTAGTCGAAACGGAGGATCGTCCGCACAACGCCGGGTGTGACATCCACCGGTCCGAGCACATCGGCAGGGTCCAGGCCGTCCTCCGCGGACACCGCGGCGACCACGCCCGCAACCGCATCAAGAGTGCCGGTCACGGTGGCCACCCGAATGGCCGGCGGGAAGCGGAGCCGACGGCGATCGGCGAGCTCGGCGCGGGCATAGTCGGCGTGCCGCCACGTCACGAGGGCCGAAGCCAGCGCGCCGCCGACACCGACCAGCACCGTCGGCGCCCCTCCCGCTGCCAGGGCCACAGCGTTCGACCACCATCGCAGGCAGTCCTCCCCCACCCGCAGGCTTTCCCGGGCGACCATGCGTTCCCCGTCGAGCAACAGCACCGCACGGTAGCCGCCCGCCGCGACGGGCTCGGCGCCGCGGGTCGCAATCACGAGCGCGGGCTCCGCACCCACCGACAGCACCTGGCGCTCGCCGTCGGCCACGATCACCCGCACGCCGGGGAACGCTCGCCCCAGGTCCTCGGCGGTACGGGTCGCCCCGTTGCCGACAAAACGCAACTTCTCGCCCTCGCAGTTCGTGCAGTGCCAACTCGCCGCCAAAGCCCCGCACCAGGCGCACGCCGGAACCGCGCGCGCCGACTTCTGGGCGAGGGGCCCCTCGCAGCGCAAGCATCGCGCCGTCTGGTTGCAGTCCGCACAGGCGAGCCGCGGCGCGTAGCCCGGGCGTGCCACCTGCACAAGAACGGGCCCGGTCTCGAGCGCCTTCCGGGCGGTATTCCAGGCCGACGACGGGATGCGCGCCTGGGCGGCCAGCCGGTCGCCGCCCGCCTGCTGGGAGGTCGGGATGATTTTCGGCAGTACAAGTGGCACGGGAGTGACCGAACGCAGCCAGCCCAGTTCGACGAGCCGCTCCACCTCCGTGCTGCGGGAGTGCCCGAAGAACATGAGGGCACAGCCCTGTTGTTCCTGGCGCAGCAGCGCGGCATCCCGGGTGTGCACGTACGGGCTCAACGGCTCGCTGTGCAGGGGGTCACCGTCATCCCAGACCGCGATCAGTCCCAGGTTCGGGGCTGGCGCATACACGACGGAGCGATTGCCGACGATCGCGAGCGGCGCACCGGACAGGCAGCGCAGGAACTCCCTGTACCGGTCGGGGTTGGACTGCCGCGCGTCGAGGCGCACCACACTCTCAGCCGGCAGCATTGCCCTGAGGGCCGCCTCCAGCTGCTCCTGGTCCCGATAGTCCGGGACCGCCAGGATCGCGCTGCGACCGGCAGCGAGAGCGGATGCCGCAGCGCCCGCCATCGCGACAGCCCACGAGCCCACCCAGGCACCGCCGGAAACCTCACGTACGAGTGGGATGGCATCGACTGCCAACCGCCGCCCCTCTGCCACGGCCGCCTCGAGAACGCCTGCGCCGTAGCCCTCGACGGGAGTCGCCGAGATCGCTGGGAACGGCTCGTTCGCAACGTTCGCCAGGTACGCCTTCTCGACCCTTACCTGCCGGTTGGGTACCGCGAGCCGCACGATGTCGCTCGCGGAACCAGCCGCCCGGTCGGCCGCTCGTCGGGCGAGCGCCCACACTTCTGGGCTGAGAACGCGGATCGGTGACACGACCGAGTCGAGATCGCTGAGCACGCCCGTGTAATCGCCGTGCTCGACCACCTCGACGAGCAGGCCGTCGGCGACGCGCCCCGCCGAACGAAGCGGCACCTTCACGCGGACACCCGGCACCGCAGCATCCCGCAGCTCGTCGGGAATCCGGTAGTCGAAGAGCCGATCAAGCTGCGGCAGGGGCGAGTCCAGGAGCACTCGCGCTATGGCCGCGGCCGGCATTTACAGTCCGCTGGCGGCGCGCAACTCGTCGACGCGGTCGGTACGCTCCCAGGTGAAATCGGGGAGCTCGCGACCGAAGTGGCCGTAGGTTGCGGTGTTGGCGTAGATCGGTCGCAGCAGGTCGAGGTCGCGGATGATTGCGCCAGGGCGCAGGTCGAACACCGAGGTGATGGCCTCGATGATGCTGTCTTCGTCCACGTGGGCGGTGCCGAAGGTCTCGACATACAGGCCGACAGGGCTCGCCTTGCCGATCGCGTACGCGACCTGCACCTCGAGCCGGTCGGCAAGGCCCGCCGCCACAGCATTCTTCGCGACCCAGCGCATTGCGTATGCAGCCGAACGGTCGACCTTCGACGGGTCTTTGCCGCTGAAAGCGCCCCCGCCGTGACGGGATGCCCCGCCGTAGGTGTCAACGATGATCTTGCGGCCGGTTAACCCGGCGTCGCCCTGCGGCCCACCGATCTCGAAGCGGCCGGTCGGGTTGATGAGAACCCGCAGGCCACTGGTGTCGAGGGTGGTCGAGCCGAGCACGGGCCGCACGACGATCTCTTCGATCTCTCGGCGCAGCTGCTCGGTGCTAACGGATGGCGAGTGCTGGGTCGAGAGCACAACCGTGTCGACGGTGCGCGGGATCGCGCCGTCGTAGCCAATGGTCACCTGGGTTTTGCCGTCGGGACGGAGGTAGTCGACGACCCCGGCGTGACGCACTTCCGCGAGCCGCTCGGCCATGCGGTGCGCGAGCCAGATCGGCAGCGGCATGAGCTCAGGGGTTTCGGTCGTCGCGTAGCCGAACATGATGCCCTGGTCGCCAGCGCCCTGGTGGTCGTCGACGTCGACACTGGAGCCTTCGCGCGTTTCGATGGCGTTGTCGACTCCCTGGGCGATGTCTGGCGATTGCCCACCGATCGAGATGGAGACCCCGCAAGAGCGCCCGTCGAACCAGACGTCGGAGGAGTTGTAGCCGATCTCGGAGATGCGCTTGCGCACGATCGAGGGAATGTCGACGTATCCGCTCGTGGTCACCTCGCCTGCCACGTGCACGAGCCCCGTTGTCACAAGAGTTTCCACGGCAACCCGGGCCTGGGGGTCAACGGTGAGCAGCGCATCGAGGATGCTGTCGCTGATCTGGTCGCAGATCTTGTCCGGGTGCCCCTCGGTCACTGACTCAGACGTGAAGAGACGCAGCGGCATCGGGGCTCCAGTGGTAGACGGGTTCGCGCTTAGGCAGGATCGGACAGCAGGTCGAGAATACTGTCGGCCACCGACTGTTTGCTGCCGGTCGCCTCGGCCACTATATCCCCGGCCTTATCGATGACGACGACCGTGTTGCGCTCGGTTGCGAAGCCCTCCGTCCAGCCCACCCTGTTGACGACGAGATAGTCGCTGCCCTTGCGCAGGATCTTTGCGCGACCGAGTTCAAGCAGTGCCGCGTCATCCGTTTCGGTCTCCGCCGCGAACCCGATAATGATCTGGCCGGGCGTGCGGGACTCGCCGATCGACTTCAGGATGTCTGGATTCTTGACCAGGCGCAGGTCGAGCGTGTCGCCCTGCTGCTCCTTCTTGATCTTCGCCGGGGCCACGCTTTCGGGGCGGTAGTCCGCAACGGCGGCGGCCATGATCACGATGTCGGCATCGCGGGCGGTGGCCTCGACCGCGTCGGCGAGCTCGAGCGTGGTGCCAACGCGCTGGACGGTGAGCGAGGCGGGAGCCGCTATCTCGAGGTTCGCCGCAATGAGGGTGACCTCGGCGCCGCGGGCGGCCGCAGCCAGCGCAATCGCCACGCCCTGTCGGCCGCTAGAGCGGTTGCCGATGAAGCGGACCGGATCGAGGGGCTCACGCGTGCCGCCGGCAGTGACGAGGATGCGCCTGCCGAGAAGATCCCGGGGGCCCGCTGCCGCCAGTGCCGCCGCGACGATGTCCTCCGGCTCGGACATCCGGCCGGGCCCCGCGTCCTTGCCCGTCAACTGGCCGCTCGCGGGCCCCACGATCCTCACGCCACGCTCTCGCAGGAGGGCGATGTTGGCTACGGTCGCCGGGTTCTGCCACATCTCGGTGTGCATCGCGGGCGCGAGCACGAGGGGCGCGGTACTTGCCAGGATGGTGTTGCCGAGTAGGTCGTCGGCGAAACCGCCGGCGAGCTTGGCGATGGTGTTTGCGGTCGCTGGAGCGACGATGATGAGGTCGGCGGCCTGCCCGATCGCGACGTGCCGCACCTCGGCGACACCCTCGTAGAGGTCGCTGTGCACGAGATTGCGACTGATCGCCTCAAGGGTGGGTCGGCCGACGAACCGCAACGCGTTCTCGGTAGCAACGACATGAACGTCGTGGCCCGCGAGCACAAGGGCGCGCACGACCCCGACGGCCTTATACGCCGCAATGCCGCCGGTGATGCCGACGACGATGTTCATTGCGTGTCTCGACTGGCTCGACAACCGAAGCGGCTGCGATTACTCGCTGGAGAGGCGCTTGAGCTCGAGCTTGTCTTCGTTGATCTCGTGCAGGGCCACCGAGAGGGGCTTGTCGTCAATCGTCGAGTCGACGAGCGGGCCGACGTTGTCGAAGAGGCTTCCCTCGTGCAGGTCGGCGTAGTAGTCGTTGATCTGGCGGGCGCGCTTCGAAGCGAAGATGACCAACTGGTACTTCGAGTCGACCTTGGAGAGCAGTTCGTCGATGGGCGGGTCAATGATGCCGGAGTGACGGTCAACCATGGTGGGGCTCCTTGCCATAAGTGGTGGCGCCAGCGGGCGCATCCATCAATTCTACGACCTCACGGGCCGCTTGGCCGACTTCGTGGTTGACGACCTTGGCGTCGAACTCGTCCTGGGCGGCCAATTCGACCTTCGCGGTCTCCAATCGGCGCTGCTGTTCTTCGGGTGCTTCGGTCCCGCGGCCGATAAGCCGGCGGACCAGTTCCTCCCAGGTGGGCGGCAGCAGGAACACCAGCAACGCCTCGGGCATGACCTTGCGCACCTGGCGCGCACCCTGCAGGTCGATTTCTAGCATCACCCGCTTGCCTTGCGCGAGCGCGGCATCGATCGGGGGTCGAGGGGTGCCGTACCTGTAGGAGTTGTGCACGACCGCCCACTCGAGCAACTCGCCGGCGGCGATCTTTCGGTCGAACTCCTCGTCGCTGACGAAGTAGTAGTGCACGCCGTCGATCTCGCCCGGCCGCGGCTTACGGGTGGTCGCCGACACGCTCAGCATCACGTCCGGGTAGTGCTCGCGAATGTAGCCCGAGACCGTCCCCTTGCCGACGGCCGTGGGACCGGCGAGCACGACCAGTCGGCTGGGCTCTGCTCCCTGCCTGCCGACGAGGTACTCGCGGAGCTTGGCGCGCTGGCGCACCCCGAGGCCGCCGACCCGCTTCTTGTCGGAGATGCCGAGCTCATCGAGCACCTTCGCGGTGCGCGTCGGACCCAGCGAGGGGATGCTCGTGAGCAGTTCTGTGACCCGCAGCGACGCCTCCGGGCTCGCCGCGTCGGCCCAGCCCACCTGTGCGGCGTCGAGCGCGGTGCGGGAGCGGCTGGCAATCTGCTGTTTCACGGCGGCCCGGGCGCGTCGCGCAGCAACGGCGGCGTGGCCGGCCGCAACCCGGTCGACGTCGGCGGGCGGGGCGGGGCGGGGAGTCATCGGGCGAGCGCCTCACCGAGTTCGGTCGCCGCAACCGCTAGCGCCGGGCCGATTCCGTCCGGGCCGGTGCGGAGAACACTGCGACCCACATTCGCCACGATGTTCGAGCTCCTTGTCCCATAGAGGCTTCGCGCGTCGGCCAGCCGGGCCCCCTGCTCACCGAAGCCGGGGGCGAGAATCGGGGTCAGGGCAAGCGCCTCCTGCCGAATTCCGAAGTCCGCGAGCTTCACCGTGGCGCCGATCACCACGCCGACCGGACCGAGCGATACCGAACCGGCGTTGAGGGCTTCCACCTCATCGACGATACCCGCGGCCACGGATGCGCCCGTCGTTCGGGCGGCAGTCTGGGTCGAGAAGGCCTCCGGGTTCGAGGTCGCCGCGAGCACGAAAACACCCTTGCCATTGCCCGTTGCCAGGTCGATCGTTCCGGCGAGAGAGCCGACACCCTGGTAGGCGACCACTGTCATCGCGTCGACCTCAAGCGGTGATCCCGGGCTCAGCCAGGCGGCACCGTACGCGTCGATCGTGCTGCCGATATCACCGCGCTTCACGTCGGCGATCACGAGCAGCCCCGCGCCACGAGCGGCGGCGATGACTGTCTCGAGTGCCGCGTACCCGGCAGACCCGTGCCGTTCGAAGAACGCAACCTGCGGTTTGACGATGCCCACGGTCTCCGTTGCGGCTTCGACAGCGCGCATCCCGAACTCGCGGACCCCGGCGGCAGTGTCGGGCAGGCCCCACTCCCCCAGCAGGAAAGCGTGGGGATCAATGCCCAGGCACAGCTGGCCGCGGGTCTCGAAGACCTCCGACAGCCGCTCGCCGAAACTAGGCACTGGCTGCCGCCAGACGCTCAGCACGGTCGATCGCATAATCCTGCAGCGACCGCACGTCGAAACCGTCGCGGATCGCCTCGAAGGATGCCACGGCCGCACCGACCTGCGCGATGCTCGTGAACAGCGGCCTGTCGGCGGCGACGGTGGCGGTGCGGATCTCGTAGCCGTCGGCCCGCGCGCTGCGGCCGCTCGGGGTGTTGATTACCACGTCGACCTCGCCCGCGTTGATGAGTTCAACGATCGAGGGCTCGCCGGGAACCACCTCCTGGCCCATGAAGTACTTGCGCACCACGCGGGCCTCGATGCCGTTGCGGGCGAGCACCTCTGCGGTGCCTTCGGTCGCGAGGATGGTGAACCCGAGCTGGCTCATCCGGAGCATCGGCAACACGATCGCGCGCTTATCGCGGTCGGCGACCGACACGAAGACCGAACCCGAGAGCGGGAGGCCACCGTATGCGGCGTCCTGGCTCTTGGCGAACGCTTTCGGGAAGTTGGAGTCGATGCCCATCACCTCACCCGTCGAGCGCATCTCCGGGCCGAGCACCGAGTCAACGACGTGGCCTTCGACGGTGCGGAAGCGCTTGAACGGCAGCACCGCCTCCTTCACGGCGACCGGCGCATCCATCGGCACGATCGAGCCGTCCTGTGCGGGCAACAGGCCGTCGGCGACGAGCGAGCGGATATCGCGCCCCACCATGATGAGCGAGGCGGCTTTCGCGAGCGGGATGCCCAGCGCCTTCGACACGAAGGGCACGGTGCGGGATGCCCGGGGATTCGCCTCGAGCACGTAGAGGATCCCCTGGCCGATCGCGAACTGCACGTTGATCAGGCCCCGGACCCCGATTCCCGCGGCAATACCGAGGGTGGCTTCGCGCACCCGGTTGATGACATCACGCCCGAGGGTCACGGGCGGCAGGGTGCAGGCCGAGTCGCCGGAGTGAACGCCCGCCTCCTCGATGTGCTCCATGATGCCGCCGATGTAGAGTTCGGTGCCGTCGTAGAGGGCGTCGATGTCGATCTCGATCGCGTCGTCGAGGAAGCGGTCGACCAGCAGCGGTGACCCGGGCGCGATGATGGCCTGCCCCTCGACCCGGCGGAAGTAGTCGACCATCGACTCGGTGTCGTAGACGATCTCCATGCCGCGCCCGCCGAGCACGTGGGAGGGCCGCACGAGCACCGGGTAGCCGATGCGCTCGGCGATGACGATCGCTTCCTCGCGGTCGGTTGCGGTGCCGTTGCGGGGTGAGATCAGCCCCGCCTCATCCAGGATCTTCGAGAACAGTCCGCGCTCCTCGGCGAGATCGATCGCCTCGGGGGTGGTCCCGAGGATCGGCACGCCCGCGTCCTTCAGGCCCTGCGCGAGCCCGAGGGCCGTCTGCCCGCCGAGCTGCACGACGACACCCACCAGCTCGCCGGACTGCGATTCGGCGTGGATGATCTCGAGCACGTCTTCCAGCGTGAGGGGCTCGAAATAGAGCCGGTCGCTCGTGTCGTAGTCGGTCGAAACCGTCTCGGGGTTGCAGTTGATCATGATCGTCTCGAAGCCCGCGTCGGAGAGCGCGAACGAGGCGTGCACACAGCTGTAGTCGAACTCGATGCCCTGGCCGATGCGGTTGGGGCCGGAGCCCAGGATGACGACCTTGCGGCGATCGCTCGGCGTCACCTCGGTCTCGAGGTCGTAGCTGGAGTAGTGGTACGGCGTGAGGGCCGGGAACTCGCCCGCGCAGGTGTCGACCGTCTTGAACACGGGCCGCACCCCCAGCCGCCAGCGCAAAGCGCGAACCTCGGATTCCGGGATGCCACGGAGCTGGGCCACCTGCGCGTCGCTGAAGCCGTGGTCTTTCGCGTGCCGCAGCACCGCCTCATCGAGTTCCGCGGCCGCGGCGATCGCAGTCGCTACCTCGTTGACGAGGGCGATCTGGTCGACGAACCAGGGGTCGATGCCGGTCGCCTGGAAAACCTCCTCGACCGTGGCGCCGGCGCGCATGGCCTGCTGGACGGTCACGATGCGTCCGTCGGTGGGCTTCTCCGCGATGGCGAGTAGCTCGGCCTTGTCGCCGGGCTCGCCTTCCCAGTGGAAGCTGCTGCCGCGCTTCTCGAGTGAGCGGAGCGCCTTCTGGAGGGCGGTCGAGTAGTTGCGGCCGATCGCCATCGCTTCGCCGACCGATTTCATGGTCGTGGTCAGCCGGGTGTCGGCCATGGGGAACTTCTCGAACGCGAACCGTGGCACCTTCACGACCACGTAGTCGAGAGTCGGTTCGAAGCTTGCGGGCGTCACCTTGGTGATGTCGTTCGGGATCTCGTCGAGCCGGTAGCCGATGGCAAGTTTCGCGGCGATCTTGGCGATCGGGAATCCGGTTGCCTTCGAGGCCAGCGCGCTCGAGCGCGAGACGCGCGGGTTCATCTCGATGACGATCACCCGGCCCGTCTTCGGGTCGACAGCGAACTGGATGTTGCAGCCGCCGGTGTCAACGCCGACCGCGCGGATGATGTCGATGCCGATGTTGCGCAGGTTCTGGTACTCGCGGTCAGTGAGGGTCAGGGCGGGGGCAACGGTGATCGAATCGCCGGTGTGCACGCCGACCGGGTCGACGTTCTCGATCGAGCACACCACGACCGTGTTGTCAGCGGTGTCCCGCATGAGCTCGAGCTCGTACTCCTTCCAGCCGAGGATCGACTCTTCGAGCAGCACCTCGGTGGTGGGGCTCTGGTGCAGGCCGTCGCCGACCATGCGCACCAGTTCATCCCGGTCGTAAGCGAAGCCCGAGCCGAGCCCACCCATCGTGAACGAGGGACGGATCACGAGCGGGTAACCGAGGTCCTCAGCGAAGCCAATTGCCTCCTCCACGGTGTGCGCGATGTAGCTCTTCGCGACGTCCGCACCCGCGTCGAGCACGAGCTGCTTGAAGATCTGGCGATCCTCGCCCTTGTTGATCGCCTCGAAGTTGGCGCCGATGAGCTCGACCCCATACTTCTCCAGGATGCCGTGGTGGTGCAGGTCGATGGCCGCGTTGAGCGCGGTCTGCCCGCCAAGGGTGGGCAGGATCGCGTCGGGCTTCTCCTTGGCGATGATCGACTCGATGACCTCCCAGGTGATCGGCTCGATGTAGGTCGCGTCGGCGAAGTCGGGGTCGGTCATGATCGTCGCCGGGTTGGAGTTGACGAGGATCACGCGCACGCCCTCCTCGCGGAGCACGCGACAGGCCTGCGTCCCGGAGTAGTCGAACTCGGCCGCCTGGCCTATGACGATCGGGCCGGAGCCGATCACGAGTACCGAGGTGATATCTGCGCGCTTGGGCACTTATTTGTCCTTCTGGGTGCTCAGCACCAGCTCGCGGAACCGGTCGAAGAGATAGTTGGCGTCGTGGGGGCCGGCTGCGGCCTCGGGGTGGTACTGCACCGAGAAGGCCGGGATGTCGAGGGCGTTGAGCCCCTCCACGACGTTGTCGTTCAGGTTGACGTGGCTCACCTCGACCCGCCCGAACCCGGCCGGGCTCTCCGAGATGACGCCGATCGGGGCATCCACCGCAAAGCCGTGGTTATGACTCGTAATTTCGGTGCGCCCGGTACCGACGTCGACCACAGGCTGGTTGATGCCGCGATGCCCGAAGGGCAGCTTGTAAGTGCCGTAGCCCAGGGCGCGACCGAGCAGCTGGTTACCGAAGCAAATCCCGAAGAAGGGCAGGTCGGCTTTCAGGATGCCGCGCAACAGCTCGACGTGCTGGTCGGATGCGGCGGGGTCGCCGGGACCGTTGGAGAAGAAGGCGGCGACCGGGTTGATCGCGAGCACTTCATCCAGCGTCACCGACTGTGGCAGCACGTGCACGTCAAAGCCGCGGGCCGCGAGGTAGTTGAGGGTGGAGGTCTTCACACCGAGGTCGAGTACGGCAACTCGACCGATGCTCTCGCTCGTCGCCGGGATGATGTAACCGTCGATCGTGGACACCTGCGCCGAGAAGCTGGCGCCCGCCATGGCGTCCGCGGCGCGCACGATCTCGAGTTGCTCCTCGAGCGGGAGGCCCGCATCCGCGCCGGAGAAGACACCACCGCGCATGGCGCCGGCATCCCGCAAGCGGCGCGTCACGGCACGGGTGTCGATCCCGCTGATACCGACCACTCCCTGTGCCACGAGCTGGTCATCGAGCGAACCGGTGGCGCGATAGTTGGACACCACGCGGCTGGGATCGCGCACGACATAGCCCGCGACCCAGATGCGACTCGACTCGTCGTCGTCACCGTTGACCCCGGTGTTGCCGATGTGCGGGGCCGTCATGACCACGATCTGGCCGGCGTAGCTGGGGTCGGTCAGCGTCTCCTGGTAGCCGGTCATGCCGGTGGCGAAGACCACCTCCCCCAATGTGCGGCCGCGGGCGCCGTACGCGCTGCCGGTGTACCGGGTGCCATCCTCGAGCACGAGGTATGCCGGTTCGAAACTCATGTAGTGGTCCTCTCCAGGAGCGCGTCAAGGGCGCTCTCGAATGCCGCAGGCGTCGCCATGCGGAAGTAGCTGTCGACGGGCTTCTCCCCGAGCGCCCATTCGACGAGGTGCAGGCCGTCGGGCTCGACCACGCGGTCGATCGTCCAGGTGGCGCGGCGCCACCCCCGCAGCTCAGCTTTCGGGATCCAGGCGTCGTCGGAGCCCGGGCGCTGCACCAGCAGCCCGGACTCGGTCACGGTCAGCGAAGCCGCACCCCGGAAGCCGAGGTTGTGCACGGCGATCCGGTCGAGGGGCTCCCCCGCGCTCGTGGTCGCCACGTACTTCCCCTCGAAGGTTCCCAAGGACCGGCCAAGCTCCGCGGGGGCGGCGTGTGGGGCGGCGACACCAGCCTGGCGTCGCCGACGGGCTCGCCAGCCAAACAGCATGAGGGCGAGCAGCAGCACACCGAACGCGATCACTATCGCCATCAGGAGCGTCCTATCCATGACGTGTCCCTCTCTCGTTTCCGTGCCGGGCAACGGTCTCCGCGTCCACGAGTTCCCCATCGAGCACTGTGGCGTAGCCGTCATGGATCGTCGCGATCACGCGGCCGGGCAGCTGCCTGCCCAGGTACGGCGAGTTGACCGCCTTGCCGCGCAGTTCGGCGGTGCTGAACTCCCGCGACACCGTGGGGTCGTACAGGGTGAGGTTTGCGGGGCTCCCGGCCGCGAACGGTCGATCGTAGCCGTCGAGCAGGCCGATCTCTGCAGGTTTGGATGACAACACCCGGGCGACATCCGACCACCCGAGCTGGCCCGACTCCACGAGTGCGGCGTGCACGACGCTCAGGGCGGACTCGAGCCCGACCATCCCGTTGGCGGCTTCATCCCAGGCGCACTCCTTGGCCTCGGCCGGGTGCGGCGCGTGGTCCGTTGCGACGATATCGATGGTGCCGTCTGCGAGGGCGGCCCGCAGCGCGAGCACGTCTTCGTCACGTCGCAGCGGCGGGTTGACCTTGAACCGGGAATCGTAACCGCGCACGAGATCCTCGGTCAGGAGCAGGTGGTGCGGGGTGACCTCTGCGGTCACCGTCGCGCCGCGGGCCTTCGCCCAGCGGATGACGTCCACGGAGCCGGCCGTCGAGATATGACACACGTGTAAGCGGGCGCCAACGTGTTGGGCGAGCATGACATCGCGGGCGATGATCGACTCCTCGGCGACGGCCGGCCAGCCAGCGAGGCCGAGTTCGCTCGACAGTTCGCCCTCGTTCATCTGTGCACCGAGGGTCAATCGCGGGTCCTGCGCGTGCTGGGCAACCACGCCGCCGAAGGTCTTGACGTACTCGAGAGCCCGGCGCATGAGCAACGAGTCGTGGACGCAGTGCCCGTCGTCGGAGAAGACACGCACCTGCGCGCGGGACTGTGCCATCGCGCCGATCTCCGAGAGCCGCTCCCCCGCGAGCCCCGCCGTGACCGCGCCGATCGGACGAACCGTGACGTAGCCGTGCCGCTCCCCGAGGGATTGCACCTGCTCGACAACGCCCGCCGTGTCTTGCACGGGCATCGTGTTGGCCATCGCGAACACCGCAGTGAAGCCGCCGATCGCCGCGGCACGGCTACCGGTCAGCACCGTCTCGCTCTGCTCGAAGCCCGGCTCGCGCAGGTGGGTGTGCAGGTCGACGAGACCGGGCAGCGCGACGAGGCCAGCCGCATCGATCGTGGTGCTCGCCGTGCCGCCGTCGACGAAGACCCCATTGTCGATGAACAGGTCTGTGGTGGTGCCGTCGGGCAGTTGTGCGCCGGTGATGCGGATACTCATGCGTCACTCCCAGAGAGAAGCTGAAACAGCACGGCCATCCTTATCGAGACCCCGTTGGCGACCTGCTCGAGCACCGTCGACTGCGCTGAATCGGCGGCGCCCGCTGAGATCTCGAGGCCACGATTCATCGGGCCGGGGTGCATAACCATGCTAGCCGCCGGGAGCCGGGCCGCCCGGTCATCGTCGAGCCCCCACTGGCGGCTGTATTCACGGGCGTTGGGAAAGAATGCGGCGTTCATCCGTTCTGCCTGGATGCGCAGCATCATGACCACGTCGGGGCCGCTGTCGATGGCCTCATCGAGGTCGTAGCCCACCGTAACCGGCCACCCGACCGTGCTGACCGGCAGCAGTGTCGCCGGGGCGACAAGGTTGACGCTCGCACCGAGCGCGGTGAGCAACCAGATGTTCGAGCGGGCAACCCGCGAGTGCAGGATGTCGCCAACAATCGTCACCGCGACGCCGTCGAGGCCCTTACCGCGGGAACCGGCCCCGTGTAGCCTGCGGCGGATCGTGAAGGCGTCGAGCAGCGCTTGGGTCGGATGCTCGTGGGTGCCGTCACCCGCGTTGACGATGCCAGCGTCAATCCAGCCGCTGTCGGCGAGGGTCCTGGGTGCACCGCTTGCGGAATGGCGGATGACGACGGCATCCGCCCCCATCGCGGCGAGGGTCTGTGCGGTGTCTTTGAGGCTTTCGCCCTTGGAGACGCTCGAGCCCTTCGCGCTGAAGTTGATCACGTCCGCGCTCAAGCGCTTGGCCGCGACCTCGAACGAGACGCGCGTGCGCGTCGAGTCTTCGAAGAACAGGTTAACGACGGTCTTGCCGCGCAGGGTCGGCAGCTTCTTCACCTCGCGGTCGGCGACGCCGGCCATGTCTTCGGCGATGTCGAGTAGGGCGATGGCCTCGTCACGGCTGAGGTCTCGGGTGGACAGCAGGTGCCTCATGAGATCGTCACCTCGTCGTCCACACCGTCGAACTCGGCCAGGCGCACATTGATGCGCTCGCTCGTCGAGGTCGGCAGGTTTTTGCCCACGAAATCGGCCCGGATCGGCAGCTCACGGTGCCCCCGGTCCACAAGCGCGGCAAGCCGGACCACCCGGGGCCGCCCCAGGTCGCTGAGCGCGTCAAGCGCCGCGCGGATGGTGCGCCCCGAATAGAGCACGTCGTCGACGAGGACCACGGTCTTGCCGTCGATGCCGCCCGCTGGGATGTCGGTGGGGCTCGGTGTCCGCGTCGGGTTCTTGGCGAGGTCATCCCGGTACATCGTGACATCGAGTGCGCCGACCGGCACTATCGCGGAGTCGATCCCGCTCAGGATTTCGCCGATCCGGCGCGCAAGGAACACCCCGCGGGTGGGAATGCCGAGGATGACAAGGCCGTCTGCTCCCCGGTTGGACTCAAGGATCTCGTGTGAAATCCGAGTCAACGCCCGGGTGACATCAGCCTGCTGCAGCACGGTGCGTGCAGTCATTCTGACCTCCTTCCCCCGCCTCTCTGGACGGAACCCGCCTCACTGGACGGAGCATAAGGATGCCTGTTGCACCAACTATACAGTCGCTACCCCCAGCGCTTGAGAAGATACCTCTCGAGCAGCCCCACGAGCGCGTCGGTGACCTTGCCGAGCACGCCCAGCAGGATGATGACGAGGAACAGCCGGTCGATGCGCCCGTTCTGCTGGGAGTCGACGAGCAACCAACCGAGGCCGATGGACGCGCCGAGCAGTTCCCCCGCGACGAGGAACAGCCACGACTGCGCCAACGCAAGCCGCAGTCCCGAAACGACGGACGGCACCACCGCGGGCAATTGCACGAGCCCCAGCAGGCGGGTGCCCGTGTAGCCGTAGGCGCGGCCCGCCTCCACAAGCTGCGGGTCGACGTGCCGCAACGCAGCCGAGACAGTTGTGTAGACAGGGAAGAACGCGCCGATCGCAATGAGGACCACCTTCGAGTCCTCCGCAAACCCCAAGTAGAGGCCGAGCAGGGGAACCCAGGCGAGCGAGGGTACCGCTCTCAGCGCACCGAGACTGGGGATGGCGAGCCAACCGGCGATCTTCGACAACCCCACGGTTGCGGCCACGACGAGCCCCACCAGCGAGCCGATGATGAAGCCGAGCAGTACACGCTGGGTAGAGATCGCGACGTGCTGGTACAGCACCCCGCGGTTGTAAAGATCGACCCCCGCCAGCCACACGCTCTCCGGCGAGGGCAGGCGATACGCCGGCACCACGTCGAGCACGATGATGATCTGCCACAGCCCGAGGGCTGCAACAGGGATGATCGCGCCGAGCAGGAATCGGACCCAACGCGGGCCGGGAAGGATGCGACGGCGCGCCGTGACGGCGGACCCGGAGAATTCCGAGCCCGCCGTCACCGACGGTGAATCAATAGCCACGTCAGCCGATCAGCTCGGGATTCGCATTGTCGATGTACTCGGTGTTGAACAGCGACGCGAGGGCATCGTCGATGGCATCCTGGGTGGCGACGGCCCCGGACTCCACGAAGATCGGGCCGACGACCTCAAGCACGGCCAGCTGCGCGGCGCCCGGCGTCGGATCGACCTCGAGGTTGGTGCGGTCGATGAGCACGGACTCGGCGATTGCCAGGTCGATCCCTGCGACCTCCGCGAGGATTGCGGCGGCCTCATCCGGGTTCTCAATTGCCCAGGCCCGGGCCTTCTCATAGGCGCTGACGACCGCTTGCGCGAGGTCGGGCGACTTCGCCAGGAAGCTCTCGGTCGCGTTCAGGAAACCATAGGTGTTGAAGTCAGGGTTGTCGTAGATGATCTTCGAACCGGCGACCACAACGCTCGTGGACAGCAGCGGGTCGAGGCCGGCCCAGGCATCCACGGCCCCGGACTCGAGAGCCGTCTTGCCGTCGGCGTGCTGCAACTGGGTGATCGTCACCTCGTCGAGGCCGATGCCCGCTTCATCCAGCGCCTGCAGCAGGAAGAAGTAGGGGTCGGTGCCGGCGTTTGCCGCGATGTTCTTGCCCTTGAGGTCATCCACCGACTCGATATCGGAGTCGGCACCCACCAGGATCGCCGACCAGTTGGGCTGCGAGTAGATGTCGATGGCCTGGATCGGCGAGCCGTTCGACCGCGCGAGCAGTGCCGCAGAGCCCGCGGTCGAACCCACGTCGATGGCTCCGGCGCGCAGCGCGTCATTGGCAGCCGCCGACCCGGAGGACTGCAGCCAGTTGACGGTCACCTTGTCGCCAAACGTGTCTTCGAGCCAGCCCTGGTCCTTGATGATGAGACTGAGCGGGTTATAGGTGGCGAAGTCGAGGTTCAGGACGTCTGAACTCCAGCTGCCGGGGAGGCTCTCTTCTGCCTCAGGGACGAGGTTCGAGCCTTCGCCGGGGACGCAGCCGGCGAGCGAAATCGCGACGGCGGTGACGAGCGCTGCTGCAGAAAATGTGCGGATGCGGGACATGATTCCTCAAAAAGTGTGGGCGGGATGATGGGTTGCCACGCCGAGACCCTCGAGGAGTTCGGCGCGAAGGTGAGACAGTGCTGCACTGCTGCGGTCTCGGGGTCGCTTGCCCGGCACCGTGATAACGGAGCGGATCGTGGCACCAGAACCAGGCTCGTAGCCCGGTTCAGTGCCCAGCAGCACGACGCGGTCGGCGAGGTAGAGCGCCTCCTCCACGTCGTGCGTGACAAACAGGATGGTCGCCGGTTCAACGGCGTGAATGTCGAGCAGGAGATCCTGCATGGTCAGCCGGGTAAGGGCATCCAGGGCGCCGAATGGCTCATCGAGGAGCAGCACCCCGGGGCCACGGGCCAGGGCCCGCGCAAGGGAGGCCCGCTGTGCCATGCCCCCGGAGACCTGCCGCGGTCTAAGTTGTGCCGCGTCCGCAAGCTGCACGAGCTCGAGCAGTTCAGCCACCCGAGCCCGACCCGCCTCGCGGCCGGTACCGCGGGGCAGGCCCACCTCGACATTGCGGGAGATCGAGCGCCAGGGCAGCAGGCGAGGCTCCTGGAAGGCGACAGCGCAGCGCTGGTCTATACCCGTGACGACGGTTCCGCCGATCTCGACAGTCCCCTCGTCGGGTACGTCCAGCCCGCTGACCTGGCGCAGCAGCGTCGACTTCCCGCTACCGGATGCACCGATGAGGGCGACGATCTCGCCCGGTTCAAGCTCGAGCGAGACATCCCGAAGCACCCGCCGGGCGGCGGCACCCTTGCTCGCGCCCGGGAATGAGCGCGCGACATCGGTGAGTCGAACCGGCAGGGCGGGTGCGCTCGAGGCGTGGGAGACGGGGGCGGATGTCACAACTGCACGTTATGGCGTACCCGCCCGGCACATCCACTCCGCCCGTAACCTTGCGTCATCCTGCGCGGGTGCGGCGCACCAGGTCAACCGCGGGTTGCGGCGATCCGACCCAGTAAGCCGTTCACGAAGCCAGCTGAATCCTCGGTGCTGTGCAGCTTCGCCGACTCCACAGCCTCGGAGATGGCAACGCTGTCTGGCACCTCGTCGTTGTAGAGAATCTCCCACAGGCCGATGCGCAGCAGCGCCCGGTCGATGGCGGGCATCCGCGCGATCGTCCACCCCTGCGAGTATGTCTCGATGAGCTCGTCGATCTCGTCGCCGTGCTCGGTGATCCCCGTCACGATGTCACGCGCATAGCCCCAGGAGTTGGCGCGCTTGGGGTCGGCGTCGTTGCGGGCCTGCTCCGCCGCCAGGGCCGTGTTGATCGACTCCTCGCGGACGTCGGCGCCGTAGAGGATGTCGAGCGCGCGTTTACGAGATTTGGTGCGGGCACCCACTAGTCGTTGACTCGGCCCAGGTAGCTGCCGTCGCGCGTGTCGACCTTGACCTTGGTGCCCTGCTCGAGGAACAGCGGGACCTGGATCTCGTAGCCGGTCTCGACCGTCGCGGGCTTGGTGCCTGCTGACGAGCGGTCGCCCTGCAGGCCCGGCTCCGTGTAGGTGATTTCGAGGACGACCGATGCCGGGAGCTCGACGTAAAGCGCCTCGCCGTTGTGCAGGGCGATCGTCACGTCCTGGTTCTCGAGCATGAAGTTCGGAGCGTCACCGACCTGCGCGGGGGTGAGGGTGATCTGGTCGTAGTTGCCCTTATCCATGAAGACGTAGTTCTCGCCGTCCTGGTACAGGTACTGGAAGTCGGCGCGGTCGACGGTCTCGGTCTCGATCTTCGCGCCGGCGTTGAACGTGCGGTCGACGACCTTGCCGCTCATCACGTTCTTGACCTTGGTGCGCACGAACGCCCCACCCTTGCCGGGTTTGACGTGCTGGAAGTCGATGACCGTCCAGAGCTGGCCGTCCATGTTGAGGACGACACCGTTCCTGATGTCAGCTGTTGAGGCCATGGGGATTCAATCCGATCGTTGTGTAAGCAGCGTCCGAGTCTACCGGAGCCGACGCGACACGAGGTCGAGGGCGAGCGAGTACGAGTCGAACCCGAAACCGGCGATGACGCCGGTGGCCACGCCCGAGATGACGCTCGTGTGGCGGAACTCCTCCCGCGCGTGCGGGTTACTGATGTGCACCTCAACCAGCAGCAGGCCGGCCGACGTCACGAGGGCTGCAGCATCCCGAAGCGCGTAGGAGTAGTGGGTGAAGGCCGCGGGGTTCAGGATGACCGCGTCGCGGTGGTCAACGGCTTCGTGCAGCCAGCCGATGAGGGTGGCCTCGTCATCCGTCTGCCGCAGGTCGATCTCGAGGCCCTCAGGCGCTTGCGCGCCCAACTGTCCGCGCAGGTCGTCGAGGGTTGCGTTGCCGTACACCTCCGGCTCGCGGCTGCCGAGCCGCCCGAGGTTGGGGCCGTTGAGGACGAGGACGCGGGTCACATTCCGAGTGTATCGGCGCGACCGCCACCTCCCGGTGCGCCCACGCCCCACGACAAAAACGCAGGAGATCCGGCCCTCCGGGGCGCCTATCGGCGTCCCGGAGGATGTTCTGCCGGAATCTCCTGCGTTTATGGTGGACGGCTACGCGGCCGGGGTTGCCTCGGGGCGCGTGAGGCGCAGGATGACCGCGCCGAACCCGGCGAAGAGAACGCCGGTGCCCATGGCGAAGGCCGCAACACCGAACGACACGACCGAGGTGAAGAGCGAGGCACGGAGGAACGAGGCGTTCATCATGGTCGCGCGCACCGGGTCTTCGCGGTCGAGCTCGGCGTAGGTCTTGCCGCCACTGGCCTCGAGGGCGTGGTGGTTGATGATGTCAGCCTGCGCGAACGCGGTGAACGGGCCGGCAACCGGCACGCCGGCGAGGAACGCTGCGTCTTCGGCAACGACGATCTTCTCGGCCTGGAGCTGGGTGGAGACCATGCCCCAGACGACGCCGCCAGCGACGATCATGAAGACGCCGCCGAGGATGCCGAGGATGCCGACAATGCGGGCGAGACGGTTGCCCGTAGTGCGAGCCGTGGTGCTTGTGGTGGTGGTCACTGTAGTGCCTTCTTTCCAATGGGGAACGGGGTTGATAACCATGTTCCCGGGCATCGCACAGCCGCTACAGTGCCAAACGTCCCAATCCTGGGCTTATACGCCGACTTCCTGATAGGCGGCATAGAGAATGGCCTCCTCGGGGCCCGCGAGTACCGAGGGCTTGCCAATGTCGTCGAGCACAATGAAGCGAATCATCCCGGCGCGCGCCTTCTTGTCGCGCTGCATCGTCGCGAGCAGGGTGTTCCACCGGCCGAGCTGGTAGTCGATGGGCAACGTCAGCGAGCTCAGGATGCTCCGGTGCCGGTCGACCACGGAGTCGCTCAGCGAACCGGCAATGCGCCCGAGTTCAGCGGCAAAGACCATTCCGACGGAGACCGCAGCACCGTGCCGCCAGCGGTAGCGCTCTGCGTGCTCGATCGCGTGGCCCAGGGTGTGCCCGTAGTTCAGGATCTCGCGCAGGCCCGCCTCCTTGAAGTCCTCACCCACCACCCGGGCCTTCAGGGCAATGGAGAGCTCGACGACCCGGCGAAACTCATCGGAGCGCGGATCAGTCACCCGGTCGACATCGGCCTCGATGATGTCGAGAATCTCGGGCTCGCCAATGAAACCGCACTTCACGATCTCGGCGAAGCCGGCGAGGATCTCGTTGCGCGGCAGGTCGTCAAGCACATCGAGGTCGGCGACGACCGCGGCGGGTGCATAGAACGAGCCCACCAGGTTCTTGCCCTCAGCCGTGTTGATCCCGGTCTTGCCGCCGACCGCGGCATCCACCATTCCGGCGACCGACGTCGGGCACTGCACCAGTCGGATTCCCCTCAGCCACGTCGCCGCAACGAATCCCGCGAGATCGGTGGTCGCACCCCCGCCGAAACCGATGACGGCGTCAGTGCGGGTGAAGTCGGTCTGCCCCATGACCTGCCAGCAGAACGCGGCAACCTCGACACGCTTCGCGTCTTCCGCGTCGGGCACCTCGGCCAACAGCACCTCATAGCGGTCGGCGAGTGAGTCTCGCAAAGCTGAGGCACGCGCCCCGAGGGTTGGAGGGTGGATGATGAGCACCTTCGACACCCGGGTACCCAACACCTCGGGCAGGGTGGAGAGGATGCCCCGGCCCACGATCACCTCATAGGGGTCGACACCGCCCACCGGGATAATTGTCGTGTCGGTCATTCGTCCCCCAGCCACTCGGCGATCTGTTCTGCGACACGGTCGATCGGTCGACGTGACGTGTCAATGGTCAATTGCGACAGCCTGTCGTACAGCTCCTGCCGGGACTGCACGAGGGCCAGCCACGACTCGAGGCTCGTCACGAGGGGGCGCTTGCCCGCCGTCATCCGCTCGGCAAATACTTCGGGCGATATGGTCAGCTGCACCACGCGGTGGCCGACCAGGTCGGCCTGCGTCTCGGGATCGAGAACGGCCCCGCCGCCGAGGCTGACAACGGCGCGCTCCCGCAGGGCCTGTGCCACAGCGGCGCGCTCCAGTTTCCTGAAGTGCGCCTCACCGTGCTTCGCAAAGATCTCGGGAATGGACCCGTGCTCGGCGGAGATGCGGCTGTCGGTATCGATGAGCGGGGCGTCGAGTTTGCGCGCGAGCCTGCGGCCCGTCCTCGATTTTCCTGCCCCGGGCGCGCCAATCAGCACGACGAGCGCGCCGTCGTCACTCACCGGAGGAACTGGGCGCCGTGACAAGGGCGGCCGGAATCGCCGCAAGGTAGGCATCGAGGTTGCGCTTGGTCTCACCGAGCGAATCGCCCCCGAACTTCTCCAGGACGCTGTCGGCGAGCACCAGGGCGACCATCGCCTCGGCGACGACACCGGCCGCCGGCACGGCGCAGACATCCGATCTCTGGTGATGGGCTTCGGCCGCCTGCCCGGTCGCCACGTCGACGGTGCGCAGCGCATGCGGGACCGTGGAGATCGGCTTCATCGCCGCACGGACGCGCAACAGCGTTCCCGTAGTCATCCCACCTTCAGTGCCGCCGGCGCGATCGCTGAGCCTGGTGATTCCGTCCGCACCCATGACGAGCTCGTCGTGGGCGACCGAGCCGCGGCGGGCCGCCGTCTGGAACCCGTCGCCGATCTCGACACCTTTGATCGCCTGGATGCCCATGAGCGCGGCCGCCAGCTTGGAGTCGATGCGACGATCCCAGTGCACGTAAGAGCCGAGGCCCGGGGGCACGCCATACGCGAGCACCTCAACCACACCGCCGAGCGTGTCGCCATCGTCGTGGGCACGGTCCACCTCGGCCACCATCGCGGCAGAGGTGGCCGGGTCGAAGCACCGCAGCAGGTCAGCGTCCAGGGTTGCGACGTCATCCGCCCCGGGACGTGCCGAGCCGTCAGGTACGCGCACCGCCCCAACCGAAAGCGTGTGGCTCAGCAGCGAGATGCCGAGCTCGGCGAGGAAGGCACGGGCAATCGCTCCGAGCGCTACCCGGGCCGCCGTCTCGCGCGCACTGGCCCGCTCGAGCACGTTGCGCGCCTCGGGGAAGTCGTACTTCTGCATCCCGACCAGGTCGGCGTGGCCGGGTCGCGGCCGGGTCAGTGGGGCACCGCGCCCCTTGGGGAAGGTCTCGGGATCGACCGGCGTGGCGCTCATCACGTCGACCCATCGGTGCCACTCCGTGTTCCCGATGCGCAGCGCGATCGGGCTACCCATGGTCTGGCCCAGGCGGATTCCGCCGCTCAGGCTCAGCTCATCCTGCTCGAACTTCATCCGGGCGCCGCGGCCGTAGCCGAGCGAGCGGCGGTGCAGGTCAGCCTGGATTTGCTCGGGCGAGATCGGCACTCCCGCCGGCATCCCCTCAAGGATGGCGACCAGTTCGGGGCCGTGCGACTCACCAGCAGTTAACCAACGCAGCATGACCTAATCTTTCCAGACCGCGGCACGCATGGCCGCCACGACCTCGTCCTCGCGGTGCAGTGCGCGGGTGGGGTCGCCCGACACGAAAATCCGAATCTGGCCAACGGCCTGGTTGACCAGCAGGTCCAGGCCCGAGATGACCGTGCCGCCGACATCCATCCACTGCCGGGCTGACTGCGACGGCCACGGGTCGTAGGCAACATCGAACAACACCGACTGCGCGCGCACCTCCTCGGGGAACACCAGGTCATTGCTCCCTCCGGGTACCGTGCTGATCACCGCGTCCGGGGCGCTGAGGGACCGGTCGGCGACGCCCCAGCGCCGCACGGTCACCTCGATGCCAAGCTTCTCACCCAGCTGCTCAAGCGGCGCGGCGTTGGCGGGGGTGCGAGCGGAGACCAGGGCGCGAGTCGCCCCGAGTCGCGCGGCGCCAGCGAGCACTGACGCCGCGGTCGCGCCCGAGCCCAGCAGGTGCACGGAGTCCAGGGATGCCACGCCCGCGTCACGGAACGAGCGCTCCACGCCGTACACGTCGGTGTTGAAGCCGCTGAGCCCGTCGTCCGTCATGAGCACCGTGTTGGCTCCGCCGACCAGGTCGACGAGCGAGTCGCGGCGGTCGAGGAGGGGCAGGATGTCGCGCTTCAGCGGCATCGTCAACGAGAGGCCGCGCCAGCTGCCGTCGAGCGAGCGCACGTAGCCCGCCAGAGACTCGCCCGTGATCTCCTGCGCGTCATAGCTCCACGGCAGGCCAAGCAGGCCGTAGGCCGCCCTGTGGATCGCTGGCGACTGCGAGTGCGCGATGGGCGAGCCGAGCACCGCGAGCCTCGTGCGGTTGTCTGCCATCACGCGCAGTACGAGGCGTTCTCGGTGCTCTCCTCGCACCACGCAAGCAAGCGGTCGACCGCGGCCTGGTGCTCGTCGGCGGGCTCCGAGAACACCGTCTCCCCCGTGGCCAGGTTCACCGGCACGAAGAACAGCCAGGGGCCGTCGGCGGGCGCAACTGCCGCGGCAATCGCGAGGTCACCCGGCAGGCCGATCGGCCCGATCGGAAGGCCGGGGTTGGCGTAGGTGTTGTAGAGGTTGCTCGCGTCCGCACGCTCGGAGCTCTCGGTCCAAACCGTGTCGAGGCGGCCCGTGCCATAAGCCACGGTCGCGTCCGACTGCAAGTTGATGCCCTGTTCGAGTCGGTTCGTGAACACGCGGGAGACCTTGTAGAAATCGTCCGGGTTCGCGCCGGCTTCACGCTGGATCACGGAGGCCATGATGATGATGTTCCACCGGTTCTCCGGTGCGACCCCCGCCGCATCGAGCCGCGAGATCGTTTCGTTGACGAGCATCTGGAGGATGTCGCGGGCACTCTCTGAACCGTCAAGTTCGTAGGTCGCGGGGAAAAGGAAGCCTTCGAGGGTCGTCGCCTCCGCCGGCAGGCCGTACGACGCTACATCGGCGGCGGCGGACTGCACTTCCTCGAGCGGGATGCCCGTGGTCTCCGAGATCACTTCGAGCGCCGTGGGCAGCACGATACCCTCGCGCAGCAGCAGCTTGTCGGTGAGCTTATTGGCCGGATCCTGCAGGGCGGCGACCGCAGACTCCGCGCTCATCTGCTGCTGGAGCGACCAGTTGCCGGGGGTGAAGCCAATGTCGGGGTTGGCGACGAGGTAGTCGTAGACGGCGTCGAACGTCATCGTGACACCGGCGTCGTGGAGGGTTCGCGCGACATCCGAGCCGATGTCGCCCGACCGGACCGTGACCACGGCCTCGACGCCGTTGCCGGTGCTCTCGTAGTCGGTCGGCAAGGGGATGCCCAGGATCTCGCGCACCTGCTCGTTGTAGTTGAACCAGGCGTAGGCCGCGGCCCCACCAACCCCGCCAACCAGGATCAGGATCGGCAGGGTGATCTTCAGCCACAGCAGCC
>JBIITJ010000026.1:0-32145 GCA_044340535.1 Rhodoglobus sp.
AACGCGCAAACGGACTACTACAACCTCGCCTCGCTCATCACGGCGGTGCTGATCGGTGCGTGCATCGGCTTCCTGCCGCTGAACTTCCACCCGGCGAAACTGTTCATGGGCGATGCCGGGGCGCTGCTGGTCGGGCTGCTGATGGCGGCGTCGGCAATCTCGGTGACCGGCCAGGTCGACCTGTACATGCTCAACGACGCCAATACGTTCACGGCAT
This sequence comes from Rhodoglobus sp., assembly GCA_044340535.1. Classification (GTDB taxonomy): domain Bacteria; phylum Actinomycetota; class Actinomycetes; order Actinomycetales; family Microbacteriaceae; genus Rhodoglobus. Next base: position 218 of record JBIITJ010000026.1, read on the forward strand.
ACCTGCTGCCCGGGTTCATCCCGATCCTGTTGCCGTTCGCGGTGCTGGTGGTGCCGCTGCTCGACTTTGCCCTCGCCGTCGCGCGCCGTTTGCGGGCCGGCAAGTCGCCGTTCTCGGCGGACCGCAAACACCTGCACCACCGCCTGCTCGACATGGGCCACTCACACATGCATGCGGTGCTGATCTTCTACGGCTGGACCCTCGTCTTCTCGGTGGGGGTGCTGGCCTACATGTTCGTGCCGGCGGTGCTCGCCACCGTGCTGCTCGCCAGCGGCCTCGCGATCTGCACAATCGTGACCCTCTCACCACTCAGCCGGCGCAAAGCGCTCGAGGTCGTGGCGCAGTCGGCCGAGAATCCCGAATCCGTCGGCGCCGATGTCGCCCGTTTCGACGGTCTCGACGCGGCGTCCGCGGGCGAGCCCGAGCTTCCCCTTTCCACCCCCAAGGAGTAATCATGCAGACCGCCGACATCATGAAGCGCGTGCTCGCCTATTCGGGCGTTCTCGCCGTCGTCCTTGCCGTCGTGGGTGGTGCCATCGGATTCCTGGTGGCCGGGATGACCGGGCTCGTGACGGTGCTCCTGGGGACCGCCGTAGCCGTGGGATTCTCGGCGATTACTGCAGCGAGCCTCTGGCTGGCGCTCAAGTTCGACATCATCCTGTTCTTCGCGATCGTGATGGGGTCGTGGCTGGTCAAGATGGTGCTGTTCATCGTGGCGATTATCGCGCTGCGCGACCAGCCGTTCATCGACCCGGTCGTCCTGCTGGTGTCGTTGATCGTTGCCATTGTCGGCACCGTCACGATCGACGCGGTGGTCGTTGCCCGGTCGCGGATGAGTTACGTCAGCGGCGCGGTGCTGCCCAAGTCGGGCGATGCCCAATAACACAAGGGCCGGATGATTCCCGATTCTCCACAACACCGGTTTCATTGATAGCCTTCATATGGCTCCCTCGCTTGTCTGTCAGAAGGCTCGGCGGAATCGCGATCCCAAGTCAACCTCGTACTCGCTATGAAGCGTGTGCCCGAAACAGGAGATAGCGCTGTTATCTAACGCTGTGAGCCTGCTGGTCCCGTTCGCCGTCGACGGCGAAGGCGATGGCACGTTCAATGCCCCGGGCCTTGAAGAGTTCCTTGGCCTGCCCGCACTGTTCTTCGAAGGCACGCCGTTCGAGATCAACCGGATCATCCTCGTGCGCCTCATCGCGATCACGATCATGCTCCTGCTGTTCTACCTGGGCCTGCGCAAGGCCCGCCGGGTTCCCGGCCGCGGCCAGAGCATCGCCGAGATGGCGCTCGACTTCGTGAAGGTCCAGATCGTCGACCAGCTCCTCGGTGAGAAGCTGGGCCGCCGGTTCCTGCCCTTGCTCGCGTCAATCTTCTTCGGCGTCTTCGCCATGAACATCACGGGCATCATCCCGTTCGCGAACATGGCAGGCACCGCCCTCGTCGGCCCGCCACTGTTGCTCGGCCTCGTCGCCTACGTCACCTTCATCTACGCGGGCATCCGCGAGGTCGGCGCAGGCAAGTTCTTCAAGAACGCCCTGTTCCCGGCCGGCGTGCCGGTTTTCATCTACCTGATCCTGACGCCCGTCGAGTTCATCAACATCTTCATCGTGCGGCCGATTTCGCTCGCCCTTCGACTGTTGCTGAACATGATGGTCGGGCACCTCCTGCTCGTGCTGTGCTTCTCGGCGACGCACTTCTTCTTCTTCACCGCCGAGGGCTGGTTCAGCCTCTTCGGGGTAGGGACCCTCCTCGGTGGATTCATCTTCACCCTCGTGGAACTGCTTGTCGCAGTCCTGCAGGCGTACGTCTTCACCCTCCTGACCACTGTCTACATCCAGCAGGCTGTAGCAGAAGAACACTAAGCACGACGGCACGGCCACCCGGTCGAGCCGCCCAACGGAAGGAAACACAAGTGGACACCACCATCCTCGCTGAGGTCACGGGCAACATCGCGACCGTCGGTTACGGTCTCGCAGCGATCGGCCCCGGCATCGGTGTCGGTATCGTCGCGGGCAAGACTGTCGAGGCCATGGCTCGCCAGCCCGAAATGGCCGGCCGCCTCCAGGTCACCATGTTCCTGGGTATCGCGTTCGCGGAGCTCCTCGGCTTCATCGGCGTCGCGACCTTCTTCATCTTCCAGTAAGGAATCCTCCTATGTCACCGACAGTGCTCGCGGCTGCCGAGGAATCGACGAACCCGTTCCTGCCGGCCGTTTACGACATCGTTTGGTCGCTGATCCCGTTCGCGATCATCGTGGCGTTCTTCGCGATCTACGTGGTGCCGCGGTTCCGCAAGATCCTCGACGACCGTGCAGAGGTCATCGAGGGCGGCATCGCGCGAGCCGAGAACGCCCAGGCTGAGGCAGCGGCGGCGCTCGAGGCGTACAACAAGCAGCTCGCGGAGGGGCGCGCGGAAGCGGCCCAGATCCGTGAGCAGGCCCGCGCAGAGGGTGCCCAGATCCTGGCGGAGCTCAAGGAGCAGGCGACGGCCGACGCATCCCGTATCCTCGCCAATGCGCAGGTGCAGATCGAGGCCGAACGACAGGCCGCGCTCGTCTCACTGCGTGCTGAGGTCGGGTCGCTTGCCATCGACCTCGCTTCCGGCGTGATCGGGCAGAGCCTGAGCGACGACAAGAAGGCGGCGGCGCTCGTCGACCAGTTCATTGCCGACCTCGAGAAGTCTGAGAAGGCGAGCAAGTAGGCATGGGCTCAGCTACCACAGAGGCGATCACCGCGGCCAGGCGGGCGCTTGACGCGCTCGCTGGGAAAGACAGCCTCGCCCTCGGTGAGCAGCTCCTCCAGGTGGCACGCGTGATCGGCGGTTCGGCGCAGCTGCGGTCGGCGCTGTCCGAAGCATCCGACGGCGCTGGGCCCAAGACAGAACTGATCGATGCCGTCTTCCCGACCACGACCCCCGAGGTGCGCGCCCTGGTAGCGGGCATGGTCTCGTCGCAGTGGTCGACGCAGGATGACCTGCTCGCGGGTCTCGAGGAGATCGGAATCCGGGCCATCGCGGCATCGGCGGGTTCCGGCGTCTCGGTTGAGCAGGAGTTGTTCTCCTTCGGCACCGCTGTCGCGTCCGACCCCGAGCTCGAACTCGCGGTTGGCAGCAAACTCGGCTCGGCCGAGTCGAAATCGCAGCTGATCCGCACCCTCCTGTCGGCAAAAGCAAGCCCGCAGACACTCGCCATTGTCGATCACCTGGTCCAGCAGCCCCGCGGCAGACGGATCGGCGAGCTCGTCAAGACGGCCACGACCATCGTCGCCGACGCCGCGGGCCGGTCCGTCGCGACAGTGACGAGTGCCGTGCCTCTCCAGGCGGCACAACTGGATCGGTTGCGCGCCGGGCTCGAGGCGACCTACGGTCGCCCGCTCCAGCTCAACCAGGTCATCAACCCCGACCTCATTGGCGGGCTCCGCGTCCAGGTGGGTGACGATGTCATCGACGGCAGCGTTGCAACCCGCATCAACGACCTCAGGCTCCAGCTCGCCTCGTAGCGCGCTGACGATTTTCCCCACGGAATAGGAACAGACAATGGCAGAACTCACCATCAGCCCAGACGAGATCCGCAACGCACTCAAGGATTTCGTCAAGGCTTACGAGCCGGGCAAGGCGGCGACCACCGAGGTGGGCTCCGTTATCGATGCCGCCGACGGTATCGCGCACGTCGAGGGCCTGCCCGGCGTCATGGCCAACGAACTCATCAAGTTCTCCGATGGCACCCTGGGGCTCGCCCAGAACCTCGACGAGAACGAGATCGGCGTCGTCATCCTCGGTGAGTTCACCGGGATCGTCGAGGGCATGGAGGTTACCCGCACGGGTGAAGTGCTGTCCGTTCCTGTGGGCGACGCATTTCTTGGCCGTGTTGTCGACCCCCTGGGTGCGCCCATTGACGGCCTCGGCGACATCAAGGCGACCACCCGTCGCGCACTCGAACTGCAGGCGCCGGGCGTCATGCAGCGCAAGAGCGTGCACGAGCCAATGCAGACCGGTATCAAGGCGATCGACGCGATGATCCCGGTCGGTCGCGGCCAGCGCCAGCTCATCATTGGCGACCGCCAGACCGGCAAGACCGCGATCGCTGTCGACACGATCATCAACCAGAAGGCCAACTGGGAGTCGGGCGACACCAACAAGCAGGTGCGCTGCATCTACGTCGCCATCGGCCAGAAGGGCTCGACGATCGCCGCAGTCAAGGGCGCTCTCGAAGACGCCGGCGCGATGGAGTACACGACGATCGTCGCTGCTCCCGCCTCTGACCCGGCCGGCTTCAAGTACCTCGCCCCGTACACCGGTTCGGCCATCGGCCAGCAGTGGATGTACGACGGCAAGCACGTCCTGATCATCTTCGATGACCTCTCCAAGCAGGCTGAGGCCTACCGTGCCGTGTCGCTGCTGCTGCGTCGCCCGCCGGGACGTGAGGCGTACCCCGGTGACGTGTTCTACCTGCACTCCCGACTGCTCGAGCGTTGCGCGAAGCTCTCCGACGAGCTGGGTGCCGGCTCGATGACCGGCCTGCCGATCATCGAGACGAAGGCCAACGACGTGTCGGCCTACATCCCCACCAACGTCATCTCGATCACCGACGGCCAGATCTTCTTGCAGTCCGACCTGTTCAACGCCAACCAGCGCCCCGCAGTCGACGTCGGCATCTCCGTGTCGCGCGTCGGTGGTGACGCCCAGGTCAAGTCGATCAAGAAGGTGTCAGGCACGCTCAAGCTTGAGCTTGCCCAGTACCGCTCGCTCGAGGCCTTCGCGATGTTTGCCTCCGACCTCGACCCGACCTCGCGTCGCCAGCTGGCACGCGGTGCTCGCCTGACCGAGCTGCTGCGCCAGCCGCAGTACTCGCCCATGCCTGTCGAAAAGCAGGTTGTCTCGATCTGGGCCGGCACCAACGGCAAGCTCGACGAGGTTGCTGTCGAAGATGTTCTTCGGTTCGAAAGCGAGCTGCACGACTACCTCGCCCGCAACACCGAGGTGCTCAACACCCTCCGCGATACGAACGTGCTCGACGATGACACCACCAAGGCACTTGACGCGGCTGTCGACAAGTTCAAGCTCGAGTTCCAGACGGGTGACGGCAAGCCGCTGCTCTCCGCAGGCACCGAGGTGTTCGAGGAGATCGCTGCCGAGGACATCTCGCAGGAAAAGATCGTCAAGGGCAGGCGCTGATCTCGACCGCCGATCCGGGCTCGCCCGAATCAACGACTACTACCAAGGGAAAGTAAGACATGGGAGCGCAACTTCGGGTCTACCGGCAGAAGATTAAGTCTGCCCAGACGACCAAGAAGATCACTCGGGCCATGGAGCTCATTTCCGCTTCGCGCATCCAGAAAGCGCAGCAGCGGGTTGCGGCCTCCGGGCCGTATTCGCGCGCGGTAACGCGGGCCGTCTCGGCCGTCGCCACTTTCTCCAACGTCGACCACATCCTCACGACCGAGCCGGAGAAGGTCGAGCGCGCAGCGATCGTCATCTTCTCGTCCGATCGTGGGCTCGCGGGCGCCTTTAATACGAACGTGCTGCGGGATGCCAGCGAGCTGGCAACCCGGTTGCGCAACGAAGGTAAAGAGGTCGTCCACTACCTGGTCGGTCGTAAGGCGGTCGGGTATTTCGCCTTCCGTAAGCGCGACTTCGAACACAGCTGGACGGGCGGCACCGACGCGCCGGAGTTTGAGACGGCACGCGAGATCGGCGAAGCCGTCGTTGCCAAGTTCCTCCAGCCGGCCAGCGAGGGCGGCGTGGATGAGATCCACATCGTCTACAACCGTTTCGTGAGCATGCTCGTCCAGGTCCCCGAGGTGGTCAGGCTCCTGCCCCTGGAGATCGTTGAGGGCGTTGAGGCTCCCGCCGACAGCGCCGTGCTGCCGCTCTACGAGTTCGAGCCCGACGTGGATGACGTTCTGGATGCCCTGCTTCCGGTGTACATCGAGAGCCGCATCTTCAACGCGATGCTGCAGTCGGCTGCGGCCAAGCACGCCGCGACGCAGAAGGCCATGAAGTCGGCCAGCGACAACGCTGACAAGCTCATCAAGACCTACACCCGACTGGCGAACAACGCTCGCCAGTCCGAGATCACCCAGCAGATTTCCGAGATCGTGGGCGGCGCAGACGCCCTCTCCTCGGCTAAGTAACACGACAGGAAGAGAAACCATTATGGCTACCGCTACCAAGAAGGCTCCTGCCGCTGAGGTGCCCGCCGCCGGCGTCGGACGCATCGCCCGGGTGACCGGCCCCGTCGTCGACATCGAGTTCGCCCACGACGCGATCCCCGGCATCTACAATGCCCTCAAGACCACGATCACGATCGACGGCGTGTCGAGCGAGATCACTCTGGAGGTCGCCCAGCACCTCGGTGACGACCTCGTGCGCGCCATCGCCCTCAAGCCCACCGACGGCCTGGTTCGCGGCCAGGAGGTGCGCGACACCGGTGAACCGATCACGGTTCCGGTTGGCGATGTCACGAAGGGCAAGGTGTTCAACGTCATCGGCGAGGTGCTTAACGCCGATGCTGATGGCACCATGGGTGGCGAGAAGTTCGAGATCACCGAGCGCTGGCCCATCCACCGCAAGCCCCCGGCATTCGACCAGCTGGAGTCGAAGACCGAGCTCTTCGAGACCGGCATCAAGGTCATCGACCTGCTCACGCCCTACGTGCTCGGTGGGAAGATCGGCCTCTTCGGTGGCGCAGGTGTCGGCAAGACGGTGCTCATCCAGGAGATGATCCAGCGCGTCGCATCCGACCACGGTGGTGTGTCGGTGTTCGCCGGTGTCGGTGAGCGGACCCGTGAGGGCAACGACCTCATCCACGAAATGGACGAGGCCGGTGTTTTCGATAAGACGGCCCTGGTGTTCGGCCAGATGGATGAGCCGCCGGGCACGCGTCTTCGCGTTGCGCTCTCGGCCCTCACGATGGCCGAGTACTTCCGCGACGTGCAGAAGCAGGACGTGCTGCTCTTCATCGACAACATCTTCCGCTTCACGCAGGCCGGTTCCGAGGTGTCGACGCTGCTGGGCCGTATGCCCTCAGCGGTCGGTTACCAGCCGAACCTCGCCGACGAGATGGGCATCCTGCAGGAGCGCATCACCTCGACCCGCGGCCACTCGATCACCTCGCTGCAGGCCATCTACGTTCCTGCTGACGACTACACTGACCCTGCGCCGGCCACGACGTTCGCCCACCTGGACGCCACCACCGAACTGAGCCGCGAGATCGCGTCGAAGGGTCTTTACCCTGCCGTCGACCCGCTCACCTCGACCAGCCGCATCCTCGACCCCCGCTACCTGGGCGCCGACCACTACCGCGTCGCGACCAACGTCAAGGCGATCCTGCAGAAGAACAAGGAACTGCAGGAGATCATCGCGATCCTCGGTGTCGACGAACTCAGTGAAGAAGACAAGGTCACGGTGTCGCGGGCGCGCCGCATCCAGCAGTTCCTCTCGCAGAACACCTACATGGCCAAGAAGTTCACCGGTGTCGAAGGCTCGACCGTGCCGCTCAAGGACACGATCGAGTCATTCGACGCGATCACCAAGGGCGAGTTCGACCACGTGGCCGAGCAGGCCTTCTTCAACGTCGGTGCTATCTCCGACGTTGAAGAGCAGTGGGCGAAGATCCAGAAGGAGAACGGCTAGCAATGGCCGAACTCAAGGTGAGTGTCGTCTCGGCCGACCGCGAAGTGTGGTCGGGCGCGGCGACGCAGATCGTCGCTCGCACCACCGAGGGTGAGATTGGTGTGCTGCCCGGCCACGAGCCGGTGCTGGCGATTCTCGCCCGCGGCGAAGTGCGAGTGACGGCCGTCGATGGTTCGACGATCACGGCGAACGCTGACGACGGCTTCCTGTCGGTCGAGCACGACACCGTGACGATCGTCGCGCGCAACGCCGAACTCGTCTAGGGTCGGGCCATGCTCATCTCCATGGCGGGGCTCCCGGGAGCGGGCAAGTCGACAATCGGCCAGGTCCTCGGGGCCCGTCTCGGGCTGCCCGTCGTGTCGGTCGATCCGATCGAGTCGGCAATCCTGCGCGCCGGAATTGCGGCAGACCAGCCCACGGGTCTTGCCGCTTACCTGGTTGCCGAGATGCACGCGGAGACGATCCTCGAATCCGGTCGCAGCGTCATTGTTGACGCGGTGAACGCGGTTGCTCCGGCGCGGGAACAGTGGGTCGCCCTGGCGGCACTCACGAAGGAACCGTTGAAGTTCATCGAGGTGATCTGCTCAGACCCCGTACTGCACCGGGAGCGGATCGAAAGCCGTGAACGCGCACTCCCGCATCTCGAGCTGACCTGGAACGCTGTCGAGCAGAGTCTCGAAGACTATGCAGAGTGGACGGGGCCGAGTGCTGCCATCGCGCGCATCACCCTCGACTCAGTCGACCCGCTGGGCACCAACATCGAGCGGGCGCTGGCCTTCATCGAGTCATAGTGCTCCTGCTGCTTCCACCCTCCGAAACCAAGCGCGACGGGGGAGCGGATGACTCGCGCCTCGACCTAGGCGCCCTCGGGTTTCCCGAGCTCACGGCGCAGCGCACAGCTGTCATCGCGGCGCTGGCTCGCCTCTCCCGCCGGGTGGATGCCTCGATGACCGCGCTGGGGCTCGGACCAACCCAGCGGTTCGAGATCGATCGCAATCGCTCGCTCAGGTCTTCCCCGGTGATGCCCGCTCTCGAGCGTTACACGGGCGTGCTGTACGACGGGCTCGACGTCGGCGCGCTGAGCGCGGGTGAGCGCAGTTTTGCCGCCCGGCATGTCGTCGTGCATTCGGCCCTCTTTGGCTTGTTGGGTGCCGACGATCCCATCCCGGCCTACCGCTTGTCCCACGACTCGCGACTGCCCGGGCTGTCCCTGAGGAAACACTGGGCCTCATCGGTGTCGGACGCGCTCGGCGCTACCACTGGGCTTGTGCTCGACCTGAGGTCGGAAGCGTACGCAGCCCTCGGCCCCGCGCCCGCCGGGTCGTTGTACCTGCGCGTTGTTTCGGAGAACCCGGCCGGGAGACGCGTCGCCCTTAGCCACTTCAACAAGAAGGGCAAGGGGGAGTTCGTGCGCGCCGTGATCGCGAGCGGCCAGGTGCACGAGACGGTGGGTTCGCTGCTGGAGTGGGCGGCGACCACGGGCATCCGCCTGGAGCCCGGATCCGCGGGGGAACTCGACCTGGTGCTTTAGCTCGCCCGGAAGCAGCCTTCGAGGTGGTCGTCCACCAGCCCAGCCGATTGCATGAGAGCGTGCATGGTGGTGGGGCCGACGAACCCGAACCCCATCTTCCTGAGGGCCTTGCTAAGCGCCGTCGATTCGGGTGTCACGGCGGCGAGGTCGCCGAGGGAGCGCGGCCGAGGCCGGGGTGGCGGGGCGAAGCTCCACACCAGCTCGTCGAGGGCCCCGGGTGATCCGGCGGTCAGGTCGAGCACGATGCGGGCGTTGGAGATGGTGGAGAGGATCTTGGCGCGGTTGCGGATGATGCGGGTGTCAAGCATGAGCGCCTCGACATCCTCTGCGGTCATCGCGGCAACGCGCTCGGGCTGAAAGCCGTGGAACACTTCACGGAAGCCCGGCCTGCGGCGCAGGATCGAGATCCATGAGAGCCCCGCCTGGAAACCTTCAAGGCTGATCTTCTCGAACAGCGCCCGGTCACCGTGCAGCGGGCGCCCCCACTCCTCGTCGTGGTACCGGAGGTAGTCCGGATCATTACCCACCCACCCGCACCTGGCGAGTCCATCGTCGGCGACGACGAGGTTCGATCGCACCGTCACGACGCCGCACCTTCGGCCCGCACGGTGCCCCAGTCGAGTTCGCTCTCGTGGCGTCCAGCGCTCCAGCGGGCCTCGTGGTCGAGCAGCCAGCGCTTGGTGGGAATGCCCTCTCCAGCGCTGAATCCTGTAATGCGGCCGTCGGAGGCGAGCACGCGGTGGCACGGGACGATGATGGGAACGGGGTTGGCGCCCACGGCCCCGCCGACGGCGCGGCCCGCCGTCGCGCGCCCGGTTGCGAACCCCAGTTCACCGTAGGACGTGAGCCCGCCGAACGGGAGCGCCACGAGTTCAGCCCACACCGCCTGCTGGAACTCTGTGCCCCGCAACCTCAGGGGCAGGTCGAAGTCGCGACGCGTGCCTGCGAAGTACTCGGCCAACTGGGTTGCCGCCTTCTCCAGCACCGGCGTGCTGTTGTCGGGTATGGAGTCCAGAGGCAGGGTGCCCCCGCGTTCGATTGATAGCGAGGTGATCGCCTCGCCGTCGCTCGTGATCTCGATGCGGCCAATGGGCGAGTCGAGGCGAAGCAGATACTCGGGGAGGGCGGCGGTCACGGTGCGCATGCCTCGACTTTAGCCGGGACCTCCGACCGCACTCCGGCACTTTTCGGACATGGGGTGAATGCACGGATCTGTCGAAGGTGGAGGATGGGAGTATGACGGAAATCGAACACCGCACACTGGGAACGACCGGGCCTGTTGTCTCCACGATCGGCCTCGGATGCAATAACTTCGGCAGGCGCGGCACCCTCACTGAGACCCAGGACGGCACGACGGCGGTGATCGACACTGCGATCGAGCTCGGCGTGACCCTGCTGGATACGGCCGACATGTACGGTGGCACGCCTGGGCAGAGCGAGACGCTCATGGGCGTGGCCCTTGCGGGTCGTCGCGACCAGGTTGTGCTGGCGACTAAGTTCGGCCACGAGGCCGTCGACATGGGCATCGCCCCGGGGAGCGCGAAGGGCTCCCGCACCTACATCCGGGCCGCCGTCGAAGACTCACTGCGGCGACTACAGACTGACCGGATCGACCTGTACCAGTTGCACACCCCCGACCCGGCGACCCCGATCGGTGAGACGATCGCCGCACTCGATGAGCTGGTGGTGGAAGGGAAGATCATCAACTACGGCCACTCCAACTTCACCGCCGAGCAGATCGCCGAGGCCGCGCTCGCGGGCGGCCGTTTCGTCTCGGCGCAGAACGAGTACAGCCTGGTGGCGCGCGAGGCGGAGAAGAGCGTACTCCCGGCGGCAATCGAGTATGGTCTCGGATTCTTGCCCTATTTTCCCCTCGCCAACGGCCTCTTCACTGGCAAGTTCTCGCGCACCGAGCGCCCCGCCGACACCCGGATCATGCGCCAGCGCCCGCACGTTGCCGATGACGCCCCGTGGGACGCGATCGAAGAGTACGAGAGGTTGTGCCAATCGCTCGGGCTCACCATGCTCGAAGCCACCTTCGCCTGGCTGCTCGCGCAGCCCGGCCTCACGAGCGTCATCGCCGGAGCGACGAGGCCCGAACAACTCCGCCAGAATGCCGCAACCTCCACGGTCGCAATGCCAGCGGATGCGGTCGCCGAGATCTCCCGGATCTTCGCGGACCCCATCGCCTAGAGCCCGGACTCCTCGCGCGGCGGGATGTTCAGGCTTTCGTTGAGACCGGCGACCACGGCGTTCAGTTCGTCTAGCTGGGCGACGAGCGCCGTGTACTGCTCTTGCCGGGCGGCGATGGAGTCGTACAGCGCGTCGAGCTCAGCCTGCCGCGCGAGAAGGGCATCGCGTTCGCGCTGGAAGGCGGCCTGCGACGCGAACTCCCCGTTTTCGGCCTTGTCGTTGAAGATCAGGATGTCGTTGTTGAGCTCGTCATACCCGGCGTTGTAACTCGCGTAGTCCGCGTCGACGCCGGCCTCGATCTCGCCCAACTGGACCACGATGGCGTCGATCGCCTCCTGCTGTTGCTGGAACACCGCGTTCGACTTCTCGTGCAGCGCCACCAGTTCGGCTCGGGAGGTGAAATAGCGCTCGTAGTGTTGCTCGAGCTCGGGGCCGATTCCGGCGAACTCGGTGCCGATGATGGAGTGCAGTTCGTTGACGCGCTGCCCGGGCTCGGCTGCGGCGTAGAAGGCCAGCCGCTCCGCGAACTCGGGGTCGCCCGCGCGGGCGGTCGCCTCGGTTTCGAGCAGCGGCGCGAGGGCGTCACGTTCGGCAGTCGACATCCTGTCCCAGGCCGCGTGCAGCATCTCGTGGGCGGCCACGACTTCTTCGATGCCGTCGAGCCGGTCGTCCGTCACGTCAAACAGGTAGATGCGTCGGTCGTCGTGCTGGTAGCAGCCGAGGATGCCTACGCCTTCGCTCTCGGTGGAGCACTGTTCGTCAAAGGCATCGCCCGAGTACACGGTAGGGCGGCTGGCGTAGAAGAGGAAGCGGCCCTCATCGGTGAGACCGGCACGGTCGGCGTAGCCGGTGATCGTGGCATCCGGTTCGAACTGCCAGACCGTGACCTGGTCGGTGACGCGTTGCGGGTTGAGCAACATCCAGCCGCCGAGCGTTCCTGCGCCGAGTACGAGCACCCCGGCGAGCACGACAGCGATGATGCGCCCAGCACCCCAACGAGCCCGCACTCTGCGTGGTCGCGTGAGTGCGGGCTCGGGGGGTTCAGGAAAAGCCACGGCCACGACTCTAGCGTGGGGTGGCTGGGAGGCGGTTACGGCTGGAGCGCGACCTGCAGGTCGATAGTGATCTTCACGTCGTCGCCGAGCGTGAAGCCACCGGCCTCGAGGGCGGCGTTCCAGCTGACGCCGAAGTCGTGGCGGTTGATGGTCGTGGTCGCGGTGGCGCCCGCCTTCACCTGGCCGTAGCCGTCGGTCGTGATGCCGCCGAACTCGCCCTTCAGTACGACCTCCTTGGTGACCCCGCGCAGGGTGAGGTTACCCGTGACGGTGAAGTCGTCGGGGGTGCCGGCAACGCCAGTGGATACGAAGGTCATCGTGGGGTGCTCGTCAGCCAGGAAGAAGTCGCTGGTACGCAGGTGGGCGTCGCGGTCCTTCTGGTTGGTGTTGACGGAGGCGACGTCGATGGTCGCCTCGATCGTGGTGTCGGCGATGTCTTCGGCGGTAACAATGGTCACGTCGAAGGTCTCAAAGGTGCCGCGAACCTTGCTGATGGCGAGGTGCTTGACGGTAAACGACACCTCGGAGTGGGTCGGGTCAAGCTTCCAGGTGCCGGTGCGGTAAGCGGGGTGAAGGTCAGTTCCAATAGTCATAGGACTATGCAAGCGCATTGATCTTCAGACAATTCCCAAATTGGGTGACTTGTCACCTAAATTCACGGGGAGTTAATAATCCATGCCAATCAGTGCCCCACGAGCGGCGCCATTACCCGCGCCACGGCTGACCGTCGACCCGTGAGGCGCTCCTCGGCATCGGCGAGCCGCATGGCGAGGAGGCCCGCGTTGGCACCCAGGAACCGAAGCGGTTCTGGCTCCCAGGAGGGTGAGCGGTGGTTGACCCAGGGAAGCCGCACGAGCGGGGTGTCGGCAGCGGTGATGAGATCGGCGAGCGTGCGCCCAGCCAGGTTCGTGGTGCTGAGCCCATCGCCGACGTAGCCACCCGCGGTTGCGATCCCGGTCGCTGGGTCGTAGCTCGCCGAGGCATGCCAGTCGCGAGCGACCCCGAGCGGTCCGCCCCAGCGATGGGTTACTGCCGCATTCCCGATCACCGGGAACAGCTCGCCGAGACTGCGGCGCAGGTGGTCGAACACCGCCGGAACCCGGTCATAGCCCGGGCGGATCGCGCTGCCCCAGTGGTACCTGGCTCCTCGCCCTCCGAAGGCAAACCGGTTGTCGGCGGTGCGCTGGCCGTACACCAGCAGGTGCCGGTAGTCGGTGAAGGTCTGCCCGTGCTCGATGCCGATCTCGGCCCAGCTGCTGTCGGGAAGAGGCTCCGTGGCGATCATGAGGGAGTACAGCGGCAGCACCCGGCGGCGACCCCGCGGGAGTGTGGCGCCGTAGCCTTCGGTGGCAACGACGAGGTTGGCGCAGCGCACCGTGCCGTGCGTCGTCGCGATCACCCGGGGCGAGTACGAGAGCACCTCGGTGCCTTCGTAAATGCCGACGCCGCGCTTCTCGAGGGCCCGGGCGAGCCCGCGGACCAGTTTCGCGGGATGGATGCGCGCGCACGCGGCGTCGTAACTCGCACCGAGCGCCCCGCTGGCCTGCAAACGCCGGGCATCCCACAGCTGCAGGTCATCCACGCCGTAGCTGGCCGCCTCCGCCACCTCGGCGCGCGCGGCGGCGAGTTGCACCGCGGAGCGCGCGTAGGCGATGGTGCCGCCCTTGGCATAGTCGATCTCGATGCCCTCGGCGGCCGCCACGCGCCCGACCTCGTCGACCGTGTCGATCATCGCGCGGCGCATCGCGATCGCCGCGTCCCGCCCGTGGCTGCGCTCGAGCGAGGCCGTGCTTCGGGGGAACAGCGCGCTCAACCAGCCGCCGTTGCGGCCGGAGGCCCCGAAGCCGCAGGTCTCCTTCTCCAATACCACGATCCGCAGCCTCGGGTCACGGTCGAGGAGGTACCAGGCAGTCCACAGTCCGGTCAGCCCGCCGCCGATGATGGCGACGTCGACGTCGAGGTCGCCACCGAGCGCGGCGCGAGGCCCCAAGTCATCCGGCACCGTGTCGTGCCAGAAGCTCAGCCCGCGGTAGTCCACGAGAGGCGGCCTAGAGCCGCGACCAGGCTTCGGTGAGCACTCCGCGCAGGATTCCTTCGATCTCGTCGAACTCGGCCGGGCCGACGGTCAGGGGAGGCGCGAGCTGGATGACGGGGTCGCCGCGGTCATCCGCGCGGCAGTACAGTCCCGCCTCGTAGAGCGCCTTGGAGAGGAAGCCGCGCAGCAGGCGTTCCGACTCGTCGGCGTCGAAGGTTTCCTTGGTCGCCTTGTCTTTGACGAGCTCGATCCCGAAGAAGTACCCGTCGCCGCGCACGTCGCCGACGATCGGCAGGTCGGTGAGCTTCTCGAGCGCGGCCCGGAACAGTGGCGAGTTCTCGCGGACGCGCGCGTTGAGGTTCTCCTCCTCGAAGATGTCGAGATTGGCGAGCGCGACCGCCGATGAGACGGGATGCCCGCCGAAGGTGTACCCGTGGTAGAACGCCGTCGTCCCGTGTTTGAAGGGCTCGTAAATCCGGTCGGAGACGATGGTCGCCCCGATGGGGGAGTATCCGCTCGTCATGCCCTTCGCGCAGGTAATCATGTCGGGCACGTAGCCGTACTCGTCGCACGCGAACATGTGCCCGATGCGGCCGAAAGCGCAGATCACTTCGTCTGAGACCAGCAGGACGTCGTACTGGTCGCAGATCTCGCGCACCCGCTGGAAGTAGCCGGGCGGGGGCGGGAAGCAGCCGCCCGAGTTCTGCACCGGCTCGAGGAAGACGGCGGCGACTGTCTCGGGGCCTTCGAACAGGATCATCTCTTCGATGCGGTTGGCGGCCCACACCCCGAACTCGGCCTCGGGGTCGGTGGCGCCGGCGCTCGCGACGAAGCCCATCTCTTCTGCGCGGTAATAGTTCGTGTTGGGCACGCGGAAGCCCCCGGGTACGAGAGGTTCGAACATCTCCTTCATTGCCGGGATGCCGGTGATCGCGAGTGCCCCCTGCGGCGTGCCGTGGTAAGCCACTGATCGCGAGATCACCTTGTGCTTGGTGGGCCTGCCCTGCAGCTTCCAGTAGTACTTCGCGAGCTTGAACGCCGTCTCGACCGCTTCGCCGCCGCCCGTCGAGAAGAACACCCGGTTGAGGTCGCCGGGCGCATAGTCCGCGAGCCGGTCGGCGAGCTCAATCGCGTTGGGGTGGGCGTACGACCAGATCGGGAAGAACGCCAGTTCCTCGGCCTGCTTCGCCGCCACCTCGGCGAGCCGCTTGCGGCCGTGGCCGGCATTGACCACGAACAGCCCGCTCAGGCCGTCGAAGTATTTCTGGCCCTTCGAATCCCAGATGTGGTGGCCCTCCCCGCGGGTGATGATGGGAACACCGTGCCCGTCTTCCATCACCGATTGGCGGGAGAAGTGCATCCACAGGTGGTCTTGTGCCTTCTGCTGCAGGTCTGCGTCGTTCCAGGTCGAGCTCATGGTTACCGTGTTCCCCAGTTGTAGAACTGCTTGTGCAGCTTGAGATAGACGAAGGTCTCGGTGGACTGCACGCCAGCGATCCCGCGAATCTGTTTGTTGAGCAGGTCGATGAGGTCTTCATCGTTCTCGCAAACCACCTCGGCGAGGATGTCGAAACTGCCCGCCGTGAGCACGACGTAGTCGACCGCCGCGAGCTTCCCGAGCTCCTCGGCAACGACGGTCGTGTCACCGGTGACCCGAATGCCGATCATGGCCTGGCGGTAAAAACCGAGTTGCATCGGGTCGGTCACCGCGACCACCTGCATGACGCCGGAGTCGGTGAGCTTCTGCACCCGCTGCCGCACGGCGGCCTCGCTCAGGCCGACAACCTTGCCGATCTCGGCGTATGACCTGCGCCCGTCGCCCTGCAGCTGCTCGATGATGGCCTTCGACACGTCGTCGAGGTGCACGGGCTTCGCCCCGGGCGGGCGCACAGAGGGGCTCATGGGTCGATTCTGTCAGCGCGGCGGTGTGCTCACAAGCGATTCCGCATGCAAATGCCCATTCCGGCAACGAAATCAGCTGTCCGAACACTGGATGCCCCGGCGCGAGTTTCGCTAGGTTAGCTGCATGGCTGCTTCCGAGATCAAGAACTTCATCAACGGCGAGTACGTGACGGCGCAGAGCGAAGCGAGCTTCGACGTCATCGACCCGTCCAACGAACAGGTGTACGCCTTATCTCCGGTGTCGGGCGCTGCCGATGTCGACAAGGCCTTCGCCGCCGCGGCCGCGGCGTTCGAGGAGTGGGGCGAAACCACCCCCGCCGAGCGCCAGCTCGCGCTGTTCCGGATCGCCGACGCCATGGAGGCCAG
This sequence comes from Rhodoglobus sp., assembly GCA_044340535.1. Classification (GTDB taxonomy): domain Bacteria; phylum Actinomycetota; class Actinomycetes; order Actinomycetales; family Microbacteriaceae; genus Rhodoglobus. The sequence continues at coordinate 16,938 of JBIITJ010000026.1, forward strand.
GGCCGAAGAGTTCGCCGATCTCGAATCGAAGGACACGGGCAAGCCTCGAGGCACGCTCGTCGATGACGAGATTCTCGTCTCCGTCGACCAGATTCGCTTCTTCGCGGGCGAGGCCCGCCACCTGAACGGGATGTCGGCCGGCGAGTACATGAAAGACCACACCTCATTCATCCGACGCGAGCCCATCGGGGTCATTGGCCAGGTGACCCCGTGGAATTACCCGCTCAATATGGCGGTCTGGAAGATCGCTCCGGCCATCGCGGCGGGCAACACGACCGTGCTGAAGCCCAGTGACACCACGCCCTCCTCCACCCTGCTGCTGGCGGAGGTGGCGGCAGAGTTCCTGCCGCCGGGCGTGCTCAACGTCATTACCGGCGATCGCACCACGGGCGGCCTCATGATTGACCACCGCACCCCGCAGATGGTGTCGATCACGGGCTCGGTCCGGGCAGGCATGGAGGTGGCGAGGGCGGCCGCCAGTGACCTCAAGCGTGTGCACCTTGAGCTCGGCGGCAAGGCACCGGTGATCGTGTTCGCCGACGCCGACCTCGAGGCGGCAGCCGAGGGAATCGGCGGCGCCGGCTACTTCAATGCGGGGCAGGACTGTACCGCCGCGACCCGCGTGCTCGTGCACGAGAGCGTGCACGACGAGTTCGTCGCGGCCCTCACCGCCTGGGCGAAAGCCAACGCGCAGGCGGGAGCGCCCGATAGCGGCTCCTACTTCGGCCCCGTCAACAACGCCAGCCAGTTGGAGCGGGTCAGCGGGATGATCGACGCCCTGCCGGCGAACGCCCACGTGGAACTGGGCGGGGCGCGCCAGGGCGACACGGGGTACTTCTACCCGGCCACGATCGTGACGGGGCTCAAGCAAAGCGACGACGCAATCCAGAACGAGATCTTCGGCCCCGTCATCACCGTGCAGTCGTTCAGCGACGACGCCCAGGCCCTCGAATGGGCCAACGGCGTGCAGTACGGCCTCTCGTCGAGCGTGTGGACGGCCGACCACAGCCGGGCAATGCGGTTCGCCAAGCACCTCGACTTCGGCTGCGTGTGGATCAACACCCACATCCCGCTCGTCGCCGAGATGCCCCACGGCGGCTTCAAGCACTCCGGTTACGGCAAGGACCTCTCCAGCTACGGTTTCGAGGACTACACGCGCATCAAGCACGTGATGTCGTACATCGGCTGAGGCGGGGCCTTAGTCGTCGCTCGGCGCCGCCGGCGCACCCGCGGCGCTCGCCGCCCGCATCGCGCGGCGCCCCGAGGGAACCAGCACGGCGACACCGACGGCAATGAAGGTCAGGATGCCCGCTGCCACGAGCAGCACTTCGACGCTGACGACGTCGGCCAGCGGGCCAAAGACCACCATGCCGATGGGCATGGCGACCGCCATGACGATGCCGACGAACCCGAACACCCGTCCCTGCCGCTCCGGTTCGACGGTCTCCTGCAGCAGGGTCATCGTCGGGGTGGAGAAGAACGGAACGGCGAGGCCGACGATACCCATCAGGGCGAAGAACACGATGAGGTTCGTCGAGAGTCCCATCGCGATCGACAGCACCCCGAAGATCGGGGACGAGCCGACGATAAGGGCAACCCGGTTGCGACTGCCACCCCAGACGGCGATCACGACACCACCGATGACCATGCCCACGCTGAAGCACAGCTCGAGCACCGTGAGTTTCCAGACTTCGTCGCCGAAGCTGCGGGCGACCATGAGCGGGGTCAGGTAGGAGGGTGCAACGGTGAGCAGGAAGATGATGCCGAACAGCAGCATCAGCCAGCGCACGAAGGCGTGGTGCGCGATATAGCGCACGCCCTCAACGAGGTCGGTGAAGTAACCGGTCTGCTCCGTGCGCACGATGGTCGGGATGGCCAGGGTCGCGAAGAGGCCGATACCGATGACGGCCGTGACGACGTCGATGAAGAAGATCGACACGATCGAGTAGGAGGCGTAGATCAGCCCTGCGGCCGCAGGAGCCAGGAGCGCCATCGCCGACTGCACCGATCCGAGGATTCCGTTGACCCGCATGAGGTGCTCCGTTGGCGTGATCTGGGGCACGAGGGCCGAGACCGCTGGCATCTGGATTCCCGCACCCGTCGACCGTACGGCCAGGGCCAGCAGGATCAGCCACAACGATTCGACCCCGGAGAGCATCAGCAGGGCGAGCACGAGGGTCGCCGTTGCGATGGCGGCATCGGCACCGATGATGAGGAGCTTGCGGTTGACCCGGTCGGCCCAGACGCCGCCGAAGATGGAGACAATCGCCTGGGGCAGGAATCCGAACAACGCGGCGAGGGCGAGGACACCGCCGGACTTGGTGGTGAGCGTGAGGTGCCACATGACGGCGTACTGCACGAGCATCGACCCGAACAGCGAGATGGTCTGGCTGGTGAGGAAGATGACGATGTCGCGCTTCCAATGCGGGCGCGCTGGGCTTGTCGAGTCTGCGTTTGTCGAGTCTGCGTTTGTCGGGTCTGGGCTTGTCGGGTCTGGGCTTGTCGACTTTTCGTGGTCGACAGCGCCCTCCGCCGTGTCGCGGGACGCGGGATCTGGGATGGTCATGCGTCTCCGCTCAGGAAGGGACGGGGAAGTGGTGGTGGGGAGAGAGCGGGCAGCACCAGCACCTCCAATGTTTACAATGTAGACATGGGCGTTCTCGCTGGCAAGTTGCCGCGCCCCCGAGCGTAGGATGGGCCGGTGACAGAGGACCGTGACGACACGCGCCTGGTGACTCGGCACGGTGCGGCTCCTGTGCTCGGCCCTGATGACGCGGACACGGTCATTCGTGACGGCCGCGAGCGGCATGACGCCCCTCGTACGGTGTCGACGCACGCTGCGCCGGTGCCGGAAGCGGCGCCACGCCTGGCGTCATACAGCTACCGAATCAGTTCTGCCTCCGAGGCGATACCGCTCGATGTTCCCTCTTACATCGGGCGTCGTCCCACCGCGCCCAGGATCACCGGTGGGGAGGTGTCACGGCTCGTGCGGGTTCCATCGCCACTGCGGGAGGTGTCGGCAACCCACCTCGAGGTGCGGCAGCTCGGTTCATCCGTCATCGTCACCGACCTGCGGACCACCAACGGCACGGTCGTCACGCTGCCGGGCGGCGCGCCACGGAAACTGCTCCAGGGCGAGTCGGTCGTCGTCTCGCCCGGCACGCTGGTGGATATTGGTGACGAGAACATCCTCCAGGTCCTTCCCATGCACAGTCCCACGCGCAGCCCGGGTGATTCCCGGCAAGAGAGGCAGTCGTGACCGAAATTGGCAGCAGCAATGCTGGCCTGACCGTAGCGATCCCGGGACGCCCTGACGCGACAGTAACCCTGGCCTGGGCGGCCGTGACCGATACCGGTCGACGGCGTGCCGCCAACGAAGACAGCTTCGTCGCGAAGTCGCCGCTTTTTGCGGTCGCCGATGGGATGGGCGGTCACTCTGCGGGGGATCTCGCCAGCGCGGCAGTCGTCGAGCGCCTCGCCGAGATCGTCAGCTCAGACTTCATGGCGCCGCGCACCGTCGAACGTGCCCTCGAGCGCGCGACCGCAGACATCACGAGCATCTCCGGGGACAGCGAACTGGGGGTCGGCACCACCGTCACGGGCGCGGTCATGACCCTTCAGGACGACGACCCATACTTCGCCGTCTTCAATATCGGCGACAGCAGGGTCTACGCGTTCGAGGGCAACGAGCTGGTCCAGGTCACGGTCGACCATTCGGTGGTCCAGGAGATGGTCGAGTCAGGTGCCCTCACCCGGGCCGAAGCGGAACACCACCCCGACAGCAACATCATCACGCGGGCCGTGGGGTTCAACGCGCAGCCCTTCGCAGACTTCTGGATGCTGCCGGCCCGCACCGGCCTGCGGCTGCTCGTGTGCTCGGACGGGCTGACGAAAGAAGTGACGGATGACCGTCTCCGCCTCCACCTGGCTGCGGGCCTGAGCCCCGAAGAAACCGCGGGAGCACTCGTCGATGCGGCCCTCGCTGCCGGGGGCAGGGACAACGTGACGGCGATCGTCGTCGACGTGCTTGACGCCCCAGCGCTGGTCGACATCGAAGACACCGCGCCGCGTCACCGCCGCTCATAGCAGCTTTCCTTACCCCTGTGAATGGGGGATCGTGGCGTGCCCCCCGTTCGGGGGTGTAACGAGGGGCCGCGTTCGGGCACCTGCCTAGAATGGAGGATTCCATCGAGAGGTTTGGGGGTAGTTGTGGCGCGCAGATTGCCGTCCCCGCCGCCTGCGCTGCCGGGCTTCTCCCACATCCATGTGCTGGGCTCTGGTGGATTCGCCGACGTGTTCCTGTACGAGCAGAACATGCCGCGGCGCCAGGTTGCGGTCAAGGTCATGCTGAGCGAAGTGGTCAACGACCAGGTTCGCCAGATGTTCCAGGCCGAGGCCAACCTGATGGCCCAGCTCAGCGCGCACCCCTCGATTCTCACGGTGTACCAGGCGAGCGTGTCATCGGACGGCCGGCCCTATCTCGTGATGGAACTGTGCTCCTCCGCGCTCAGCCAGCGGTATCGTGCCGAACGCATCCCGGTCCCCGAGGTGCTTCGCATCGCCGTCAAGATCGGCAGCGCTATCGAGACGGCGCACCGGTCCGGCGTCCTGCACCGTGATATCAAGCCCTCCAACATCCTGCTGACCGCCTACGGTCATCCCGTCCTCAGTGATTTCGGCATTGCTGCCACCCTCGGCGAGTCCGAGAATCTCGAGGCCGTGGGCATGTCGATCCCATGGTCGGCACCCGAGGTGCTCATGGACGAGACGGCGGGCACCATTGCCAGCGAGGTCTGGTCGTATGCCGCGACCGTGTACTCGCTGCTCGCGGGGCGTTCGCCGTTCGAGCAGCCCGGCGACTCCAACAAGGCGAGCGACCTGATCGCGCGGATCGAGAAGGCCAAGCCCTCTGCCATTGGGCGCAGCGACGTGCCTGCAACCCTGGAACGTGCCTTACAGCGGGCCATGTCGCGGCGGCCTGAGAACCGCCAGGCGAGCGTGCTCGAGCTGGTCCGCGAGCTGCAGGCGGTCGAGTCCGAGATCGGAGTGCCCCAGACTCCCATCGAAGTGGTCCGGGATGACTGGGCGCTCGCCACGGTGGCCGATCTTGAAGACCGCACCCGCATCCGTTCCTCCCGCGCGCCGTCCTCTTCCGTGGCCCAGCGCCGCCGCCGCCGTAGGGGAGCCCCGGTCGACACCGCCTACAGCGGCCTCGGCACGATTGTTCGTGAGACCGGTGCCAGCGAAACGGCCGCGGAGGCGGCGGAGCCGGGCCGGGGCTTCCGCGCGCTCGCGTGGGGGCTCGTTGCCGCCGCCGTGCTGGTGATCGGCCTCGGCGTTACTGCCGCGATCGTGCTGGTCCGTTCGACGTCGACCGAAATCCCGACGGTGTCAGACATCGCCTCGTCGGTCACCGGTGACACCGTGACTTTCACCTGGGACGACCCGGGGATCGATGACACCGACTCGTACCAGATCCTCACGAGTACCGCCGAGTCAAGCATCCAGCGCAGCGCGCAGTTCACCGTCGACGCCGAACCGGGGGAGCAGGTCTGCCTGACCGTCCGGGTCAACCGCGAAGGCAAGCTCGGCGCCGAGAGCAACGAAGCCTGCGCGGACATTCCGGAATGACGGTAGCCGGTGTTTAGAAGGTGGATGAGGTCGCACCCGTCAACGGTGGCCAGTGCGATCAGCGGTCTCGTCATCGCCTCCGTTGTCGCGGCCGTCGCCATCGTATCGACGGGCTACACCGCCCAGCGGATCGACCTCGGCGATGGTTCGGTGTGGGTCGCCAACAGTGCCCAGCAGGCCATCGGTCGCGCCAACACCGAGGTGCTTGAGCTCAATACGGTCGTCACGACAGCGGGCAACGATGTCGACGTGCTCCAGGCCGGCGAGAATGTGCTGCTGTTCGACAGGGCGGGCAGCAAGGCGGATGTCGTCGACCCGGCCAGCTCGCAGGTGCTGGAAAGCGTTCCCCTGCCACCGAACCAGCCCGAGGTCTTTCTTGCGGGGAACGACGTTGTCGTTTTCGAGCAGGGCACGGGCGAAGTCTGGATCGTGCCGTGGGCAAGCTTCGCGCAGTTCGATGCCGAGTCCGAGTCGTCGCTGAGCCTCGGCGCCGACGCCGTGGTGAGTGTCGATCCGGCGGGCTTGATGTTCGCGTACTCGCCATCAAAGGCCGAGCTTTACAGCCTCGATGCCACGGTCACGGACGCGGCGGAAGACGTGCAGACGCTCACGGTCGCGGGTGCCGGCGACCTGGCAGTCACCTCGGTGGCGGGCACCTGGGCCGTGCTCGATCCTGACGACCTGTTGCTGTACCTCGAGGGGCGCACGGTTGACCTCTCCGGCCTGATCGACAGCGGCGCGAGCGCCCAACTGCAGTGGCCGAGCACCGGGGGCGACCGGGTGCTGGTAGCCCATAATGGCGGGCTCGTGAGCGTGCCCCTGAGCGGGGCTGCGGCCGTCGGGCTCACCGCCGACCAGTCGGGTGCCGCGGCCAGGCCACTCGTGCTCGAAGGCTGCGAGTTTGCCGCCTGGACCAACGGGGATGCCTGGCGCCGCTGCCTCGCGGATGGCGATAGCGGCACATCCCTGTCCCTCGATGAGATGGCGGGCAGCGCGACCCTCACGTTCATGGCCAACGGAACCCGGGCGGTGCTCAACGACCGTCGCACGGGCGAAGCCTGGGCGGTGCAGCGCGAGGGCGAGCTCATCAACAACTGGGACCAGCTCATCACCCAGGACGAGGACGAGCAGCAAGAGCAGGAGAACAACGACGACGTGCCACCGGAGGTGGAGAAGGTCCAGCTCCCGCCCGTCGCCGTCAACGACGCATTTGGGGCCAGGCCGGGGCGTGCCACGGTTATCCCGGTCCTGCTGAACGACTACGACCCCAACGGGGATGTGCTCGTAATTAGCGACATCACCCCGATCGACAGCACCATCGGTCGGCTCGACCTCATCAACGAACGACAACAGATCCAGCTCACCCTCGCCCCGGGAACCAGCGGGCAGGTGGTTTTCCCGTACACGATCACCGACGGTCGCGGCGGCAGTGCTTCAGCGACGGTCACGGTGACGGTCCGCCAGCCCGACGAGAACTCGGCACCGGTGCAGGTGCGCAACACGAAGGCGGCCGTTGCCGCGGCAGGCCGAGTGACGACCCAGGTGCTCGGGGACTGGATCGACCCCGACGGCGATGCCTTCTACCTCACGTCCGCCTCCGTGCCCGCGCCCGACGCCGTGACCTACAAGGCCGAGGGCACGATCGTGTATTCGGACTCGGGTACGGGCGGAGACCTCAAAGTGATCTCGCTCGTGGTCTCGGATGGGAGTGCCGAAGGGGCAGGCAGCGTCTCGGTGACGGTGCGACCGGTCGGCGAAGTGCCGATCACTCCCGATCCTTTTGTCGTTCTCGTCCAGGCAGGACAGGAGGTCACGATCTCCCCGCTTGAGCATGTCAGGGGTGGGTCAGGAGTTCTCCGCCTCAACAGTGTGCCCTCGAAGACCGGCGTCACGATTGTGCCGAGCTACGACACGGGAACCTTCCGTTTCACGAGCGACCAGGTGCGCAGCCACTACCTGGAGTACGTGGTCACCGACGGTGCAATCACCGCAACCGGGGTCGTGCGAGTGGATGTCACGGCGCCCGCCGACCCCGCCACACGACCGGTCACGGTGCCCAAGACGGTGTTCGTCAGGATGCTGCAGAACCAGCGGATCGACGTCACGGCGACCGACCATGACCCGGCGGGCGGCGTACTCGTGGTCACGGGTGTCATGAATCTCGCGTCCGGCTCGGGCGTGCGGGCGGAGGTGCTGGACCAGCGCATCGTGCGGGTCAGCATCGACGCCCCACTCGACAACGGGCCGGTCACCTTCAACTACCGGATCAGCAACGGCCTTGCAGAGGCGGAAGGCGTTATCACCGTCGTCCAGATCCCTCCGTTGGCGCGCATCCAGCCCCCGATCGCCAACGATGACACGGTCACAGTGCGGGTGGGTGAAGCCATCGACATCCCGGTTCTCGACAATGATGAGCATCCGGATGGTCTCGACCTGACCCTGGAGCCGAAGCTCGACCAGGAGCTTCCTGAGGACTCCGGGCTGCTCTTCGCCTCCGGCCGGGTGTTGCGCTATCTGGCCCCGGACAAGACGGGTAACTTCACGGCGGCCTACCGGGTCACGGGGCCAGACGGGCAGGCGGCCACGGCGCTGGTGAGGATTGCCGTGCGCGAGGCCGACGTCGACACCAACAACGCACCGGTGCCAGAGACGGTAACGGCGCGGGTGATCGCAGGCGAGACCGTGCGGATCCGCATTCCGCTGACCGGGATCGATCCCGACGGTGACTCGGTGCAGCTGCTCGGCCAGGCCACCAGCCCGGAAAAGGGCTCCGTGACTTCTGTCGAAGCTGACACGATCGTCTACGAGGCCGGTGGCTACTCCACCGGTACCGACACGTTCAACTACACCGTCATCGATTCCCTCGGTGCGAGGGCCACCGGAACGGTCAGGGTCGGCATCAGCCCCCGGCTGGAGGGTGCCCGCAACCCCGTCGCGATCGTCGACGACGTGCAGGTCCGGCCCGGCGTCACGGTTTCGGTCCAGGCCCTGGCCAACGACTCCGACCCTGATGGCAGCCCCTTGACGATCGTGTCAGCGGTGCCGACCGATGAAATCACGACCGCCGAGATCATCGGTGACGTGGTGGATATCACGCCCCCGAGCATCCCCGGCGACTACGCCGTGACGTACACGATCCAGAATGACAAGGGCGGCACGAGCCAGAACTTCATCAGGGTGTCCGTCGATGAGGATGCGCCGCTCTCCTATCCCGTCGCCACCGACACGGTGTTGACCCTTTCTGACGTGCTCGATCGCGACACCGTGACCGTCGATGTCCTCGCCAACGTGTTCTTCGCTGACGGTGACACTCGCTCGCTGGGCTTGTCCGTGTACCCGGGCTACGGCGATGTTGCCCAGGTCACCGCGAACAAGCGGATCGTCGTCACCATCGAGAACGTCAGCCAGATCATCCCGTTCCGGGTGACTCACCCGGATGATTCGACGGTGTTCAGCTACGCGTTCATCCGTGTGCCGGGCCTTGATGACGCGCTCCCGCAAATCGACCGTCGTGCGCCGGCACTCCGGGTCAGCAGCGAAGAGGCGCTCGTCATCCCCATCAACGACTACGTCATCGCGGTCGGCGGCAAGCAGGTGATGCTCACCGACACGAGCAGCGTGAAGGCGACCCATGCCAACGGTGACTCGCTTGTTGTCGACAGCGACACGCTTGTTTTCACCTCGGCGGACAAGTACTTCGGGCCGGCCTCAATCTCATTTGAGGTCACCGACGGGGTATCGGCAACCGATCCCGCAGGCCGCACAGCGATCATCGTGCTGCCGATCACTGTCTCTGCACGCGCCAACCAGCCTCCCGTGTTTGATGGCGCCGTGCTCGAGTTCGAGCCGGGCCAGGAACGGCGTATCGAACTTCTCAACCTCACCACTTACCCTTACGACGATGACCTGGACGAGCTCGTGTATTCGATGCTCAGCCCCGCCCCCGTCGGTTTTGAGTACGCCCTCAATGGGAGCGTCCTGACTCTTCGCGCCAACGACGACGCCGTCAAGGGGTCCACCACCACGGCGACCTTGACGGTGCGCGACGACCTCAACGAGGGTGGCGCCGGACGTATTGACCTGAGGGTGGTGGCATCCACTCGACCCCTGGCCATCGCGGCGCCGGACACCGGTGTTGCCGCGCGCGGCGGAACGACCACCATCGATGTCCTTGCCAACGACCAGGCCACCAACCCCTTCCCGGCCGTGCCGCTGAGGGTGGTTGCCATCCGTGGTCTTGACGGCACAAGCCTTCCCGCCGGGGTCCGCATCCAGCCGAGCGCCGACAACAGCAGGTTGACCGCGACCGTGGACCAGTCGGCGGCACCCGGCGATATCACGCTGCAGTACCAAGTGGCGGATTCCACCAACGACTCGAGCCGATACGTCTGGGGTTCCGTCACCGTATCGGTGCAGGATCGGCCGGATCCCATCGCCAACCTCGCCCCGACGGGCTTCGGTGACCGTTCGATCACCCTGCGGTGGAACGCGGGTGCCGCCAATAACTCGCCCATCACGGGGTACCGGGTCACGGCCTCGCAGGGTTCTACCGTCATCTCCACGACCGAATGCACGGGTACGACCTGCGACATCAGGACCCCCGGCAACGGCCCCGAGAATGCGGTGACCGTCGCCGTGGTGGCCGTCAACTCGATCGGTGCATCGGAGCCAGCGGGCCTCTCCGGGCAGGTGTGGTCTGATGTCATCCCGCCCGCCCCCACCGCCATCAGCTCCGAGCCTCTCGATCGCGGGTTGCAGCTGAGTTGGAACGCCGTCACCACACCCTCCGGCGGAAGTGCTGTCGACCGGTACGTCGTAACGGTCGGGGGCTTCAGTACCGATGTCAGCCCTTCGTCATGCGGCGGGGGCACGTGCACCTGGTCGACGACCTCCGCCGGCTGGTCGCTGGACAACGGCGTTGCGGTGACCTTCACGATCAGTCCCCGCAACTCCGCGTACACGGCCCTGTCGGTCTGGAACACGAGTGACCCCCGGTCAGACATCCCCGCGGGCCCCCCGATCGCCGTATCGTCCCCGAGCGCCACCGCGACAAGCGACACCACGATTGCCATGGACTGGGCTGGGGTGTTCGCGGAGAACGGCCGCCCAATTTCGAGCTACACCGCTGCTGCCTATACCGGAACGGCCCCGAGTTGCTCTGCTGACGGGACGATTTCGGCCAACGGCGCCTCCCTGATCTCGGCGGGCACGGGAACATCGGCGACCTTCAGCGGGCGCTCCCCGAATGAGACCTACTCGCTCGTGGTGTTTGCCTCAAACGGCCAGGGGTGCACCGCGAGCCCGGTCGTCATCGCCCGCACGCCGCCGGCTGTGGTGACGAGCATCACCAAGTCCGGTCCCTCCCTCAATGGCGCTGGTCGCTACGACTACACGATCACCGGCGGTGCGATGGGGGGCGCAAGCCTCACTTCCGACTACACCATCAGGTACCGCCTCATTGGTGCCGGTGTTCCGGCCACCGAGTACGGCCCGGTATCGCTTGGCTCATTCCTCACCGCGGATGCCTGGCAATACGGCCAGGATGTCGGCGTGCAGGTGCAGGCCTGCCGGTCGTACGATTCCGTGCCGTTGTGCCAGTCGACCTGGTCGAACACTTTCCCACTCGGGACCCCCGTTGACGTGAACGTGAGGGGGCTGGCGTTCGTCGGCTCGGGAGACTTGCTCAACAACAACGGCACCTTCAGCTGGACCGGCTGGCCGCCACACGCCGTCGTCGAGTACGCCTGCGGCCCGACTCCCGGTACGTTCGTTCCCGCGGGCACCGACATGTTCTGCGAGGCGACCGCCAGCCTGGCGGAGACGCCGACCCTGACTATCCGCGTGACAGCCAACGACACGCAGTACACCACCAGCTACAGCGGTTTCGACTATGACTAGGACTCCAGCATGACCATGACTCCCGAACAGGCCACCTGGTTCTCCGGTATTTTCAACCGGCTGGTCGCCAATGTTGACCAGGTGCTCCTCGGCAAGACCTTTGTCATCAGGCTCGGCTTCACTGCGCTCTTCAGCGACGGCCACCTCCTGCTCGAGGACTATCCGGGGACGGGCAAGACATCGTTCGCCCGCGCCATGGCCCAGAGCGTTGCAGGCACGAACAACCGCATCCAGTTCACCCCCGACCTGCTGCCCGGTGACATCACGGGGGTCAGCATCTACAACCAGTCCACCTCGGACTTCGAGTTCCACCAGGGGCCCATCTTCGCGAACATCGTGCTCGCGGATGAGATCAACCGGGCCAGCCCGAAGACCCAGTCGGCGCTCCTCGAAGTGATGGAGGAGGCCCGCGTGACGGTTGACGGCATCAGCCACCCCGTGGGGGCGCCGTTCATGGTGATTGCGACCCAGAATCCCATCGAACAGGCGGGCACGTACCGACTCCCCGAAGCCCAGCTCGACCGGTTTATCCTCAAGGCATCGATCGGGTACCCCGACCACGCCTCCACGGTGCGCATTCTCGAGGGTGCCGGCGTGAAGGCCCATGAGGCTGCTGTGCCCCCCATCGTGACCGCGGACGTCGTCGTTGAGATGGCCAACCTGGCCCGCACCGTCCACGTCGACCCCACGATCAATGACTATGTCGGGCGAATCGTGGAGGCGACCCGCACCGCCACTGAGGTCCGCCTCGGAGCCAGCGTCCGCGGTGCACTGGCCCTCATCCGCACCGCCAAGACCCTGGCCGCCGCCAGCGGGCGCCACTACGTCGTGCCGGATGACGTCAAGGCCCTCACCGAGCCTGTACTCGCGCACCGTCTCGTCATCGATCCTGAGGCGGAGTTCGACGGCGTCACCGCGTCGAGCATCGTCAGCCAGATCCTGATTGAGACGCCACCGCCGAGTGACAGGCAAGCCGTGTGATGGCTCCCCGCACGAACGACGATTCCCGACAGTCACGAAAAACGGCCAGCTCCAGCCGCCAGACGACATCGGGGGTGAGAACCGACGCGCACTTCACGACCGGCACGAAGGGCCTGACGAACGCGCGGACCAGGATCGTCGGCAACCGCACCGGGGTGTTAGCAGATGCTGTCATCGCGACGGTGCGCCTCGCGCGGGCGGTGAGCGTGGTCCTGGTGCGGGGATTTGCCCGCGTGGCATCGGTCGTCACGCCGTTGGGCTGGGCCATTTTCGCGCTCATCCCGCTGAGCCTCGGGTTCGGCTACGGCGTGGGGTGGGTGGAGTTGCTCGTGGTGGGGTTCGCGCTCGTCGCAATCGTGGTTGTCGCGGCGGTCTATCTCATTGGCCGCAGCGGCCTGGCAATTGACCTGCGGGTGCCGCACAGCCGGGTCGTGGTGGGGGAGCCCGCCCTCGGCGAAGTCGTTTTGAGCAACCCCGCACGTCGCAGGACCTTTGGCGTGAGTGTCGAGGTGCCGGTGGGTGACGGGCTCGCCGAGGCAGCGCTCCCGGGGCTCGCCCGCGGGGCGACATTCACCCATGAGTTCGTCATCCCCACGAATCGCCGCGGGGTCGTCCCCGTCGGTCCGGTCCGTACCGTCCGAGCGGACCCCATCGGGGTGGTGCGGCGCGAACTGGTCTGGACCGACACCAGGGAGTTGTTCGTCCACCCGCGCACCATCAGCATCCCGAGCATGAGCACCGGCCTCATTCGTGACCTCGAAGGCAATCCCACCCGCGACCTGTCGAATAATGACGTCTCGTTCCACGCGCTACGTGAGTACGCTCCCGGGGACGAGCGCCGCTACATCCACTGGAAGTCGACGGCCCGCACCGGTACGTACATGGTGCGCCAGTTTGAGGAGACCCGCCGCAGCCATCTCGTGATCGCGCTGAGCCTCGCCACCTCGGACTACGCCGACGATGACGAGTTCGAAATGGCAGTGAGTGTCGCAGGCTCGCTCGGTTCCCGGGCCATCAGAGATGCCCGGTCGGTGACCGTCGTTGCCAGCGAGCGGACCCCCGAATTTGCCAAGCGCAAAGTGTTCGCGGTGCGGGTGCTCTCGACCCTGAGTCGCTCGCGCCTGCTCGATGACCTCGCGATCGTCGAGCGCGCGGAGACGGCGTTGGCGATAACCGATGTGGCCCGGGTCACCGGTGAGCAGGTCAGCGGCGTGTCTGTCGCGTTCCTGGTCTGCGGATCCGGGGCCACGCCCCAGGAGCTCCGTGCCGCCTCGACCAAGTTCCCCGTCGGGGTCGAGGTCGTGGCGGTGGTGTGCAACCCCGACAGGACCCCTGGCCTGCGCCGGGTGGCTGGCTTGAGCGTGCTGACGATCGGCTATCTCGAAGACCTCCAGAAGTCCCTGGCCCGATCGGCGGCAGCGTGAGCACAACCGGTAGGTCGGTGCCCGCGCGCCCCGGCGTGGGGGTAATCGCCGCCAACACCGCGATGCTCTGGCTGAGCATCGCCACGGCCGCGCTCACACTGTGGCCCGTCTATCGCAGCGCCGAGTTCGTGATTCTCGTTGCGGTGAGCCTCGCAGTGGGTTCGATCATCTCGATTCTCGGTGCGGTCTACCGCTGGTCGTCCCTGACGGTACTGCTGGCCACAATCCTGGCGTTCCTCGTAGTGGGCGTGCCGGTCGCCGTGCCCACGGAGGCTCAGTATGGCGTGCTTCCGACCCTGGAGGGTGCCGTCGACCTGGTCACCGGTGTGGCACTGGGCTGGAAGCAGCTGCTGACCATCAGCCTCCCTGTCGGCGACTACGAAGCGCTCCTCGTTCCCGCTCTCGTTCTTGTTCTGGGCCTGACGGTCATCGGCTTGAGCGTTGCCTTGCGCGCCCGGCACGGTGAGCTTGCCGTGCTGTCGCCGATCCTGCTCTTCATCGCGGGTACCGCTCTCGGTCCCAACTACCCCGATCGTCCGCTCGTCGCGCCCATCGCCCTCCTGGTCGTCGTGTTGTTCTGGCTGGTCTGGTTCCGCTGGTACCGTCGCCGCCGCGCGGTCAGGGCGCTCGCCGTCAGGGCGGGTGATGGGCGCCCGGTGACCGAGACGGGGTGGGCGGGTATCCGTGCCGTGCTCGCCGCTGCCGTGGTACTGGCCATTGCCTCGGGCGCTGCCGTGGCCGCGGTGGCCGCCGTTCCTCCCGCCGTGGATCGCACCGTGCTGCGAACGAGCATCGAGCTGCCGTTCGACCCGCGCAACTATGTCAGCCCGCTCTCGGGCTTCCGAAGCTACTGGCAATCGGGGACCGTTGAGTCGGTGCTGTTCCAGGTCAATGAGCTCCCCGAGGGTACGCGCATCCGTCTCGCGACCCTCGACAGCTATGACGGTGTGGTCTACAGCGTAGGCAGCGACACCGTGTCGAGCCTCTCCGGGTCATTTACCCGCGTCCCCTCGAGTTTCGACCAGTCTGCGGTCAGCGGCGAGCAAGTGACGATGGATGTCACGGTCGTCGGCTACAACGGGGTGTGGGTGCCGACCGTCGGCAAGTTTGAGGCTGTCGAGTTCGGCGGTGGGCGGGCCACAACGCTCCGGGACGCCTTCTACTACAACGATGTGTCCGGCGGCGCGGCGGTGATTGCCCCCCTCACCGAGGGCGACAGCTACTCGATCACCGGGATCGTCCCCAACCAGCCCAGCGACGACCAACTGGCAACA
>JBIITJ010000027.1:0-32023 GCA_044340535.1 Rhodoglobus sp.
GACTGGATGCGGAACCGATTCACGAATCGCGTGTCTGCTAACGGCATCTACGGTGCGAACACCAGATACGTGAGTCTCTTCAATGTCACTGAACTCCGACGTATCGAACGCCGGTTGAAGATTGCCGTTCCGTATACCGGCACCGACCTCGACCAAGGGGTGGCTTGGGTCAAGGGAGTCGCAGGTCACGAACCGGGCAGAGACCTTCGGATCGCGGACTATTTTCTAAGCGAGGGTGCGCCCACCGCTGATCTGGAGACGATGCTTAGCGAAGCAGGGTCGTTGTGGACGGTTGGGGAGCGTCTTGGTAAGCCGGGACTGGTGCAGCGGCTCCCTGAGGGGGTGCGAGTGGCGGGGGAAAGTGTCATGGCATCCTCCGGTCACGCTGGAGAGCGCCTGGCCAAAGCTTGGACTGCCGCTTTCGGCATTGAGCCTGACCCTTCCAAAGCGTACTCGCTCGCCATCAAGGCGATTGAAGATGCAATGAAGCCGCAGATCTCACCCAACGACGCCAGTGCGACTCTCGGCAAGATGATCGGGAAGATCCGAGCTGATGGAGACTGGTCGCTACCCTTCGCGAGAGAGGACGACCGCGCGACGAGCGCCTCCGTCTTGCTAGGCCAGTTACAGATGCTCTGGTCAGGACAGGCTGACCGGCATGGCGGAGACCCCGACCCGGACCTCGCGATTACACAGGCGGCTGCTGAGGCGGCCGTTGTTTTCGCAGTGCCGGTAGTGCAGGCCTTTTCATCCGGAATGGCTCGACGCACGAGCTGACTCGCCGTCCGGCTCCGCCGCGAAGGTGTAGCTTCGCCGCATGCCCAATGACGCCCGCGCCGCTCGGGTGGAGGCCGAGATTGAAGCTGCCCTTCTTCTTGTCGAGGAGATGCTCGGGACCTATCTCGACTTCAGCGACAAGCCGAAGGTCGGGGAGTCGCAATGGCAGTACTTCTCGGAGATCCTCGATTACACCAACGTGCGGGCGGAGACTGTCTCATCGCTGCTCTTGCTCATCAGAAACGACAAGATCGCGGACGCGCTCGGACTGTCTCGCTCGCTGCTTGAGCACCTCCAACTCCTTCGTCTTATGGTCCGGGGTCGCCACCACGTGCTGGTGGAGGAGTCGCGGCGACGCACTGGCGAGGAGTGGCGTGCGGCCCTCAGGGAGAAGCAGGACGAGCTGGCGAAGCACCACGCCAAGGGCGAGTGGCTCAACTGCCTGCGCGTGATGGAGCATCCGGGACGCTCCCGACAGATCATGTGGCTTTTCGAGGGACCCATAGCGAGCGGTGAGCCGGAAGTCATCGTGCCGATGCACTACTTCCATTTTCAGGACTTCCGGCCTGAGCAGCATCGACTCAAAGACGACGGCTCGCTCCTGTGGTTCCCGTCTAACTACGAAGGGATGAAAGTTCTCAAGGAGGCGAGCCAGAAGCACAAACGCGAAGCGAAGTTCAGATACGACTACTACCTCTCGTGGGGAGCAATCTTGACATTCCTCCAGCTCAACGAGCTAGCAACGCCCGTCGAGGTTGAGCGAATCGAGTCGCACTACACATTCCTAGGACAGTTCCTCCACCCGACGCACGAAGCGGCCCGAGACCTACACGAGATGTCGAATCATCACCTAGGCGGAACCGCCATCGGGCTTCAGCAGCGCTACGACCGTCACGCCGTTTTGCTCGCTGCGCTCTACGCGGTGTGGTTGATGCGCGGCATCCTCGAAGAGGTCGCGGACATGTTCGACGCGGCACCGCCGGAGTACATCAGCGACCCCGGGACAGGAGACCTCCACGCGCTCATTGACGCTGTTCCCGACAGGTTCTCGTACTTCTGGTTCATCTCGAATCGTGCACCGCTCTTCGACCGTTTTGAGCACGCAGTGCGCGTTGGGCCTGACGAGAACGGCGGGTACATCGACATCCCGGACGACGTGATTCGATTTGAGTGGAACACCTACGAGCAACTCAAGAAAGCAATGACCGGGCAGAGCGTCCCAGCTACGGGGATGCGATACGACCCTCCTATCGTCTGATCCCTAGTTTTACACGCCGCATGTGCGTAGAAGACACCATGACGAACACCAGCGCTAAGCCCCGACGCCCCCCGCTCGATGTCGCCGGGGCCACCGACCATCTCACCAGCTCAGACCACTTCGTGCGTCGCCTCGTGCGTGAGCGCCGGGTGCCCTATGTGAAGCTCGGGCGCTTCGTGCGGTTCGATCCCGACGACCTCGATGCGTTCATCGAAGCGGGCCGAGTCGTCGGTGGGCGCGGCTAAATTTCGATTCGAGTAGGCCGCTGGTCCCGACTCGATCTCATGCGGATCGGCTTCTGAGCGGGGTTTCTCTAATTTCGAGCGGATGACGGGATCCCCTACTGAGCCGCCTACCCGTTTGCTCCGCAGGCTCCGCAAACGGTCCGGACTGCTCAGCGGGGGCCCATTCGATTCGCTCCACCTTTTTCGAAATAGCAAACGGGTCGAGCCCCAGAGGGCCCGACCCGTTTGCTGTTTCGAGGGGATGACGGGAATCGAACCCGCGTAGTCAGTTTGGAAGACTGAAGCTCTACCATTGAGCTACATCCCCGGAGGCCGGTCGAAGACGACCCGCACAGCCGAGGAATACTGTACCCGACTCGTGCGGGAGGCGGCTGCCGAGACATCCCGGAGCGTGTCCCCCGGAGTGGTGTCATGGGGCGGCCTGGGTGTGGCACTCTTGTGCTGTTGCGCCGATATACCGTCGGCCCGCCTTACCCGAAGGACCCCATGAACAAGCCCACGTTTGGCGAGCGTTTCCGCTACTGGTTCGACAACTGGATGGCGCGCGGCCCCATCGCCCTCATGGCGCTCCTCGGGCTTGCCACCATCGTGCTCGTGCTCGTCGTGTTCGGGCTGGTGCAGTTCCTCACCCTGTTCGGCCAGTACCCCAACAACAACGACAAAACTGAGCCGCTGGACACCCTGTGGGGCAACCTCATGCGCACCCTTGACCCGGGAACCATGGGCGGCGACGAGGGCTGGCCGTTCCGCATCCTGATGCTCGTCATCACCATCGGCGGCCTCATCATCGTGGCGAGTCTCATTGGCATCATCTCCGGCGCATTCGACTCCAAAGTCGAAGACCTGCGCAAGGGCCGCTCGAAGGTGCTCGAAACCGACCACACGCTCATCCTCGGGTGGAGCAGCAAGATCTTCCCGATCATCGGTGAGATCGTCACCGCCAACGAGTCGCGGGGCAAGTCGGCGATCGTCATCCTCGCCGACAAAGACAAGGTGGAGATGGAGGACGAGATCTTCGCCAAGGTTGGCAAGACCGGCAAGACGAAGATCATTTGTCGCAGCGGCAACCCGATGGACCTGGTCGACCTCGAAATCAGCAACCCGCACGCCGCCCGCAGCATCATGCTGCTTGCGCCCGAAGGCTCCGAAGACCCCGACTCCGATGTCATCAAGACCGCCCTCGCCCTCACCAACAACCCGCACCGCACCGAGGCGCGGTACCACATCGTCGGCGAACTCGACCGGGAGTCGAGCCTGGAAGCGGCCCGGCTCGTCGGCAAAGACGAAGCGCACTGGATTCTCGGCACCGACGTCATCAACCGCATCACCGTGCAGAGCTGCCGCCAGAGCGGCCTGAGCGTCGTGTACTCCGAGCTGCTCGACTTCGACGGCGATGAGATCTACTTCACCGAACAGCCCTCCCTCTACGGCAAGAGCTACTTCGAGACCCAGCTGGCCTTCGCCACCTCCGCCGTCATGGGCATGGTCAAGGCGGGCGTCGTGCAGCTCAACCCCAGCCCTGAGGCGCGCTACGAGGCCGGCGACCAGCTCATCGTGATCGCCGAGGAC
Source organism: Rhodoglobus sp. (assembly GCA_044340535.1). Classification (GTDB taxonomy): domain Bacteria; phylum Actinomycetota; class Actinomycetes; order Actinomycetales; family Microbacteriaceae; genus Rhodoglobus. The sequence continues at coordinate 3,850 of JBIITJ010000027.1, forward strand.
GATTCCACGATCAGGCTCGGCCCGGTCGGCGCCATCGACGAGTCGGCCATCAGCACGACGAAGGTCGCCGCCCCCGCACCGGAGCGCACACTCGTGCTCGGCTACAACCCCGGCCTCATGGGCATGCTCAAAGAGCTCGACGAGTACGTTCCCGCAGGCTCCGTCGTGACTGTGCTCGCCGAGGTCGACAAGCCCGACTTCCCGAAGTTCGCGAACCTCGACATCACCTTCCAGCGAGGGGATGCCACGAGCCGCGCGCTCCTCGACGGCCTCAAGGTCGCCACCTTCGACCACATCATCGTGCTGGCATACAAGGAGGGGCTGGACCCGCAGCGCGCCGACGGCAAGACGCTCATCACGCTGCTCCAGCTGCGCGACATCGAGGAGCGCGCTGGCATCGACCTCAACATCGTCAGCGAGATGCTGGATGACCGCAACCGCGAGCTCGCCGAAGTCACCAACGCCGACGACTTCATCGTCAGCGACAAACTGATCAGCCTGCTGCTGTCGCAGGTCTCCGAGAACAAGCAGCTCACCGCGGTGTTCGACGGGCTCTTCTCGAGCGTCGGCAGCGAGGTCTACCTGAACCCGGTCGAGCAGTACATCACGCCCGGGCAGAGCGTCGACTTCTACACGGTGCTGGAGGCGGCGCGCCGTCGCGGCGAGACCGCCATCGGCTACCGGGTGGCGGCGGATGCCCACAACAGCGACCGCGGATACGGCGTCACGGTCAACCCGGTCAAGAGCCACACGATGGCCTTCGCGCCGGGTGACCGGGTGATCGTGCTCGCTGAGGGCTGATTTTCTGGGCATCCGTAGGGTGTATTCGTGCAGGTAGACTTGCCAAGGCCTTTTCGCGGCCGAGTCACCGTACGGCCCGGGGCGTAGCTCAGCTTGGTAGAGCGCTCGGTTTGGGACCGAGAGGCCGCAGGTTCGAATCCTGTCGCCCCGACAGCACCACCACGACCACAGACACAGGAGAACCACAACGTGAAGACCACCGTTGAGAAGCTGACCCCCACCCGCGTCAAGCTCAACATCTCAGTCACCCCTGAGGAACTTCAGCCGAGCATCAAGCACGCCTACGAGCACATCGGTTCGCAGGTGAACATCCCCGGCTTCCGCAAGGGCAAGGTTCCGCCGCAGCTCATCGACCAGCGCGTCGGCCGCGAAGAGGTGCTCAACCACGCCGTCAGTGACGGCATGGACAAGTTCTACCGCCAGGCGGTCACCGAGGAGAAGATCCGCGTGCTCGGTCGCCCCGAGGCCGACATCAAGACCTGGCCCGAGATCAAAGACTTCTCCGGCGACCTGGAGCTGACCGTCGAGGTCGACGTGCGCCCCGAGTTCGACCTGCCGAAGTACGACGGCCTGACCCTCACGGTTGACGAGGCCAAGGTCACCGCCGACGACATCAAGGACGAGCTCGACTCGCTGCGCAGCCGCTTCGGCACGCTCATCACCGTCGACCGTCCGGCCAAGAAGGGCGACTTCGCCCAGCTCGACCTGGTTGCCAAGATCGGCGACACCGAGGTCGACTCGGCCACGAGCATCTCGTACGAGGTTGGCTCCGGCGAGCTCATCGAAGGCATCGACGAAGCCCTCGACTCGCTGAGCGCGGGCGAGAGCACCACCTTCGAGTCGGTGCTGCTCGGCGGCGACCACGAGGGTGAGACCGCCCTGATCAGCGTCTCGCTGCTGGCCGTCAAGGAGCGTGAGCTGCCCGAAGCCGATGACGACTTCGCCCAGATCGCCAGCCAGTTCGACACCATCAAAGAGCTCAAGGACGACATCAAGGAGCAGGTCACCCGCTCCAAGACCTTCGCCCAGGGCGCCCAGGCCCGCGACCAGATCGTCGACGAGCTGCTGAAGTCCGTCGATATCCCGGTTCCGCCGAAGCTGGTCGAAGACGAGGTGCACCGTCACCTCGAGAACGAGAACCGCCTCGACGATGACACGCACCGCGCCGAGGTCACCGAGTCGAGCGAGAAGACGTTCCGCAGCCAGATCCTGCTCGACTCGATCGTCGAGGCCGAAGGCGTGAAGGTCAGCCAGAACGAACTCACCAACTACCTCATCCAGGGCGCATCGCAGTATGGCATGGAGCCCGGCGAGTTCATCCAGGTGCTCGACCAGAACGGCCAGATCCCCGGCATGATCGCCGAAGTCGCGCGCGTCAAGGCGCTCGCGGTCGTGCTCGGCAAGGCGAAGGTCGTCGACGCGAAGGGCAAGGCAGTGGATGTCTCGGCATTCACCGCTTCAGCGCTCGGCGACGGCACGGATGACTCTGACGAGGTCACCGCGGCCGACCTGCAGGGCACCTCAGACGGCCACGACCACGGTGCCGCCAGGGACAGCCACGGCCGCAAGCCGGGCCACGAGCACTACGGTCACGACCACAAGTAACCAAGCGTGTTGCGAAGGCCCGTCACTCTGTGGCGGGCCTTCCGCTTTGCTCGGAGCTTGCTGAATCGGGACCAAAGTCACTGGGTGGGCCGGCTCGCCCGCCGCAGGCTGTCGTCATGACCCGTGCTACTACGGCGGCCAGTTTCGCCGCACTGCTCCTGCTCACCCTCACCGCGTGCACGGCGGGTGGCGATCCGGCCCCGTCCGTGGGGCTCGGCTCCGACGCCGACGCGATACTGGCGGAGTTCGGCATCCCGGCCCCCGACGGGGTGGAGAACCTTATCGAGCAGCTCGAATCCCAGCCGCTCGCCGAGCGCCCCGAAGGCCTGCTGGCGTCGGTCAGGGTTGACGAGCTGTTGCTCTCCACCGATAACCAAGAGGTAAGCGTGCCGATCCCCGAAGGCCAGTTCCACCTGTCGGTGGCGCCCTACCTGGAGGAGACCCACGAGTGCTTTTACCACTCGCTGACCACCTGCGCCGGTGAACTGGCGGGGGAGCAGATGCACGTGACGATCACCGATGACGCCAGTGGTGAGGTGCTGGTCGATGAGGATGTCACGACCTTCGAGAACGGCTACTTCGACTTCTGGCTGCCCGCCGATCGCGACATCACGCTGCGCATCGACGACGGCGAGCGCAGTGCTGAGGTGCCGCTGGGGACGCGGGCGGATGACCCGACCTGCGTTACCACGGTCCAGCTGGCCTGAGAAGGGTTCGCCGGGAACTCCGTCGTCGTCGAGGTCGGTTGTAGCCTGAACCAGGGGCCACCATTCGGCACCCCTCATCCAGGCTCGGAGGTCACTGTGGCAATCAACGACGACGACATCAGCACGACGGATAACGGCAAGCTCGAAGGCACCGCAGACGGCGGGGCCAACCCGAACGGCCACGACGGCGGGGCCGACGGCTCCGCAGGCAAGGGCGAAGGCAGCGCTGACGGCGGAGCCAACGCAGGCGGCCACGACGGTGGCGCGGACGGTTCGGCAGGGGAAGGTACCGCTGACGGCGGCGCGAACCCCGAAGGCCACGACGGTGGGGCCGACGGCTCGGCGTGAGCATGGTTTCTGAGGGCGGTCCCGGTGTCGGGGCCGCCCTTCCCCGTGTGATCACCGTCCCGGCGGAGCGGTTCGCCGCCGAGTACTGGGGGCGCGGCCCCCTGCTGTCCCGCGCGGCCGACCTCGGCCAGGACTTCTCTGACCTGTTCTCGATCGAGGCGGTCGACGAGCTCGTCGCCGACCGCGCCATCCGCACCCCGTTCGTGCGGATGGCCAACGAAGGCTCTGTGCTGCCGCCCTCGCGCTACACCGGCCCCGCGGGGTTCGGTGCGGAGGTGGGCGACCAGCTCGACCCCGACAAGGTGCTCGCCGAGTTCGCGGCGGGCGCGACCCTCGTGCTCCAAGGGCTGCACCGCACCTGGGCGCCGCTGCGGGAGTTCACCCGCCAGCTGGTGCAGGAGCTGGGGCATCCAGCGCAGGTCAACGCCTACATCACGCCCGCCTCCTCGCGCGGCTTCGATCCGCACTATGACGTGCACGACGTGTTCGTGATCCAGGTGCACGGGAGCAAGCACTGGCAGATCCACGAGCCCGTGCATCCCGACCCGCTGCGCGACCAGCCCTGGAGCGACCATGCCGAGGCAGTTGCGCGGCAGGTGGCGGGGACGCCCGTCATCGACGAGACCTTCGAGCCGGGCGACGTGCTCTACCTGCCGCGGGGCTGGATCCACTCGGCCACCGCACTCGGGGGCACCTCCATCCACCTCACCATCGGCGTCTCGGCGCTGACCCGGTGGGATGTCGTGCAGCAGCTCGTGGCCTCCCTCGCCGACAAGCCGGCCCTGCGGGAGTCTTTGCCGATCGGGTTCGACGGGCTCGGCGAGGCAGAGTTGGCGGCGATTGTCGCCGACACCGTGTCGGCGCTCAGCGCAGCCGCTTCCGACAGAGGCGACGCCAGGGCAATTGGCGCGAGCCTGCGGGCGAAACTCCAGGGTTTGACCCGCCCGCAACCCGTGCGACCCATCTCCACCGTCGAGCTCCTGGGTGACCTGGAGAACGCTCGCGTGCGCTGGCGTGGGGGCCTCGGCGCGACCGTCGAGCGTGACGAGACCCACGTGCACATCGTGTTCGGTGCCCGCACCGTCACCCTGCCGGTCGAGGCGGGCGACGCGATCGAGTCACTCGCCGCCGGGGTGGCGGCCCCTGCCACGGCGCTCGTGGGGCTCGACGCCGAGTCATCCCTCGTCGTCTCCCGCCGCCTGGTGCGCGAGGGCATCCTGGTCATCGCGTGACCGACACCGGCTGGATGCCGTGCAGCGACACCTCCCTCGATCGCGGCGACCCGCTCGCCGGCACTGCCGGCTACGGGGAGCGCTGGTTTCTCGTCGAGATTGACGGGCCGTGGGGCGTGCACGCGTTCTTCCAGTCACGACTCGACCCCGCGCTCGGCCGGGCGATCGCCGCCCGCGTCGAGGGGGCCCGGATGCGCCCGCTCGCCATCCGCAGGACCGGCCGTCGCCCCGAACGCCAGCAGCCACAACAGCGCTGGCGGTGGGCGGTCGTCGACGCGCGGCCCGGCCACGAGTCCGTGCGCTGGGGGAGCGTGGATGACCCCGCCGACCTCCTCGACGTGCCGCTCGACGGGTCAACCGGCGCCCCCTCCACCGAACCGGTGATCGCCGTGTGCACCCACGCCCGCCACGACCAGTGCTGCGCCGTGAAAGGCCGGCCCGTGGTCGCCGCGCTCGCCGAACGCTACCCCGACGAGACCTGGGAGTGCTCGCACCTCGGCGGCGACCGCTTCGCCGCCACCATGATCGTCTTCCCCGAAGGCCTGCTTTACGGCCGGATGACCGCCGCCGAAGCCCCCGGAATCATCGAGGCCCACGCGCGCGGCGAGGTGGTACCCGCGCTCCTGCGGGGGCGGACCTCCCTGAGTAACGTCGCACAGGCTGCAGAGTCGTTCGCGCGCGACGACAGTGGGGATGCCCGCATCGGCGCCTTCACGGTGCGCGACGAGCGTCCCACCGCCGACGGCTGGGCGGTGACGCTCGATCACGATGCGGAGGAAAGGGTCATCACCGTCGGCGCAACGCTCTCGGCGCCCCTGCTCAGCACCTGCGCCGCGGTCGTGGCGGCACCGGTGCGCGAGTTCGTGCGGCTCAGCTAGCGGCGGCGAGTTCTGCTGTGCGGGCCGCCGTGGCGCAGTCGTGGGCCTGCTCCCAAGCGAAGGCCAGGAAGGCGCTCGTCTCGATCGGGCCGGTCTCGCCGCAGTCGACGCAGAACGGTTCGTAAGCACGGAGTTCGCGGATGTCGATGTCAGCCATGCATCCATGCTCCCCCCGGGCACCGACATTGGCCCGGGAGACACGCGGATGAAGCACAGGCGCGCCGCGCCGCTCTGCCCACGGCGAACAGCGCCATCTGGCTCGGTGGGCTCCGATAGATTCGACACCAAGCGATAACTGAAACGGAGCGCTAACAATGGCCCAACCGGCATTGGTCTCAAGCATTTTCGACCAACTCCTCAAGGACCGCATCATCTGGCTTGGCTCAGAGGTGCGTGACGAGAACGCCAACGAGATCTGCGCGAAGATCCTGTTGCTCGCGGCAGAGGACCCGAAGCGCGACATCTTCCTGTACATCAACTCACCCGGTGGCTCGATCACCGCGGGCATGGCGATCTACGACACCATGAAGTTCGTCCCCAACGACATCGTGACGGTGGGCATCGGCCTCGCCGCCTCGATGGGGCAGTTCCTGCTCTCCTCCGGCACCAAGGGCAAGCGGTACATCACGCCCAACGCGCGCGTGCTCTTGCACCAGCCCTCCGGTGGCTTCGGTGGTACCTCCGCCGACATCCAGACCCAGGCGGGCGTCATCCTCGACATGAAGAAGAGGATGGCCGAGCTCACGGCCGAGCAGACCGGCAAGACGGTGGAGCAGATCCTCATCGACAACGACCGTGACAACTGGTTCACCGCCCAGCAGGCCCTCGAGTACGGCTTCGTCGACCACCTCCGCGAGTTCGCCACCGACGTGGTCGGCGGCGGCGGTACCGACGAGGGTGTTTCCAACGAAGACGCGACGGGCAAGAAGGACTGACCATGGACAACTTCAACTTCGGCGGCACCGCCAAGACGGCGGATGCACGCTACATCCTGCCCACCTTCGAGGAGCGCACGGCCTACGGCTACAAGCGCCAGGACCCGTACGCGAAGCTCTTCGAAGACCGCATCATCTTCCTCGGTGTGCAGATCGACGACGCCTCGGCTGACGACGTCATGGCCCAACTGCTGGTGCTCGAAAGCCAGGACCCGGACCGCGACATCGTGATGTACATCAACTCGCCCGGTGGCTCGTTCACCGCGATGACGGCCATCTACGACACGATGCAGTACATCCGCCCGCACATCCAGACGGTCGTGCTGGGCCAGGCCGCTTCGGCAGCCGCGGTCATCACGGCGGGTGGAACGAAGGGCAAGCGCCTCGCGCTGCCGAACGCGCGCATCCTCATCCACCAGCCCTCCGGTGGTTCTGAGGGGTCGAGCCAGGCGTCCGACATCGAGATCCAGGCCCGTGAGATCCTCCGCATGCGCGAGTGGCTCGAGGAGACCCTCGCGGCGCACTCCAACCGCACGGCGGAGGAAGTGCACAAGGACATCGACCGCGACAAGATCCTGAGTGCGGAGGAGGCCGTCGAGTACGGCCTCATCGACCAGGTGCTGTCGAGCCGCAAGAACCTCCCGGCGCTCACCGCCAAGTAGCGGATCTCGACTCCGCTCGATCACCGAAAACGAAGGACCGCTTCCCCAGGGAGGCGGTCCTTCGTCGTTTCCGGCGCCTTACTCGGATTTCTCCTGCGTTTTCGTTCCCCGCCTGAGGACGAGGAAGGTCACGAGCGCCGCCACAAGCACGGCCACGATCGCGCCGCCGATCCAGAGTGCGTCACTATTGTCGACGTAGGCCGCTGGCGTCTCCACCTCGGGCACCGGCTCCTCGCCGGCCGCCGCGCAGGCCGGGGGAGTCGCTGACCCTTCCGACTGCTGGGCTGGGTCGGAAGGGTTCCACGTGAACGCCACTTCGCCGGAGACGGAGTGCGCGTCCTCCGAGACCACTTGCCACAGCATCCGGTAGTCACCGGCCTCCCCGAGCGCCGCGATCGTGTAGACGGATGACCCTTCCACCGTCACACAGCCGTCGCCGTAGTACTGCCCCTCGGCGTCGACGACCTGCAGCGCGAAGCCGTTGCCGTTGCCCGAGAGGTCGAGCAGGGGAGCGTTGGTGGTGATGGAGAACCGGTCGGGCAACTCCGTGATGGTCGAACCCTCGTCGGGCGTGGAGGCCACCGGGTAGTTGTGGGCCTGCGCCGGCGCGGCGAGCCCCAGCGCAGACCCGGCGACCAGCACGCCGACGACGAGACTGCCGAACAGGGTTCTCGTGCGTGTGCTGTTCACCGTGACCTACTTGCTGCTGGCCGCTGAGCGACGCGCGGTGATGCCGAAGACCAGGCCGACGGCGCCGAGCACGAGGCCACCGATGCCGAGCACGCGGGCGAGCACATCGTCGCCCCCGGCGCTCGTCTCGGCCGCATCGGCGTGGTCATCCGTCGGGGCGTCGCTGTTGCCGTGCTCATCGCCCTCGACCGCCGCAGTGAGAGTGACGGAGGGAACCTCGTCACCCTCCCACACGACCGTCTCACCATCGGGGCTGGTCTGCGTGGTCACGAACTCGACGACGTCGCCGACCTCGCCCGCGGGCAGCTGCAGTGACAGTTCGAAGGTGTCGCGCTGGTGGGCGTCGAGCCCGCCATCCTTCGCGGTGTAGATGACCTGCGAGACCCGCTCGGTCTGGTCTTCGACGGCAGGCTCGAGCGGAACCTTCGTCTCCGAGATCGTCCAGTTCGGGTTGACCGTCGGGGTGACGCTCAGGATGCTCTCCGGGATGTCGATCGTGAGGATGGAGGTGGGTGCGCCGTCGACGCCGTGCGGAACGCTGATGGTGACGATCGTGTACGAACCCGCGGCCGTCGAGGTGGCGCTGGCCCCGACGTGGGCGCTCGCGCTCAGCGGCACCGCGAGGGCGAGCACTGCGCCAGCCCCGAGGGCTACGGCGGCTTTGGTGAAGGTGTTCTTGTTCATGGGTTGTTCTGTTCTTTCGATGAGGGGCGCGACTGCGCCCGGCAAGTTGTGAGCAGGATGCCGCGCTTCGCGGCACGGGCACAGCGGATCAACGCGCGGCGCCCGGGCGTGCACCGGTCAGACGGTGCGGGGCTCCAGCGGCGGACCGCGGTAACTCATCGACGACAGGAAGGGAGCGGCGGCCCGCAGTGGGCGGGCGGCGGCCTCGGGGGCACTGCCGGGCAGCTCGAGACGCGGCACGGTCGGCAGCTGGAACAGCCGCGCCAGGAACAGGGCAACCGTCTGGGCAGCGCCCCACACCACGCCCTCCGCGTAACGCAGCGCAACAAGAGTCACTACCCCGGCGATGGCGTGGGCACCCCACATCGGGCCGTCGGCGTGCAGGTGCGGGGCGGATGTGACGGCACCCATCGCCGCCATGTCGTGCGCGACGGGGACAGGGGTGCCGAGGCCACTGAACAGGGCGTGGAACAAGGCCTGGCTCAGCGCGACCGACGCGGCCAACCGCCACAGCGAGGGGGCTCGTGAGGTGAGGATCGTGCAGAGCATCGTCGAGATGACGAGGGAGGCGGCCATCCCGAACAGGCTGGGCACCTGCCCGCCGGCGACGACGTGGGAGAAGGCGGCGACGAAGGTGGCGAACCCGGCGGCGATCGTGCCGCGCGCGACCCGTGCCCACCTCGAATTCACTGCGTCTCCCTGTCGCTTCAACGTGCAGACGATTCTGTCACAGGGGCTGTGGGCCCAACTTCGGGGCGGCGCGCCGCAACACCTGTGGAGTCGGTGCCGGTCGGTGTCGCCGGATCGGGTTAGGCTCGTGGTGACGACTGTTCACCGGGGAGAGGAACGACCGATGGCTCGGATAGGCGAGAGCGCCGACCTGCTCAAGTGTTCCTTCTGTGGCAAAAGCCAGAAGCAGGTGCAGCAGCTGATCGCCGGCCCCGGTGTGTACATCTGCGACGAGTGCGTCGAACTCTGCAACGAGATCATCGAAGAGCGTCTCGCCGAAGCGGGCGAAGAGGTCTCGAGCGAGTTCGACCTCCCGAAGCCCAAAGAGATCTACTCCTTCCTCGAGGAGTACGTCATCGGGCAGGAGCACGCCAAGCGCGCCCTCTCCGTCGCGGTGTACAACCACTACAAGCGCATCCGGGCCCGTGGCACCCTCACCTCGGCCGACGCCGTCATCGACGATGTCGAGATCGCGAAGTCGAACATCCTGCTCATCGGCCCGACCGGCTGTGGCAAGACCTACCTCGCGCAGACCCTCGCGAAGCGCCTCAACGTCCCGTTCGCCGTCGCCGACGCCACGGCGCTGACCGAAGCGGGTTACGTCGGCGAAGACGTCGAGAACATTCTTCTCAAGCTCATCCAAGCCGCCGACTACGACGTCAAGCGGGCCGAGACCGGCATTATCTACATCGACGAGATCGACAAGATCGCCCGCAAGGCGGAGAACCCGTCGATCACCCGGGATGTCTCGGGCGAAGGTGTCCAGCAGGCGCTCCTGAAGATCCTCGAAGGCACCGTCGCCTCGGTGCCGCCGCAGGGTGGCCGCAAGCACCCCCACCAGGAGTTCATCCAGGTCGACACCACCAACGTGCTGTTCATCGTCGCGGGGGCGTTTGCCGGCCTCGACGAGATCATCTCGCAGCGCGCGGGCAAGAAGGGCATCGGCTTCGGCGCCCCACTGCACAGCAAGGGCGACGACGTGAACCTGTTCAGCGAGGTGCTGCCGGAAGACCTGCACAAGTTCGGGCTGATCCCCGAGTTCATCGGGCGCCTGCCCGTCGTCACTACGGTCACCCAGCTCGACCAGACCGCGCTCATGGACATCCTGACCCGCCCCAAGAACGCGCTCGTGCGCCAGTACCAGCGCATGTTCGAGATCGACGGTGTCGAGCTCGACTTCGACCACGACGCCCTCGAGGCGATCGCCGACCTCGCGGTGCTGCGCCAGACCGGTGCCCGCGGCCTGCGCGCCATCATGGAAGAGGTGCTCGGGCCGATCATGTTCGACGTGCCCTCCGACGATGATGTGGCGCGCGTCGTCGTCACCCGCGCCGCGGTACTCGAGAACGCGGCACCCACGATCGTTCCCCGCAAGCCCGCCCGCGCCGAGAAGTCGGCCTGAGCTAGCGGGTCACTCCGCGAGGTGCCGCCCGTGCCGCGCCTGCAGTTTCCCGTCGTGGATCTCCAGGATCCGGTCGGCGAACTCCGCCATCTTCGGGTCGTGCGTCGAGATGATCGCCGCGACCCCTTGGTCGTGCACCAGCTCGGAGAACAGCGACATCATCGAGGCCGCCGTGGCGCTGTCGAGCTGGCCGGTCGGCTCGTCGGCGATGAGCAGGCGCGGCCGGTTGGCGAGTGCGCGGGCAATGCCCACCCGCTGTTGCTGGCCGCCAGACAGTTCTGAGGGGCGCTGGTTCGCATGGCCCGACAGCCCCACCAGTTCGAGTAACTCGGTCACCCGGGCATCCCGTTCGGCGGCAGGGGTATCGACGATACGCAACGGGATCTCGATGTTCTCGCGGGCTGACAGCAGCGGCAGCAACGCGAAACCCTGGAAGACATAGCCGAGGTCGTGTCGCCGCAACTCGATCAGCACGCTCTCGTCGGCGCCCGTCAGTTCGCGATTACCGAGCCAGACCTGCCCTGAGCTGGGCCGGTCGAGGCCGCCGAGAAGGTTGAGCAGCGTGGTCTTGCCCGAGCCCGACGGGCCCCGCAGCACGACCAGTTCGCCGGCGTGCACCTCGAGGCTGGCATCGGTGAGGGCGTGGGTGGTGGTCGGCCCTGAGCCGTAGATGCGGCTGAGGTTCTCCGCGCGAACGGCAACCGTACTCATGGGCGTTCCTGTTCGTCGGGGGTGCTGGGATGCACCTGGACGTGGTCGGCCTCCAGGTCGAGGCGCACGCGCTCGCGCATCCCGAGTGCGGTGATGTACTCCTGGGGCAGCTGAAGTCGGCCGACTTTGTCGAGCACGGCGAACTCTTCGGCAAGGTGCTGCTCATTGCCCTCGGCGTCGACGCTCGTGCTGCGCAGCACCTCCGTGGAGGTGCGCCCGTCGCGGATGTGGACGGTGCGGCGCACGTGTGACGACACCCCGGTGTCGTGGGTGACGATGAGGACGGTCACCCCCAGCCGCTCGTTCACGTCGCGCATCGTCTCGAGCACGAGCGCCGAGTTCTGCTCGTCGAGCTCACCCGTCGGCTCGTCGGCGAACAGCACTTCGGGCTCATTGGCCAGGGCGACCGCGATTGCCGCGCGCTGTTGCTGCCCGCCGGACATCTCGGCGGGCCGCCGGTCTCCGATGTCACTGATTCCGAGCATCCCGAGCAGTTCGGCGACCCGGGGTGCCCGCTCCCGACGGGGCCGCTTCGCAACGGCGAGGGCGAGGGCGATGTTCTCGGCGATGGTCAGGAACGGCAAGAGGTTGCGGGATGTCTGCTGCCAGACGAACCCCGCGGTGCTCCGCCGGTACTGCGTGCGTTCGGCCGTGCTCATGGCGAGCAGGTCGTGTCCCGCCACCCGCGCCGAGCCTGCAGTCGGGACATCCAGCCCCGAGAGAATGGTCAACAGCGTCGACTTGCCCGATCCCGACGCGCCCACGATCGCCGTGAGTTCACCGCGTTGGACGCTGAGGTTCAGGCCCTGCAGCGCCTGGACTTCGACGCCCTCCGACGCGAAGATCCGCACGAGATCAGCGCACTCGATCTGCGCGACTGGTGGAGTGTTCATTCGGCTCCCATCTTGACAGTCTTGGCGGGGCTGGTCCGGCGAGCCACGGCAACCCCGATCGCCCCGGCCGCGACAACCACGAGCGCGAACCCGGCGACAACGGCGGCGACCAGCGCGGGTGATATCGCCAGGGCAACGAGTGCTTCACCGCCGACGAATGCGCGCAGGTCGAGCACCGAGCTGATCACGAACGGCAGGGCTATGCCGAGCGCGGTGCCCGCGACCAGGGCAGACACCGTAACGGGGGCAAGCTCCCACACGACCAGGCCACGGGCCTGGCGCGGCGACATCCCGAGCATTCTCAGCACGCCCAGGATGCGGTTGCGGGTCGCGGTCGCGGCGACCGTTCCCACCACGATGGCGAGCAGGGTCAACGCGAGCGATACGACACCCGCCGCGATCAGGGTGGTGGCGAGCGCGGATGTCGTGGGGCGGGCGAGCGCGGCCGCCATCGCGTCGTCAGCAGTTTCGATCCGCAGGTCGTTTTCGTTGGCGGCGGCCGAACCGCCGGCGAGTGCGGCGATGGCGCTGCCCACTGGCCCGGTCGCGGTGCCGGCGTCAACGTCGACGAGCAGCACGGTAGGGATCGCCTCGGCCTCGGGGAGGTCGGCCGCGAAGGAGGAGTCGATGATTATCGCGTAGTCGGCAAGCCCTGCGATGCCTCCGCTGGGCAGCGTGCCCACCTGCACGGCCGGGTGGCCGTCGATCGTCGTGGTGCCGGTCGGGATGCGTGTGACCACCGCGGCTGAAGCCAGGTACGGGATGCTCCCGTCCGACAATTCCGTCGCAGGCGCCGCGAGGTCGGGCCGTACGGAATGGAACGTCGCGCTGTCAACGAAGGCGAGGTTGGTGTGGACCTCGCTGCGGCCAACGGTCAGCACCACGTCGGGGTCGATCTCGAGCGCCGCGACATCCCGCACCCCGCCGACGGCGGCGACCGCGTCGATGAAGCCAGGCGAGAGATAGCTGGCTTCGACGCGCACGTCTGCGCCGACGGTCTCGCGCGCGGTGGCCGCCAGGCCCGAACTCACGGTGGTGGCCATGATGAGGGAGAACAGGGCGGCCGCGACGCCCGCGACGATCGCGAGCACCGAGGCTGGGCCGGCCGTGGCATCCCGGGTCGCGCGGGCGGCCCCGATCATCCCGACCGCACCTCTTCGCGCACGCACGGCGCGTTGCAGGGCGAGCAGTGGGATCGGGTAGAGCCGCAGCACGAGCACACAGACCGCGAGGGAGAGCAGCAGGGGGGTCGCCGCCAGGAGGGGATCGGTGCCGACGGTTCCGCTGGTTTCCGTGAGCCCGCGACGGCCGAGGAGGAACAGGGCCAGGGCGGCAAGGCCGACCGCGAGCACCTCGATGATCAGCCGCGCCCGCCGGGAGCCGCGCCCGAGATCGGCACGGACGGCCCGCAGTGAGCCGGGTGAGGTGCTCGCCGCGAACAGCACCGGCACGGTGAGCGCCAGGATGACGGGCAGGGCGAAGGTCGCGGCGCCGACTGCTCCGGGCAGGATGAGCGCTGCGGCTACCATGGCGACGGTGCTGACGGGCACCGAGACCAGCAAGCCTTCGAGAAGCATGGCGACCCGTAGCTGGGCCTGGCTCGCGCCTCGCGCCGAGGCCAGCGTCAGGCCATCCGAACGGCGACCGATCACGGTGCGGACGCCCAGGCTCAACACGGCGATGACCACGCCGAGCGGTGCTGAACCGGCGAGCGACAGCAGCGCGCTGGTCGCGCCCACTCGTTCGGCGACTCGGCCGTTCGCCCCCACGAGCCCGGTCTGGAAGCGCAGTTCCTCGCCCGTCTCAAGGTTGGCGGTCGCGGCTGAGATCTGCCTCGCCTGGCCGGAGACCTCCTCGATATCCGTGAAGTGCAGCGCGTCGACGATGATCGGATACCACAGCTCGAGGCGTGCTGGCCGGCTCCCCTCCGGCCCCACGACCGCGGCCGCTGGGTCGACGTAGGCGGAGGCGGTGATCGCGGCCGGCAACCCCTGTGGCCCCAAGGTCACCGTCGCGTGGGAGAATGCCGGCAGGTGGGCCCAGTAGGGGTCATCGGGGTCGAGGATGCGGTAGATCCCGCTGACCTCGAGCGAACCCGCGAGGAGGGGAAGCTCATCGCCCACATCGAGCCCGAGCTGGGTAGCCGCGTCTTCAGAGAGCGCAATTGCGGTGGGTGCAGCGTCGCCGAGGTCGGTGGTGGCGCGGGCGGGTGCCGGCGGCGACCCGCCGTCGACCCAACTGACGCGGTCTTCCCAACCGGGCCCGAAGCCCAGCGTGATGTCGACGGCCGCCTCCGTGGCTGCGGAGGTCTCCAAGGGGTCGCTCCGGACGATCCACTGCACCGTGCCGAGTGCATCGCCCAGGGGAGCGCCGACCCTGAGGGGGATGTCGGGAAGTGAATCGGCCACTCGATCCAGGGCGGTATCGAGGCTTCCGACGGCCAGCCTTTCGATCGTCGCGAGGCCGCCGAGATCGATCCTCACCGGTGTGACCGAACTGAGCTCCTGGTGCAGTTCGGCTTCACCGAGGGCGTCGAGGGCGCGCGGTACGAGACTGACCACGAGCACTGCCACTCCGACGAGCACCGCAAGCAGCAGCGATGCGACAGGATCCGAGGTCATTGGGCGCAGCATGAGGTGTCCCGCGCCCAATCGGGGCTGGCTCATTCTTCGACCTCCCGTGCGGACAGCCTTGTCGCCTGCCGGCGAACCCGGGCACCGTAGACCGCGATAATGAGCGCTAAGGTCGCGCCGAAGATACCCGAGACTACGACCAGGGGCAGCACGGAGACGCCGATCATCGAGGGCAGCGCACTGTACGACCCGGGCGCAGCGCCGTGCACGAGCGCAGGCACCGTGAGGATGGTCACCACTGCGCCAGCAACGGCGCCCACGAGCGCCCCTGCGCCCACAGCGATCGAGAGCTCGCTGCGACGCAGTGCCGCGAGCCGAGCGACCGGCACCCCGAGGGTGCGCAGCACGACCAGTTCGCCGCGGCGGGAGTCCAGGTTGGCGCGCGCTACTGCTGCCACGGCAAGTACGGCGAGCAGGGCAGCACCCAACGCCCCCAGCCACAACGAGGTCGATGCGGACTGCAGCATGTCGTGGCGCGCATCGGGACCGGCCGCCTGGATCCGCAACGCCGCAGGAAGCTCGTGCCGTAGCTCGCTCGCGGTCTCCTCCGGCGCAGCGGCCCCCAGCCACAGGGCGTCCGGCATGGCACTGAGCGGGTCGACCTGCAACAGGATCGATTGGATGACAGCCACGTCGAGCAGCACGGCGTCGTCGCCGATGGAACCCGGGATGACCGGGACCACCGCACCGACGATCGCGGGCAACGGGTCCCAGCGGTGGTCGACCGCAACCGTGACGCGGTCACCGGGCTGGAGGCCGGTGCGCTCGGCAACGGTGGCCGAGATCACGACGGACGGCGACAGCACCGCGTCGGCTGCGGGGGGCAGGATTCGAGCCACCCCGAACCCCAGGAGCGAGAAACCCTTCCCGTTCGGAAGAGGCTCGAAGTAGGTCGCCCGCTCGCCGGCCTCCACTGTCGTCCAGGCATCTGCGGTCAGCATCGGTCCAGAGCTGTCTACGCTCAACCCGGTGAGTGAGAACGTCGCGGCTTCGTCGTCGCCGACGGTGCCTCGGGGCACGGAAACTTCGAATCCCGACACCCGCCAGTGGGTGTCATCGCCGTTGGGCAGGGGCGGTACGTCGCCCGCGAAGCTGCCCGTTGCCGAGGGGTCGAGCGGGGCTCGCACCTGCACGCCGAGAGTGTCGGTCAGGATGGCGATGACGGACGGCGGCTGCTGGAATCCGGTCGCCTCTACCGTGATGCTGAGCTCTTGCGCCGAGGCGCCCAGCTGCATCGGGTCGTCTTGTGTCGCGGGCTCGGCTGGCGCGATGGCGTCGGCGAGGGAGATCCCGCTGTCGGGCCCGGGAAGGTCGGCGCCGATGCGCCGGAGCGCTTCGCGGGAAACACTGATGAGCTCGACGGAGGAAGTGCCGAGAGACGTCGTTGACAGCATCACGGGCGCTGCGAAGTCCACTCCGGGGTTCGCGACCGCTTCTGCCGTCGTGGCCGCGTCGATCGTCACGCCTCCCTTGTCAATCCGCACGGCCGCGCCGACGCGGAGATCATGGGAGACGGTATCGGTTCGGTCCCAGCTTTCGGAGTAGCTCGCGGCGACGAGCACCTGGCCGAAGGCGAGGGCGCACACGATGATCGGCGTCGTCGTCATCCGCAACCGGCGGGTGAGGGTTCTGCCGACCATCGCAAGGCGCGGCGTCCGGCGTGCGTGCCGGTCGACCGGCCGGGCCAACAACGGGACGATGAGAAGCCCCAGCAGCGACAGGCTCGCCAGCAGCAGGACGGGTGCCGACACGGCCAGGGGGTCGACCTGTTGGCCGCCTCCCCGCGAGGCAATCAGCGGTGAACCGTACAGCAGCAACTGCCAGGTCGACAGCCCCGCGGCGATTGCCAGGATGACCACCCCACCGAGCCCGCTCCGGGTGGCCAGTCGACCAGCGGTGTTCGACGCGCCACGATTTCCGAAGACCCGCACTGCCGTAAAGGTCGTCGCGCCGAATGCGATGGCCGTCGCGATCGCCGCGATGATGGGGGCGAGCAGCAGGTCTGAGACGACGGGGTCCCGGGCGAGCGCGAGCTGGAGCATCCCGCTGGCGACCGCGGCGCCGACCACTCCGCCGGCGATGCCGACTATCGCCGCCTCGACCGCCGCAAATGCCGTAAGGCCAGCGACCGACGCGCCTCGCGACCACAGCAGGAGGTGCTCTGCTGCCCGCACCCCGGCCAACAGCCGCGCGAGTTCGAGAAGCGCGACCAGGGCAATGGCCGCAACCACCAACAGTGCCACGGGCTGGACCGAGTGCAGGGCGGCGATGCTCGTGCGCACATCGCTGAGCGTGCGGGCGAGCTGCCCGCCGGTCTCCAGCGTGCTGGCGTCGAGGTTTGACTGCGAGTCAGCCATCGTGCCGATGCCACGCCACGCCGTACCCAGTGCACCGAGGTCGGGCACGGTCAGTTTCTCCCCGATCGGAGTGATCGACCAGTGCACGAGATGCTCAACCCCGATGGCATCCCACAACGCGTCGTCGACGACGATCGGGCCTGCGTACTGGCCGTCGGTGCCGCCGGTCGCGTATGGGTCGCCGAGCCAGCGCTGGTCGAATCGGTCGTCGGCGCGCCATGTTCCCGACACGACGGCCTCGGCGTCGCCTACGGTCAGGGGAACACCCACCGTGAGGTTGAGCAACTGTGCCGCGTCAGCCTGCACGGTCACCTCGGTTGGCGACGTGGGCCACGCGCCGTCGACGAGGGTTGCTCGTTCCGGGAGCCCCGAGATGCCCTGCACGATCACCCGGTCAGAAGAGGAGTCGGCCGCGCTGAACGGCACAGGCTTGTCGACGACAACCGACCGATCAATGGTCAGCGGGATGTCTCGGCCGCCGTCACGGAACGCGCGGGCCAAAAGCGCGCGCACCGCTGCATCCTGCTCGACGGTGTCTGCGGCGGGCTCGAGGATGAACACGAACCCCGCTTCGGGCCCCGCACTCTCTGCCAGCGCGGCCGACACGCCGGTCGCCTCCGCTTCGGCAAGGTACCCACCAACGCCCACGACGAGGCCCGAGACGATCGCGACGACCGCGAACAGGGTAGCGAGGAGCCCCCCGCGCTGGCGCGTGCGATTTAGCACCCGGTTACCTCGATCGTCAGTGATTGCCGTTCTGACAGTACATCCTGCGGTTCAGGGTCCCAGGCCCGCGCTACCGCACAACAAGAACGCAGGAGATACGGCTTCACCGGTGTCCTGTGCACCGGGATGACGTCATCCGGCCAGGATCTCCTGCGTTTTTGTGGAGCGGCGGGAGGCTCGCTTGACGCGACGCCGTACATAGTTCTATGGTTTATTTACTCCTGAACAAAGCCGGTCGCGGACAGCGGCCAGCCAACCAACCGAGGGTTCGTCCAATGGCGCTTCGTCCCACAGCTCGCACCGATGTCAACCGGTCGGCGATCCTCGCGTACCTCGGCGCCCACGGCCCCGCATCCCGGGCAGACCTCGCCCGCGCACTCAACGTCTCGCCAGCACTCATGACGGCGCTCACGAAAGACCTCATCGCCGACGGCCTGCTGCTCGAACTCGAGCACTCGCCCTCACAGGGCGGGCGACCGGCCCGGATGCTCGGGCTGGTGTCGTCCGCCGGTCGCGCCATTGGCGTCAAGGTGGTCGCCGACCACGTCGCCTTCGTCGAGGTCGGGATCGACGGCACGGTCCGCCGCAGCGCGAGCGAACCCTTCGACGCTTCAGCCTCAACGTTGCTCGCCGACCTGACCACCCTGCTGCGCCGATTCATCGCCGGCGGCTCCAACGAGCCGCTGCTGGGCATCGGCGTGGGCGTCCCCGGCAGCGTCGACCGCCAGGGCAACGGGCTCGTCGACTCCTCGCAGCTCGGCTGGCAGCAGGTGCCCATCGGCTCGACGCTGCGCCGCGAATTCTCGCTCCCCGTGCTCGTCGAGAACAACGTCAACGCGCTCGCCGTCGCGGAGCGGCTGTACGGCGTCGGCCGCCAGCACGAGAACTTCCTGGTGGTCACGATCGGTACGGGCGTGGGCGCGGGCATCGTCGTCGACGGGGTCGTGCTGCGCGGCAACGCCGGGGGAGCGGGCGAGATCGGTCACATCCCCGTCGCCGAAGACGGACCCGTGTGCAGCTGCGGCAACCGCGGTTGCCTCGAATCGTTCATCGGGGAGGCGGCGCTCGTGCGGACCGCCCGCGAGCGCGGCGTGATCGGTGGCGGCAGCGGGATGTCCGCGCTCCGGGCCGAAGCGGACGCCGAGAACCCGGCGGCCGCGGCGATCTTCAGCGAGGCCGGGCATCGACTCGGCCGGGCGCTGGCCGGGGTCATCCACACTCTCGACCCGGAAATCGTGATCGTGCTTGGCGAGGGTACCGCCGCCTGGAAGCACTGGTCGTACGGCTTCGAGCCGGCCCTGCGCACATCGCTCATCCCGTCGCGCCGGGGCATCGGCATCGCCGTGGAAACCTGGCAGGACGAGAGCTGGGCGCAGGGGGCCGCGGCAATCGTGCTCGCCACCCCGTTCGACTCCGACGGTCTCGCCGGCGACCAGGGCCGGCTCGTGCGCGAGCGGCTCGTGGAGCAGTCCTCACCCCAGGGCAGCGACACATGAGCGTCTCAACCCTGCAGACCAGCCTCGTCGATCGCGCCGCCTCGACACCGCCGAGCCCCGTTCGTCGCCGGGGGACGAAGCTGCGCTACACCCTGACGGTGCTCGCGTTCCTGCTGCCGAGCGCCATTCCGCTCGCGCTCTTCGTGCTCGGGCCGATGGTCGCGGCGGCCTGGGTGAGCCTGCACGAGTGGAACCTGATCTCCGCGATGAAGTTCGTCGGCCTCGACAACTACACGAGCCTGCTGAGCGACCCGCACACCGGCGAGGTCTTCCTGCACACGATCTACTACATCGTCGGCTACCTGCCGCTGGTCTATGTCGGCGGCCTGGCGCTTGCGCTCGCGCTGAACACGGCGCTCAAGGGTCGCTCATTCCTGCGCGGCATCTACTTCCTGCCTGTTGTCACCAGCTGGATAGTGGTCGCCCTCGTCTGGCGTTGGCTGCTGAACCCCAGTAACGGCATCGTGAACGCCACGCTCGCCCTCGTCGGCATCGACGGGCCGGGGTGGTGGAGCGACCCGACCTGGGCCATGCCCTCGATCATCATCGCCTCGGCGTGGAAAGACCTCGGCTTCGTGATGGTCATCCTGCTCGCGGGCCTGCAGGCGATCAATCCCGACATGTACGACGCAGCGAAAGTCGATGGCGCGGGCTGGTGGCGCCGCCTGACGAGCGTCACCCTGCCGCTGCTGTCACCCTCGACCTTCTTCGTGCTCGTGATCTCGCTCATCAACGGCTTCCAGGTCTTCGACCAGGTCTACGCGATGACCGGCGGCGGCCCGAACGGCGCGAGCGAGGTGGTGGTGCAGCAGATCTACGACCTCACCTTCCGCTACGGCGCGGCCGGTGAAGCCTCCGCCCTGTCGTGGATCCTCTTCATCGTCATCCTCGCCATCACCCTCGTGCAGGTACGCGGCCAGAAGAGGTGGGTCACCTATGGCTGAGACAACGCTCACACTGCCCAAGCGACGGATGCCCGCCCGCACGAAAGCCGGCTGGATCGCGCTCCACGTAGTCGTGGTGGTGGGTGCGGCGATCATGTTCTTCCCGTTCCTGTGGACCGTCATCACGTCCATCAGCCCGGGGGTCGGACTGACCGTGACGCCCGCGCTCATTCCGGAACACCCGAGCCTCGAGGCCTACGAGAGATTGTTCGCCGAGAGGCCGTTCGGCAGGGTCATCCTGAACAGCTTTGGGCTCGCGGCGACGACCACGATCATCCAACTCATCACGAGTTCAACGGCCGCCTACGCGTTCAGCCGGCTGCCGTTCCGGGGCCGCGGTGCGGTGTTCGCGGTGTACCTCGCGACGATGATGATCCCGCTGCAGGTGCTCATCGTTCCGCTGTTCGTCGAGCTGAAGACTTTCGGGTTGCTCAATACCTACCTCGGGGCGCTGCTGCCGACCTTCGCGAGTGCGTTCGGCATCTTCCTGCTGCGGCAGGCAATCAACCAGGTTCCGCGCGAACTCGATGAGGCGGCAACCCTCGACGGTGCCGGGCACTTCAGGATCTTCTGGACGATCATTCTCCCGAACATCCGGCCGGCGCTGGCGACCCTCACGATCTTCTCGTTCATGGGCAGCTGGAACAGCTTCCTCTGGCCGCTCGTCGTGCTCCGCAAGCCCGAGCTGCAGACCCTGCCCATTGCCCTCGCCGGCCTGCAGGGGCAGTACACCACCGAGTGGGACATCATCATGGCCGGCTCCGTCGTGAGCATCTTGCCGATGCTTGCGCTCTACATCTTCGCCCAGAAGTACATCATCCAGGGCGTCGCCAGCTCGGGGATCAAGTGATCACCGTGGCCGTACACAGCACCACCCGATAACTATCAAAGGAGATACAGCACCATGAAACGCATACTGGCAACGGTCGGCATGGTGGGCATCGCTGCCCTCGCACTGTCCGGCTGCTCGGCGCCCGCCGAGGATGACGGAGTGACCGTCACGTACACCAACTTCATCTCCAACGACGGCAACGAAGAGAACCTGCAGGCCATCGTCGACGCCTTCGAAGACGAGAACCCCGGCATCACCGTCGAGGTCACCACCCTCCCGTACGGCGACTACGGCACTGCACTGCAGACCGACCTCGCCGCGGGGACGGTGTCGGATGTCTTCGACCTCGAGTACGCCAACTACGCCGAATACCAGGCCAACGGCGTGCTCGCCCCCCTCGAGGTCGCGAACCCCGACGCCTACCGTGAGAGCCTGCTCGAGGCCTACTCGACCGACGGCACCTCCTACGCGCTGCCGAGCTCGTTCTCTGACGTCGTGCTCTACTACAACGCCGAGCTCTTCGACGCGGCCGGCCTCGACTACCCGACCAACGACTGGACCTGGGAAGACGAGCAGGCTGCCGCCGAGGCGATCACCGACCAGGCCGCCGGCGTCTGGGGTGACCACCAGCCGATCAGCTTCTACGAGTACTACAAGGTGCTCGCGCAGAACGGCGGGGAGTTCCTCAACGACGACAAGACCGCCGTCGCCTTCAACACCCCCGAAGGCCTCGAGGCTGCCGAGTGGCTCGTCAACAAGAGCGGCACCGTGATGCCGACGATCGAGCAGGGCCAGGGCACCGCCGACTTCGACACCAACCTGTTCAAGGACGGCAAGCTCGGGATGCTCCACTCTGGCATCTGGATCTTCTCCGCCCTCGCCGACGTGGACTTCACGTGGGACATCGCGGTCGAGCCGGGCAACACCGAGCAGGCCAGCGCCGTCTTCTCGAACGCCGTCGGGGTCTCCGCCACCTCCGAGAACATCGAGGCCGCCACCAAGTGGGCAGAGTTCCTGACGTCATCCGACACCATGGTGCAGACGCGCCTCGACGCGGGCTGGGAGCTTCCGCCCATCTCCGACGAGGAGCAGCTGGCGACCTACCTCGAGAAGGGCGCGCCGGCCAACCGCCAGGCCGTGTTCGACTCGCTCGACGGCATCGCGCTGCCGCCCGTCGTGGCTGAAGGCCAGACCGAGATGCAGGACATCATGGGCGAGGAGCTCGTCGAGGCGCAGGCCGGTCGCAAGACCGTGCAGGAAGCCCTCGACTCTGCCGAGGAACGCATCAACGCAGTAATCGGCGGCTAGTCGCCACCAGCACGACCGGGTCCCGGGGCAACACGCCCCGGGACCCCCACTACGACTTTGAGGGACACCACACCATGACCGATGTTGCGCGCCGCGACTGGACGCTGCCGGAACTTGCCGCGCTGGCCGACAGCAGCCTCCAGGCGATCGTTTCGCTGCAGGATGCCTCGGGCGCGTACCCGGCAAGCCCCGGCTTCTCTGCCTACCGCGGGTACTCATGGTTCCGCGATGGCGCGTTCATCGCCGACGGGGTCTCGTCCTACGGCGAGGCAGATTCGGCCAGCCGCTTCCATGACTGGTGTGCGCGCATCCTGGTGTCGCGTCGCGACCAGATCGAGACGATCGTCGCCGCTGCGGCCGCAGGAAACCCGGTTCCCGACTCCGGGATGCTGCCCACCCGGTTCACCTTCGCCGGTGACGAAGGCTCCGACGAGTGGTGGGACTTCCAGCTCGACGGCTACGGCACCTGGCTGTGGGCGGTGGTGGAGCACGCGAAGCGGCACGGGGTGGAAGTTGCGCCGTGGCATCCCGCCATCGAGCTTGCCGTCGATTACCTCGTGAGCTCCTGGCGGCGCCCCTGCTTCGACTGGTGGGAGGAGCGCGCCGAGGAGGTGCACGTCTCAACGCTCGGCTGCATCGCCGCGGGGCTGGGCGCCGCTGCCCCCTACCTCGACGATGCGCGGGCGCTCGCCGCCCGGTCTGCCGTGCAGGAGATCCGGGCGCTCATCCGCCTCGAAGGGCTCACCGGGGGGCACCTCGCCAAGTGGCTCGGGTCGCCCGCCGTCGATGCGAGCCTGCTGGCGGTCATCCACCCGCTCGACGTGTTCCCGGCCGACAGCTCGATCGGCGAGGCCACCATCGCCGCCATCGACGAACAGCTCAACGTGGGTGGCGGGGTGCACCGCTATCTCGCCGACACTTTCTACGGTGGCGGGCAGTGGCCGCTGCTGAGCTGCTTTCTCGGGCTCACCTTCTCCGCCGCCGGCGATCGTGAGAGGGCCTTCGAGCAACTGCGCTGGGCCGCGAGCACCGCCACGGCCGCGAACGAGCTGCCCGAGCAGGTCGACGCGCACCTGCTCGACCCCTCCATGCAGCAGGAGTGGATCGACCGCTGGGGCACCGTCGCCACCCCGCTGCTGTGGTCGCACGCGATGTATCTCAGGCTCGCCTCCGAGCTGGGTGTGGGGGTGGCAGCGTGATCCGGCACCGTCCGTTTGGCTCGGGGCACCCCTATTCGATTGACACCGAGCAGCGGCATCCCGTCATCCCCGTCGCGGGGGAGCCGCTCGTGCTCGGCGTGCGGACCTCGGCGGGGGAGACGGATGTCTCGCTCGAGTACACCCGCAATGGCGCAGCCCCCGTCACCGTGGCGCTCGCCCCTGTCCAGCGCCGCTCGCGCGGCCAGGCGGTCGACGGCGGCCACCTCGCTTCGGCGCAAGCCCGCCTGGCCCGGTCATCGGGCGGCTGGTCGGTGACGCTGGACGGGCTTCAGACGGGCGAGGTCATCCGCTACCGCTTCATCGGATCGCAGAAGACCCGCTGGTACGAAACCCGGGTGGCCGGTTGGCGCGCGCACGACCTTGAGGGCGCGCTGCCCGGCTCGGTGACGGCCCTCGACGACGGGGAACGAATCCACCGCGTGCGCTTCGCGCTGCCGCTCGCGCCCGGGGAGCATGTCACCGGTTTCGGTGAACGCTACGACGCGCTCGACCACCGCGGCACCAGTCTGGACTCGGTGGTGTTCGAGCAGTACAAGAACCAGGGCGCCGAGCGCAAAACCTACCTGCCGATGCCCTTCGCGCATGTCGTCGGCGGCACCGGCTGGGGCTTTCACGTGCGCAGTTCGCGCCGCGTCTGGTTCGACATCGGCGAAAGCCAGGCTGACCGGCTGTGGATCGAAGCTGACACTGCGCCGAGCGGCGAGCTCGAGATCGCGCGCTATGAGGGCACCCCCACCGAGGTGCTCGACGCGTTCCTCGCCGAGGTCGGCCGACCGACGGAGCTGCCCGACTGGGTGTTCCGGCTCTGGGCCAGCGGCAACGAGTGGAACACCCAGGCCGAGGTGATGCGGCAGGTCGACGCGCACCGCGAGCACGAGATCCCGGTCGGCTCGGTCGTGATCGAGGCCTGGAGTGACGAGAGCACTTTCACCGCGTGGCGTGGCGCCGAGTACCAGGTGAGTGACGGTCCGCACGTGCTCGCCGACTTCACCTTCCCGGGCGACGGCCCGTGGCCTGACCCCAAGGGCATGGTCGATGAACTGCACGCCCGAGACATCCGGCTGCACCTCTGGCAGATCCCGCTGATCAAGACCCGCCCGCACCCGCGCGGGCAGGTCGCCATTGACGCGGCCACCGCGATCCGCGACGACGTGCTCGTGAAGGAGGTCGCGCCCGACGGCACCCTGCGCCCGTACCGCAACCGCGGCTGGTGGTTCCCGCTCGGGCTCATGCCCGACCTCACCGATGAGCGCGCGGCGCGGTGGTGGACCGAACGACGGCGCTACCTCGTCGAAGAGATCGGTATCGACGGCTTCAAGACCGACGGGGGAGAGCACGCCTGGGGCTCCGACCTGCGCTACCTGAACGGGATGCACGGGGATGAGGCCAACGGGCTGTTCCCGGTGCACTACGCCAAGGCCTACGGCGACCTGCTGCGCTCAGCAGGCAAAGCACCGGTCACGTTCAGCCGCGCCGGGTTCACCGGCAGCCAGGCGCACGGGGCCTTCTGGGCGGGCGACGAGAACTCCACCTGGGAGGCGTTCCGCTGGTCGATGTTCGCGGGCCTCTCAGCGGCCTCGAGCGGCATCCTCTACTGGGGCTGGGACTTCGCGGGCTTCTCGGGCGACATCCCCGACGCCGAGTTGTACCTGCGCTCGGCGGCGGCTGCCGCCTTCGTGCCGATCATGCAGTACCACTCCGAGTTCAACCACCACCGCACCCCTTCCCGCGACCGCACGCCGTGGAACATCGCGGAGCGCACGGGCGACGATCGCGTGATCCCGGTGTTCAAGGCCTTCACCGACCTGCGCGAGCGGCTGGTGCCGTACCTCGCCGAGTCGGCCCGGGCCAGCATCGCGAGCGGGCGGCCGCTCATGCGCCCGCTGTACTTTGACCACCCCGGCGACGAGATGGTCTGGCAGCACCCGCTGCAATGGATGCTCGGGGCCGACCTCCTCGTCGCGCCCGTGCTCGAGCCCGGGGCGACGCACTGGCAGGTCTACCTCCCCGAGGGAGACTGGGTCGATGCCTTCACGGGAGAAGCGCACGATGGTGGCCAGCTCGTGAACCGACCGACCCCGATCGATGAGTTGCCGGTGTACGTGCGGGCTGGGGCGTGGGAGCGAATGCGACGGGTGCTCAACCCCTAGGCTGGCGGGATGCTCCAGCCGATCTCTGCCGGATTTGTCGCGGCAATCTCAGGGTTTGCGTCATCGTTTGCGCTCGTGATCGCCGCCTTCGTGGCGGTCGGTGCCAGCGATGTGGAGGCCACTTCGGGTCTTCTGGCCATCTGCCTCGCAATCGCCGTGGTGAGCACGGTGGGGGCGCTCTGGCTGCGCATCCCGTTGGCGATCGCCTGGTCGACGCCGGGCGCTGCGGTGCTGCTGGCGGCGGCAGACCACGGCTACGAGTTCTCGGACGCCGTGGGCGCCTTCCTGGTCAGCGCGACCCTCGTGGTGCTGTGCGGACTGTGGCCCGCCATGGGGCGCGCGATCACGGGCATCCCGAAGCCGCTCGCGAGCGCGATGCTCGCCGGCGTGCTGTTCCCCATCTGTCTCGCGCCGATCGAGGCGGTCGCGACGCTCCCGTTACTTGCGGCCCCCATCGTGATCGTCTGGCTGGTGCTGTACCGGCTCGCCCCGCGTTGGGCGGTCCCGGCAGCGATGGTGGTGGCGATCATCGCAGTGCTCATCTCGGCGGGTACCGGCTGGCTCTCGACCGCCTCCCTCGCGCCGCAACTGGTGTTCGTTGCACCGACCTTTGACCCGTTCACGATCCTGAGCCTCGGCCTTCCGCTGTTCGTGGTGACGATGGCAGGCCAGAACGTGCCCGGATTCACCGTGTTGCGCTCCTTCGACTATCCGACCCACCCCCGTTTTGCCCTCGTCGGCACGGGTCTCGGTTCGGCGGGCGCGAGCCTGTTCGGCGGGCACGCCATCAACCTCGGGGCGATCACGGCGGCGATCATGTCCGGCCCCGAGTCGCACCCCGACCGCGACAAACGCTGGATCGCCACGCTCACCAACGGCCTGCTGTATATCCCGCTCGGCCTCGGGGCAGGCGTCGCCGTGGCCCTCGTGAGCGCCGCGCCCGCGATTCTCGTGACTGCCGTCGCGGGCCTTGCCGTGCTCGGCGCCCTGATCTCGAGTGTCGTCAATGCGCTCGAAGAACCCCAGCACCGCATGACGGCGATCATCACCTTCCTCGTCGTCGCCTCGGGCGTCGTGGTGCTCGGCATCGGCTCGGCATTCTGGGGCCTGCTCGTCGGCGGCATCGTCATGTTGTGGCTCGGCTGGACGCGCCGCCGCAAGGAATTGCCGCAGGCAACCCGCGGTTAGCCCCAGCATGGCAACTCCACTCTCCGTACTCGACCTCGCCTCCGTCTACGAGGGCATGACCCACGGGGAGGCGCTGCGCCAGACCATCCGCACCGCGCAGGTCGCCGAAGAACTCGGCTACCGCAGGTTCTGGGTCGCCGAACACCACGGGATGCCCGCAATCGCGTCATCCGCACCGCCTGTGCTCATCGGGGCCATTGCGGCGGCGACGAGCTCGATCCGCGTCGGTTCGGGTGGAGTGATGCTGCCCAACCACTCCTCGCTCGTGGTGGCCGAACAGTTCGGCACGCTCGCCGCGCTGCACGGCGACCGCATCGACCTGGGTCTCGGTCGCGCGCCCGGAACCGACCCGCTCACCACCTCGGTGCTGCGCCGGGGAGCGACCAACGAGACCGTCGACGACTTCCCCAACCAGGTGCTCGAACTACTTGCCTGGTTCGGCACCATCCCGCCCTTGGAGAACGGCATCGGCTCGCGGGTCATCGCGGTGCCCGGTCTTGGCGATTCGCCGGAGATGTGGCTGCTCGGCTCAAGCGACTTCAGCGCGCAGCTTGCCGGCATGATGGGGCTGCCGTTCGCTTTCGCCCACCACTTCGCGGGCGGCCCCAACACCCGGCACGCCTTCGAGACCTACCGCGCGGCCTTCACCCCGTCTGTGGTGCTCACCGAGCCGCACTCGATGGTCGCGGTTGCCGCCCTGGTTGCGGATGACGCCGCCGAGGCCGAGCGTTTGATGCTGCCCGGCAACCTCGGCTTCGTGCGGATGCGGCAGGGCGCGCGACCCTCACGCATCCCGACGCTCGCCGAAGCGGAGAACTACGACTTCTCCGCCGCCGAGCGGGAGTGGATCGCCGATCGCAACTCCCAGCAGGCGATCGGCGATCTCGCCCACGCCCAGCAGCGCATCGCGGACCTCGTGGCCGTCACCGGTGCCGACGAGGTGATCGTCGTGCCGCAGGGCCCCGACCTGGAGACGAAACTCCGGACGCTACGAGACCTCGCCGCGTAGGGCGGCGGTGTGCTCCCTCGCGACCTCGCGCATG